>NZ_JBMOUI010000133.1:0-201 GCF_049319765.1 Paenibacillus sp. S29 | reverse complement strand
GACAGCTGCAGCGTGGCGGATTACCGGACCTTGCAGGAACGCTTCGGCTCGTTGTTCCGGATCATCAACGCATACGGTGTGACGGAAGCGGCGATCGACTCCAGCTTCTACGACGAGGAGCTGGCGAAGCTGCCGCAGACAGGCAATGTGCCGATCGGCAAAGCGTGGCTGAATGCGAAATTCTACATCGTGGACGCGCAT
>NZ_JBMOUI010000132.1:0-203 GCF_049319765.1 Paenibacillus sp. S29 | reverse complement strand
AGGCTTAGCTCAGCTGGGAGAGCATCTGCCTTACAAGCAGAGGGTCGGGGGTTCGAGCCCCTCAGCCTCCACCATTTTTCATCCTCTTACCTGGATGAAATCTTGGGGAATTGTGAATCATATGCATATTGGGGATTAGCCAAGCGGTAAGGCAACGGACTTTGACTCCGTCATGCATAGGTTCAAATCCTATATCCCCAGCC
>NZ_JBMOUI010000131.1:0-204 GCF_049319765.1 Paenibacillus sp. S29 | reverse complement strand
TGAGCTGAAATTAAAGCCTTCGGCTTTGTCACGCTCAGCAAAATCAGCAATGTATGCGTCCTGCTCTCCTTGTCCCAGTGAACGTACATCTTCAAAACGGAATCCAGCCGCTTTATGGCGGTACACTACCTGTAAAGGCTGCTCATTCCAGCCGCTATAAAAATTCGTTCTGAATATTTGATGGCGATCCACCAGTTGATTTAA
>NZ_JBMOUI010000130.1:0-204 GCF_049319765.1 Paenibacillus sp. S29 | reverse complement strand
GGATTGCGGCTTAAATCGCGAGCCACGTTCACCTTATCCACCAGTTCCTCAAACGGATAATTCTGATGTTCAAAAGCACCTAGCGTCGTCTCCTTGATTTCCTTCAAGTAGTCAAGGAACGTCTTATCGGCAGCCGGATAACTGCGGATGGCCAGGGTATTGACGAACATCCCGATCAGCGGCTGAACGTCGCTGTGATTTCTT
>NZ_JBMOUI010000129.1:0-207 GCF_049319765.1 Paenibacillus sp. S29 | reverse complement strand
GTACAGCGTCCGCGCGATATCTCCCACGAACACGTCGAACGAGAAGCTTGCGAGCTGCAGCAGCCGCACCGGGAACTCATCCAACCGGTATTCCCGCCGGTAGCCCGCCGCCGTGTTCACCAGGCTGCGATGCTCGATCATCACGCCCTTCGGCTTGCCCGTCGTTCCCGACGTGTAGATCACGTACGCCAGGTCCTCCGGACGGGC
>NZ_JBMOUI010000128.1:0-208 GCF_049319765.1 Paenibacillus sp. S29 | reverse complement strand
GACTGATTTCGGAAGGCGAACTGCAATTGACGATCAGCTACAGCAAGCAGGAATATCGTCGTGAAACGATGGAGCAGTTAGCCGAACAGTTTAGAACCAGCTTGCAGGAAATCATTACGCATTGCACAGGTCGCAAACAGCAGGAGCTGACGCCAAGCGATGTCATGCTGAAACATGTAACCATGGCCGAGCTGGATCAATTGGTAGA
>NZ_JBMOUI010000127.1:0-210 GCF_049319765.1 Paenibacillus sp. S29 | reverse complement strand
GGTAGATAGGTTGGGGGTGGAAGTGCAGTAATGCATGGAGCTGACCAATACTAATCGGTCGAGGGCTTATCCTAAAGTAAAACGCAAATGAGTTTCGGATCCAGTTTTCAGGGTGTAACCTTGATATAAATGTTTAATATTCCCTGATAGCTCAGTTGGTAGAGCACTCGACTGTTAATCGAGTTGTCACAGGTTCGAGTCCTGTTCGGG
>NZ_JBMOUI010000126.1:0-212 GCF_049319765.1 Paenibacillus sp. S29 | reverse complement strand
CTGTGGTGTAGAGGCCTAACATGCCTGCCTGTCACGCAGGAGATCGCGGGTTCGAATCCCGTCAGTTCCGCCATTTTAACTTCATATATAATTGGCATATATAGTGCGGATTATATGATGTAGTAATAAAATAAAATATGGCTCGGTAGCTCAGTCGGTAGAGCAGAGGACTGAAAATCCTCGTGTCGGCGGTTCGATTCCGTCCCGAGCCA
>NZ_JBMOUI010000125.1:0-217 GCF_049319765.1 Paenibacillus sp. S29 | reverse complement strand
GCGAAGGTGCTGCTGACGCAAACGCCGCTGCGAGAGCGTGCCGAAGCCTGGCTCGGCGAAGAGGAGCTGGCGCTGGCGGCGGTGCTGTATCTGGACGACGAAGCGTCGTACAGCGAGGAGCGGGCGAATGCGCCGATTGGCTCCGGCAAGCTGACGGATGCTGTGGACGACGGCGATGAGAGCCATCAGAATGTTGGCACCGACAGCTTCCATGAAG
>NZ_JBMOUI010000124.1:0-219 GCF_049319765.1 Paenibacillus sp. S29 | reverse complement strand
CTGAACCGCTTCGCCTTTTACCATCTCAAAGCCGGTACGCAGCGTTTCATGACGAGCTACGAGCCCGCGGAACGCTTCTTCAAACCGCTGCCGGTCGAGCTCCCCTTCGAGCAGCATAGCTCCCGGTATGTTGTAGCTCAGTTCGGCTCCTTCCAGCTGGTTCAAGATATAGAGACGTTTCTGAGCGGAAGAGAGCGGATAATACTCGCTAGGTTCCGC
>NZ_JBMOUI010000123.1:0-219 GCF_049319765.1 Paenibacillus sp. S29 | reverse complement strand
GACTCTTCTGCCAAATGATTGGCTTGCACCGCTTCGTCTGTAATGTGCCACGGCTGGACCGAGTGGGCAGACAGCTTGGCGGCAGTCACGCCATCATCCGCCAGTTTGTCGGACGTAACGGACTCATCCTGCAAAGCATCGGTCGATATCGCCTGTGATGCGATATGCACACCCTGAATGGTTCCAATTTGTAGATGATGCGACTGGATGGACTCTGGT
>NZ_JBMOUI010000122.1:0-224 GCF_049319765.1 Paenibacillus sp. S29 | reverse complement strand
GGGCGTCCTGCCATTGATCCTACCGTGTTGTTTAAAATGATCTTTCTCGGTTATTTCTATGGCATTCGCTCAGAACGGCAACTCGAGCGTGAAATTCAGACGAACCTGGCTTATCGCTGGTTCCTGGGGCTGGGCTTAACGGATAAAGTTCCAGACCATACGACGATTAGCTGGAATCGTCGCACTCGCTTTAAAGACACCACGATCTTTCAAGATATCTTCGA
>NZ_JBMOUI010000121.1:0-226 GCF_049319765.1 Paenibacillus sp. S29 | reverse complement strand
GTTTACACAAGATCAGCTTAAAGGAATATTCTAAAACGCAATTTCGTTTCGGTATCCAGTTTTCAAGGTGCAAAGCTATAAACAATCAGCTTTTTTGAGAGTTTGAGCTCTCAAAACTGAGCAACGAGTGAGTAGTTTTTGAAGCTTACGCTTCATATTTGAATGTTTCCGCTCTCCGGAAACGATTCTCCATAGAAAGGAGGTGATCCAGCCGCACCTTCCGATA
>NZ_JBMOUI010000120.1:0-229 GCF_049319765.1 Paenibacillus sp. S29 | reverse complement strand
CTTCATGGAAGCTGTCGGTGCCAACATTCTGATGGCTCTCATCGCCGTCGTCCACAGCATCCGTCAGCTTGCCGGAGACAATGCCGGAGACAACCGACACATTCGCCCGCTCCTCGCTGTACGACGCTTCGTCGTCCAGGTACAGCACCGCTGCCAGCGCCAGCTCCTCTTCGCCGAGCCAGGCTTCGGCACGCTCTCGCAGCGGCGTTTGCGTCAGCAGCACCTTCGC
>NZ_JBMOUI010000119.1:0-231 GCF_049319765.1 Paenibacillus sp. S29 | reverse complement strand
CCTCCACGGTTTCCCTCACGATTTTGAGTCGCGCGCGTCTGCCAATTCCGCCACACCGGCTTATGAAGTTAATGGCGTCCCCTGAGAGATTCGAACTCCCGACCTTTTGATTCGTAGTCAAACGCTCTATCCAGCTGAGCTAAGGGGACTAATAAATGGAGCGGACGACGGGAATCGAACCCGCGACCCTCGCCTTGGCAAGGCGATGCTCTACCGCTGAGCCACGTCCGC
>NZ_JBMOUI010000118.1:0-231 GCF_049319765.1 Paenibacillus sp. S29 | reverse complement strand
TTCTGATTGCTTTTCATCACTCCATGCAGATACGCCTACTGATCCAAAACCGTCGATGATTTTCGCTTTTTCCGAAACAGTCACTAGCTCCAGCTCATCTACCAGCGCATCTGGTCTGTTAATCGCTTCTTCAATCATATGCAGCAAATGCTCACGGATTTGCTCTACAGCTGTACGTTCCAATACTCGCGCGTTGTACTCCAAATGGACATGAATTTCATCCCCCGGCAC
>NZ_JBMOUI010000117.1:0-231 GCF_049319765.1 Paenibacillus sp. S29 | reverse complement strand
TTATCGTTGTTCGCCACGTCCTTCGTCGGCTCCTGGCGCCTAGGCATCCTCCGTGTGCTCTTTGTAGCTTAACCTAGACTTTTCTTTCAAAGAAAGAAAATGTCGATGTTCGATAAAGAATGATTTTTGCCAAAGGCAAAAGATCTTTCCTTACCTGCTACCTTTATTTCACTTGTTTACACAAGATCAGCTTAAAGGAATATTCTAAAACGCAATTTCGTTTCGGTATCC
>NZ_JBMOUI010000116.1:0-232 GCF_049319765.1 Paenibacillus sp. S29 | reverse complement strand
GAAGCAAAGCGGTTTCCCCGCTTACTTCTCCTTGATCTGCCATACGACTGACCTCATGCATATGCGGTGCCAGTGCTGCAACCGTTGGATACTGGAACAAATCCTTCATGTCCAGCTTATAACCGGCCTGGAACGCACGGGATGCGATTTGGATTGCCTTGATCGAATCGCCGCCCAGATCGAAGAAATTGTCCAAAATACCGACAGTCTGCAGTCCCAGTACCGACTGCCA
>NZ_JBMOUI010000115.1:0-232 GCF_049319765.1 Paenibacillus sp. S29 | reverse complement strand
CACTCCAGAACCGTTCAGCCTCTGCTTTGTCCTGCCGCTCCAGCCATTCAATATATTCGCTGTATGGCGTTACCGGGACAAGCTCCGGCTTGCGGTCTTCGAGGATGGCAAAGTACGTATTAAATGCCTCTCCTACAATTAGGAACAAGCACCAGCCGTCCATCAAAATATGGTGGAAGCTCCACACAAAACGGTACGACTCCTCACCTGTACGCAAAATAGACACCCGCAT
>NZ_JBMOUI010000114.1:0-238 GCF_049319765.1 Paenibacillus sp. S29 | reverse complement strand
CTATGACCCGTAGGGGATTCGAACCCCTGTTACCTCCGTGAAAGGGAGGTGTCTTAACCCCTTGACCAACGGGCCATCCTATAACAAGCTCTCAACCGGGTTCGAACCGGTGACCTCATCCTTACCATGGATGCACTCTACCTGCTGAGCTATGAGAGCAAATGGCTCCCCGAACAGGACTCGAACCTGTGACAACTCGATTAACAGTCGAGTGCTCTACCAACTGAGCTATCAGGGA
>NZ_JBMOUI010000113.1:0-249 GCF_049319765.1 Paenibacillus sp. S29 | reverse complement strand
CGAGAAACCCCGTCTTTTGAGACGTGGGTTTCTTTTTCTTTACATCATAAGGCTCTGGTCTCTGGAGAAACAGGGGGGTTACCCCTGTTTCTTCAGGCGATCCAGGTGAATCGCCATCTTCTTCATGTTCTGCACGGCTGCCGTCATAAGGGCTTGTTCCCTGACATTTGGAAGACCGCGCAAACGGCAATAGCGAAACCCATGGAGCTCTTTGGCATCCGCGAAGCTTCGCTCAATCGTCTCTTTTCG
>NZ_JBMOUI010000112.1:0-250 GCF_049319765.1 Paenibacillus sp. S29 | reverse complement strand
GAGCGGACGACGGGAATCGAACCCGCGACCCTCGCCTTGGCAAGGCGATGCTCTACCGCTGAGCCACGTCCGCAAAAACAAGATGCGCGTGGAGGGACTTGAACCCCCACGTCAAAGACGCTAGATCCTAAGTCTAGTGCGTCTGCCAATTCCGCCACACGCGCATGTAATACAATGGTGAGCCATGAAGGACTCGAACCTTCGACACCCTGATTAAAAGTCAGGTGCTCTACCAACTGAGCTAATGGCT
>NZ_JBMOUI010000111.1:0-254 GCF_049319765.1 Paenibacillus sp. S29 | reverse complement strand
ATGGGTACGTGTGGAACCCCTCCGCTATCGCCACCAAACATGAATTTACATCGTAAATTCTACCGTACGGTTATTCGGTTCATCACTTATCGTGTGAATGAATAGCCATGCGCTTGTATGTATTTCTACATACCTTCAAGGTTACACCCTGAAAACTGGATCCGAAACTTATTTGCATTTTATTTTTAGGATAAGCCCTCGACCGATTAGTATTGGTCAGCTCCATGCATTACTGCACTTCCACCCCCAACCTA
>NZ_JBMOUI010000110.1:0-257 GCF_049319765.1 Paenibacillus sp. S29 | reverse complement strand
TTTATTTCTTGCAGTGCTGCGAGCAGCTTGGACGGAAGGGCTTCGCCCCCGACCATAATGGCCTTCACGCTTTGCAGCGCGCGGGAACCTGCTTCATGACCCAGCAGCATTTGTAACCGGGATGGGGTCATTTGCAACATCTCAATCGAATGTTGAGTAATCAATTCACCCAGCGCCTGCGGATTGACCTGATGCTGGCTGTCGCCAAGCACCACCGTCATTCCACCCAACAGGGGCAGGATGGTCTCCAAGACGAA
>NZ_JBMOUI010000109.1:0-257 GCF_049319765.1 Paenibacillus sp. S29 | reverse complement strand
TAGGTTGGGGGTGGAAGTGCAGTAATGCATGGAGCTGACCAATACTAATCGGTCGAGGGCTTATCCTAAAAATAAAACGCAAATGAGTTTCGGATCCAGTTTTCAGGGTGTAACCTTGAAGGTATGTAGAAATACATACAAGAAGCGCATGGCTATTCATTCACACGATAAGTGATGAAGCGAATAACCGTACGGTAGAATTTACGATGTAAATTCATGTTTGGTGGCGATAGCGGAGGGGTTCCACACGTACCCAT
>NZ_JBMOUI010000108.1:0-258 GCF_049319765.1 Paenibacillus sp. S29 | reverse complement strand
ATCGAGTCGCAGCTGCTGCGGGTGGAAGGCGTGCGCGAAGCGGTGGTGCTGGTTCGAAGTGACGCGAACGGGCAGAAAGCGCTGTGCGCGTACTACACAACGGATGGCGAACTGACGGCGGCAGACCTGAAACGGGCGATCTCCAGGGAGCTGCCGGGTTACATGATCCCGTCGTACTTCGTCGAGCTGGAGCGCCTGCCTCTGACGCCGAACGGGAAAATCGACCGGAAGGCGCTGCCGGCGCCGGAAGGGGGAGCA
>NZ_JBMOUI010000107.1:0-261 GCF_049319765.1 Paenibacillus sp. S29 | reverse complement strand
GATTCGAACCCTCGCACCACTTTCGCAGTCTAACCCCTTAGCAGAGGGTCCCCTTATAGCCACTTGGGTATCTCTCCGAGTAGCGGCAGAGGGGATCGAACCCCCGACCTCACGGGTATGAACCGTACGCTCTAGCCAGCTGAGCTACGCCGCCACCTTATATATAAATTCAGAAATATTCAAAACATGGCTCCCCGAACAGGACTCGAACCTGTGACAACTCGATTAACAGTCGAGTGCTCTACCAACTGAGCTATCAGG
>NZ_JBMOUI010000106.1:0-263 GCF_049319765.1 Paenibacillus sp. S29 | reverse complement strand
GGCTATAAGGGGACCCTCTGCTAAGGGGTTAGACTGCGAAAGTGGTGCGAGGGTTCGAATCCCTCTCTCTCCGCCATAAATTTATTGAAACCAGAACTTATTTTGCAAGGCCCGTTGGTCAAGGGGTTAAGACACCTCCCTTTCACGGAGGTAACAGGGGTTCGAATCCCCTACGGGTCATAATATGGAGGCTTAGCTCAGCTGGGAGAGCATCTGCCTTACAAGCAGAGGGTCGGGGGTTCGATCCCCTCAGCCTCCACCAT
>NZ_JBMOUI010000105.1:0-265 GCF_049319765.1 Paenibacillus sp. S29 | reverse complement strand
TCGAGCTGGAGCGCCTGCCTCTGACGCCGAACGGGAAAATCGACCGGAAGGCGCTGCCGGCGCCGGAAGGGGGAGCAGGCGGAGGCAGCGAATACGTGGCGCCGCGCACCGAACTTGAGGCGAAGCTGGCCGCCATTTGGCAGGATGTGCTTGTTCGGGAGAAGGCGGTAGGCGTAACGGACAACTTTTTCGACCTCGGCGGACACTCCCTGCGGGCGACGACGCTTGTCAGCAAAATGCATAAGGAGCTAGGCGTTGAATTCCC
>NZ_JBMOUI010000104.1:0-268 GCF_049319765.1 Paenibacillus sp. S29 | reverse complement strand
GTGAAGTCGTAACAAGGTAGCCGTATCGGAAGGTGCGGCTGGATCACCTCCTTTCTATGGAGAATCGTTTCCTGCAATGGAAACATTCAAATATGAAGCGTAAGCTTCAAAACTCAGGTTTAGGCCTGTTACTCACTCGTTGCTCAGTTTTGAGAGCTCAAACTCTCAAAAAAAGCTGGTTGTTTACAGCTTTGCACCTTGAAAACTGGATACCGAAACGAAATTGCGTTTTAGAATATTCCTTTAAGCTGATCTTGTGTAAACAAGT
>NZ_JBMOUI010000103.1:0-277 GCF_049319765.1 Paenibacillus sp. S29 | reverse complement strand
TGGTGCCGGCGAGAGGACTTGAACCCCCAACCTACTGATTACAAGTCAGTTGCTCTACCAGTTGAGCTACACCGGCATATTAAGTTAAATGGCGGAACCGACGGGATTCGAACCCGCGATCTCCTGCGTGACAGGCAGGCATGTTGGGCCTCTACACCACGGTTCCAGAGGCAACTCTCTTAGTTGAAAGTAATTGCGGAGGCAGGATTTGAACCTGCGACCTTCGGGTTATGAGCCCGACGAGCTACCGAACTGCTCCACCCCGCGACAGTAATAA
>NZ_JBMOUI010000102.1:0-278 GCF_049319765.1 Paenibacillus sp. S29 | reverse complement strand
CCGGCGGAGCGCGTGCGGTTCATGCTCGAAGACAGCGGAGCGAAGGTGCTGCTGACGCAAACGCCGCTGCGAGAGCGCGCCGAAGCCTGGCTGGGCGAAGAGGAGCTGGCGCTGGTGGCGGTGCTGTACCTCGACGACGAAACTTCGTACAGCGAGGAGCGGACGAATGCCGACAGCTTCCATGAAGCCCGTCCGGAGGACCTGGCGTACGTGATCTATACGTCGGGAACGACGGGCAAGCCGAAGGGCGTGATGATCGAGCACCGCAGCCTGGTGAA
>NZ_JBMOUI010000101.1:0-280 GCF_049319765.1 Paenibacillus sp. S29 | reverse complement strand
GGCGGAACTGACGGGATTCGAACCCGCGATCTCCTGCGTGACAGGCAGGCATGTTAGGCCTCTACACCACAGTTCCAGAGGCATTTCCAACAGGAAATTAATTGCGGGGGTAGGATTTGAACCTACGACCTTCGGGTTATGAGCCCGACGAGCTACCGAACTGCTCCACCCCGCGACATTAAAAGGCATTTCTCAATTTTCTTATGGTGGAGGCTGAGGGGATCGAACCCCCGACCCTCTGCTTGTAAGGCAGATGCTCTCCCAGCTGAGCTAAGCCTCC
>NZ_JBMOUI010000100.1:0-282 GCF_049319765.1 Paenibacillus sp. S29 | reverse complement strand
GCAATATTCTCTCCGGCTTTAACCCCGGAAAAACATCATATCAAATTCCTCAACACTTGAATACAAGTATATTTTGGGAATTTCATGTGAGAGTTTGAACTCTCAAAACTGAGCAACGAGTGAGTAAGTTAAGGATATTCATTTCATTCACACATATGTGATGAACCCAAATGAACATCCGGTCGCAGGTACGCTGTACCTGCTGATTTGAATGTTTCCGTTGCAGGAAACGATTCTCCATAGAAAGGAGGTGATCCAGCCGCACCTTCCGATACGGCTACC
>NZ_JBMOUI010000099.1:0-288 GCF_049319765.1 Paenibacillus sp. S29 | reverse complement strand
TGCCAAATCGCCTGTACGATACATCCGCTCATGGTCTGACTTGTCATCAGCAAACGGATTATTCACAAATTTCTCGGCCGTCAGTTCTTCACGTTTCCAATACCCACGGGCCAATCCTTCCCCTGCAATACATAACTCACCCGGTACGCCGACGGGCTGCAATTCTCCATTCGCATTCATGATATAGATTTGGGTATTCGCAATAGGACGGCCAATATTAATGTGCTCCGCATGGGTCAGTTCCTGCACGGTCGACCACACCGTCGTTTCTGTAGGTCCGTACATGTT
>NZ_JBMOUI010000098.1:0-291 GCF_049319765.1 Paenibacillus sp. S29 | reverse complement strand
GCCGCTCCGCATCCAGTACAAAGATTATGCGGTATGGCAGCAATCGGACGAGCAGAAAGCTCAGCTTGCCAAGCAGGAAGCCTACTGGCTCGACATGTTCCGCGGAGAGCTGCCGGTTTTGGAATTGCCGACGGACTATCCGCGCCCGGCTATGCAGAGCTACGAGGGCCGTACGCTGCAATTGTTTATGCATAGCGAGAAAAGCGAGAGTCTGAAACGGCTTGCAGCCGAGAACGGCGCAACACTTTACATGGTTCTGCTTGCTGGTTATACAATATTATTGCATAAATA
>NZ_JBMOUI010000097.1:0-296 GCF_049319765.1 Paenibacillus sp. S29 | reverse complement strand
ACACGACCGTTAAGCCCTCCAGCGCCGATGGTACTTGGACCGCAGGGTCCTGGGAGAGTAGGACGTCGCCAAGCAACCCCATAATGGGGATTTTTTTTCGCCTATCAGGCTATTGATTATACATACAAAATTGATTTTTTAGATGGGGCTATAGCTCAGCTGGGAGAGCGCCTGCCTTGCACGCAGGAGGTCAGGGGTTCGATCCCCCTTGGCTCCACCAATATTCCCTGATAGCTCAGTTGGTAGAGCACTCGACTGTTAATCGAGTTGTCACAGGTTCGAGTCCTGTTCGGGGA
>NZ_JBMOUI010000096.1:0-298 GCF_049319765.1 Paenibacillus sp. S29 | reverse complement strand
GGAGCTGACCAATACTAATCGGTCGAGGGCTTATCCTAAAATAAAACGCAAATGAGTTTCGGATCCAGTTTTCAGGGGGTAACCTTGAAGGTATATAGAAATACATACAACAAGCGCATGGCTATTCATTCACACAATAAGTGATGAACCGAATAACCATACGGAAGAATTTGCGCAGCAAATTCATGTTTGGTGGCGATAGCGGAGGGGTTCCACACGTGCCCATCCCGAACACGACCGTTAAGCCCTCCAGCGCCGATGGTACTTGGACCGCAGGGTCCTGGGAGAGTAGGACGTC
>NZ_JBMOUI010000095.1:0-308 GCF_049319765.1 Paenibacillus sp. S29 | reverse complement strand
CGTTCGCTCAGCGAACGCTTTGAAGAGCAAGCGAAGCGCAACCCTGAGCGGATAGCAGTTGTGTCTGGGGCCACCGCACTGACCTACACTGAGCTGAATGAGCGTGCGAACCAATTGGCTCGTGTGTTACGAGCGGAAGGGGTCGAAGCAGATCAACCGGTTGGCGTATTGCTGGAACGTTCTGCGGATATTCTGGTGAGCATTCTGGGGGTACTTAAGGCTGGAGGCGCGTATGTGCCGATGGATACGATGTATCCACAGGAGCGCATCGACTACATGCTCCAAGACAGTGGGGCCAAGGTCGTGAT
>NZ_JBMOUI010000094.1:0-311 GCF_049319765.1 Paenibacillus sp. S29 | reverse complement strand
ACCTCATCCGTGACTAACGCCACACACCAGCCATCCATCAAGATGTGATGAGAGCTCCACACAAAATAATAATCCTCATCACCTGTTCGTAAAATCGCCACGCGCATCAACGCATCCCGGGACAAATCGAACCCGGCTGCCTTGTCTTTGCGAATAAATTCCTTCACATACGCGTCACGCTCCTGCTCATTCAAATGACGCAAATCTTCACATCTGAAACCAACATCCTTGCGACGGAAAATGACCTGCACAGGCTCATCCTGCCAACCGCTGATGAAATTAGCTCTAAATATCTCATGCCGCTGCGCCAA
>NZ_JBMOUI010000093.1:0-312 GCF_049319765.1 Paenibacillus sp. S29 | reverse complement strand
AAGCGGATACGTTCGGACGGATAATCCGCATCTAACGGTACATATGCCCCGCCGGCTTTCCATACTGCCAATACGCCAACCAGCATATCCACCGAGCGCTCACTTAAAATACCGACAATGGATTCACGTCCAATACCCTCATTCCGCAATCTACGAGCAAGTTGGTTCCCACGCTCGTTCAGCTCATGGTATGTAAGCTGCCGCTCCTCGTATACAACTGCCACGTGATCCGGTACAAGCTGCGCTTGTTCTTCCACATAGGCGTGGAACAACCCTTCTGATTGCTTTTCATCACTCCATGCAGATACGCCT
>NZ_JBMOUI010000092.1:0-315 GCF_049319765.1 Paenibacillus sp. S29 | reverse complement strand
GGCTTACCACTCCCCTTAACCTTCCAGCACCGGGCAGGCGTCAGCCCGTATACTTCGCCTTGCGGCTTCGCACAGACCTGTGTTTTTGCTAAACAGTCGCTTGGGCCTTTTCACTGCGGCCCCCTCGGGCTATTCACCCTACCGAGGCACCCCTTCTCCCGAAGTTACGGGGTCATTTTGCCGAGTTCCTTAACGAGAGTTCTTCCGCGCGCCTTAGAATTCTCTTCTCGCCTACCTGTGTCGGTTTGCGGTACGGGCACCTTCTCCTGGCTAGAGGCTTTTCTTGGCAGTCTGAGATCATGACCTTCGCTACTA
>NZ_JBMOUI010000091.1:0-325 GCF_049319765.1 Paenibacillus sp. S29 | reverse complement strand
GCCTCGGGGAGCTGTAAGCAAGCTTTGATCCGGGGATGTCCGAATGGGGAAACCCGGCTGTCTTCATCGACAGTCACTTTCTGCTGAATACATAGGCAGAATAGAGGCAGACCAGGGGAACTGAAACATCTAAGTACCCTGAGGAAGAGAAAACAATAGTGATTCCGTCAGTAGCGGCGAGCGAACGCGGATTAGCCCAAACCAAGGAGCTTGCTCCTTGGGGTTGTGGGACGTCTCACATGGAGTTACAAAGGAACCGGTTAGATGAAGAGGTCTGGAAAGGCCCGCCAGAGAAGGTAAAAGCCCTGTAGTTCAAAACTTGTTC
>NZ_JBMOUI010000090.1:0-332 GCF_049319765.1 Paenibacillus sp. S29 | reverse complement strand
GCCGGACGACCGGATACCACACCACCAAACACAACATCCTGATTATTATTGTATTGCTGTAAAATAACGCCCCACACACTTTGCAACAATGTGTTAATCGTGACATGTTGTTGCTTGGCCATTTGGTTTAATGACGCAGTCCGTTCTTTACCCAACCTAAAGGGCAGCTTTTCCGAAACATAGCTGGAATGGGAACCCGCACCGCTTCCGTCTGATTCTTCATTGCGTGTGACTACAGAAGCTTGTGCGTTCTCCCCAGGCAACAAGGTTTGCTGCTCAAAACCTGCCAAATAGTCACTCCAATAACGGGTCGCTTCCTGTGCATCCTGATG
>NZ_JBMOUI010000089.1:0-338 GCF_049319765.1 Paenibacillus sp. S29 | reverse complement strand
GCTGATCTGCTTCAGGAGAGCTTGCGTGAGGTATTGGCTCACTGTGTGGAAAAAGAGTTGCCAGAGCTGACGCCAAGCGACTTGTCCTTCCAAGGACTGACGGCTGGAGAGCTGGATCATATTGTAGAGCAGACGGCTACTGCGGGAGAACTAGAAAATATTTATTCGCTCACACCCATGCAAAAAGGCATCCTGTTCCACGGTTTAATGGAGCCGAAATCCGGGGCGTACTTTGAGCAGGCGACATTTGATCTGCAAGGCAGCTTTCAAGTGGAGGCTTTTGCCGAAAGCTTAAATCAACTGGTGGATCGCCATCAAATATTCAGAACGAATTTTTA
>NZ_JBMOUI010000088.1:0-345 GCF_049319765.1 Paenibacillus sp. S29 | reverse complement strand
TTACACAAGATCAGCTTAAAGGAATATTCTAAAACGCAATTTCGTTTCGGTATCCAGTTTTCAAGGTGCAAAGCTGTTTGATTATCAGTCAACCTCCAAAGAGTTAACGATTCTCATACAGTTTTAGATGAAATTGTAATTGGTGGAGCCAAGCGGGATCGAACCGCTGACCTCCTGCGTGCAAGGCAGGCGCTCTCCCAGCTGAGCTATGGCCCCTCACAAGTTCCATCAAAACTGAACAAATGGAATGATGATTGTTGAAGCTAATGCTTCATATTTGAATGTTTCCGCTCTCCGGAAACGATTCTCCATAGAAAGGAGGTGATCCAGCCGCACCTTCCGATA
>NZ_JBMOUI010000087.1:0-348 GCF_049319765.1 Paenibacillus sp. S29 | reverse complement strand
CACGGACGGGAAGCTATTTTGCCGGATGTGGATATTACGCGTACGGTCGGTTGGTTTACCAGCCAATTCCCGGTTGTACTCGATATGGGCGAGGAACAGAATGTGGGACGGCGTGTCAAGAACGTCAAAGAAGGACTGCGCCGTTTGCCGCATAAAGGAATTGGATACGGGATTTTGAGATATCTTGCTGACGGGGAAGGGGAAGCCGCTTTTGTCGCCGAGCCGGAAATCAGCTTTAACTATCTCGGACAATTCGATCAGGATTTAAAGAATAATGCCTTTCGCATGTCTCCTTATTCCATCGGAGCTTCCATTAGTGATACGTTGACCAAGCGGTATGCTCTGGAT
>NZ_JBMOUI010000086.1:0-359 GCF_049319765.1 Paenibacillus sp. S29 | reverse complement strand
TGAGCCAGTATCGCAAAATAACTCGCAAACACTTCGCCTGTCACCAGCGACAAGCACCAGCCGTCCATCACGATATGGTGGAAGCTCCATACAAAACGGTACGCATCCTCACCTGTGCGCAAAACGGCCACACGCATCAAAGCATCTTGCGCCAGATCAAAGCCTCTTTGCTTGTCTTTGCGCGTATATTCGAGGATGTACTCGTTTTGCCGCTCTTGCTCCATATCCCGCAAATCCTCTACATACAGTTCGCTGCGCTTATTCCGATACACAACCTGAAGTGGTTCATCTTTCCAGCCGCTGTAGAAGTTCGTGCGTAGTACCGTATGCCGCTGCACCAATACATCCAAACTTGCCGC
>NZ_JBMOUI010000085.1:0-360 GCF_049319765.1 Paenibacillus sp. S29 | reverse complement strand
GGAGAAATTGGCCGCTCACTACTTGCAGCTGCTTGAATCCATTCTCCGCAACCCGTCGGCGACTATTGCCGAGCTGGGCATTTTGACACCGGCGGAAAAAGAGCAAATTCTCGGCGCGTTTAACCCGGCGCAGCCGGAAGCGCCTCCTGCGGCCGCGTTCCACCAGCTGTTTGAGGAACAGTCGGAGCGCACGCCGGAAGAGGCGGCCGTCGTGTACGAGAACGACCGGATGACGTATGCGGAGCTGAACGAGCGGGCGAACCGCTTGGCGGCCACGCTGCGCGCAAGCGGCATCGGCCGGGAGACGATCGTCGGCATTCTCGCCGAGCGTTCGGTGGACTTGCTGGTGGCCGTGCTGGC
>NZ_JBMOUI010000084.1:0-365 GCF_049319765.1 Paenibacillus sp. S29 | reverse complement strand
GCTCCCCGAACAGGACTCGAACCTGTGACAACTCGATTAACAGTCGAGTGCTCTACCAACTGAGCTATCAGGGAATAATGGTGGAGCCAAGCGGGATCGAACCGCTGACCTCCTGCGTGCAAGGCAGGCGCTCTCCCAGCTGAGCTATGGCCCCAATCTTTTTGTTATTCTAGAAGTGGTGGGCCTTAGTGGACTCGAACCACCGACCTCACCCTTATCAGGGGTGCGCTCTAACCAGCTGAGCTAAAGGCCCTAACATGCAAAACTTCATTATCCTTTAAAGGATATCGCTTGGCGACGTCCTACTCTCCCAGGACCCTGCGGTCCAAGTACCATCGGCGCTGGAGGGCTTAACGGTCGTGTTC
>NZ_JBMOUI010000083.1:0-366 GCF_049319765.1 Paenibacillus sp. S29 | reverse complement strand
CGTAGGCATTTATGCGATCCTCAAAGCAGGCGGAGCTTATGTACCCATCGATCCAGAATATCCGGCGGACCGCATCCGCTTTATGCTGAAGGATTCGGGTGCGAAGCTGATACTGACGCAGTCGCATCTGGCCGAACAAGCGTCATTGAGTTTCGACGGCCAGGTGTTGGTGCTGGATCGTCATGAGCAGGATGGCCAAGACATTTACCACAAAGACGGTTCGAATCTGGAGCCACTGGCTGGCCCACACCATGTAGCCTATGTTATCTATACCTCCGGCTCCACCGGGAAACCGAAGGGCGTGATGGTGGAGCACCATTCCGTGTTGAACCGGATTTTGTGGATGCATGATCGATACGGCTTGAG
>NZ_JBMOUI010000082.1:0-371 GCF_049319765.1 Paenibacillus sp. S29 | reverse complement strand
ACGCAGGATAACTTCTTTGAACTGGGCGGCGATTCGATCAAAGCGCTGCAAGTATCCTCCCGATTGCTGCAAGCAGGTTATCGACTGGACATGAAAGACCTCTTCAGCAATCCGACGGTAGCGTCACTGAGTCCTGTACTTCGTACAGATGGCAAGATGGCCAGTCAGGAAGAAGTCGTAGGCCAGGTGGAACTGACACCCATTCAGCGGTGGTTCTTCGAGCAGCGGCCGGTTGATCTGCACCACAACAACCAGGCGATGATGCTGTATCGAGCTGGGCGCTTTGACATAGAAGCGCTGCGCCGTACGATGGAACGTATTGTCCAGCATCATGACGCATTGCGCACGGTATTCCGTGAGACGGAGCAGGG
>NZ_JBMOUI010000081.1:0-383 GCF_049319765.1 Paenibacillus sp. S29 | reverse complement strand
AAAGCCGGCGGGGCATATGTACCGTTAGATGCGGATTATCCGTCCGAACGTATCCGCTTTATGCTGGAGGACAGCGGCGCGACAGTGCTGCTGACGCAAATCGGCTTGCAGGAGCGCGCGCAGGCATGGCTGGAGGAAAGCCGACAGGCTTTGGCCGGAGGGCAGTCTGAAGGCGAGCTGGAAACGGCGGTTAGCATTGAAACGATGGAAAGAGACAGCCTTAATGAGGGATTCAGCTTGAAATCAGATTCGTCATCTAATAGCGAAGCATCCGAATCCGCAGCGAACTTGCGTCTGCACACCGTACTGGCGCTGGACGATGAGTCGCTGTACATCGGGGATGCCACGGATGTGGAACCTATCAATGAGCCGCAGGATCTGGC
>NZ_JBMOUI010000080.1:0-395 GCF_049319765.1 Paenibacillus sp. S29 | reverse complement strand
GCTTGAATTTCATACAGCGGATACGTTTCATAATCTTGAGAAGTCAGCGCCTGCTGCTGATTCGTTCTGATCATGTCGGCAAAGGTGTCCTCAGCCCCACTACGGATACGTATTGGAATGGTGTTAATGAACAAGCCCACCATATTTTCGATCCCCGAAATATCCGCTGGACGACCAGACACTACACCGCCAAAAACAGCGTCGTCACTACCGTTGTACTTTTGGAGCAGCAATCCCCAAGCTGTTTGCAGCAATGTATTCGGGGTCACATGGTGCTGCTTGGCCACCATTTCCATACGTCCGGTCAAATCTTTGCCCAGATCGCACAGGATATGCTCAAATTGTGCACCGTCCGCTTTCACGCCTACTTTTCCGGTCGGAATCGAAGTTTGCTG
>NZ_JBMOUI010000079.1:0-398 GCF_049319765.1 Paenibacillus sp. S29 | reverse complement strand
AGTACCGTATGCCGCTGCACCAATACATCCAAACTTGCCGCAAACGCATCAATATTAAAATGTCCTTGCAGATCAAAGGAGGCCTGTTCAAAATAAGCTCCTGATTGCGAATCCATCAGATTGTAAAAGAGCATGCCCTTTTGCATCGGCGTCAGCGCGTATACATTTTCCAGCTCACCGGTATGTGCCGCCTGTTTCGCAATTTGTTCCAGTTCTCTAGTCGTCAGACCTTTGAAGGACACATCACTCGGCGTCAGCTCCGGCTGTTCCTGAGCGACACAGTGCGTAATCACCTCTTGCAAAGCGGATTGCAGCAGGCTCGCCACACGTTCCAGCGTTTCTTGGCGATACTGCTTACGGCTGTAAGCGATCGTCAAGCGCAGCGTGCCTTCCGAGAT
>NZ_JBMOUI010000078.1:0-402 GCF_049319765.1 Paenibacillus sp. S29 | reverse complement strand
GCTGGCAAAGATTTGCTTCACTGAAGCGTCAAATACAAATGCCGACAGCCATGCGACATGAAGCGGCTGTTCATAACGGCTGTATACTCGCTCCAATAAAGCATCTACCAGATTGCTAACACTGCCCTGCTCGATCATGACCCCTTTCGGCTGGCCGGTGGTACCTGACGTGTAAATCATATAGGCCAGGTTATGCGGGCGGGCGACAGGGATTAGATTGCTCGCATCCTGTGCTCCCAGTTGAGCTTGAACGTCCTCGTCATCCAAGACTACAGCTCGAACTGTGGATGGCAAGCTGAGCGACAGGTTGGCAACTCTGCTTGTAATCACGACCTTGGCCCCACTGTCTTGGAGCATGTAGTCGATGCGCTCCTGTGGATACATCGTATCCATCGGCACATA
>NZ_JBMOUI010000077.1:0-403 GCF_049319765.1 Paenibacillus sp. S29 | reverse complement strand
ATATGCACACCCTGAATGGTTCCAAGGTGCAGATGGTGCGGCTGAATGGACTCCGGTGCGATATGCACGGACTTCACCGCCCCCTCTGCCAGCGCTCTGTCCTGTACTGCGCCCGTTGCCAAGT
Organism: Paenibacillus sp. S29; assembly: GCF_049319765.1. Lineage (NCBI taxonomy): Bacteria > Bacillati > Bacillota > Bacilli > Caryophanales > Paenibacillaceae > Paenibacillus > Paenibacillus sp. S29. The sequence goes on along the minus strand of NZ_JBMOUI010000077.1, from coordinate 279 downwards.
GCCGGGGGTGTACGGCATGCTCAGACAACTGTGAAGGGCCGACGCTGCCTTCCGCAAGATTCGCCGCTTGCACCGAGCGTGCCGCCAGCTTTTCCGAGGTGACGCTTTCTGCTTGAAGCGCACGACCGGACACACTGTCCACGGCCAGATGTCTCGCAAACACCGAGGAAGCCTGTAAATGATCAGAGGTGACGGATTCCGGGGCCAAATGGTTCGACTGGATGGACTCTTCTGCCAAATGATTGGCTTGCACCGCTTCGTCTGTAATGTGCCACGGCT
>NZ_JBMOUI010000076.1:0-437 GCF_049319765.1 Paenibacillus sp. S29 | reverse complement strand
CGGGAAGCAATCCTGCCAGAGGTGGATATTACACGTACAGTAGGCTGGTTTACGAGCTTGTATCCGGTGCTGCTGGACACAGATGTCAACCTGACGCTGGCCCAGCGGATTAAAGAAACGAAGGAAGATCTGCGCCGCATTCCACATAAAGGGCTGACCTATGGCACATGGCGCTACTTATCTCCTGCGTCTGCATCAGGTGAAGCGCAGGCGATTGGAGCAGAACCGGAAATCAGCTTTAACTATTTGGGGCAGGTCGATCAGGATGTGCAAAACAGTGGAATCACATGGTCATCCTATAGTGCAGGGGAGACAGAGGATGCACATTCACCGCTGCAATATACGCTGGATTTGAACGCGATGATCTCGGAAGGCACGCTGCGCTTGACGATCGCTTACAGCCGTAAGCAGTATCGCCAAGAAACGCTGGAACGTGT
>NZ_JBMOUI010000075.1:0-440 GCF_049319765.1 Paenibacillus sp. S29 | reverse complement strand
CCCGGTAACGCCATACAGCGAATATATTGAATGGCTGGAGCGGCAGGACAAAGCAGAGGCTGAACGGTTCTGGAGTGATTATTTTGCTGGTTTCGAGCAGCAGACGGTATTGCCGCAGGCAAAACAGCTGGACGGTCACGCTAAAGAATATGAAGCGGACAAGCTTTCGTTTACACTGGACCGCGAAGTGACCAAGCAGATGAACAAGCTGGTCAAGCAGCAGCAGGTAACGGTCAATACACTGCTGCAAGCGGCGTGGGGCGTTGTGCTGCAACGGTATAACAACAGTCGGGATGTTGTATTTGGCAGTGTCGTATCCGGCAGATCAGCGGATATTCCAGGCATCGATACAATGGTTGGTTTGTTCATTAATACCGTTCCTGTACGGATTCACAGTGAGAAAGATATGACGTTTGCTGCGTTAATGAAGCAGATACAGG
>NZ_JBMOUI010000074.1:0-443 GCF_049319765.1 Paenibacillus sp. S29 | reverse complement strand
CCTGCCAAATAGTCACTCCAATAACGGGTCGCTTCCTGTGCATCCTGATGTTCCAACCATTCGATATAATCACTATAGGGCTTGACAGGTGCCAGCTCTGGCTGCTTGTGCTCCAGCAAGGCAACATATGCACCAAACACTTCGTCCGTCATCAGGGACAGGCACCAGCCGTCCATCACAATATGATGGAAGCTCCATACAAAACGGTATGAGCTTTCACCCGTGCGGAAGACGGCTACGCGCATAAGCGCATCCTTGCTTAGATCAAAGCCTCGAGCTTTATCCTGGGCCACAAATTCAGCTACAGCGTGTTCGCGCCCTCTGACATCCTCATAAAAGAAGCTCGGGTTTTTATGACGATAGACAATCTGCAACGGTTGACCATACCAGCCGCTGTAGAAATTCGTCCGTAATATAGCATGTCGGCTAACCAGCAGCTTCAG
>NZ_JBMOUI010000073.1:0-447 GCF_049319765.1 Paenibacillus sp. S29 | reverse complement strand
TGCGGTGCCAGCGTTGCGACGATGGGATAGCGGAACAAATCCTTCATGTCCAGCTTGTAGCCTGCCTGGAACGCACGAGACACGATTTGGATCGCCTTGATCGAATCGCCGCCCAGGTCAAAGAAATTGTCTAAAATACCAACGGTTGGCACGCCCAGGACGGACTGCCAGATCGCTACGAGTGCTCGTTCTGTTACAGTACGTGGCGCTGCATAATCCGCACCGCTTTGCAGACTGCCTTCTGGTGCTGGCAGGGACTTGCGGTCGATTTTACCATTCGGTGTCAGCGGCATCTGCTCCAACCAGATGAAATACGACGGCACCATATAGCTTGGTAGCTCTTGTCCCAGCTCCTGTCTCAGTTCACCCACTCCAAGCTCTTGACTCGCCACGTAGTACGCCACGAGCTGTGTTTGGCCCGTTTCGTCCGTGCGTGCCATAATGACC
>NZ_JBMOUI010000072.1:0-456 GCF_049319765.1 Paenibacillus sp. S29 | reverse complement strand
CTGTACATCGGGGATGCCACGGATGTGGAACCTATCAATGAGCCGCAGGATCTGGCGTATGTGATCTATACGTCCGGGACAACGGGACGCCCGAAAGGGGTCATGATCGAGCATCGCAGCTTGGTAAACACAGCCGCGGCCTACCGCCGGGATTACCGTTTGAACCAGTTCCCGGTACGATTGCTGCAACTGGCGAGCTTCTCCTTCGACGTGTTCGTCGGCGATATGGCGCGGACGCTCTATAACGGTGGCACGATGGTCATCTGCCCGAAAGACGACCGGATTGACCCAAGCCGTCTGTACGGCTGGATTCGCGACTATCAGATTACGGTGTTCGAATCGACTCCGGCCCTGATCGTACCATTCATGCAGCATGTGCATGAACAGGGACTGGACATGAGCAGTCTGGAACTGCTGATCACCAGCTCGGATAGCTGCAGTGTGACAGACTACCGG
>NZ_JBMOUI010000071.1:0-458 GCF_049319765.1 Paenibacillus sp. S29 | reverse complement strand
GGACGGTTCAGGTATCCTCTCGCAAGGCCTTCCCCGGCCACGTACATTTCGCCCGCTACGCCGATCGGCACAGGGCGGCGGTTTTCATCAAGGACGTATACGCTCAGCGTCGGGATCGGCTTGCCGATATTGCTCTTCGCCGCCTCAATCTCGACCCACGTAATTTCCTTATACGTAACGTGAACCGTCGTCTCCGTAATGCCGTACATATTAATCAGCTTCGTCTCCGGGTACTTCGTCTTGAAGCCCTTGAGCAGCAGCGGACTGAGCGCTTCGCCCCCGAAGATGACGTTGCGAATCCGCAGATCGTACGGATGGTCCGCCAAGACCTCACGTAGCAGCTGGTAGAAGTACGTTGGCGTCTGGTTCAAAATCGTGACCTGTTCGCGGCCCAGCAGCGCCAGGAAATCGGCCGGATTTTTCGCCGTGAGTGGCGGTACGATGACCAGCTTGCCTCC
>NZ_JBMOUI010000070.1:0-459 GCF_049319765.1 Paenibacillus sp. S29 | reverse complement strand
CAAAGGAACCGGTTAGATGAAGAGGTCTGGAAAGGCCCGCCAGAGAAGGTAAAAGCCCTGTAGTTCAAAACTTGTTCCCTCCGAGACGGATCCCGAGTAGTGCGGGGCACGTGAAACCCCGTATGAATCCGGCAGGACCATCTGCCAAGGCTAAATACTCCCTGGCGACCGATAGTGAAGCAGTACCGTGAGGGAAAGGTGAAAAGCACCCCGGAAGGGGAGTGAAATAGATCCTGAAACCGTGTGCTTACAAGAAGTCAGAGCCCTATTGATGGGTGATGGCGTGCCTTTTGTAGAATGAACCGGCGAGTTACGTTCCCGTGCAAGGTTAAGGTGAAGAGCTGAAGCCGCAGCGAAAGCGAGTCTGAATAGGGCGATCTTGAGTACGTGGACGTAGACCCGAAACCGGGTGATCTACCCCTGTCCAGGGTGAAGGTGCGGTAACACGCACTGGAGGCC
>NZ_JBMOUI010000069.1:0-479 GCF_049319765.1 Paenibacillus sp. S29 | reverse complement strand
GAAGAGGCTGCTGATATTTTGGGGTATGATTTGAAAACTTTATGTATGGAAGGACCCATCTCTCAATTATCGAGAACATCCTACACCCAGCCGGCACTTCTCACGATCAGTGTCATCGCATTCAGACGTTACATGCACGATGTTGGGATTATTCCTGAATTTTCGGCAGGACATAGTTTGGGTGAGTACTCTGCATTGGTAAGCAGCGGAGTCTTGTCGTTTGGCGATGCTTTGCGGGTGGTGCAAGAACGAGGACGCTTTATGGAAGAAGCCTCAGAGGCCGGAGTGGGTTGCATGGTTGCTGTTCGTGGGGCTGATTTAAATCTGCTAGAAGAGCTGTGCGATCATTATGCCGTAACCAGTCAGCCTATTACCATCGCATGTTATAACTCTTCCTATCAATACGTCGTTTCTGGTCATCATGCCTCTGTTGCTGCCGTGGCGGGACAATTAGAGCAACGCGGGTTCCAAATTACCCG
>NZ_JBMOUI010000068.1:0-479 GCF_049319765.1 Paenibacillus sp. S29 | reverse complement strand
CAGATGAAGCAGATGGGCGGTTCCGGCGAGACAAAGGCACAAACAGGCTTCTCGATTGCCAATGTGGCACTTGCCGAGCAAACCAACTACGATTTTAACCTGATTGTCGTGCCTGACGAGGATATCTCTATCCTGCTTGAATACAATGCTCTCGTGTATAGCCGGTCTGCCATGCAGCGTATCCAGGGCCATATCGACCATGTCATCGGACAAATTATGGACAATCCGAATATCCGTGTGAATGAGCTGGAATTGGTAACACCGGAAGAACAGGCACAGCTCGTTCAGGTCTGGGGGGATACGGCGGCAGCCTATCCGCAGGATCAAACGCTAAGTGCACTGTTCGAGCAGCAGGCAGCGAAAACACCGGATCAGGTGGCAGTGTTGTGCGGAGCGGAATCGTTGACCTACGCGGAGCTGAATGAGCGCGCGAACCGTTTGGCTCGGACGCTGCGTGCGGAAGGTGTTGAACCGGATCA
>NZ_JBMOUI010000067.1:0-487 GCF_049319765.1 Paenibacillus sp. S29 | reverse complement strand
TCGATATCGCCTGTGATGCGATATGCACACCCTGAATGGTTCCAATTTGTAGATGATGCGACTGGATGGACTCTGGTGCGATATGCACGGACTTCACTGCCCCCTCTGCCAGCGCTCTGTCCTGTACTGCGCCCGTTGCCAAGTGCCGGGTGTGTATCGCTTGCGTGGACAGATGTGGAGGGCCGACGCTTCCTTCCGCGAGATTCGTCGCTTGCACCGAGTGTGCCGCCAGCTTTTCCGAGGTGATGCTTTCTGCTTGAAGCGCACTACTGGATACGCTATCTGGAGCCAGATGGCTTGCAAGCACCGCCGAAGCCTGCAAATGGGCAGAGGTGACCGATTCCCGGGCCAGATGATTGGACTGGACAGCTTCTTCTGCCAAATGTTTGGCTTGCACCGCTTCGTCTGTAATGTGCCACGGCTGGACCGAGTGGGCAGACAGCTTGGCGGCAGTCACGCCCTCATCCGCCAGTTTGTCGGACGTAAC
>NZ_JBMOUI010000066.1:0-508 GCF_049319765.1 Paenibacillus sp. S29 | reverse complement strand
AGGGAACCTTGGGGCGCCTCCGTTACTCTTTAGGAGGCGACCGCCCCAGTCAAACTGCCCACCTGACACTGTCCTCGCACCGGTTTACGGTACCAAGTTAGAACCTAGATACGATCAGGGTGGTATCCCAAGGATGCCTCCTCTCAAGCTGGCGCTCAAGATTCAACGGCTCCCACCTATCCTGTACAGATCGTACCCAAATTCAATATCAAGCTGCAGTAAAGCTCCATGGGGTCTTTCCGTCTTGTCGCGGGTAACCTGCATCTTCACAGGTATTAAAATTTCACCGGATCTCTCGTTGAGACAGCGCCCAAGTCGTTACGCCATTCGTGCGGGTCAGAATTTACCTGACAAGGAATTTCGCTACCTTAGGACCGTTATAGTTACGGCCGCCGTTTACTGGGGCTTCGGTTCATAGCTTCGCCCCGAAGGGCTTACCACTCCCCTTAACCTTCCAGCACCGGGCAGGCGTCAGCCCGTATACTTCGCCTTGCGGCTTCGCACAGAC
>NZ_JBMOUI010000065.1:0-516 GCF_049319765.1 Paenibacillus sp. S29 | reverse complement strand
AGTACGTGGACGTAGACCCGAAACCGGGTGATCTACCCCTGTCCAGGGTGAAGGTGCGGTAACACGCACTGGAGGCCCGAACCCACGCATGTTGAAAAATGCGGGGATGAGGTGGGGGTAGCGGAGAAATTCCAATCGAACCCGGAGATAGCTGGTTCTCCCCGAAATAGCTTTAGGGCTAGCCTCGGAAAGAAGAATCGTGGAGGTAGAGCACTGATTGGGTGCGGGGCCCGCAAGGGTTACCAAGCTCAGTCAAACTCCGAATGCCATAGATTTAGTTCCGGGAGTCAGACAGTGAGTGCTAAGATCCATTGTCGAAAGGGAAACAGCCCAGACCATCAGCTAAGGTCCCCAAGTGTGTGTTAAGTGGGAAAGGATGTGGAGTTGCACAGACAACCAGGATGTTGGCTTAGAAGCAGCCACCATTGAAAGAGTGCGTAATAGCTCACTGGTCGAGTGACTCTGCGCCGAAAATGTAACGGGGCTAAACACACCACCGAAGCTATGGCTTGATGC
>NZ_JBMOUI010000064.1:0-521 GCF_049319765.1 Paenibacillus sp. S29 | reverse complement strand
AATAGCTCACTGGTCGAGTGACTCTGCGCCGAAAATGTAACGGGGCTAAACACACCACCGAAGCTATGGCTTGATGCTTGCATCAGGGGTAGGGGAGCGTTGAATGCGGGTTGAAGGTGTACCGTAAGGAGCGCTGGACTGCATTCAAGTGAGAATGCCGGTATGAGTAACGAAAAGATCTGTGAGAATCAGATCCGCCGAAAGCCTAAGGGTTCCTGAGGAAGGTTCGTCCGCTCAGGGTAAGTCGGGACCTAAGGCGAGGCCGATAGGCGTAGTCGAAGGACAACAGGTCGAAATTCCTGTACCACCGTAATCCGTTATGAGCAATGGGGTGACGCAGTAGGGTAGTGACGCGGACTGATGGATGTCCGTCTAAGCAGTGAGGCTGGTGTGTAGGCAAATCCGCACATCGTAAGGCTGGGCTGTGATGGGGAGCGAAAATTATAGTAGCGAAGGTCATGATCTCAGACTGCCAAGAAAAGCCTCTAGCCAGGAGAAGGTGCCCGTACCGCAAACCGACA
>NZ_JBMOUI010000063.1:0-543 GCF_049319765.1 Paenibacillus sp. S29 | reverse complement strand
GGAAACGATTCTCCATAGAAAGGAGGTGATCCAGCCGCACCTTCCGATACGGCTACCTTGTTACGACTTCACCCCAATCATCTACCCCACCTTCGGCGGCTGGCTCCCTTGCGGGTTACCCCACCGACTTCGGGTGTTGTAAACTCTCGTGGTGTGACGGGCGGTGTGTACAAGACCCGGGAACGTATTCACCGCGGCATGCTGATCCGCGATTACTAGCAATTCCGACTTCATGTAGGCGAGTTGCAGCCTACAATCCGAACTGAGACCGGCTTTTCTAGGATTGGCTCCACCTCGCGATTTCGCTTCCCGTTGTACCGGCCATTGTAGTACGTGTGTAGCCCAGGTCATAAGGGGCATGATGATTTGACGTCATCCCCACCTTCCTCCGGTTTGTCACCGGCAGTCTGCTTAGAGTGCCCAGCTTGACCTGCTGGCAACTAAGCATAAGGGTTGCGCTCGTTGCGGGACTTAACCCAACATCTCACGACACGAGCTGACGACAACCATGCACCACCTGTCTCCTCTGTCCCGAAGGAAAGG
>NZ_JBMOUI010000061.1:0-571 GCF_049319765.1 Paenibacillus sp. S29 | reverse complement strand
TGGGAAATCTCATCTTGAGGGGGGCTTCACGCTTAGATGCTTTCAGCGCTTATCCCTTCCGTACATAGCTACCCAGCGGTGCTCCTGGCGGAACAACTGGTACACCAGCGGTACGTCCATCCCGGTCCTCTCGTACTAAGGACAGCTCCTCTCAAATTTCCTACGCCCACGACAGATAGGGACCGAACTGTCTCACGACGTTCTGAACCCAGCTCGCGTACCGCTTTAATGGGCGAACAGCCCAACCCTTGGGACCTACTTCAGCCCCAGGATGCGATGAGCCGACATCGAGGTGCCAAACCTCCCCGTCGATGTGGACTCTTGGGGGAGATAAGCCTGTTATCCCCAGGGTAGCTTTTATCCGTTGAGCGATGGCCCTTCCATGCGGTACCACCGGATCACTAAGCCCGACTTTCGTCCCTGCTCGACTTGTAGGTCTCGCAGTCAAGCTCCCTTCTGCCTTTGCACTCTTCGAATGATTTCCAACCATTCTGAGGGAACCTTGGGGCGCCTCCGTTACTCTTTAGGAGGCGACCGCCCCAGTCAAACTGCCCACCTGACACTGTCCTCG
>NZ_JBMOUI010000060.1:0-579 GCF_049319765.1 Paenibacillus sp. S29 | reverse complement strand
TACAGCAGCGCTCCGTACATTTCCCAGACGGAGAAATCGAAGCAGAACGAGTGGAACAGCGTCCACGTGTCGGATGGCCCGAAGTCAAACAGGTTCTTGTCGTTGAACAGGAGGCGCACGACGTTCTTATGCTCGATCAGCGTTCCTTTCGGTCTGCCGGTCGTTCCCGACGTGTAGATGACATATGCCAGGTTGCCCGGCCCGGAAATCGGCTCCAGGTTCGAAGCGTCCAGCGCATCGGCGGAGTCCGCCCCTCTGTCGCCCCAAACGAAATCGTCCAATTCAAGGCGCGTTCCTACAAAGTCGGTCTTCTCGTGCAGATGCTTTTGAATCAGCAATAACGGCGCGCCCGAATCCTCGATCATAAAGCGGATGCGCTCCTCCGGGTAGTCGGGATCGACAGGCACGTATGCTCCGCCCGCTTTGAGAATCGCCAGAATGCCGACAACCATATCGAGCGAGCGTTCGGCCAGAATCGCTACCAGCTGGTCCGCTTCTACTCCCGTCTCCCGCAGCTTCCGCGCAAGGCGGTTGGATCGCTCGTTCAGCTCGCGGTAGGTCAGCTGCCGCTCGTTCATG
>NZ_JBMOUI010000059.1:0-621 GCF_049319765.1 Paenibacillus sp. S29 | reverse complement strand
GTGACTGTCGATGAAGACAGCCGGGTTTCCCCATTCGGACATCCCCGGATCAAAGCTTGCTTACAGCTCCCCGAGGCCTTATCGTTGTTCGCCACGTCCTTCGTCGGCTCCTGGCGCCTAGGCATCCTCCGTGTGCTCTTTGTAGCTTAACCTAGTATTTACATCGTAAATACGATTTGCTCTGAATTTCGGTTCAACACTTACGTGTGAATGAAATTCAAGGCAGCTACCTTTATTTCACTTGTTTACACAAGATCAGCTTAAAGGAATATTCTAAAACGCAATTTCGTTTCGGTATCCAGTTTTCAAGGTGCAATGAAAATAAATCTTTTTGGTGGAGCCAAGCGGGATCGAACCGCTGACCTCCTGCTTGCAAGGCAGGCGCTCTCCCAGCTGAGCTATGGCCCCAAAAGGAAATATAAAGTTATATGGTGGGCCCTAGTGGACTCGAACCACCGACCTCACCCTTATCAGGGGTGCGCTCTAACCAGCTGAGCTAAGGGCCCATAATAAACCACCAAAGAAGTTCTTCTTTAGTGGTTGCGCTTGGCGACGTCCTACTCTCCCAGGACCCTGCGGTCCAAGTACCATCGGCGCTGGAGGGCTTAACGGTCGTGTTCG
>NZ_JBMOUI010000058.1:0-638 GCF_049319765.1 Paenibacillus sp. S29 | reverse complement strand
GACAGCGGCTATATGATCCGTGATGGCAAGCCTGAAGGCTTCTTCTATCTGGACCACCGCACAGTGGATATGAAGTACAATCTGATTACGGATGTGCATGTGACGCCGGGGAATGTACATGATTCTGTCCCCTATTTGTCCCGTTTGGATCGACAAAGAGAACGCTTTGGTTTTCAAGTAGAAGCTGTTGCGCTAGATTCAGGTTATTTAACGACGCCGATTTGCCGAGGTTTGCAAAACCGAAAGATTTTTGCCGTGATTGCTCACCGAAGATTCCATCCCAGACAAGGGCTGTTTCCGAAATGGAAGTTTGAATACGATGCCAAACGCAATGTGTATAGATGCCCAGCCCAACAGGAACTGCCCTACCGAACGACGGACCGTAAGGGATACCGGCAGTATGCCTCTGACCCAGCTCAGTGCCAGCATTGCCCACTGCTAGACCAGTGTACCCAGTCTCGAAACCACCGCAAAGTGGTGACTCGGCATGTCTGGGAAGACAGCAAAGAGTGGGTACGGAGCAACCGGCTAAGCCCATCCGGGAAACGGCTGTACCGCAAACGAAAAGAGACGATTGAGCGAAGCTTCGCGGATGCCAAAGAGCTCCATGGGTTTCGCTATTGCCGTTTGCGCGGTCT
>NZ_JBMOUI010000057.1:0-696 GCF_049319765.1 Paenibacillus sp. S29 | reverse complement strand
TCGTAGGCGAAATCCTTAGGTAGCGCTGCCGCTTTCGCTTTGGCCTGTTCCAGCTGCTGCCAGTAGGCTTCATCCGATGCAGCCTCTGGACGGTTGGCGTAAGACGACAACTCCCGTGCCCATGTTTGGAAGGAATCCGTTTTATAGGGCAATCGTACAGGCTCGCCCTTGATCGCCTGCTCGTAGCCTGTCGAGAAATCTTCAAACAGAATTCGCCACGACACCCCGTCCACCACCAAATGGTGAATGGCTATGAGCAAATGATCGCCCTCGGCTGTGCGGAACAATCCCAGCTTGACCAGAGGTCCTTCGGACAGGTGGATGCTGCTTTGAATTTCATTTGCCTTCGCTTCCAGCGCTTCCGCATAGGATGCTTGTTCACGGTAGTCCACGGTTTCCAGCGTATACAACGCGCCTTCATCTACGCCGCGTGTCCAAGCCTCGTAACCGGCTGAAGCCTGACGGAAAACCGTACGAAGCGCATCATGATGCTTCACAATATGATCCATGACTTGGCAAACCGCCGTCTCATCAAAGCCCTCGGCACGATAGAGCATAACTGCCTGATTAAAGTGCTGCGGACGCTCGCGCTCCTGCGCAAAGAACCAATGCTGGATCGGAAGCAAAGCGGTTTCCCCGCTTACTTCTCCTTGATCTGCCATACGACTGACCTCATGCATATGCGGTGCCAGTGCT
>NZ_JBMOUI010000056.1:0-716 GCF_049319765.1 Paenibacillus sp. S29 | reverse complement strand
CTTGTGAAGAAAGTGTATGAGCAGTATAACGGAGTCTACGGCTATCGCCAAATTCAACTATTTTTGCAGCACGATCATGGAGTCTGGATGAACCATAAAAAGGTACTCCGGCTCATGCAGGTCTTGGGGATCCGCTCACAAATTCGCCGGAAGCATCGCTGTAACTATGCTTCTTCTACAGAAGGTCGTGTGGCGAAAAATCTGCTAAAACAGGATTTCAAGGCGGCCAAACCTAACCAAAAATGGGTCACAGATATCACGCAATATCGTGTGGGGGATTGCTGGCTATATCTGTCTGCGATTAAAGACTTGTTCAATAACGAAATTATCGCGTACCAGATGAGCCATAGAAATGATAACGAACTGGTTTTACAGACGTTTCGACAAGCCTGGAAACAGCAAAAAGACGTGACTGGCCTCATCGTTCACAGCGACCAGGGATTCCAGTACACGTCCCATGCGTACCACGACATGCTGCCAAAGGTTGGCGCCCGAATCAGCATGTCTCGCCGAGGCAATTGTTATGATAATGCCTCGATGGAGAGCTTCTTCTCGCATCTCAAAACGGAAGGGCTCTACCCATATGATATCCGAAATATGGACGAGGCACAAAGGAGAATAAAAGAATATATCCAATTTTACAACCAGTGTCGACCACAACGAAAGTTAAATAAGCTGCCTCCGAAAGAGTATCGGAAGCAGCTTATAGCCTAGGG
>NZ_JBMOUI010000055.1:0-819 GCF_049319765.1 Paenibacillus sp. S29 | reverse complement strand
GACATGATCAGAACGAATCAGCAGCAGGCGCTGACTTCTCAAGATTATGAAACGTATCCGCTGTATGAAATTCAAGCCTTGAGCGAGCAAAAGCAAGATCTGATCAACCACATTATCGTGTTTGAAAACTATCCGGTGGAGGAGCAGGTCGAGCAACTTGGCGAAGGTGCAGAGTCGGATTTTGAAATTCGCAATGCCGGCATGATTGAACAAACCAACTATGATTTCAATCTGGTTGTTATGCCGCAGGAAGCGATGAAAATCCGATTTGAATACAATGCGAAGCGATATGATCGGGAAGCCGTTGAACGGACTCAGGGCCATCTGATACAGCTGTTGGAGCAGGTGGTGGCGAAGCCGGACATTCGAGTGCATGAGCTGGATATGGTAAGTGAGCAGGAGCGCGAGCAAATTCTCAGCGTATGGGGAAATACAGCTGCTGAGTATCCAAGCGAGCAAACGATTCATGGCTTGTTCGAGACACAAACGGCGCAGACACCGGAGCAGGCAGCGTTGTTCTTCGAAGGAGAGCAGCTGACCTATCGCGAGCTGAATGCACGTGCGAATCGTCTGGCTCGTACCTTACGCAGTCAAGGCGTGACGAAGGATCGACTGGTGGGTCTGATGACCGAACGTTCGGTAGACTTGATCGTGGGGATCTTAGGCATTTTGAAAGCCGGGGGTGCATATGTGCCCATCGATCCGACGTATCCGGAGGAACGTATCCGCTACATGCTAGACGATTCGGGGGCAGAGCTATTGTTAACGCAAAGCCATCTGGTGGATAAAGTGGCTTTCGACGGTAACGTGCTGGTGCTG
>NZ_JBMOUI010000054.1:0-887 GCF_049319765.1 Paenibacillus sp. S29 | reverse complement strand
CAGCAATCGGGAGGATACTTGCAGCGCTTTGATCGAATCGCCGCCCAGTTCAAAGAAGTTATCCTGCGTGCCTACCGCTTCCACGCCGAGTACTCCAGCCCATACCGCAGCCAGTACTTGCTCCACCGTGGTACGCGGTGCGACATAGGCTGCACTGGTATGAATACTTCCTTCCGGTTCCGGCAAGGCCTTGCGGTCGATTTTTCCGTTGCTCGTCAGGGGGATCGTCTCCAGTCGCATCAAACGTGCAGGCACCATGTGCGCTGGCAGCCCGGCTTCCAGTTCGGCCTGTACCTCCTCAATCCGCAGCTCAGCTTCTCCCGTGATGTATCCGCACAAGTACTTGTGCCCACGCTCATCCGTCCGGTCGATGACTACCGCTTGACGCACACCCGGTGCCCGCTGGATCGCCGTTTCAATCTCGCCCAGCTCGATCCGGTAGCCCCGGATTTTCACTTGATAGTCCATCCGGCCGATAAAGTCCACATTGCCGTCCGGCATCCACCGCGCCAAGTCACCTGTGCGGTACAATCGTTCACCCGGTACGTACGGGTTTGCCACGAACTTCTCGGCCGTCAGGTCCGCACGATTCAGGTAGCCTCGTGCCACCCCGGCACCGCCAATGCACAGCTCGCCCAGTACGCCGATCGGCACCGGATTCAACTGGCTGTCCAAGATGTAGAAGCGTGCGTTCAGCCACGCCTGACCAATCGGCACATTGCCGCTACTTGGCAGCTTCGACAGTTCTTCGTCGTAGAAACTAGAGTCGATTGCCGCTTCCGTGACGCCATAGCTGTTCATAATACGAACATCCGCGCCAAACCGTTCTTGCAGCACCCGGTAGTCTGTCACACTGCAGCTATCCGAGCTGGTGATCAGCAGTTCCA
>NZ_JBMOUI010000053.1:0-1148 GCF_049319765.1 Paenibacillus sp. S29 | reverse complement strand
CCGAAGGGCGTGATGGTGGAGCACCATTCCGTGTTGAACCGGATTTTGTGGATGCATGATCGATACGGCTTGAGTGCGGGAGATACGATCCTGCAAAAGACGGCCTTCACGTTCGACGTGTCGGTGTGGGAGCTGTTCTGGTGGTCGCTGGTCGGCTCGAAGGTGAGCTTGCTGTCGGTAGGCGGGGAAAAGAACCCGGAAGACATCGTCGATACGATTGCCCGCGATGGCGTGAGCACAATGCACTTTGTTCCCGCTATGCTGCATGCGTTCCTGGAGTACGTGGAGCAGCAGCCACGAGAAGTGATGCAAGCGAAGCTGATCACGCTGCGCCATGTCTTTGCCAGCGGCGAAGCGTTGCCACCACAGCATGTGGCCCGGTTCCAGCGGCTCGTGTCGAACCTGGTCGGAGCGAAACTGATCAACCTGTATGGACCAACCGAAGCGACGGTGGACGTATCGTACTTCGATTGCGAGCCTAATGAAACCTATTCGGTCATTCCAATCGGAAAACCGATCCAAAATATTCGTCTGTACATCGTGAAGGAAGGTACGGAGCAATTGCAGCCGATCGGGGTTGCAGGAGAACTGTGCATCGGCGGTGTCGGGGTAGCCCGCGGTTATCTGAACCGTCCAGAGCTGACGGCCGAGAAATTTGTGAAAGACCCGTTTGCTGGCGGGGCAGCAGGCTATGAACGGATGTACCGCACAGGCGATTTGGCGAGATGGATGCCGGACGGGAACATTGAATATCTGGGCCGAATCGACCATCAAGTCAAAATCCGGGGCTACCGGATTGAGCTGGGCGAGGTCGAATCGCAGCTACTGCAAGTGGAATCGGTACGCGAAGCCGTCGTCACAGCTCGTGCGGATGAAACGGGCCAGAAACAAATGGTGGCGTACTATGTCGCCGGACAAGAGCTCGGAGCCAGCGAGCTGAGAAGTGAGCTGGGCCGGGAGCTGCCAAGCTACATGGTGCCATCTTACTTTGTACAGCTGGAGCAGATGCCGCTGAGTCCAAATGGCAAAATTGACCGCAAGGCCCTGCCCGCACCGGCAGGCAGCCTGCAGACCGGAACGGATTATGCAGAGCCGCGTACTGCTCAAGAACGCGCTCTAGTAGCGGTCTGGCAGTCGGTACTGGGACT
>NZ_JBMOUI010000052.1:0-1287 GCF_049319765.1 Paenibacillus sp. S29 | reverse complement strand
CATCGTCGCAACGCTGGCACCGCATATGCACGAGGTCAGTCGTATGGCAGATCAGGGAGAAGTGAGCGGAGAAACGGCGTTGCTTCCGATCCAGCATGGGTTCTTTGCGCAGGCCCAAGTGGATGCGCATCACTTTAATCAGGCCGTTATCCTGCACCGGGAGCAGGGCTTTGACGAAGCTGCTCTGCGTCAGGCGCTTGGCAAACTAGCAGAGCACCATGATGCTCTGCGGATGGTGTTCAGCAAGACCGAGCAAGGCTATAAAGCATGGAACCGCGGAATACAGGAAGGTGAGCTGTATCATCTGGACGTGCTGGACTTTAGGGATTTGACGGATGAAGCCATGCTCAGCGCGGCAATTGAGGCGAAAGCCAATAAAATTCAAAGCAGTATCCAACTGCAAGAAGGACCGCTGTTAAAGGCGGGTTTGTTCCACTGTGCAGATGGGGACCATCTCCTGATGGCGATTCACCATTTGGTCGTGGACGGGGTATCCTGGCGTATCTTGTTTGAGGATTTGGCTACTGCCTATGAACAGGCTGTTCATCAGGAAGTGCTTCAGCTGCCGGACAAAACGGATTCATTCCGTTCCTGGTCACAAAAACTTTCCACCTATGCGAATAGCGCAGCCATGGACAGTGAACACGCCTATTGGGAGCAATGGAACGCAGCCGCTTGGGCTGACCAAGTACGTTTGCCTGAGGATCAAGCGCAGGCTGAGCCCTTTACCTTGGCTGACACGGATACAGTGGTCGTCCAGCTTACGGAGGAAGAGACATCAAAATTATTGAAGCAAGCACACCGCGCATATAACACGGAAGTGAACGATCTGCTTCTGACTGCTTTGGGCATGATGCTGTACACGTGGACGGGTCATGAACGCAGTCTGATTAATTTAGAGGGACACGGACGTGAGAACATTTTGCCGGGTACGGACCTTTCTCGTACGGTAGGCTGGTTTACGAGTCCATATCCAGTATTGCTGGACATCGGTCGCAATCACGCTTGGTCGGAACGCATCAAACAGGTCAAAGAGAGCCTGCGCCTTATTCCGCATAAAGGAATGGGCTACGGAATCTGGAGATATTTGAGTGAATCCGGCCAAGTCGCTAGTCAGCAAGCAGGTGTGCTGAACCTTGGTCAATATCAAGCTTTTGCCGAGCCACAAGTAAGCTTTAACTATCTCGGACAGCTGGATCAGGACTTGCCAAACAGCGGTATGCGTAGGTCTCCTTACTCAATTGGATCGGTCGTTAGTGACCGGACGAAGATGAAATATGCTCTCGA
>NZ_JBMOUI010000051.1:0-1768 GCF_049319765.1 Paenibacillus sp. S29 | reverse complement strand
GAAGCAAAGCGGTTTCCCCGCTTACTTCTCCTTGATCTGCCATACGACTGACCTCATGCATATGCGGTGCCAGTGCTTCCACCGTTGGATACTGGAACAAATCCTTCATGTCCAGCTTATAGCCAGCCTGGAACGCACGGGATGCGATTTGGATCGCCTTGATCGAATCGCCGCCCAGATCGAAGAAATTGTCCAAAATACCGACAGTCTGCAGTCCCAGTACCGACTGCCAGACCGCTACTAGAGCGCGTTCTTGAGCAGTACGCGGCTCTGCATAATCCGTTCCGGTTTGTAGGCTGCCTTCCGGTGCTGGTAGGGCCTTGCGGTCAATTTTGCCATTAGGACTCAGTGGCATCTGCTCCAGCTGTACAAAGTACGATGGCACCATGTAGCTTGGCAGTTCTCGGCCTAGTTCACTTCTCAGCTCGCTGGCACCCATTTCTTGCCCGGCGACATAGTACGCCACCATTTGTTTTTGGCCCGTTTCGTCTGCACGAGCCACGACGACCGCTTCTCGTACCGATTCCACTTGGAGCAGCTGCGATTCGACCTCGCCCAGCTCAATCCGGTACCCCCGGATTTTCACTTGATGGTCGATCCGGCCCAAATATTCAATGTTCCCGTCCGGCATCCATCTCGCCAAATCGCCTGTGCGGTACATCCGTTCATAGCCTGCTTCCCCGCCAGCAAACGGATCGGTTACGAATTTCTCGGCCGTCAGCTCTGGACGGTTCAGATAGCCTCGGGCTACGCCGACACCGCTGATGCACAGTTCTCCTGCAACCCCGATCGGCTGCAATTGCTCCGTGCCTTCCTTCACGATGTACAGACGAATATTCTGAATCGGTTTTCCGATTGGAATAACTCCATATTCCTCATCCGGTTCACAATCAAAGTACGATACGTCCACCGTCGCTTCGGTTGGACCGTACAGGTTGATCAGCTTCGCTCCGGCCAGGCTCGACACAAGCCGCTGGAACCGGGCCACATGCTGTGGCGGCAACGCTTCGCCGCTGGCAAATACGTGGCGCAGCGTGCCCAGCTTCGCTTGCATCACTTCCCGTGGCTGCTGCTCCACGTACTCCAGGAACGCATGCAGCATGGCGGGAACAAAGTGCATCGTGCTCACGCCATCGCGGGCAATCGTGTCAACGATGTCTTCCGGGTTCTTTTCCCCGCCAACGGACAGCAGACTCACCTTCGAGCCAACCAGCGACCACCAGAACAGCTCCCACACCGATACGTCGAACGTGAATGCGGTCTTTTGCAGGATTGTGTCTTCTGCACTCAAGCCGTATCGATCATGCATCCACAAAATCCGGTTCAACACGGAATGGTGCTCCACCATCACGCCCTTCGGTTTTCCCGTGGAGCCGGAGGTGTAGATGACATAGGCTACATGGCGTGGCCCAGCCAATGGCTTCAGATTCGAGCCATCTTCGTGGTATATTTCCTTGCCATCCTGCTCATGACGATCCAACACCAGCACATGGCCGTTGAAACTCCGTGAGGCTTGCTCAGCCAGATGCGACTGCGTCAGTACCAGCTTCGCGCCCGAGTCCTCCAGCATAAAGTGGATGCGGTCCGCCGGATATTCTGGATCGATGGGTACATAAGCTCCGCCTGCTTTGAGGATCGCATAAATGCCTACGATCATGTCCAGCGAACGCTGAACCAAAATGCCCACGGGCTGATCCGGTTCAACACCTTCCGCACGCAGCGTCCGAGCCAAACGGTTCGCGCGCTCATTCAGCTCCGCGTAGGTCAA
>NZ_JBMOUI010000050.1:0-1904 GCF_049319765.1 Paenibacillus sp. S29 | reverse complement strand
TGTTCCTCGAACAGCCGGTGGAACGCGGCCGCAGGAGCCGCTTCCGGCTGCGCCGGGTTGAACGCGCCGAGAATTTGCTCTTTTTCCGCCGGTGTCAAAATGTCCAGCTCGGCAATAGTCGCCGACGGGTTGCGGAGAATGGATTCAAGCAGCTGCAAGTAGTGAGCGGCCAATTTCTCCACCGTTTCGGTTTTATAAAGAGCAGTGGCGTATTCAAACAGATATTCCAAGCCTTCCTCGATCTCCGTGACGTCCAAGCTGAGATCGAATTTAGAAACAATTTCTTCGCTGGCATACGTCGACAAATGGAGTCCGGGAAGCTGGATTTCCAAATTCTCTGTATTCTGCAAAGCAAACATCGTATCGAACAGCGGATTGCGGCTTAAATCGCGAGCCACGTTCACCTTATCCACCAGTTCCTCAAACGGATAATTCTGATGTTCAAAAGCGCCCAGCGTCGTCTCCTTGATTTCCTTCAAGTAGTCAAGGAACGTCTTACCGGCAGCCGGATAACTGCGGATGGCCAGGGTATTGACGAACATCCCGATCAGCGGCTGAACGTCGCTGTGATTTCTTCCCGCAATCGGCGTACCCACCACCACGTCTTCTTGCCCTGTATATTTATGCAATAATATTGTATAACCAGCAAGCAGAACCATGTAAAGTGTTGCGCCGTTCTCGGCTGCAAGCCGTTTTAGACCCTCGCTTTTCTCGCTATGCATAAACAATTGCAGCGTGCGGCCCTCGTAGCTCTGCATAGCCGGGCGCGGATAGTCCGTCGGCAATTCCAAAACCGGCAGTTCTCCGCGGAACATGTCGAGCCAGTAGGCTCCCTGCTTGGCAAGCTGAGCTTTCTGCTCGTCCGATTGCTGCCATACCGCATAATCTTTGTACTGGATGCGGAGCGGCTCCAACTGCTCCCCGCTGTACAAGCGGACGAACTCTTCGATCAGTACGTCAATCGAAACGCCGTCAGATACGATATGATGCGTATCGAACATTAGAATGTGCTGGTCCGGCGCCAGTTCGGCAAGGCCTACCCGCAGAAGTGGCGGCTTCGCTAGATCAAACGGACGAACGAATTGGCGCACCGTTTCTTCCGCCTGCTCCCCGCTGATCTGCACATATTCCACCTGGAAGGCGGCTTCTTCGTAAATCCGCTGAACCGCTTCGCCTTTTACCATCTCAAAGCCGGTACGCAGCGTTTCATGACGAGCTACGAGCCCGCGGAACGCTTTTTCAAACCGCTGCCGGTCGAGCTCCCCTTCGAGCAGCATAGCTCCCGGTATGTTGTAGCTCAGCTCGGCTCCTTCCAGCTGGTTCAAGATATAGAGACGTTTCTGAGCGGAAGAGAGCGGATAATACTCGCTAGGTTCCGCAGCCGGAATAGCCGTGAACGAGCCGATCTCCAGCCGCTCCATAACCGCGGCCATTTCCTCAACCGTCGAGTAGCGGAATACGTCGCGAAGCGGGAATTCAACGCCTAGCTCCTTATGCATTTTGCTGACAAGCGTCGTCGCCCGCAGGGAGTGTCCGCCGAGGTCGAAGAAGTTGTCCGTTACGCCTACTGTCTTCTCCCGAACAAGCACATCCTGCCAAATGGCGGCCAGCTTCGCCTCCAGTTCGGTGCGCGGCGCCACGTATTCGCGGCCTCCGCCTTCCGGTGCCGGCAACGCCTTCCGGTCGATCTTTCCGTTCGGCGTCAGAGGCAGGCGCTCCAGCTCCACGAAGTACGACGGGATCATGTACCCCGGCAGCTCGCTGGCAATCGCCCGCTTCAGGTCCGCCGCCGTCAAGCCTTCTTCCGCTGTATAATAAGCGCACAAAGCTTTCTGACCTTCTTGATCTTCCCTGACGACGACGACCGCTTCCTTCACGCCACCTACACTCAGCAGCTTCGCTTC
>NZ_JBMOUI010000049.1:0-2576 GCF_049319765.1 Paenibacillus sp. S29 | reverse complement strand
GTTCTCGATAATTGAGAGATGGGTCCTTCCATACATAAAGTTTTCAAATCATACCCCAAAATATCAGCAGCCTCTTCGAACAAGCGATCCGCTTCTGCAAAGCCGCTATGCCACGTAGCCCCCATTCCTACATACTGAGAGCCTTGCCCAGGAAAAACCAAAGCCATGCGATTCATATCAAACCCCTTTCCTCAAAAAAATATGGATAAACAAAAAAATCACATTTTATGTATGAATACATATATATGGTGACATTAAGAAGTAGAGAAAAATACAGTAAAAAACAACGAACTCGATTGCCAAAAAACAGTAATCGACATATGGCAGTGAATTGGTAATAGGGTTCCGTTCGTGGTGTGATTGTGATCAAAAGTCAGGTGTGTGAGTAGACTTGGAAGTGTAAAAACCTTGAGGTATACTAGAATTTCAGGCTTGGAACCTAAAATTCAGCATCATAGATGAATGTGATGAGAAATTGTTGGGGTTATACAGGATGTTTTTCGATGTAAGTATTAAATGAGAAATATTTTATTTATATAATAGATATGGACTCGAAAAATGTCAATATATTTTTAAATTCCTTTAATAAGAAAAAAATGCGATATATGAATGGTTTTATTTCAATATAAACATAAAAGTAAATTAAAGTATGTCGATATAATGTATAAATATATTATACACACAAACCATGCCCTTTTTTGTCTAAAAATCAGGCATTGTTTGTAATTTTTAATGAATTTTTGTAAAAATTTCTGTGTAGTAAGTGTAAGAAACGGAATTTGTGCTATATCTGGTGCTTGACAAACCAAATTGTAATGCGTTGCAGTCGTTCCACACGAAGCTGCGGATGTCCTTTTCGTGAAAGTTCGTGGCTTTATCCAAACCCCTTTCGGCGAACGAATCTGCTTCGTCCCTTCTTGGTGATCGGGTCTATTTATGGTTAGCCGTTCACGAATGTAGGTATCAAATAATTCAGAATTCACCACTTTACGCAGTAAATGCATCGTCCCATCCCCTGTTCTGTGATCAAAAGCATAGATACGTTCATATCCCCAACGCTCGTACATGGATAGCAGATATGGATGCTTCTCCGCTGTCGCTAGTGTCACCGTAGGGGCACCCAACTGATCACGAATAATCGTGTGTTCTATCCAATTCGTTTTCTTCCGTACCCTTGCCCTGTGCAGCCGGGTCTACAGCGAACCACATGAGGAAGATCAAAAGTTCTAAAATGCAACCTGATGGCACGCTTTTTATGACGAATTTTATAATGAAAAATTAAGTTACAAAGGTGTTCCTCATAAAATTGTGCGATGGTCTGTAGCGTCAATTGCTCTTCTGAAGGAAGCTCTTCTAAATCTATGAGTTCATGAACAGATAAGTACATAACATTTCCCCTAAACTAAAGAATCGGCCTTGAATAATCAAGGCCGATTCACGTTATTAACATAATAGTGGCAACGGCAGAGATCATCTCCCTGCGAGATACGAATGGAATTATTCACCACCCGTAAGTGCCCCCAAGCGGGTACGCGCGAGTGTCTCATCCGCGTAGTCGGAGCAAATAAATTTGCTCATAAATAGCAACATGCAAAGTAATTTTTATCCTTAGAAACCGAACTGAATCCTTAATACAGCGGGTTACTTTACACTATATGCGGCATTTCATTTGTTCAAGTTTATCTTTAAAATTATATTTGTTCATCTAATGACTTAGTGAACTACACGCCACTCCAAGTTTACAGGTTAGTCTCTAACCCAATAGATGCAATTACAATGCGAGTTTCAGTAGATTATTGGCAGCGTTCACGTCCCGATCATGATGTACATTACAGCTGGGACAAGTCCATTCACGCAAGCCAAGATTCTTCACGTCTGCATTTTTGTAACCGCAACATGAGCATAATTGTCTACTAGCTTTGGGTGCAATAATCAGATCACGTCCTTACCAGTTCGCCCTGTACTCAAGCATCGAACGGAACAAGCTCCAAGATACTTCACTTATCGTCGCTTTAGCAAGCTGATTTCTCACTTTGTCCTTGTTAGCACCCATAAAATAAATATCTTAAAACCTTTCAGAGACATATCTTCAGGAACAAGCATAATAATCCAGCATTCTGTTATGATTACTTCTATTTCATATGGACGTAGTACATATCCATGCTCATACATATAATAGCACTCTTTAGGCTAACAGTTAACTTTGAGTTAAGAGGAATTTCTTCAATTAAACTTGCGTCTGTATGGCGAACATTCCCTACAGCTTTAGAAACGGGATACGAGTTCATTAATCCAGCAGGGTATGGCCGAAGCATTTTTAATACATGTTCCGTTTTTGTTATTTCAATGTAAGAACTACGTCATCCATCAAGCCTACTCTTCGTCAGGACTAGGTTACTTCTATGTTATTCCTTCTTAGTTTCCATATCCTATTTTTAAACTGTTTAAATATCTAATTCCGAGAAGATAAAAGAGAGCACAGCCCATTAAGGCTGTGCTCTCTTTTATCTTGCTTGGCGACGTCCTACTCTCCCAGGACCCTGCGGTCCAAGTACCATCGGCGCTGGAGGGCTTAA
>NZ_JBMOUI010000048.1:0-2667 GCF_049319765.1 Paenibacillus sp. S29 | reverse complement strand
CCCTGCTCCGTCTCACGGAATACCGTGCGCAATGCGTCATGATGCTGGACAATACGTTCCATCGTACGGCGCAGCGCGTCGACGTCAAAGCGCCCAGCTCGATACAGCATCATCGCCTGGTTGCTGTGGTGCAGGTCAGCCGGCCGCTGCTCGAAGAACCACCGCTGAATGGGTGTCAGATCTACCTTGCCTACTGCCTCTTCCTGACTAGCCATCTTGCCATCTGTACGAAGTAAAGGACTGAGTGACGCTACCGTCGGATTGCTGAAGAGGTCTTTCATGTCCAGTCGATACCCTGCTTGCAGCAATCGGGAGGATACTTGCAGCGCTTTGATCGAATCGCCGCCCAGTTCAAAGAAGTTATCCTGCGTGCCTACCGTTTCGACACCCAGCACCCCGGCCCACACTGAAGCTAAAACCTGTTCTACCGTGGTACGCGGTGCCACATAAGCTGCACCGGTATGGATGCTTCCTTCCGGTTCCGGTAAGGCCTTGCGGTCGATTTTTCCATTGGGGGTCAGTGGCAAGGTCTCCAGACGTATCAAGCGTGCAGGTACCATATGTGCTGGCAGTCCTGCTTCCAGCTCGGCCTGTACTTCCTCAATCCGCAGCTCGGTTTCTCCCGTGATGTATCCGCACAAATACTTGTGTCCACGCTCATCCGTCCGGTCGATGACTACCGCTTGACGCACACCCGGCACCCGCTGGATCGCCGTTTCAATCTCGCCTAGCTCGATCCGGTAGCCCCGGATTTTGACCTGATAATCCATCCGGCCGATAAAGTCCACATTGCCGTCCGGCATCCACCGCGCCAAGTCACCTGTGCGGTACAATCGTTCACCCGGTACGTACGGGTTTGCCACGAACTTCTCGGCCGTCAGGTCCGCACGATTCAGGTATCCCCGTGCCACCCCGGCACCGCCAATGCACAGCTCGCCCAGGACGCCGATCGGCACCGGATTCAACTGGCTGTCCAAGATGTAAAACCGTGCGTTCAGCCACGCCTGACCAATCGGTACATTGCCGCTACTTGGCAGCTTCGACAGTTCTTCGTCGTAGAAGCTGGAGTCGATCGCCGCTTCCGTGACGCCGTAGCTGTTCATAATGCGGATATCCACACCAAACCGTTCTTGCAGCACCCGGTAGTCTGTCACGCTGCAGCTATCCGAGCTGGTGATCAGCAGTTCCAGACTGCTCATGTCCAGTCCCTGTTCATACACATGCTGCATAAACGGTACGATCAGGGCCGGGGTCGATTCGAACACCGTAATCTGATAGTCGCGAATCCAGCCGTACAGACGGCTTGGGTCGATGCGATCGTCTTTCGGACAGATGACCATCGTGCCACCGTTATAGAGCGTCCGCGCGATATCGCCGACGAACACGTCGAAGGAGAAACTTGCCAGTTGCAGCAATCGTACCGGGAACTGGTTCAGACGGTAATCCCGGCGGTAGGCCGCGGCTGTGTTTACCAAACTGTGATGCTCGATCATGACCCCTTTCGGGCGTCCCGTTGTACCGGACGTATAGATCACATACGCCAGATCCTGCGGCTCATTGATAGGTTCCACATCCGTGGCATCCCCGATGTACAGCGACTCATCGTCCAGCGCCAGCACGGTGTGCAGACGCAGTCCCGTTGCGGGTTCGGAAGCTGCTTCGCTATTAGATGACGAATCTGATTTCAAGCTTAATCCCTCATTAAGGCTGTCTCTTTCTATCGTTTCAATGCTAACCGCCGTTTCCAGCTCACCCTCAGCCTGCCCTCCGGCCAAAGCCTGTCGGCTTTCCTCCAGCCATGCTTGGGCACGCTCCTGCAAACCTGTTTGAGTCAGTAGCACTGTCGCACCGCTGTCCTCCAGCATAAAGCGGATACGTTCGGACGGATAATCCGCATCTAACGGTACATATGCCCCGCCGGCTTTCCATACTGCCAATACGCCGACCAGCATGTCCACCGAGCGCTCGCTCAAAATACCAACAATGGATTCGCGCCCAATGCCTTCATTCCGCAATCTACGAGCAAGTTGGTTCCCACGCTCGTTCAGCTCACGGTATGTAAGCTGCCGCTCCGCGTATACAACTGCCACGTGATCCGGCGCAAGCTGCGCTTGTTCTTCCACATAGGCGTGGAACAACCCTTCTGATTGCTTTTCATCACTCCATGCAGATACGCCTACTGATCCAAAACCGTCGATGATTTTCGCTTTTTCCGAAATAGTCACCAACTCAAGCTCATCTACCAGTGCATCTGGTCTGTTAATCGCTTCTTCAATCATATGCAGCAAATGCTCGCGGATTTGCTCTACAGCTGTACGTTCCAATACTCGCGCGTTGTACTCCAAATGGACATGAATTTCATCCCCCGGCACAACCGTAATGTTGAAATCATAGTTCGTTTGCTCTGACATTGAAGCATTGGCAATCGTAAAACCGTTCGTGTCACGGCTGCCCATGTGCTCCATACGCTGTTCCACTGGATAGTTTTCAAACACCATAATATGATTTACCAGATCCTGCTTTTGCTCAGTCAGGGCCTGAATTTCATACAACGGATAGGTTTCATAGGCTCGGGAAGCCAGTGCCTGCGCCTGTATCTGCTTCATTAACGCAGCAAACGTCATATCTTTCTCACTGTGAATCCGTACAGGAACGGTATTAATGAAC
>NZ_JBMOUI010000047.1:0-2956 GCF_049319765.1 Paenibacillus sp. S29 | reverse complement strand
GCCCCAGACACAACTGCTATCCGCTCAGGGTTGCGCTTCGCTTGCTCTTCAAAGCGTTCGCTGAGCGAACGGCCTTGTAATGCTCCAAGCCGGCTGTGCGCATTCGGATCATTGAACACCTTCAGAATCTGCTCGGTTTCTTCTACCGTAATCAACTCCAGCTCACCCAGCTTCGCATCCGGGTTCGCCGCCACGGCTTCGGCCAAGCGAACAAAGTGACGTGTCATCCGTTCTACCGTTTCGCGCTCGTACAACGCAGTTGCATACTGCAATCCGAACTGGATACCTGCCTCTTCCTCTCTGGCTTCCAGCGTCAAATCAAACTTCGCTGGCGTTTGTTCCAAACCGTATGAACGGAAGCTCAGATCTGCCAGTTGCAGTTCGCCTTCCTCGGTGGTTTGTAGGGTAAACATCGTATCGAACAGCGGATGGCGGCTCATATCCCGCTTCACATTTAGCTTTTCCACCAGTTCCTCAAATGGATAGTCCTGATGTTCGTAAGCTTGCAGAGCACAAACTTTCACTTCTTCCACGTAGCTGCGGAAGGTATGTTCCGCTGTCGGATAGTTTCGCAATGCCAACGTACCGACGAACATCCCGAGGATCGGTTCCAAATCTGCATGCGGTCGTCCAGCAATCGGTGTGCCGACTACAATATCTTCTTGCCCGCTGTATTGGTGTAAGAGCGCGGTGTACGCTGCCAGCAGCACCATATACAGCGTCGAGCCTGTGTGCGCCGCCAGTTCCTTCAGGCGTTCGCTAGCTTCGCGCTCCAGCCCGAACACCACCGTATCGCCTGCCGTACTTCGTACCGACGGACGGGCAAAGTCTGTAGGTAGATCCAGCACAGGCAGTTCACCCCGGAAGGTGTCGAGCCAGTACGCTTCCTGACGTTGCATCCACTCTTGATGGGCTTCGCTTTGCTGCCATACCGCATAATCCTTGTACTGTATACGCAATGGCGAAAGCTCTTCACCGTCGTATAAGCGGACAAATTCATCGGTCAGTACCCCCATGGACACACCATCCGAGACGATATGGTGCATATCGAGCATGAGCAAATGCTGCGATTCCTGCTCGGTTCCTTGTACACCCAAATCTACCAAGCCTACCCGCAGCAGCGGAGCGGCTTGCAGATCGAACGGACGTACAAACTGTCGCACACGTTCTTGTGCTTCCTGACTGACCATCGTGTCCGCAGTTGCACCCTCTACCTGTACCTTCGTATACTCCACCTCGAACGGCACGGTGTCCTCAATCCATTGCACCGGCTCACTGTCCACCAGCTCAAAGCGGGTACGCAACGTTGCATGGCGGGCGATCAGTTGACGGAACACGTCCTCCACTCGCTTCACGTCCAACGGACCACTCACTTGCAGCACTGACGGCATGTTGTAGTTCACATCATTCGGGTCGAACTGATGCAGCACAAACAGTCGTTTTTGCGCCGAGGAAAGCGGGTAGAAGCTGCGTTCTTCCGTTACCGGAATGGACGCATACGCCACTTGATCCAAACCTTCCATGACCGCTGCCAGTTGTTCAATCGTTGGTGATTCAAAAATACTGCGTAGTGGAAGCGGCTTGTTCAGCTCCTTGTGAATTTTCGAGGCCAGCGTCGTCGCCCGCAGCGAGTGTCCGCCAATCTCGAAGAAGTTTTCCTTCACACCGACCTGCGCCAGACCCAGCACATCCTGCCAAATTTGCGCCAGCTTCACTTCCACCCACGTCCGCGGTGCGATATAATCGGCTCCGCTTTGCAGGTTGCCTTCCGGTGTTGGCAGTGCCTTGCGGTCGATTTTACCATTCGGTGTCAACGGCATCTGCTCCAGCTGCACCAAATACGAAGGCACCATGTAGTTTGGAAGCTCCTCGCCCAGTAAGCTGCGCAGCTCACCAGCGCTCACTTCCCGTTCAGCAACATAGTACGCCACCAGCTGGTTTTGCCCCTGCTCGTCCGCCTGGGCCAGTACGATGACCTCCTGTACGTCCTCCACCTTCAAAATTTGTGCCTCGACCTCGCCCAGCTCGATCCGATAGCCCCGGATTTTCACCTGATGGTCGATCCGGCCCAAATATTCGATGTTGCCGTCTGGCATCCATCTCGCCAAGTCACCCGTACGGTACATTCGTTCGTAGCCGGCTTCACCAGCCGCAAACGGATTTGGTATAAATTTCTCAGCCGTCAGCTCTGGGCGATCCAGATAACCACGGGCCAGACCCGGACCGGACACGCACAGTTCACCCGCTACGCCTACCGGAGCCAAATGTCCATGCACATCCACCATGTACACCCGATGATTCGGCATAGGGCGTCCGATGGAAATGAGTTGTCCTGCCCTTTCATCCTCGGATACCGGCCAGATGGACGTCGCCACCGAGTTTTCGGTTGGACCGTAGCCGTTGTAGTACGCCACCTGATCCTTCCACTTGTATACCAATTCTGTTGAGGATGCTGAACCCGCAGTGAACAGAATACGCAGGTTTGGCATCCGTCCCGGCTCCAGATACACCGCATAGGTCGGTGGCAACGTCGCCACCGTAATCTGATGTTCTGTCATATAATGTTCGAATCTCTCATAGTCCAAAATCGTCTCTGACGTTGGCACATACAACGTGGCTCCGCAGAACAGCGCCTGGAAGATTTCCCAGCAAGCCGCATCAAACGAATAGCTGGCGAACAGCAACGTATGATCCGACGCGCGGATCTTGAGCGTCTGATCAAAATACGTTTTCAGATTGCATAGACCGCGATGCTCCAACATAACACCCTTCGGCTGCCCCGTCGTACCCGACGTATAAATGACATACGCCAGATCGTTTGGACCAGACAACGACTCCAGATTGGAAGCATCCTCGTGATACACACTCTGTGCCCCATTCAGCACCAGCACGTTACCGTCGAAAGCCACTTTATCCACCAGATGGCTTTGCGTTAACAATAGCTCTGCCCCCGAAT
>NZ_JBMOUI010000046.1:0-3068 GCF_049319765.1 Paenibacillus sp. S29 | reverse complement strand
CCGTCTCCCGCAGCTTCCGCGCAAGGCGGTTGGATCGCTCGTTCAGCTCGCGGTAGGTCAGCTGCCGCTCGTTCATGACGGCGGCCACGTTGTCCGGGTAAAGCTCCGCCTGTTCTTCGAACAAGCCGTAAATCGTTTTCTCCCGCTCGAACCCGGTTTCGGTGTCATTAAATCGCTTCAGCAGCGTCTCCCTCTCGTCTGGGGACAGCACATCGGCTTGTCCGAGCTCCAGATCCGGCTGAAATAAAAGCACGGACAGCAGCCTAACAAGATGGTCGGCCGCCTGTTCCACAAATGCCCGCTCGTACCGCTGCCCGTCAAAGCTTATTTCCAGCTCGATGGAGTGGTTTTGGCGGTCGAAGCGAAAAAACGTATCGGCCGCCACCCGGTTACCCAGCGGTTCCGGATGAATCGGGGCGAAGGATACGACGGTGTTGACGACCGGGAGGCCGTCCCCCGTATAGTCCAGATGGAGCGGCTCCACCATTTTCCGAAAAGGCAGGTGCTGATGCTCCAGCGCCTCGCCGATGGAGGCTTTGATGCCCCCGAGCAGCGTTTTCAGCGTAGTCTGGCGGCTTACGGACGTCTTGATCACCAAGATGTCATGCGGCGGCGGAGTCCCGTCGGGGTCTGCGCTATAAGAAGGCATGCCGACCAGCACTTGGTCCCGCCCGGTATATTTGAACAGCAGGCTTTTTACTCCTGCCAAAACAATCATGTACAAAGCCAAATCCGAACCGTTGGCGAGGCAAATGATTCTCTCCGAGAGTTCGCTCGGCAGAGTACGGTGAAGCAAGCCCGGCTCGGCCGCAGCTTCCCCGTCGGCGGATAATTTGGAGGATTGACTGTAGGGAAGGAAGCTCAGGCTGTCTTCGGCGTCAAACTTGCCGCTCCAGTACCGTTCTTCCTTTTCAAACAAAGATTTCATTTGTACCTCCCCTAAAAATGAAGTGACCGCATGCCCCGGCGCAGGTCCGAAAAAGCTTGCTTTCGGCCTGCGCGTTTACGGGCTTGGACGTTGTTCGCCGTCTTCCTTGGGATGCGCGCCGCTTTCGCTTGACGGCGGAGGCGCGCTTATAGGATTAGAACGCGAATTCGATCGTATCGACGGCACTCTTTGCGCCTGCCGCCGGTTTATGACATTCAATCCGGCTTAGCTCGAGTTGTGGATTTTCCGCAATTTGAGACAGTACCCGCAGGTAATCCTCGGTCAAGGTGCGGATCATCGCTTCTTTGAACAGCTTGGTGGCGTAGAAGAAGCCCCCGCTCAGCGCCCCGTTGTTTTCATACATAAACAGCGTCAGATCGAACTTCGCTTCTTCCAAATGGTCAAGCTCGTAAGTCTTCAGGCTGACCCCTTCCAGCTCGGCGTCTCGTTCTTCGATATTTTGCAAGTCGAAAACGGCATCGAACAGCGGGAAGCGGCCCGGCTCCCGCTTCACATTCAAACGCTCCACGAGCTCCTCGAATGGATAATCCTGGTTCTCGAAAGCACCCAAAGCCGTTTCCTTCACTTCTTCCAGGTAGGACAAGAACGTTTTGTCGCCCGACGGACGATTGCGGATCGCCAGCGTATTGACAAACATCCCGATGACCGGTTCCAAATCGGCGTTCGTTCTTCCCGCCACCGGGGTGCCCACGACCAAGTCCTCCTGCCCGCTGTACTTGGACAGCAGCACGGTATAAGCCGCAAGCAGCACCATGAACAGCGTGCTTTCACGCTCGGCCGCCAATTCGCGCAGCCGCGCAGAGAGAGAAGCTTCGAC
Organism: Paenibacillus sp. S29; assembly: GCF_049319765.1. NCBI lineage: Bacteria > Bacillati > Bacillota > Bacilli > Caryophanales > Paenibacillaceae > Paenibacillus > Paenibacillus sp. S29. The sequence goes on along the minus strand of NZ_JBMOUI010000046.1, from coordinate 1,302 downwards.
GTCGAACTCCAGATGCGCGCCTTCGTAGCTACGAGCCGCAGACCGTTCGTAGTCCATCGGCAGGTCCGCCGTCGGCAGCTCGCCTTCGAAGGTTTGCAGCCAGTACGCTTCCTGCCGCCCGATCCGCTCTCGGTGGGCCTTCGACTGCTGCCAAACGGCATAATCCTTGTATTGAATGCGCAGTGGCGGCAGTTCTTCCCCGGCGTAGAAACTCGAGAACTCATCAATCACAATCGCCATCGATACGCCGTCGGACACCATATGGTGCATGTCGAAAAGGAGAATATGCAGGTTCGGCTCCAGCTCGATGACCCCGGCGCGCAGCAACGGCGGCTTGCCGAGATCAAACGGACGAACGAAGCTGCGGACGATCTGCTCGATTTGAGCCGCATCTTCTTTATCCGCTTGATGATGCTCGATAGCAAAATCGACCTGCGGGTAAATCCGCTGAACCGCTTCGGCCTTCACGATTTCAAAACCGGTGCGCAGCGATTCATGCCGTGTTATCAATTTCCGCAAGGCGGCTTCCAACCGGTCTAAGTCAAACTCGCCTTCCACCTGCACCAGCTCCGGCATGTTGTAAAGCTGATCCGCTCCATCCAGCGTGTGCTGAATGAACAGCCGTTTCTGCGCGGAGGATAGAGGGTAGTACTCTCTCTCCTCCGCTTGAGGAATGGCCTCATGCTCCCGCCGTTCCATCCGGGCGATCGCCTCGGCCATCGCCGCAATCGTCGAGTGACGGAATACGTCGCGCAGCGGCAGGTTGACGTTTAATTCCTTAAATACCTTGCCCGCCAGCGTCGTCGCTCGCAGGGAGTGGCCGCCGATGTCGAAGAAGTTGTCGTGAACGCCAATCTCCTTCGCAAGCCCCAGCACCTCCTGCCAAATCGCCGCCAACTTCGTTTCCAGCTCATTGCGCGGTGCGACGTACTCCGTTCCGCTTCCCGCTTCCCCTTCCGGCGCCGGCAGCGCCTTCCGGTCAATCTTTCCGTTCGGCGTCAGAGGCAGGCGCTCCATCTCTACGAAGTACGACGGGATCATGTAGCCCGGCAGCTCCTGCGCTAGCGCGCTGCGCAAATCGTTCACCACCAGCTCCGCTCCGGTATCCGGCGTGTAATACGCGCATAGCGCCTTCTGCCCGTTCGCGTCACTTCGAACCAGCACCACCGCTTCGCGCACGCCTTCCACCCGCAGCAGCTGCGACTCGATCTCGCCCGTCTCGATTCGGTAGCCCCGGATTTTCGCCTGGTTGTCGATCCGGCCGATGAAGTCCACGTTGCCGTCTTCCATCCACCGCGCCAA
>NZ_JBMOUI010000045.1:0-3184 GCF_049319765.1 Paenibacillus sp. S29 | reverse complement strand
AAAAAATGCACCCCCTAGAAATTCATCGGATAAACCAGGGGTTTATTCCAATGTCTATTCTAAGGGGTGCACTTCATAGTTGGTAGCGGGCTTTTTTAATCGGACAATTTTAGGAATAAGCCTCTGTTTATGCTGAGGTAGACAGGTGTAAATAACACATAAGGAAAACAACTTCTTCCGGGAGGCATACTTATGGAGGTATTTGTTACGATTGGTGTCAAATTGATCATCAGCTTTTTTGGCTTGTGGATCATTACTTTTATTACAGGTCGGAAAACACTCAGTCAGTTAACACCACTCGATTTCCTAACATCATTGGTGTTAAGCGAAATTGTGGGAAATACGTTATATGACGATAAGGTAACCATTGGGCAGCTATTGTTTGCTTTGGCACTATGGTGCGCGCTGGCCTACTTTTTTGAAAAGGCGACGACCCGTTTTGTGAAATTTGGCTATATGGCAGAAGGTCGAACAGTGCTGCTCGTGGATAAGGGCCAGGTCAATCAAGAGATGCTTGAAAAATATGATATAGAATTCACACAGTTGCTCTCCATGCTGCGCCAGCAGAATATTTTTTCTCTACGTGAGGTCTGGTATGCCACGTTAGAGACGAACGGTTCATTGTCAGTCATGCGCAAACCCGAATACGAGCCACCCGCCGCTCAGGATATGGGAATAGATGCACAGCCTGATCTTTTTTCTGTTACAGTCATTGATAAAGGAAAGCTTCTGAACGAATCTATGCGTGGGAAGTCAATCGATATTGAAGAGATTAAAGCTAAGGTGCGAGAGCAGGGATATGATAGTATCGATGAGATTGCCTATGCAGAGTTTAGCGAGGATGGAACACTTCACATCGTGCCGATGAAATAGAAAATGCACAATAAAAGAGGCTGAATTACGAATCGGGCTGTTTTTTTAGCTCGGTATTGTTCTTTCTAATAATGAAGCAGCAGTAATTCTTTCAAGCTTCAAAGAAGCTGTGGAGGCCATCTCTGTAATCAAGCCCTCCATTAAATCGGAAAGCAAGTTTTGGTCAATCAGTCCTTCAAAATAACAAACGGCAAATTGGCCAGCATGGGTAGGACTTTCGGAAAAATCACGAATAATAAAGTCAGAGCTTTGCCCAAGTTTTAATTTAAGCAAGGAGAGAGTATGGGATAATGATGGATTTATAGGTTCTGAAGAGGCTTGCTGTTTGGATTTTTCGATATCCTGTGTGTACCTTTTTCCAGGTTTCAGAACATTTCTAATCCAACGTGTTAACACATGTGAACCCCCTCTTTTTTTGATAAAGCATATCTTTGCCCTGCAACCCCAAAATATACGTTGTTTTTATGAATTGGATACTTAGTGAAAGACATTTGGAAGCCTCATAATTCTCCGAATTTCGCAATCAACCACCACAGGGTCTAGAGGAGTTTACATTATAGAATATTTGAGTTCCGGATTGAGGAGACTACCACATATGGGTTTGAAATTTTTCAGAAAGTGGTGATCAGGTTTGAGTTTCTCGGATGATCAGCTTATCTGTCTCCGATTTGAGGGCGAACTAGGGTATTTTGCTAAGGCTGCTGCTCCTCCTATTTATGAGACCGCTCCATTTTTCTTTGATACTTACGAAGATTATGCTGAAGCAGCTAATAATGAAAAGGAGCATTATGTTTATTCGAGGGGAACCAATCCTACCGTTCAGATTGCAGAGCAAATGATTGCTGCGCTGGAAGGTGGGGCGGACTGCAAGTGCTTTGCCTCCGGAATGGCTGCTATCAGTGCCGCTCTAATGTGTAGCTTATCCGCAGGGGATCATCTGATTCTGGTCGGACACATATATGAAACTTCCGTCAGCCTAGCCAAATACTTAACGAAGTTCCATATAAACTACACCATTGTACATTCGACTTCTACGGAAGCAGTTGCTAATGCCATCCAACCGCAGACCCGTGCTATTCTCATGGAGTCTCCTACCTCGTTTACATTCGATATGGTAAATATTCAGGAAGTAGCTTCGCTTTCCAAAGCTAGGGGTATCCGCACAATTATAGATAATTCATGGGCTACACCCCTTTTCCAAAAACCATTGGAATGGGGCGTAGATATCGTTGTTCACTCCGCATCCAAGTACTTGGGTGGTCATAATGATTTAATTGCAGGGGCAGTGATCGCTTCTAAAGAGATAATAAACCGTATGTATGCTGAAGAGTATGAGTTGATTGGCGGCTCGTTGGGCCCTTTTGAAGCCTGGCTACTCATTCGGGGGCTAAGAACACTCCCGCTCCGAATGGAAGCCCATCAGAGAAACGCTTTGTTGGTTGCTCGTTTTCTATCAGATCATCCGGCCATTTCCAAAGTGAATCATCCCGGACTCCCTTCTCATCCACAACATGAGCTCGCATGTAGACAGCTCAAAGGCTATGCCGGATTATTCAGTTTTGAACTAAAGGATTCGACTTATGAGGATATATGTAGAGTGATCGATAAACTGCGACTGATCCGGATCGGTGTATCTTGGGGGTCCATGGAGAGTCAGGTGATCTCACCAAACTACGGCTTCAATAAGCAGAGTCTAAAAAAACAACACATGCCTGAATCGCTTATCCGCTTGGCTGTAGGGCATGAGCCCGCTGAACTTTTGATACAGGATTTAGCTACAGCTTTAAGCTAAACGAACATTTCAGGATTTTTATCATAAAAGCTAAAGCAGCAGCTCATCCAATACATAAAGAGCTTCTGCTTTTCTGATTTATGACGTTTATACCTGATCAACTTTGCACTTCAAGTAGGAGAAAAGAGAGTTTCGGTTATTACAGGTAAATCATCGTGTGTTGGAGTGTTTTAATAAAAACTACACCGTGTAGAAATACAAATTAGCAAACTGGTAAATATTACAACTTGCCTGATGGGTATACACGTGATAAATTATATATCCAGCCAGTTAAACGGCTGTTGATTTGATCTTTGAAAACTGAACAACGAGTGAGTACGGATTTTGTTTACAAAATCCAACGCAGAAATTTTGGTACATGCCATTAGGTTGTATGAAATGGAAGCGAACAAGAGATATTTTTATCTCGTCAGTTTCAACATGAGCTCATCGCTCTTTCGATAACCAGCTTCGGTTGGTCTTTAATGGAGAGTTTGATCCTGGCTCAGGACGAACGCTGGCGGCGTGCCTAATACATGC
>NZ_JBMOUI010000044.1:0-3208 GCF_049319765.1 Paenibacillus sp. S29 | reverse complement strand
ATTCGGGGGCAGAGCTATTGTTAACGCAAAGCCATCTGGTGGATAAAGTGGCTTTCGACGGTAACGTGCTGGTGCTGGATGGAGCACAGAGTGTGTATCACGAGGATGTTTCCAATCTGGAGTCGTTGTCTGGTCCGAACGATCTGGCGTATGTCATTTATACGTCGGGTACGACGGGGCAGCCGAAGGGCGTTATGGTGGAGCATCGTAACGTCGTACGTTTGGTGAAAAATACAAACTACGCGCAATTGGATGCCGACACGCGCATTTTACAGACAGGAGCTGTTGTTTTCGACGCATCCACCTTCGAAATTTGGGGGGCGCTATTGAATGGTGGACAGCTGGTGCTAGTGATCCAGGATGTCATTTTGGACGCCCCCAAGCTTAAGGAGGCTGTGCGTAGCCACGGCATTACCACGATGTTTCTGACTACACCGCTCTTTAACCAGCTGTCCCAGCAGGATCTGGCGCTGTTCGAGGGGGTACGGGAGCTGCTGGTCGGCGGTGATGTGATGTCCGTACCACATATGAACCGGGTGCTGGAGGCTCATCCATCCTTGCGGATCAGTAACATCTATGGCCCGACCGAAAATACGACCTTTTCCACAGTGCATGCGATCACTGGTGTGCAATCGGAATCGGTGCCAATTGGCAGACCGATCCATAATTCGACAGCGTATGTCGTGGACCGTTCGATGCGGCTTCAGCCCGTCGGGGTATGGGGTGAGCTGATTGTCGGCGGTGACGGGGTGGCACGTGGATACCGCAACCGTCCGGACCTGACGTCCGAAAAGTTCATCGACAGCCCGTTTCGCAGCGGAGAACGCTGCTATCGCACAGGCGACCTGGTACGCTTGAATGTGGACGGGACGTTGGAATATAAGGGACGGATCGACGCACAGGTGAAAATTCGGGGCTACCGGATCGAACTGGGCGAGGTAGAAACGCAGCTGTTGAAGCTGGAAGCGGTGCAAGAAGCTGTGGTCATCGCGCGTGAAGATGAGCAAGGGCAGAAGCAGCTCTGCGCTTATGTGGTCGCCGATGGGGAAGTTGTGGCAAGTGAACTGCGCAGCGCTTTGAGCCAGAAGCTACCGGGTTACATGGTCCCTTCCTATCTGGTACAGCTGGAGCAGATGTCGTTAACTCCGAATGGCAAAATCGACCGCAAGGCACTGCCAGCACCGGAAGGCAGCCTGCAAAGCGGAGCTGATTATGTTGCACCGCGGACATGGGTGGAAGTGAAGCTGGCGCAAATTTGGCAGGATGTGCTGGGTCTGGCGGAGGTCGGTGTGAAGGAAAACTTCTTTGAGATTGGCGGACACTCGCTGCGGGCGACGACGCTGGCCTCGAAAATTCACAAGGAGCTGAACAAGCCGCTTCCACTACGCAGTATTTTTGAATCACCAACCATTGAACAATTGGCAGTCGTACTAGAACATCTCGATCAAGTAACCTATGCGTCCATTCCGGTAACGGAAGAACGCAACTTCTACCCCTTATCTTCGGCGCAAAAACGACTGTATGTGCTGCATCAATTCGACCCGAATGATGTGAACTACAACATGCCGTCGGTGCTGCAAGTGAGCGGACCGCTGGATGTGAAACGGGTAGAAGACGCGTTCCGTCAATTAATCGCCCGTCATGCGACCTTGCGTACCCGCTTTGCACTGGTGGACAGTGAGCCAATGCAATGGATTGAGGACACCGTGCCGTTTGAGGTGGAATATACAAAGGTACAGGCAGAAGATGCGACTACGGATACGGACACGATGGTCAGCCAGGAAGCACAAGAACGGGTGCGGCAGTTTGTACGTCCGTTCGATCTGCAAGCCGCTCCGCTGCTGCGGGTAGGCTTGGTAGATTTGGGCGTACAAGGAACCGAGCAGGAACCGCAGCATTTACTCATGCTCGATATGCACCATATCGTTTCGGATGGTGTGTCCATGGGAGTACTGACCGATGAATTTGTCCGCTTGTATGATGGTAAAGAGCTATCGCCATTGCGAATTCAGTACAAGGATTATGCGGTATGGCAGCAAAGCGAAGCCCATCAGAAGTGGATGCAACGTCAGGAAGCGTACTGGCTCGAAACCTTCCGGGATGAGCTGCCAGTGCTGGATGTACCGACGGACTTTGCACGTCCGGCGGTGCGAAGTACCGCAGGTGATACGGTGGTGTTTGGACTGGAACGTGAAGTCAGCGAACGGCTGAAAGAACTGGCGGCGCACACAGGCTCCACGCTGTATATGGTGCTGCTGGCAGCGTACACCGCGCTCTTGCATCAATACAGCGGGCAAGAGGACATCGTAGTTGGCACGCCAATTGCCGGACGACCGCATGCGGATCTGGAGCCAATGATCGGGATGTTCGTCGGAACGTTGGCATTACGGAACTATCCGACGGCAGAGCAAAGCTTCCGAAGCTACGTGGAGGATGTCAAGACGCGTGCCCTGCAAGCTTACGAGCACCAGGACTATCCGTTTGAGGAGCTGGTGGAAAAGCTGAACGTGAAACGGGATATGAGTCGCCATCCACTGTTCGATACGATGTTTACCCTGCAAACGACTGAGGAAGGCGAGCTGCAGCTGGCGGACCTGAGCTTCCGTCCATACGGCTTAGAACAAACGCCAGTCAAGTTTGATTTGATGATGGAGGCCAGTGAGGAAGAGGCAGGCATCCAGTTCGGATTGCAGTATGCAACCGCGTTGTATCAACGGGAAACCGTGGAACGGATGACACGCCACTTTATTCGTTTGGCCGAAGCGGTGGCGGCGAACCCGGATGCGAAGCTGGGTGAGCTGGAGTTGATTACGGCGGAAGAAACCGTGCAGATTCTGGAGGTATTTAATGACCCGAACGCACATAGTGTGCATTGTACTGAACACAGACAGGTGCAAGGCCGTTCGCTCAGCGAACGCTTTGAAGAGCAAGCGAAGCGCAACCCTGAGCGGATAGCAGTTGTGTCTGGGGCCACCGCGCTGACCTACACTGAGCTGAATGAGCGTGCGAACCAATTGGCTCGTGTGTTACGAGCCAAAGGGGTCGAAGCAGATCAACCGGTTGGCGTATTGCTGGAACGTTCTGCGGATATTCTGGTGAGCATTTTGGGGGTACTTAAGGCCGGAGGCGCATATGTGCCGATGGATACGATGTATCCACAGGAGCGCATCGACTACATGCTCCAAGACAGTGGGGCCAAGGTCGTGAT
>NZ_JBMOUI010000043.1:0-3313 GCF_049319765.1 Paenibacillus sp. S29 | reverse complement strand
GAGGCCCCTAGTTTTTAGACCACTAAGACAGTTTTAAACCCCCTGCAAAAAAACAGGGGGTTTCTCGACAGCCTGAGGCTGGTTTATTAAACCAGCCTTTTTATTATTGGCTTCCTCCTTGTTCTCCTTCGCCCCCACCTTCGCTACCTCCACCACCACCTTGCTTATCGCCGCCTGCACCGCTTTGCTCACCGGTTTTTTTCTCAACCTTAGGTTGAAGCTCCTCTTGTACGACGGTTTTGAGTAAATTCATAACCTCAAGTCGGAAAATCGGATTTTGCATGGCATCATGCATGACTGTCATAGATTGTTTGCGATATTCAGGGGTTTTAGTTAAGTCCATATACATTTTGGTTAATTCTGGTGACTTGAGCATTGCTTCAATTGATTTTTGATAAGAAGGGTCTTTTATAAGTTGCATATGAAGCTGCTTGCTTTGGCTGTTGATGGCTTTGGCAAATTCTCCGGCAAAACGCGGATCAGTCATAATCTTTTCGATTTCTTTTTTATATTCAGGTGATACCAAAGTATCTTTGACTGCGATCTTCATCTGTTCAGCCGATTGCATGGGCATAAGCATTTTCATTCCCATGCTACCACCAGACCCACCACCAGACCCACCCTCTTCACTGCTTTGACCGGATTGTCCTTCTTTGGATGAACTGTTTTCCCCGGTTAAAGCCTCCTCTACCGCTTTTTTTCCGTCATCGCTTTTCAGGATATCGACAACCATCGTTTTCATCTCTTTATAACTGTTCTGGGGGGGCGCAGAACCCTGATCCGAGCCGCATCCACTCAGTGCAACGCCCAGTACGCATACCGTGCTAACAAATCGCAAACGAGTCCAATTCATGGCCGTATTCCTCCTTCATCATGAATGTGGATAGTATGCGGATGAATGGGGAGAAATATGTCGATTTGCTTTTGGTTTTTAGCTGAGAACGATGTAAAATAACTCCTTAAAGACCCAGTGCCTGATCGCGTACCTCTTTGCCTTTTACTGTACCCTGTTGAAGCAGTTCAGATACAGTCACGAATTCATAGCCTTGTGCTCGCAACTTGTCGATAATGACCGGCAGGGCTTCATGCGTTTGTTTACAGGAATCACTGGCATGCAGAAGGACGATATCGCCAGGATGCGCTTTATTTACAACACGGTCGATTATGACCTGAGTACCAGGGTTTTTCCAGTCCAGGGAATCTGTATCCCACTGAATGGTTTTGTAGCCTAAAGTGCCGGCAACCTGAAGGACTCTTTTATCAAAGTCGCCATTAGGCATACGGATCAACTTCGGGGACTGTCCCGTCAGTTCGGTTAATGTGGTATGAGCAATTGAAATCTGCTTACGAATATCTTCATCGCTTAAGCTACTGTAATTTTCGTGTTTATGGCCATGACTGCCGATTTCAAATCCGCTTTCTTTAATCTGATTCACAAGCTCTGGATGTGTTTTACTCCAAGGGGCAGAAAGAAAAAAGGTGGACTTGGTCACCTTTTTATCCTCAAGGACTTTTAAGATGGGGGCAGTGCGCTTATCGCCCCAACTAATATCAAAGGTGAGAGCGATCAACTTTTTGTCCGTGGGCACACTATAAATAGCGGTTGGTGGTTCCTCGGAAAAAACTGTAACATTATCGGTTTCTACATAAATGACTCCGACAGTAAAGATGGCTGCAGCCATTACGATTAAGAATCGTTTGATTTTTTTACCGTTTAATACATAAAAAAAAGAATTCATGGTTAATAACGCCCCTTTCATCCTAGAAGTGCTTGTTTACTTAAAGCTATGCCAGGGGTTGTCAATTATTCCATTGGACTAATAGGAGGAATTATCAAATGGGACTAAACGCATTTTTTCACGATTTACACATGACAAGACGGTTAATTTTAATCTCTGCACTTCTTTTCTGCACAAGTATTATGGTGGGCTGGTTAAGTACAGGCACTATTCAATCCATGCTGGCGCAACAAATGGAGGGGCTGGGAGAAGTAGCGCAGCGCTTGCAGAATTCTGAGCATCCACAATGGAGTTTTTTTGTATTCATCTTTTTCAATAATGCAATTAAATGTGTGCTGGTCATATTTATGGGGGCTGTATTTGGAATCGTACCGTTTATATTTTTGATTGTGAACGGTATGGTTTTAGGGTTTGTAGTACACTTGCAGACAGATATGGGAAGAAGTATGTATGAAGTTGTTGTCAAAGGGTTGCTGCCTCACGGTGTGATTGAATTGCCTGTTTTGATTATCGCCTGTGCCTTCGGATTGAAGTTTGGAATCAACATAATGTCTACTATAGGTACAAGCATAGGGCTAAAGCGCAAAGGAACTGGCCCATCGTGGAATGTATTTATGAAACAAACGTTGAGAGTGTCCCTATGGTCTGTCATCTTACTGCTTATAGCAGCTGCTATTGAGAGTGGCATAACTTATCGTTTATTGTCACAATAAAATATTATGGTCAATTATTTATATATTTCCTGAAAATTGAACATAACAAAGGGGAGAGCCTAAAGAGAAGCTGAAGATTAATCGGGGTAAGTTTGAAACCTTAGCAGTTGAGTTTAAAAACAGGTAAAGATTGGAACAATAGTTGAGCAAATATAAGTACTATATAATCTGCTGATAAGGGAGTATGGTCATATGTTGGGAATGCTGTTTAACGAAAAAGAATGCAAGGAACTTGACTACGTTCTTCGTAAGGAGCTAGATGAAATGCTGCTTGATATGAGCGATACTCGATTGGATCAAGATATTCGCTACGCAATCGCACTTCGATATAAAACAGTCTTCCGCATGTATGCCCGTTTTGCACCCGCCAAGGAACTATCCAAATATGCTCGCAGAGGGCGAGTCCCACAAACCAAACAATGAAAAGATAAGGTAGAAACTATATCAGAGATATCAGGAAGTAAACTATTTTAAAAACCTTATACTTTCTGATATCAAAAAAAGTATTGACTCTATTCAATATTCATGGTAAATTAATTTTCGTTCCTTTTTGAAGGATTTGCTCGAAAAAAGAAATTAAAAAAAACTCTTGCAAATTCTAAAAAGAGATGATATATTATAAAGGTCGCCACTGAGACGCGGTGACGAAACAAAGTAAGACATTATGCAAGTTTGATCTTTGAAAACTGAACAACGAGTGAGTAGGGATTTTGTTTACAAAATCCAACGCTGAAATTTTGGTACATGCCATTAGGTTGTATGAAATGGAAGCGAATAAGAGATATTTTATCTCGTCAGTTTCAACATGAGCTTATCGCTCTTTCTATAAACCAACTTCGGTTGGTCTTTAATGGAGAGTTT
>NZ_JBMOUI010000042.1:0-3374 GCF_049319765.1 Paenibacillus sp. S29 | reverse complement strand
GCGCTGCGCCGTACGATGGAACGTATTGTCCAGCATCATGACGCATTGCGCACGGTATTCCGTGAGACGGAGCAGGGCTATGCCGCTTGGAACCGCAGTGTGGAGGAAGGCGAGCTATACACGCTGGACATTGTAGATTTTAGTGGAGTTGAAGACGAATCCACCGCTGTAGAAGCCAAGGCGAGTGAAATTCAAGCCAGCATTCATTTGAGCGAGGGGCCGCTTGTGAAGCTCGGTCTGTTCCATTGCGCTGAGGGCGATCATTTGCTAATCGTCATTCATCATTTGGTTGTGGACGGCGTATCGTGGCGTATTTTACTGGAGGATTTGGCATCCGGTTATGAGCAGGCCGTTGCAGGTAAAACAGGCACAGCTATTCGACTGCCGCATAAAACAGATTCTTTCCAGGTATGGGCCAAACAGCTGTCAGCCTACGCAAATCGTGCGACGATGGAGCGGGAGCTAGCCTACTGGCAGCATATCGAACAAGCAGAAGCCAGCCTCGCGAAGCCTTTGCCGAAGGATTTTGCAAATGACAATGCACGGCTCGGAGACAGTGAGGTTGTGACTGTCCGCTGGACGAAGCAGGAAACCGAGCAACTGCTCAAACAAGCTCATCGCGCATACAACACGGAAATGAATGACCTGCTGCTGGCCGCACTCGGCAAAGCCGTGTATGAATGGTCCGGTTCCGAACGGGTGCTGGTTAACCTGGAAGGCCACGGACGGGAAGCTATTGTACCCGACGTGGATATTACGCGCACGGTCGGCTGGTTTACGAGCCAATTCCCGGTTGTACTGGATGGAAGTCTGGGACAAGGGGGAAATACGGCTCGTCTGATCAAACGGATTAAGGAAGGGCTGCGTCATATTCCGCAAAAAGGCATCGGTTATGGTATTTTGCGATACCTGTCAGATATGAATGTGCTGGAGAAAGCAGGCGTGCAGTTACAGGCGCAGCCTGAGATCAGTTTTAACTATTTAGGCCAATTCGATCAGGATTATAAAGGCAACGATCTGGAGCCTTCCTCCTATTCCATCGGTGTACCAGTTAGCACGAACGCGGCTATGGATTTTGCACTAGATATCAATGGATTAATCGAGGATGGGGAGCTGATGTTCACGATTCGCTACGGCACAACGCAGTTCCGTCATGACACGATTGCACGGCTGGGAGAACTACTGGTATCCGGTTTGCGTGAGGTGATTAGCCATTGCGTTGCGCAGGAAAGAACGGTGTTGACCCCAAGTGATGTCTTGTTAAAACATGTAACGCTGGACGAGCTGGAGCAATTGGTGAAAGATACACAAGATATGGGTGAACTAGAAAATGTGTATGCTTTGACGCCGATGCAAAAGGGTATGCTCTTCTTCAGTCTAATGGATGAGAGTTCGGCAGCTTATTTTGAGCAGGCCACCTTTGAATGGAATGGACGGTTTGATGTGGTTACTTTCGGTAAGAGCTTTGATCTGCTCGTACAGCGTCATGAGGCATTGCGGACGAACTTTATCAACTCCTGGAAGGATGAGCCTGTACAGGTCGTTTTCCGCAATCGCAGCGGAGAGTTGTACTATGAAGACCTGCGCGGACTGGAAAAAGAAGAACGAGCAGCGCGTGTTGAGGCTTTTACCCTTGCCGATAAAGCGAAAGGATTCAATCTCGCAGAGGATGCACTCATTCGTATTTCGATCCTGCAAACCGGGGATGAAACATATCACTTTATCTGGAGCTTCCATCATATTTTGATGGATGGCTGGTGCTTGTCCTTTATGACACAGGAGGTATTCGGCAGCTATCTGGCACTGCGTGCGGGTCATGAGCCAGCGCTGGAGCCTGTTACGCCGTTCAGTCGATTTATTGAATGGCTGGAACGTCAGGACCGTGAGGCAGCTTTGCAATACTGGCGTGGGTATCTGGAAGATTATGAGCAGCAAATTACGCTCCCGCAGCAAAAAATACAGCCTAAATCGTTGCACACCGGGGAATATGTTGCTGAAGATCTGGATTGCGAATTCCAGCCAGAGCTGGTTGCCCAGATCGAACAAGTGGCGAAGCAAAATCAGGTGACGATCAATACGCTGATTCAGACGGTATGGGGCGTCTTGTTGCAAAAATATAATAATAGTTCGGATGTTGTGTTTGGCAGCGTTGTGTCCGGTCGCCCAGGGGATATTCCAGGTGTGGAGCACATGATTGGGCTATTCATTAACACGATTCCAGTGCGCGTGCAGTCTGAACAAGGTGAAACCTTTGTCGAGCTGATGAAACGAACACAGCGGCAGGCGCTGGCTTCCAATGCCTACGATGCGTTCCCGCTGTATGAAATTCAAGCACTGACCGAGCAGAAGCAGGATTTAATTAACCATATTATGATATTTGAAAATTATCCGGTGGAGCAGCAGGTAGAGCAGTTGGGCAGTGATGGACAGGAAAAATTTACGATTTCGAACGTGGTGTCTACAGAGGAAACCAACTATGATCTGAACGTCGTCGTTATGCCAGGTGAAGACATCAAGATTCGTTTTATGTATAACACGCTCAGCTTTGATCAAGCAGGTATTGAGCGTCTGTATGGGCATTTTGCACGCCTGCTGGAGCAAATTTCGCTCAATCCGCATGTTCGTGTTGAAGAGCTGGAACTACTCACAGCAGCGGAAAAACAACAGATTACAGCGGCATTTAATGACACCGCTTGTGCATTCCCATGCAAACAGACGATCCATCAGCTGTTCGAGGAGCAGGTAGAATATACGCCAGATCAGGTGGCATTGGTGTTTGGACATCAGAGTCTGACTTATCGGGAACTGAATGAACGGGCAAATTCATTGGCCCGAATGCTTCAAGCACAAGGAGTAGGACCTGACAAACTGGTCGGACTGATGGTACAGCGTTCCGTGGAAATGATCGTAGGTCTCCTGGCCGTTCTCAAAGCAGGCGGTGCTTATGTGCCGATTGATCCCGAATTTCCGTCCTCTCGTATTGCATACATGCTGGAAGATAGCGAGGCCACAGTGCTTCTGACCCGTCGTGATTTGTTGGAAGAGCATCATTGCAACGCCAATGCCATATTTCTTGAGGATGCAGCCTTGTATCAGGGAATGAGCGGCAACCTGGAGATGATTGCCCGGCCAGAGCATTTGGCTTATGTCATCTATACGTCTGGTTCGACTGGAAATCCGAAAGGAGTTATGCTCCAGCATCGCTCGGTCCTCAACTTTATTACCGGAATGCGCGAAGTCATTGACTTTGAAGCGAGCCAAACCATTTTGTCACTGACGACCATTTCATTTGATATTTTCGTCTTGGAGACCATCCTGCCCCTGTTGGGTGGAATGACGGTGGTGCTTGGCGACAGCCAGCATCAGGTCAATCC
>NZ_JBMOUI010000041.1:0-3653 GCF_049319765.1 Paenibacillus sp. S29 | reverse complement strand
GCTTTCTGACCTTCTTGATCTTCCCTGACGACGACGACCGCTTCCTTCACGCCACCTACACTCAGCAGCTTCGCTTCAATTTCACCAAGCTCGATCCGATAGCCGCGAATTTTCACCTGGTTGTCGATCCGGCCGATGAAGTCCACGTTGCCGTCCGGCATCCAGCGCGCCAGGTCGCCCGTCCGGTACAGCCGCTCCCCAGCGGCGAACGGGCTGTCTACGAATTTCTCCGCCGTCAAATCCGGGCGGTTCAAGTAACCGCGGGCCACACCCGCTCCGCCGATAACCAGCTCGCCCAACACCCCGATCGGCACCGGCTTCAGATTCGCATCCACGATGTAGAACTTGGCGTTCAGCCACGCTTTCCCGATCGGCACGCTGCCCGTCTTCGGCAGCTTCTCCAGCGGCTCGTCATAGAAGCTGGAGTCAATCGCCGCTTCCGTTACGCCGTAGCTGTTAATAATATGGAACTGCGAGCCGAAGCGCTCCTGCAAGGTGCGGTAATCCGCTACGCTGCACGCATCCGAGCTTGTGATCAGCAACTGCATCGAGCTGAGCTCCAGACTCTCGGCATGCACATGCTCCATGAACGGCACGATCAGCGCCGGAGTCGATTCGAATACCGTCACGGCGTAGTCGCGAATCCAGCCGTAGAGGCGGGTTGGATCAATCCGGTCGTCCTTCGGCACGATGACCATCGTGCCGCCGTTGTACAGCGTCCGCGCAATGTCGCCGACGAACACGTCGAACGAGAAGCTGGCGAGCTGCAGCAGCCGGATCGGGAACTGATCCAGGCGGTATTCCCGCCGGTAGCCCGCCGCCGTGTTCACCAGGCTGCGGTGCTCGATCATCACGCCCTTCGGCTTGCCCGTCGTACCGGAGGTGTAGATGACGTAAGCCAAATCGCGCGGCTTGTTCACATTCGCCGGATTCGATGCGAGATCCGCCGCTAGTACGTTCTTCTCGGCTTCTGCCGTGGCGGACGTTTCGGCAGAAGCCGTTTCCGCTTGCGCCAAAGCCTCCGCCTCTGCGCCTGCTTCGCCCAAAGCTTGTACGCCCACAGCCGCTCCGAGGCTGTACGTCGCGGCGTCGTCAAGCGCAAGCACCGTTTGCAGCACTAGAGCTCCGTCGCTGCGCCAAGCTTCCGCCTGCTCCAGCAGGCGGGTCTGTGTGAGCAGCACCGACGCCCCGCTGTCCGCGAGCATATACTCGATCCGCTCCGCCGGATAGTCCGGGTCGAGCGGCACATAAGCGCCGCCCGCTTTCCATACGGCGAGCACCCCGATCAACAGCTCCGCCGAACGGCCGGCCAGAATGCCGACCACCTGCTCCGGCTTCACCCCGCGCGCCCGCAGTGCATACGCCAGACGATTCGCTTTGGCGTTCAGCTCCGCATACGTCAGCTTGCTGTCTTCGTAGACAACCGCCAGCGCTCCCGGAGTGCGCTCCGCCTGCTCCTCGAACAGCTCGTGGAACGTTCTCTCTCCCCACGACTCATCCGCTTCCAAACCTGTACCCTCTGCGGCGGGTTGCTTCGCAAGAGCAGAAGACGACACGTCAAACCCGACCAGCAAATCATGCTTTTCGCTGTCCGTCAAGATATCCAAATCCGAAATCCGCGCACTCGGCTGAGCCAGGATCGACGCCAATAGCTGCTCGTAATGACCCGCCAGCCGTACCATCGTTTCCTGTCTAAACAACGAGGTAGCGTACTCGATCTTGCAAACCAGCTCGTTATCGGCTTCCACGATATCAAGGCTAAGATCAAACTTTGCCGTCTTTTCCTCGATGTCGAACAGCGACCATTGCAAGCCTTCCATGGTTAAATCCAAGCTTTCGTGTTTTTGCAAAGAAAACATGGTGTCAAACAGAGGATTCCGGCTTAAATCCCGGCTCACCTGAAGAGCTTCCACCAGCTCCTCGAACGGATAGTCCTGGTGCTCGTAGGCTCCAAGCGTCGTTTCCTTCACTTCCTGCAAGTAATCCAGGAACGTCCGCTCCGCCGCCGGACCCAAGCGAAGGGCCAGCGTATTGACGAACATGCCGATAATCGGCTGCAGGTCGGCGTGAGAACGGGCAGCAATCGGAGTGCCGACCACTATATCTTCCTGTCCCGCGTATTTATGAAGCAATACGGAGTACGCAGCCAGCAGAAGCATGTACAGCGTCGCCCCCGAATCGCCGGCAAGCCGTTTGAGAGCTTCGCTTTTCTCCGCATCCAGCGTAAACGTGAGCGTTTGACCGTCAAACTGCTGGACGGCCGGGCGGGAGAAGTCGAGAGGGAGCTCAAGAACCGGAAGCTCGGAGCTGAATACCCCGCGCCAGTATTCCTCCTGCCGTTTGATGCGCTGGCGCTGCTCCTCGGATTGCTGCCAAACGGCGTAATCCTTATATTGAATCCGCAGCTCCGGCAATTCTTTCCCATTGTAAAGCCGCACGAATTCGCGCAGCAGCACGTCCATGGAAAGGCCGTCGGAACCAATATGATGAATATCCAGCGCGAGCAGGAATTTCTCTTTCTCCAGTTCGATCAGCAGGGCGCGCAGCAAAGGCGGCTGGGTCAGGTCAAAAGGCTGAATGAAGCCTTCAAGAATGGCCGCAACCTGATCTTCGCTTGCTTGAAGCTTCTCGACCTTGAAAGCTACGAGCGGATGAATACGCTGAACCGGCTCCCCATTCACGATTTCAAAACCGGTGCGCAGCATATCATGCCGGGCCACCAAAGTTGTCAGCGCCTTTTCCACTTTGGCCTCGTTCAAAGCCCCTTCCAACTGCAAGGCACTTGGGAGGTTGTAATTCAGCTCCGAGCCATCCAGCTGGTGCAGGACGTACAGCCTTTTTTGCGCGGAGGAAACCGGATAGTACGCTTTCTCTTCCGCTTTCGGAATCGAGCTGTGCCGCGTTTCTTCCAAGCTGGCAATAGCCCCGGCCATCGATTCTATCGTCGTATAGCGGAACACATCGCGCAGCGGAAGTTCGACGTTCATTTCCTTCTGAATCTTGCTGACAAGGTTCGTCGCCCGCAAGGAGTGGCCTCCGAGCTCGAAGAAATTGTCCAGGACTCCAATGCCGGAGTAGCCCAGCACTTCCTCCCAGATCTTCACAAGCTGGGACTCCGTCCGGTTACGCGGCGCTACGTATTCGACGCCCGTTTGCAAGCCGCCTTGCGGCTCCGGCAGCGCTTTGCGGTCCACTTTTCCGTTGGACGTCAGCGGGATGCGCTCCAGCTGCACGAAGTACGACGGGATCATGTACCCCGGCATTTCCTGGGCCAGCGAGGTTCTCATTTCGCTGACCGTCAGCGTCCGGTCCGCCACAAAGTAGGCGACAAGCGCCTTCTCGCCCCCGCCGTCCTGACGGGCGAGCACCACCGCTTCTTCCACGCCCTCGACGTTCAGTAGCTGCGTCTCGATTTCGTCCAGCTCGATCCGGTACCCGCGGATTTTCACCTGATGATCGATCCGGCCCAGGTATTCGATGTTGCCGTCCGGCAGCCAAGCCGCCAAGTCGCCCGAGCGGTACAGTTTCTCCCCCTCCGCAAACGGGGAATCGACGAACTTCTCCGCCGTCAGATCCGGACGGTTCAGGTATCCTCTCGCAAGGCCTTCCCCGGCCACGTACATTTCGCCCGCTACGCCGATCGGCACAGGGCG
>NZ_JBMOUI010000040.1:0-3812 GCF_049319765.1 Paenibacillus sp. S29 | reverse complement strand
TTCGTCTTGGAGACCATCCTGCCCCTGTTGGGTGGAATGACGGTGGTGCTTGGCGACAGCCAGCATCAGGTCAATCCTCAGGCACTGGGTGAATTGATTACTCATCATCATATTGAGATGTTGCAAATGACCCCATCCCGGTTACAAATGCTGCTGGGTCATGAAGCAGGTTCCCGCACACTGCAAAGCGTGAAGGCCATTATGGTCGGGGGCGAAGCCCTTCCGTCCAAGCTGCTCGCAGCACTGCAAGAAATAAACGGTCCTGGCATTTATAACATGTACGGACCTACAGAAACGACGGTGTGGTCGACCGTGCAGGAACTGACCCATGCGGAGCACATTAATATTGGACGTCCTATTGCGAATACCCAAATCTATATCATGAATACGAATGGGGAATTGCAGCCCGTCGGCGTACCGGGCGAGTTATGTATTGCAGGGGAAGGATTGGCCCGTGGGTATTGGAAACGTGAAGAACTGACGACCGAGAAATTTGTGAATAATCCGTTTGCTGATGACAAGTCAGACCATGAGCGGATGTATCGTACAGGCGATTTGGCAAGATGGATGCCGGACGGCAACATTGAATATTTGGGTCGGATGGACCATCAGGTGAAAATCCGGGGTTACCGGATCGAACTGGGCGAGATCGAATCGCAGCTGCTGCAGGTGGAGTCGGTACAAGAAGCGGTCATTATGGCACGCACGGACGAAACGGGCCAAACACAGCTCGTGGCGTACTACGTGGCGAGTCAAGAGCTTGGAGCGGGTGAACTGAGACAGGAGCTGGGACAAGAGCTGCCAAGCTATATGGTGCCGTCGTATTTCATTCAGTTGGAGCAAATGCCGCTGACACCGAACGGTAAAATCGACCGCAAGTCCCTGCCAGCACCAGAAGGCGGTTTGCAAAGCGGTGCGGATTATGCAGCGCCACGCACTGTAACAGAACGAACACTCGTAGCGATCTGGCAGTCCGTCCTGGGCGTGCCAACCGTCGGAATTTTAGACAATTTCTTTGATCTGGGCGGCGATTCGATCAAGGCGATTCAAATCGTGTCCCGTGCGTTCCAGGCAGGCTACAAGCTGGACATGAAGGATTTGTTCCGCTATCCCATCGTCGCAACGCTGGCACCGCATATGCACGAGGTCAGTCGTATGGCAGATCAGGGAGAAGTGAGCGGAGAAACGGTGTTGCTTCCGATCCAGCATGGGTTCTTTGCGCAGGCCCAAGTGGATGCGCATCACTTTAATCAGGCGGTTATGCTGCACCGGGAGCAGGGTTTTGATGAGTCCGCTCTGCGTCAGGCGCTTGGCAAACTAGCAGAGCACCATGATGCACTGCGGATGGTGTTCAGCAAAACCGAGCAAGGCTATAAAGCATGGAACCGCGGAATACAGGAAGGCGAGTTGTATCATCTGGACGTGCTGGACTTTAGGGATTTGACGGATAAAGCCATACTCAGCGCGGCAATTGAGGCGAAAGCCAATGAAATTCAAAGCAGTATCCAACTGCAAGAAGGACCGCTGTTAAAGGCTGGTTTGTTCCACTCTGCAGATGGGGACCATCTCCTGATGGCGATTCACCATTTGGTCGTGGACGGGGTATCCTGGCGTATCTTGTTTGAGGATTTGGCTACTGCCTATGAACAGGCCGTTCATCAGGAAGTGCTTCAGCTGCCGGACAAAACGGATTCATTCCGTTCTTGGTCACAAAAACTTTCCACCTATGCGAATAGCGCAGCCATGGACAGTGAACACGCCTACTGGGAGCAATGGAACGCAGCCGCTTGGGCTGCTCAAGTACGTTTGCCTGAGGATCAAGCGCAGGCTGAGCCCTTTACCTTGGCTGACACGGATACAGTGGTCGTCCAGCTTACGGAAGAAGAGACTGAACGGCTGTTGAAGCAAGCACACCGCGCATATAACACGGAAGTGAACGATCTGCTTCTGACGGCACTGGGCATGATGCTGTACACGTGGACGGGTCATGAACGCAGTCTGATTAATTTAGAGGGACACGGGCGTGAGAACATTTTGCCGGATACGGACCTTTCTCGTACGGTAGGCTGGTTTACGAGTCCATATCCGGTATTGCTGGACGTTGGTTGTGATCCCGCTTTGTCAGAACGCATCAAACAGGTCAAAGAGAGCCTGCGCCTTATTCCGAATAAAGGACTGGGCTACGGAATCTGGAGATATTTGAGTGAATCCGGCCAAGTCGCTAGTCAGCAAGCTGGTGTGCTGAACCTTGGTCAATATCAAGATTTTGCCGAGCCACAAGTAAGCTTTAACTATCTCGGACAGTTTGATCAGGACTTACACAACAGCGGTATGCGTAGGTCTCCTTACTCAATTGGATCGGTCGTTAGTGACCGGACGAAGATGAAATATGCTCTCGATGTGAGCGGGATCGTAACGAACGGCATCCTGGAACTGGACATTCGGTATAACGGCAAAGCCTTCCGTAAGGACACCGTCCACATGCTGGCTAATCTATTAAAATCCAACCTGCTTGAAATGATCGAGCATTGTGTCACACGGGAGCGGACCGAATTGACTCCAAGTGATGTATTGCTAAAAGGTCTGACCCTGGAGCAATTAGATACGATTATCGAGCAGACCAAGACGGTTGGGGAATTGGAAAATGTGTACCCGTTGACCCCTATGCAAAAGGGTATGCTGTTCCATAGTTTGATGAATGCAGAAACAGGCGTGTATTTTGAACAGGCGACCTTTGATCTGGAGGGGTACTTTGAACCGTCCCTATTCGAGGAAAGTCTGAAGCTGCTGGTTAGCCGACATGCTATATTACGGACGAATTTCTACAGCGGCTGGTATGGTCAACCGTTGCAGATCGTCTATCGTCATAAAAATCCGAGCTTCTTTTATGAGGATGTCAGAGGGCGCGAACACGCTGTAGCTGAATTTGTGGCCCAGGATAAAGCTCAAGGCTTTGATCTAAGCAAGGATGCGCTTATGCGCGTAGCCGTCTTCCGCACGAGTGAAAGCTCATACCGTTTTGTATGGAGCTTCCATCATATTGTGATGGATGGATGGTGCCTGTCCCTGATGACGGACGAAGTGTTTGGGGCATATGTTGCCTTGCTGGAGCACAAGCAGCCAGAGCTGGCACCTGTCAAGCCGTATAGTGATTATATCGAATGGTTGGAACATCAGGATGCACAGGAAGCGACCCGTTATTGGAGTGACTATTTGGCAGGTTTTGAGCAGCAAACCTTGTTGCCTGGTGAGAACGCACAAGCTTCTGTCGTCGCACGCAATGAAGAACCAGACGGAAGCGGTGAAAGTTCAAATGCCGGCTATGTTTTGGAAAAGCTGCCCTTTAGGTTGGGTAAAGAACGGACTGCGGCATTAAACCAAATGGCCAAGCAACAACATGTCACGATTAACACATTGCTGCAAAGCGTGTGGGGCGTTATTTTACAGCAATACAATAATAATCAGGATGTTGTGTTTGGTGGTGTGGTATCCGGTCGTCCGGCAGACCTTCCAGGCGTGGAGAACATGATCGGATTGTTTATCAACACGATTCCAGTACGCATTGGCAGTGCACCGGATGCTACATTTGCTGAAGTATTGCAGCGCACCCAGGAACAGGCTTTGGCCTCCAGTGTCTATGATACGTTCCCGCTATACGATATCCAGGCACTGACTGAACAAAAACAAGACCTGATTCATCACATTATGGTCTTTGAAAACTACCCGATCGGGCAGCAGATGAAGCAGATGGGCGGTTCCGGCGAGACAAAGGCACAAACAGGCTTCTCGATTGCCAATGTGGCACTTGCCGA
>NZ_JBMOUI010000039.1:0-5101 GCF_049319765.1 Paenibacillus sp. S29 | reverse complement strand
CGACTTGCATGTATTAGGCACGCCGCCAGCGTTCGTCCTGAGCCAGGATCAAACTCTCCATTAAAGACCAACCCAAGTTGGTTTATAGAAAGAGCGATAAGCTCATGTTGAAACTGACGAGATAAAATATCTCTTGTTTGATTTTGCAAGCAAAATCATTTTACTCACTCGTTGTTCAGTTTTCAAAGATCAAACACTTCTCTTTCGCCGCGTTTTTCAGCAGCTATAAGATCATATCATGTTCGTCTCAAAAATGCAAGGGTTATTTTTCTGTTTTTTTGAAGATTATTTTACCCAAGCTTTTCGCTTTTGAAACTGCTGTTTTGTTGTCAGCTCAAATAATATATCATTTTCAGCAAAAGAAAGCAACTTGTAAATAATCCCTTTTTTAAACTTGAAATCCCTTCCACCTTTTAGTCAACCATTATTAGCTCCAATGTTACTTCAAAACAGCTAGTTCATAAAATCTCATGTGTTCAGTTCCATTTAATATAAATACATTATTGGTAATTAGCCGCTATACGACGTTGATTAGTTTTTTTGTAATCTATGTTGTTCGTTACCCCATGTGCTAGATTGTTAGAAGACATGCAGCAAGGCGAAGTCTCTTGGACCCCGCCTAATGGTATTCATATATTAGAGGCGACAAATTTCATGGGCACATTGGCCGTACGAAGGACAGCAGCACATGCCACGTAATACCTTGAGATCGTGAATGACAATCTTTCCATCCCTTGTATCTAGGGTTCCCTGTTCTTTCAGCGCGCTCAGCATCCGGTTCACACTCTCGCGCGTCGCTCCAATCATCTCACCTAATTCGGAGTGACTTAGCTTCATATTTAGTAAAATGCCATCCTTCACAGCCACGCCACATGTATTGCTAGCACGGATCAATGTAGACGCTAACGCTCCAGTTTTACCATACAACAGTAAGTCCCGAAAACGCGATTGCATAATGCGTTGCTTCATCGCCATCCACTGGATGAACTGAAGTGCCATTTCCCCATTTTTGGACAAGAGCGTCTCCAGATCCTTAACAAGCACGACGCCTAACTCACACACATCGGCTGTTTCCGCAGTGCAACTATACTCTTCTCCATCTATCCCGCTAAATTCCCCAATTAAGTCGCCTTGATGCTGAATGGTCAGAATCAGTTCTTTACCATCTTCTGTCGATTTACGAAGTTTAACATGACCTGAATGTATATAATAAAGCTGCTCTGCATCATCGCCTTCTCGGAAAAGCATAACGCCTGCCTTTACCTTCTTCCAGGACATAATATCTTTTAGCAGAACAAAATGTTCTTCTGTCAAATAAATCTGAATTCCCGTGCGTTCCGCTTCGTCCCCAAACCGTTCCATACAAGTGGCTTGCATGTTAGCGTCCTCCTCGTGTTTACCTGATATCTATATCATAATGTTTTAATGCCTGGGTTGTTATCGGGAGAACACCTGATTTTATACCTTCCTACTCCCTGATTTACTGTGATAAATATCACTTCCGAGGTAAGCTAACGCCCCATTTATTGACCTTTTCCTTACTCCTTACCCGACCTCATCAAAACTCAGTGTTTCCTGCGCCTATAGATCAGGGGGTTCCCTGATCTACTTTTGTAACTGTCGGAACTACAATGAATTAGAGATATAGTTTGGTTATGAAAAAGGATGTGTCTTCTATGCTACAAATAACGGATGAAATGCGAAAAGAACTGAACCAGTTGAGAGATACTATTTATAGTGATCTCACTGCCCTTGCATTTATGTCCAAGTCGGGTGGTAAGCTGCATTGGTATTACGCCTCCGGCAGCCGAAGCAATCGCTATCGCCTTATTTCTTTTAAGATTGGCCATGGTATTGCCGGGATGGCTGTTCGCTTGGGACGTACCGTGACTGTAAGTGCTTTACTATCAGGTAGTATACGTCTGCGTCAGGAGTGTGCACTAATGCTGGCCGAGCAGCTTAACTCTGCTGTTGCTATTCCCTTTTCCAGCACAGGGGATCTGCCTAACGGTGTGCTGCTTCTTGGTAATCGTGATGTGAGGACGTTCACAGAGTCTGATGTGGCCGAGGCCACTCAAGTCGCTCAACGCCTTAGCCAACTATGTGCTTACCCTCTCACTCCATAGATCAACAATGTTACTGTAGATAATAAAACTCATAAAACACTTGATATGGCTGTCCCTAACTATCTTTGTTGATTGAAATCCCTAAAATTTGCTATGATTATGACAAAACGCACGGTTTTTTTACCGTTCGAGGGGATGACAAATTGATTCGTATACTAGTAGTGGATGATCATGTTGTCGTACGTTCTGGCCTCATGGCCCTATTGGACGGCAAAAATGGTATTAAGGTCGTAGGAGATGCAGCAGACGGGGATGAGGCGATCCGTAAAGCAGTAGAGCTACAACCTAATGTCGTACTCATGGATTTTAGCATGCCACCTGGCAAAGATGGTCTCACGGCAACCACTGAATTAAAAAAACAGTTGCCCGATACAGAAGTCCTTATTTTAACGATGCATGACGATGAAGAATATCTGTTCCGAGCCATTCAGGCTGGAGCATCCGGATATATTTTAAAAAGCGCACCTCACGAGGAGTTACTCGCTGCCATCCAGTCTGTGGCCGAAGGTAGTGCCTATTTGTACCCGAATGCAACCAAACGACTGATGAGTGAATATCTGGACAAAATCAAACAGGAAGGCATAGCCGGACCCTATGAATCCTTGTCTGAGCGGGAAAAAGAGATTCTATCGTGGGTAGCCAAAGGATATGCCAACAAGGAAATTGCCGAGCACCTGGTGATTAGCGTCAAAACCGTAGAGTCCCATAAAAGCAATCTTATGGAGAAGCTTAACTTGAAAACACGACCTGAGCTAGTCAAATTCGCACTAAAAAAGGGGCTGCTCCATTATGAATGAACCTTCTAACCCTTTACTGCAGCATGCCTTTGGTGAATCAACCGATAAACTGCTGAATGATCTGGAAATTTATATACCAGAATCCCCTTTTCTTCATGCGCTGCGTAACTCACTCCACCAATTATCCAATCTGAAATTTGCTCTAGATACGTCTTCCATCGTTGCTTTGACCGATCATCGAGGTATTATTCAGTACGTAAACGACAAGTTCTGTGAGATTTCGCAATACAGTCGTGAAGAGCTGATCGGTCAGGATCATCGTCTTATTAATTCAGGCTATCATACCTCTGCCTTCATGAAAAACCTGTGGACTACGATCCGTTCAGGTGAGGTATGGCAAGGAGAAATACGTAATCGTGCTAAAGATAACAGCTACTATTGGGTGAATACTACGATCGTTCCGTTTATGGACGAGGAAGGTAAACCCTATCAGTACTTAGCGATCCGCAATGAGGTCACTAAACTGAAGAAAGTAGAAGCAGAACTCCAGTCTATGATGACGCAAGTCATGCAAATACAGGAAGAAGAACGTAAACGCTTTTCAAGAGAGCTGCATGATGGGATAGGGCAAAGCTTGTTTTCACTTATTATCCAATTGGATAGCCAACTTGCCGAACAACCTAGTGCTACTCTGGAGAATCTTCGTTCGCAGGTGACCGACATCATCAAAGATGTTCGTGGTCTAGCGTGGGAACTTCGTCCCTCAGTTCTGGATGATCTGGGTGTCGTCCCAGCCATAAGAACCTATATTGAAAACTTCTGTTCTCATTACGGGATTGAGGTGCATTTTCAATGCACTTTACGTAAACGGGTTGATATTCGCAAGGAAATTGCAATTTATCGGATTGTACAAGAAGCATTAACGAATGTAGCCAAATACGCAGATGTAGCAGAGGCATATGTCGACGTCGAGGATCAAAATGAAATGATACAAGTGACCATTCGGGATGAGGGCATTGGATTCTCTGGAAAGTCCCAAGGAGAGGGAGTTGGATTGTTCAGTATGGAAGAACGAGCTAGAGGGGTAGGGGGATTTATGAGCATAACCTCTGCTCCAGACAAGGGAACCTCCATCCAGCTGACCATTCCCGTGTAAAAACTGTCCACTAGATCGGTTATCGGTGTATGCCAGTTGTAATCAGAACGATATACACCGATACCGAAGATTATGGATAATCAACACATTGTGGATTACATGAGGATAAATACAAAAAAAGAGAGAGCTCTGTCCCCAGACAGGCTCTCTTTATTTATAAGGTGTCACCACTGAGGCAACAAGAATCCGCTATAGCAAAAAGCGGGTGATGGGAATCGAACCCACGCTACCAGCTTGGAAGGCTGGAGTTCTACCATTGAACTACACCCGCAAATCAGTATCGGGATGACACGATTTGAACATGCGACCCCCTGGTCCCAAACCAGGTGCTCTACCAAGCTGAGCTACATCCCGACATTATACATTTTTTAAGAAATGGCGCGCCCTGAGAGATTCGAACTCCCGGCCTTTTGATTCGTAGTCAAACGCTCTATCCAGCTGAGCTAAGGGCGCATATTAAATTCCATAATGAGTAGTCAAGGCGCCACCCAGATTTGAACTGGGGAATGAAGCTTTTGCAGAGCTTTGCCTTACCACTTGGCTATGGCGCCGTATGGATAATGGAGCGGACGACGGGAATCGAACCCGCGACCCTCGCCTTGGCAAGGCGATGCTCTACCGCTGAGCCACGTCCGCAAAATATGGTGCGGTCGAGAGGACTCGAACCTCCACGGGGGGTTAGCCCACACGGACCTGAACCGTGCGCGTCTGCCAATTCCGCCACGACCGCAAAATAATTATAAATGGTGAGCCATGAAGGACTCGAACCTTCGACACCCTGATTAAAAGTCAGGTGCTCTACCAACTGAGCTAATGGCTCTTAATGGCTGGGGATATAGGATTTGAACCTATGCATGACGGAGTCAAAGTCCGTTGCCTTACCGCTTGGCTAATCCCCAATAGATTAAGAATAAAGGGCGGCCGATGGGGCTTGAACCCACGAATGCCGGAGTCACAGTCCGGTGCGTTAACCACTTCGCCACGACCGCCATATGTTATGAAAAGACTGGTGGAGGATGATGGATTCGAACCACCGAACCCGTAAGGGAGCAGATTTACAGTCTGATGCGTTTGGCCACTTC
>NZ_JBMOUI010000038.1:0-7966 GCF_049319765.1 Paenibacillus sp. S29 | reverse complement strand
TGCCTCCGAAAGAGTATCGGAAGCAGCTTATAGCCTAGGGTCTTTTTTTAGTGTCTATAAAATGGGGTCTTGACCAACTAGAGGCAGCGAACTTTTTAATTACGGCTATTATATAATCTTAATCTTTCATCAAAAAACTCTTAACCACGTCCAATATATGTGGCTGGTTAAAGGCAATAATGCCAGCTCCCGTAATTTTGTGCATAGTGACATCATTGCCCGCTAGCTTGGACTCTGGAGTCATGATTATCTACTTTTCACAAGAAGCTGAATCGCTTCTTTAACCAGCTTATCCGTGTCTCCTCCAGCCTCTTGCTCTTCCAATATACATCGTTGCAGATTCTCTGCTACAATTTGGGCAATTGCTTTATCTGATGCGTTACGTACGGCAGATAACTGGCTAACGACGTCTTTGCACGATTTTCCTTCATCCATTAAACGAAGTACCCCACGCACCTGTCCCTCAATCCTCCTCAGGCGCGTTTTCAGTTCATCACTGTAATTGTAATCCATAAGTAATGCACTCCTTTTTTGACTTACCATATACACGTATAGGTATATTATAAACCAAAAAAATAAATAGGATACCCTAAATAAATAGATTCACCTTGCCCTGCGAAGCATCCCCCAAGTAGGCGGCTACACCAGCATATTCCAAACCCTCGATTAGCTCTTCTTGCTGCAGCCCTAACAAATCCATGGTCATGGTACAGGCGACGAGCTTGATCCCCTGCTCTCGTGCCAACTCTATAAGCTGCGGCAAGGAAAGCGCATTGTGCTTTTTCATGACATGCTTGATCATCTGTGGACCAAGTCCGGCAAAATTCATTTTGGATAGTGCAAGCTTTTTGGGTCCACGAGGCATGATCCAGCTAAGGGCTTTTTCGAGCATTCCCTTATTGGTGCTCACGATTTCATCCTTGCGTAACGTATTTAGCCCCCAAAAAGTAAAGAAAATAGTTACTTCATGATCATATGCTGCCGCTCCATTCGCAATAATGAATGCAGCAATCGCCTTATCCAGCTCCCCGCTGAATAATACAATCGTTGTTTTGGGCTGAGCATATTCTTGATTATTTGTAAAAATTCCTGCTGTCGTACTCATATGGATTCGCTTCCTTTAGTCTCTCCAGCCCATTCGGATATGCCTGAAAGTACAGATTTGACTTTATTAGCGCCTTTGGAAACTAATAACTGACAAGCCATTTCACTGCGTGCTCCAGCTTGACAAATCACTGCTATCTCTTCTTCCAAGTTCAGTTCAGAGATTCTGTTCTCCAGTTCGCCAAGAGGGATGTGCTTAGATCCAGGGATATGTTTAAGCGCAAATTCAGCGGGTTCACGAACATCGAGCAAAATGAAGTTCTCTTTTCCAGAACATTTTGCTTGTAGCTCTTCATGGCTTATCGTAGAAGAAAATAATATTTGCTCCTTCTTCACTTCAGCCGGATTTGCTTTGCGTAAATAATGTCGCATTACATCTCCTTCTTGGAGAGTGCCCAAATATTGATGTCCGGTGTTTTTGGCCCAGCTCTGAAAATCGGCTAATGAACCTTTGTCAGTCGCCTGAACCTCCATAATCTTTCCGGGAACGAGCTCATTCATAGCCTTTTTTGTTCTTACTATAGGCATAGGACAAGCTAGCCCTTTGCAATCAAGAATATGATCTGCTTGGATATTGTTAATTGATGACATTGTAGTACCTCCGTCTGTTTTTTGAGGGGGCTTAGCTTAGTTAAATCCCTCTATACATATACCCCTATGGGTATTAGGATAACGAGACTCGCTTCTCTTGTCAACTTATTTGGCGGTTTTTTCTCAGAAGCAAACGAAATCATGTCTTGAACAAAATAAAATTAAAAGCAAAAAAGCCGCGCAAAAACGCGACTCTAATGTATAAACCCAAATTAATCGTCTTTTTTCATCAGTTCTGGCAGATCCAGCGACATCGAAATATTGCACAGCATACCTCTGGCAAGAAAAAGCATCGTTCTTTCCATTGCTTGTTCAATACCTGCCCGTCGGAAAGCATCATAAACCGTCGTATGAATTTCACGGAATCCTTGCTGCATCACGCTTACGACCTCATCCTCGCGGATCGTCTGCGCCTGCATTTGCAAAAGTGTTTCATTGCGGTATTCCATCATCATTTGCGAATAGGCTGTTATTAGCTCTTGCTCGAGCTGTTCAGATGAGGCCGAATGAATGACGCTGTGAAAAGAGTCGATGATACGTGCAAATGAAACCTTCAGGGCTTCAACAAGCAACGCTTCCTTGGTAGCGAAAAAACGAAAGACATAGGGCTGAGAAATATTGGCCCGTTCCGCAACTTTGGCTGTTGTAGCTCGGTAGTAGCCCATTTCTGCAAACACTTCAATAGCAGCAGATATGATTTCCTTTTGGCGATTTATAGATGTTGACGTAGCTTTAGCCATGTTTTTTTCATCCCTTTATTTAGCACAGTTTTCCGATTAGTGATTAATCAATTACAAATTAGTATAAACGACATAACCTAAAAATGCAATGAGTTTGAACAAAGTCGCCTCCGCAATTCTGACGGAAACGACTCTGTTACTACATCCAATTATGGTGTTTTAGAGTTAAAATATAATCGGATATAATTGATCTTTTGCGTTTTGGTTTGATAGGAAAATACTAAATAATAACTAAGTCCTGATGTGTTATTGATCGTATAATTAGCTTCTGCTGTGTCAGGTATGTCTCTAGAGGTGTCAACGGTTTCCGTAGGTTTGCCCAATTCGTCAACAACTTGTTTGATAAGCAACTTCTTATAGTCTGGATCGGAAGATGTAATTTCTGTAACATTATCACTTCCATCCAGCATGATGTCTGTATGATACTTAGCATAGCTTCTCATAGGACCTGTAGAACCTGACTCGGATTTCCCCCACAGCTCGAATAACAAATCGCTACTAGTTCCCAAGCCAAGACCTTTAGGCAAATTCGGTAAGGTCCCCTGCTTGGCTGCACTGAGTATAGCAGCTGCGGAGCTGTGTTTACCGTGAGATGAAGCTGTACTACTGGCAGGTTCTTGATGGGTAGAGGTTGAGCCTTGCCCATTAGTATTGAGATCCGTGTTTTGATCTGTAGAACTAGCAAGTGGTGTGACTGTTTCTGCTTTAGTAGGAGCAGTTGATTTTTCCTCCCCGCTATTGCTGCATCCTGTCATCACAGCAAAACCTATAGCCAATAAAGCACTAGTGGTGATTAGCTTGTAAGCCAACTTTTTACGATCATAAGATTGATGTGTATGCTTCATTATAAGATCACTCTTTCCTTGTTCTTGGGTACAAACCAAGTGTAACCGAACGTCATTTCCGGAATACCTCTACTTGTTTCCAACTTGTAAACAAGGACATTGATGATTTTCTAACATACCCTATTTACGACCATAAGCTCCCAGCTGTTGTTTAGAAAAGGAGTAAGGAGAGTCACTCTTCTTCAACCATATATTCCCTTTAATGATGAAGATGTATACAGCAAAAACAAAGTAGATCGTACCCGCAATCCAATCTATTGCCGTTGGGATGTCTCGCTGTACTATTTCATGAATATACCAGATTCCGACTGGAACATGCAGGAGAAGTGCCGTAAACAAGCCAGGATTATATAAGGTTTTTGCTTTAATATTGACAACGATGCCGTGCCAAACGACCTGAAAGAATCCCATAAAAACTGGTGCGAGTCCAAGCCAGATTACTTGCGGAAACCATACGGGAAGCAGATAAAACACATAGGCAATTGCCACATTGATAATCATCGCTGATTGAGTGTTTAAAGGGTAATGATCCGGTGTGTCACTTTTAAACATAACATTGTTAAATAAACCAGCAAAATATCCAGGCCAGCGGTACTCCTCAAATTGATGAAACAATATAGCCACAAAACTCAACCATAACATGCCTGTTATATCCGAAAGGATAGCTGGATTCATAAGTAAAACAATACATACAACCACACCGATTATAGCCCCTGCATCTTGCCAATATTTTCTCAAAAAATTCATATTAGTCACTCCTATGATTTATTTTTGATCAAAATATCTTTCGAACAGCAGATTTAATTGTTCCTCTATTGAAGGTATTTCCACAACTGCCCCTGATTCAAGAATTGGACTCATCAGTGCAGGCAGAAAAATAGC
The DNA here is from genome assembly GCF_049319765.1 of Paenibacillus sp. S29. NCBI lineage: Bacteria > Bacillati > Bacillota > Bacilli > Caryophanales > Paenibacillaceae > Paenibacillus > Paenibacillus sp. S29. The sequence continues at coordinate 3,804 of NZ_JBMOUI010000038.1, read as the reverse complement.
TCCAAATATTTGCAGCATCATCGCTAACAAGCGCTCCGGCTGTTGCTCACCTGTCAGCTCCTTGATCGTGCTCTGAACCTTTGGAAATCCCATTATGTTTAAAAACCTTCCGTATTCCTGTTGAGATGTAAAGGGCGTGCTGCCCATGGCAATAATTCGCGAAAGAAGCTCTGGATATTGACGAATGACCTGCAGATAGTTAAGTAAAAATTGTTTCAGTCTATCTTGGGGGGGCATCGTTGTATTGTCCAAAATAGAAAAGGTATGCTGAAAGCCATTTAATATCACTTCAATAGCTTCACTGAGCAGATTTTCCTTAGAGCCAAAATAATAATTAACTAAAGAAATATTAGTAGCAGACAGCTCGGCAATTTTCCGGATTGTAACCGCCTCAAAACCTTTCTTTTGAATAAATTCCAGCGTAGCGTCTAAGATTTTTTCTTTGGTTTGTTGTTTTTTGTCTGGGTGATTCATGTTTTTCCTCCTCCTATTTCGTCCAATCATAACGGATGAATGAAATGGGACGATTTTATGTAAATGACTTTTCAAACAATAATTAAAACGTTGTTTAAATTACTGTTTGAACTCAGTTTAGCACTTTATATATCACAAAACAAGGAGCAATTTGAGATTTAGGGAATAGAAAAACCCGCATAACGAATGAGATCGTTTGCGGGTCGATTGAATGGAGATTGAAAAAAGGCCTAAATAGCCCAATTTCCTTTGCGGAACACGGCTTCTTTGCTTCCGTCTTGCAATTCGCCGTCAATATCCAGCTCAGCTGAGCCGATCATGAAGTCCACATGAGTCAGGCTGACATTGGCACCGTTCTGGAGCAGCTCCTCCCGGTTCATTTGTGTCCCATTTTCCATATTAAATGGATACGCACTGCCTAGAGCCAAGTGGCAGGAGGCATTTTCGTCGATACCTGTATTGTAAAAAATGCGATTGAGATTGGAAATCGGTGAATCGTGCGGCACCAGTGCAACTTCTCCCAAATAGCTGGCCCCTTCATCCGTAGCGAGCAAATGAGTCAGATGCTGCTCGCCGGATTCTGCTGTATATTCAGTGACTTTACCGTCCTTAAAGGTAAACGTTATGCGATCCACCAGTTGTCCATTTAAATTGAGTGGCATTGTACTTGTGACATGACCATTCACACCTGTACGCTTAGGCATCGTGAACACTTCTTCTGTCGGCATATTCGCGACAAAATAATCTCCGTGCTCGTTCTCACCACCACCGCTGCGCCAAATATGCCCGTCAGCCAGTTCAATTCTCAAATCTGTTCCTGGTGCACGATAATGGAGGCTTTTATACTTTTTATGATTCAGCTTGTCTTGTACCTGTTCAAGGTTTTTCAAATGTTTCTGCCAATTCTGAATAGGATCAGAGCCATCTACACGATTCATTTGGAAGATTGTATCCCACATGACACGTATACGATCCTCTTCTGCTACATCTGCAAATACTTTATCGGCCCAAGCCTTCGTCGGCGCTTTAATCAAACACCAGCTAATTTTATGATTTCGGGTATATTTAGAAAAACCTTCTCTCGCCGTAGCTGCCGCCTTAGTCGCACGAGATACCTTTTGTGGATCAATGCCTTGATATAAATCCGGGTTCGGTACTTTAATCGTTAGTGTGGCTCCACCCTCTTCGGCAAATTTCTCCATCATTTCTGCCTTCCAAGCAGGGTAGTAATCAAAGCTGGCTTCGTCACCATGTTCAAAACGACTACGTGTAATGGAATCATCCTCGAACTCTACCTGTACATATTTAGCGCCTGCTTCATAGGCTTTGCTGACAATCAGGCGTGTAAACTCAACAGTTTCCAGTGGTGCAGTTACCAAAAACACCTGTCCGGGCTGAATGTTAACCCCTACTCTTACGACCAGTTCTGCGTATTGCTCCAACAATGATTCAAATGTACTCATTTTTCCACGCTCCTGTTCCGTTTTGATTATATTGAATGATTTCATCACTACAGTACGGATTGCTTCTCCATTTCACGCAGCTCCACTCTTCGTATTTTGCCCGAACTAGTTTTAGGAAGCTCTTGAATAAACTCTATTTTTCGTGGATATTTATAAGGCGCCGTCCATGTTTTCACATGATGTTGCAGTTCCTTCACTAACGCCGGTGATCCTTCTACCCCAGCTTTGAGTACGACAAAAGCCTTTACAACATGTCCACGAATTTCGTCAGGGCTGGCTACGGCAGCACATTCCTGCACGGAGTCATGCTTCATAAGCGCTTCCTCTACTTCAAAAGGACCAATGGTATAGCCAGAACTGATAATGATATCATCCCCACGTCCTTCGAACCAGAAATATCCATCCTCGTCTTTGCGAGCCCGGTCTCCCGTAACAAAATAATCTCCGTGGACACTAACTAATTTGCGTTCTGGATCATGGTAATACGTATGGAATAATGCCGGCAGATCAGCGCGTACCGCAATATCGCCCACTTGCCCCGGAGCCAGCGGAATGCCATCCTCGTCTACGACCTCAACGAGTCCCGGTGCAATAGATTTGCCCATCGAGCCTGTGCGCAGAGGTGCATCCTTTAAATTACCAATAATTAATGTGCTCTCTGTTTGACCGTAGCCGTCACGAATCGTAATGTTGAACTGCTCCTGAAACTTATTAATGACCTCCTGATTGAGAGGCTCTCCCGCAGAAACTGCGCTGCGCAATTGGGATAGATCATATTGATCCAAACCATCCGTTTTCGCCATAATCCGGTATTCTGTCGGCGTACAGCACAACACTTGGATTCCGTACTGCTGCATGAACTGCAAATAGCGACCCGGACGAAACGGACCATTATATACGAATCCGGTCGCTCCATTCCCCAGTACAGATAAAAACGGGCTCCAAATCCACTTTTGCCATCCTGGTGCAGCTGTAGCCCATACTACGTCTGAAGCTCGAATATCCAACCATGGTGATGTTATCCGCAGATGGGCATATCCCCAGCCATGGCTATGTACAACACCTTTAGGATTTCCCGTGGTGCCCGAAGTATAGGCCAGAATGGCCATGTCGTCACGGTGTGTCTTTACAGCTTCAAAAGTATCTCCCTGTCCATCCATCAGTTCATTCAGCACGAGCCAGCCAGATACATCTGCCGTGTCGTCCCCGGAGACCACGATACGATAGTCCAGAGCAGGCAAATCATCATTTATTTTGTCCACTTCGCTTGTTACTCCCGTCCAGGCAATGACTGCACGCGCTTCCGAATGGCGAAGACGATATGCAATATCCTTGGCACGTAGCATTTCTGAAGATGGAATGACAGCAAGCCCCAGCTTCAAGCAGGCCAGATAAATTACATACGCAATAATACGCCGTGGTACTACGACCAGAACCCTGTCACCTTTGTTAAATCCCAGATTTGCGAGTCCTCCAGCCAGCCGGTTAGCCTTTTTCAACAGCTCTCCGTAGGTGATTTCTTCGTATTCTCCTGTCTCACTCAGCCACTTGAGTGCAGTTTTACTAGCATCATGGTGTTCCATTTCCGAAGTCATATTGTAATATTCAGGCGCAAGCCATTGTTGTTGATCTGTCAAATTATACCTTCCCCTTTATACATAAGATGAGATCCACTTTCTTACTGTAGTATAACACGTCTTAGTACCAGGTTCTAATACCAGGATCATTTTTTTGGAAAAAAATAAATTTGGTAAAGCGAACGATAAAAATAAAGAGCCTGATTTCAGGCTCTCAGGCTGTCGAGAAAGTCTCGACAGCTTTTTTTATGTTCATTTTATTTAAGACGACACCGCGTTAATGTTGTATA
>NZ_JBMOUI010000037.1:0-8101 GCF_049319765.1 Paenibacillus sp. S29 | reverse complement strand
TCTCCAGAGACCAGAGCCTTATGATGTAAAGAAAAAGAAACCCACGTCTCAAAAGACGGGGTTTCTCGACAATCTGAGGATGATAAAATGCTTTTAAGCATTTTATCATCCTTTGTGTATACCGGCGAGAGGACTCGAACCTCCATGGTTTCCCACTCGATACCGAATGCAATCTTGATAATACCTTGTTTGATGAAGTAAAAATTTTAGAATACTTGTACAACTTCTTTAATATCATCAATTTCCTCAAGAATTGCGCGCTCAATAGCAACCTTTAACGTAATCGTAGCACTTGGGCAACCATTGCAAGCTCCCAAAAATCTTAATTTTGCTATACCGTTCTCAACCTCGACCAGTTCAGCATCTCCACCGTCACGCAGTAAGAAAGGACGTAGTTTGAGAAGAACTTCCGATACTTCATCGAATAAAACTCCATTTTCATCCATTATGTCAACTCCTCCCATTGTTTTACCAACCGTCAATTCAGACCTTTTTTCACCCTAGATCGTCTGAGTGATCCTTTGCTTTTTGCCTAAGAGTGGCCTCTTGATCCGAAAGTTCCCTTATAAGCGTATAAATAGAGTCTAAAGGTATCATCACACCACAACTTGCGCTCAATCCTGACAGCATATAGAAGCAGAACTGAAGTTTTCGTATCTCTCGGGTAATTTGAGCTAGTTCTGAATCGTCCGAATTATTTTTCTTCATTACTAGCACCTCGCACTTCTTTAAAGAATGATAAAGGTTTGATCTATTAAATTAATGAATCAACCGATGCTTCCTTCCATCTCAAATTGAATCAACCGATTCATTTCAACGGCATATTCCATTGGCAATTCTTTGGTAAACGGTTCAATAAAGCCCATTACAATCATTTGTGTAGCATCTTGTTCTGTAAGCCCGCGGCTCATTAAGTAAAACAATTGTTCCTCGGACACTTTGGATACTGTTGCCTCGTGCTCCAAAGTAATCTGATCGTTTTTAATTTCATTGTACGGAATCGTATCTGAGGTTGACATGTTGTCCAATATCAACGTATCGCACTTAATATTGGACTTGGACCCTGCGGAATCGCGGCTGAAGCTGGACAACCCTCGGTAGTTTACTTTTCCGCCCTGCTTGCTGATGGATTTGGATATAATCGTAGATGTTGTCTCGGGAGCAAGGTGAATTACCTTCGCGCCAGCATCTTGATGCTGATCTTTACCGGCTACGGCAATAGACAGGATGGACCCCTTGGCTCCCCGTCCTTTCAATAATACTGCCGGATACTTCATTGTTACCTTGGAGCCGATGTTGCCGTCCACCCATTCCATTGTGGCATTTTCTTCTGCCACAGCCCTTTGGGTTACCAAGTTGTAGATATTAGGAGCCCAATTCTGAATGGTCGTGTAACGGACACGGGAATCTTTCCGGCAAATAATTTCAATAACTCCACTATGCAGAGAACTGGTACTATAAATAGGTGCTGTACATCCTTCAACATAATGGACAAAGCTGCCCTCTTCGGCAATAATTAATGTCCGCTCGAATTGACCCATATTTTCAGAATTAATACGGAAATAACCTTGTATAGGAACCTCGCACTGAACACCCTTCGGAATGTATACAAAGCTACCGCCTGACCAAACCGCACTATTAAGCGCCGCAAATTTATTGTCGGCGGGAGGGATGATCGTCCCAAAATGTTGCTTAAACACTTCGGGATATTGCTTTAATGCACTATCCGTATCAAGAAAAATAACGCCCTGATCCTCCAGTTCTTTCCGCATGCTGTGATAAACTACTTCCGACTCATATTGAGCGGATACGCCCGCCAGGAACTTTTGCTCCGCTTCAGGGATTCCCAGCTTGTCAAAGGTTGCTTTGATCTCGGAAGGAACCTCCTCCCAGGTCTTTCCCTGTTTTTCAGAAGGGCGAACGTAATACTGGATGTCATCAAGATTTAGCCCGGTCAAATCCGCTCCCCATTCAGGCATCGGCATTTTGTAGAATTGATTCAAAGCTTTCAACCGAAAATTGAGCATCCACTCCGGCTCTTCCTTGATCCGGGAAATTTCCCGGACAATCTCTTCCGTCAGACCTTTTCCAGATTGAAAAATAGACTGGTGCTTGTCGCGAAACCCATATTTATATTCGCCCATATCTGGTGCTTTTTTAGCCATTAGTATCACTCCTTTTTAACCTTTCAAGATTCATTTTGATTTGCTATGATCTGCCGAGCTTGCTTTCCACTAAATCTTTTAGGCGACTGCGAACACCTTCCAGCGGGATCTCCGAAATGACAGGAGCGAGAAATCCGAAAATAACAAGATGTTCGGCTTCACTCCGTGATATCCCGCGCGACATCAGATAATAGATTTGCTCTGCATTTACTTGCCCCACGGATGCAGCATGACCCGCGGTTACATCATCCTCATCTATCAGCAGGATCGGATTGGCATCGCCGCGAGCTTTAGGACTTAGCATAAGCACGCGTTCTGTTTGCTGACCATCACAATGGGTTGCACCTTTTTCAATTTTTGTAATGCCGTTGATAATGGCCGTAGCTTCTTCAAGCATGACTGCACGCGTAATCATCTGGCTTACCGAGCTTCTGCCAAAATGCTGAGCTTGAGTTGTATAGCTCGATTTTTGATTGCCAGTGCCAATAGCAATCACCTTATTGTCGGAGACCGCCCCGTTGCCTTGTAGCAAAGTCTTGGTATCGCTGGCGGTATAACCATTGTTCATCTCACCGATAATCCATTCCACACCCCCATCAGCAAGAACGACCGCCCGTCGCTGGGTGAAATCTGTTGTAGTTGCAGCAAGCTGATGAACCGAAGCTACTTGCACCTTTGAGCCCGCCCCCGCGAAGACCTCCGTCACACCGTTATGCAATACCTTGACATCATCACCACTCGATACACAATTATCCACATAAGTGATCTTGCTGTTGCTTCCTGCCACAATTAAGACGTGAGGAGCAAAACACACACCGCTTGTATCGTTAAGAAAGATCGCTTGAATAGGTGCTTCAACCTCTACACCGTCTGGGACATATAGAAAAACGCCACCACTCCATAAGGCACTGTGTGCAGCAGATAAACGATGTTCTTCTGGCTTTACTGCCTGAAAGAGATAACGTTGAACCAGCTCCTCATACTCTTTTGCCGCAGTATGCAGATCCGTTAAAATGACTCCCTGGGCGGCTAAGCTCTCGGACAATTTCGTATACACTACATCCGAGTTGAACTGAACGATTAGTCCGCCTTTCACCGGAGAAGCAACCAAACCTCGAACAACCTCCGGCGCTTCCTCCAAACTAGACCACGCATTCTCAGCTTTGTAATCTCCACTTTCGTAGATATCCCATTTTTCGAGATTGATTTTCTCCACTTTAGGCAACTCCAGCGTCCCTGCCAGTTCGAGTGCGTGAACGCGGCGTTCAATCAGCCAACGAGGTTCATTCTTAGCGCTTGACCATGCGCGTAAATCGTCCACATTCATTGAAACTCTAGCTTGTATATCCACGTGCTGTTCCTCCTCTCCGGCTTTTAAGCTTCCCTTACCGTCTCATCCGTAATCCCAAGTTCCTCCTTCACCCAATCGTACCCTTCAGCCTCCAAACGGTGTGCAAGCTCCGGACCGCCAGATTTAACTATCCGGCCTTGCATCATGACATGCACAAAATCCGGGGTAATATAATTCAACAGTCGTTGATAATGGGTGATGATTAAAAAGCCTCTATCCGGGCTGCGCATCTCATTTACGCCATTGGCCACAATACGCAGTGCATCAATATCAAGCCCTGAGTCCACTTCATCCAGGATCACAAACTTGGGTTCAAGTAGCATCATTTGCAAAATCTCATTCCGCTTTTTTTCACCGCCAGAGAATCCCTCATTCAAATAACGATGCACAAATTCCGGGTTCATCTCCAGCCCCTTCATTTTGCTCTCCATTTCACGGATAAAACGGATTAAGGATATCTCATCGCCTTCTTCACGCCGTGCATTGATGGCACTTCTGAGAAAGTCCGAGTTGGTCACGCCAGCAATTTCACTTGGGTATTGCATAGCGAGGAACAAGCCTGCCTGTGCACGCTCATCCACCTCCATCTCCAAAAGGTCTTCATTGTCCAATGTCACCTTACCGCCAGTAACCTCATATTTGGGATGGCCCATTAAAGCTGAAGCCAATGTACTTTTTCCCGTCCCATTAGGCCCCATAATCGCATGAATCTCTCCGCCATGAATCTCCAGTGTGAGCCCTTTTAAAATTTCTTTCCCTTCAATCTTGGATCTTAATTCCTCAATCTTTAATGTCGTCATTTATCGTAAACTTCCCTTCGGAGTATTCTTCGGCACGAGCCACCAAATCACTCATAAATTTTCCAATAGTCTGCAGCTCAACCTCTGAATAGGATTCAATGAATTGGTAAAACCTTTCTTCTTTTTCTTTGTGCAGTTCTTTATGCAAATGATAAACGTGTCTTCCCTTATCCGTTAAACTAAAGTAAATCTCCTTACGATTGCTGTTCAGTTGACTTCTCATAATGAAGCCCATTTCCAGCAGCTTTGCACTAATTTTAGTAATGCTAGCTTTGGACAACCCCATCTTCTCCACAATCCCGGTATGATTTATCGGTTCATAATCACCAATGCAATCAATAACGTGTACACTAGTAATATTGTTAGAGAGCATGTCAATCTCGTACTTTCTGGCCTGTTGCCGAAACGAGTTAAATTCTTGTTCAGTATACAGCTCATTCAGATGTAGCATTTTAATATATTGCTCGTAAAGATGACCTTTAAAATTATTTTGAAACTCCAATTTCCCAATCTCCCCTCTCTTGTAGTAGTTGCAGACCAAGTTCAGTATCACCATTAGATTATTTTTTGTTCACTAGTGAACAAAATCATATTAACACAATTGATATTGATAATCAATATCAATTGTGTTAAATGTGACGCCAATTTTGGAGGCGCTTTTCATGGGTTTGTTGTCATTGTCATCGGCCTCATGCTGTGTTTTGACTAGGGTACGTCCCGGAAATGGTTTTGCCTACCTCTGATCAATCCTGCTTTGCGGGGGTTGAACAATGGAACCAATTCGGCAGCACCCGGATGGATCTGGTAACCGAAGCCAAGTCCAATACCGTTGCCTATGAACGTCATGGTACAGCTGCCACAGACCGGGGGCGCTACCGTAAAAAGAGGACAAAGGTGGTGCTTGGCCGAGCTGTTTTAAAGCCGTATCGCCGCGTTTGAGTACGCTATCGTGAGCATGTATGGCAATGAATAATCCGTCAGTTACCTGTGTCTGGATATGTTATGGGGCCAAAGAGTATACCAAAAACTGTGGTTTTTGCTGGTGAATCCGAACAGGCGATGCTCCATTCTAGCCAGCACCGATCTGACACTGGAGGCGACTTAGATCATCGAACTTTATACCACCCGGTTCAAAATCAAATGCACCTTCTGGGCGCTAAACCAATCCATCGGCGGATTCAGCTACCACTTTTGTAGCAAATCCATTCCGAAGCTCAATCGGTTTTTGAAAAAGGATCGGGTTCACCCTCTAGAGTTATTGGAAGAGGGAAAAGCGCAACGGGACATTCGCCTAACTGTAAAGATGAGAATGGTAAACGATAACCAAAATGGATCCCTACGGGGCTTAAGATAAAAGGAACCAAGAAAAGAGCCGAAATCTTGCTTCAGGAAGCCAGGAAGAATTATCATATGGAAGGACAAGCACTCGCGGTTGAAAATGAAGATATGCTGTAAGAGTAAAAGCGGCTACTCCATCCGGTAATAGCAAAAGGCTGTTCGCAGACTTTATGCTTCAATGGCTAGAGATGATGAAAAACAGTATCAGGCTTATCTCCTATATCTCCTATTCCGACACTGTAAAAGGCAGCGTAGATCCTTTTTCCGAGAGATAGGGATGTATTGCTTGATGATTTAACTACAGAGGATTTTCAGACCTTGTATACCCATGAAATGAATGTGCAAGGTGTCAGCGCCAATACCGTTATTCATTACCACGCGAACATTTGCAGAGCCCTTCAGTATGCCGTGAAAATAAAGCTGATTGTGGCGAATCTCCCTGAATTAGTTGAAAGCCCAAAAAAGAACAATTACGTCGTGAGCTTCTACAATGCCGAGGAGCTGAATCAACTCCTCGCAGTAATCCGAGGCGAAAGAATTGAGCTTTCCGTGATCCTGACTGCCTTTTATGGGCTAAGCCAAACGAGGTCGTAGGATTAAAATGGTCGGCTATTGATTTATTGAATTGGACTATTAATATTAAACATACCGCCACATCGGGCAATTTGAATGGATATATTGAAATTGAAAAGGACCGACCGAACCAAGAATAAAGCCAGTCGCCGTATACTGCCACTGGTGGACACGTTCTATGAGCTTCTGATCCGTATGAAGGAATAACAGGAATCCTATCGCTTATCTTCTGACAATTCTTATTGTCTTGAATACCTGGATTATATTTATGTAGATGTATTAGGGGTAAGCATGAAAGAAGTTCAGGAATGGCCGGGTCACAGTGATTACGCAATAATAGCCAATATTTATTCGCATTTGGAATACAACTCGAAAGTATCTTCAGCTCAAACAATGAGTGAGGTACTAAAACTCGAAAAAAAAAAGCTCATTAGAAAATGTCTCTAATGAACTCTTTTAGTTAATACCGGCGAGAGGACTCGAACCTCCACGGTTTCCCACTCGATTTTGAGTCGAGCGCGTCTGCCATTCCGCCACGCCGGCATATTTAATTATGGAGGCGCCACCCAGATTTGAACTGGGGAATAAAGCTTTTGCAGAGCTTTGCCTTACCACTTGGCTATGGCGCCAGAGTATAACAAAGCGGACGACGGGAATCGAACCCGCGACCCTCGCCTTGGCAAGGCGATGCTCTACCGCTGAGCCACGTCCGCATAAAGATGGCTGGGGATATAGGATTTGAACCTATGCATGACGGAGTCAAAGTCCGTTGCCTTACCGCTTGGCTAATCCCCAATAAGTAAAGGGCGGCCGATGGGGCTTGAACCCACGAATGCCGGAGTCACAGTCCGGTGCGTTAACCACTTCGCCACGACCGCCGCAAGTAATGAATGATTGGCAGGGGCAGCAGGAATTGAACCCACACCAACGGTTTTGGAGACCGTTGTTCTACCTTTAAACTATGCCCCTATAAAACTGGTGGAGGATGATGGATTCGAACCACCGAACCCGTAAGGGAGCAGATTTACAGTCTGATGCGTTTGGCCACTTCGCTAATCCTCCAAAAATGGTGCCGGCGAGAGGACTTGAACCCCCAACCTACTGATTACAAGTCAGTTGCTCTACCAGTTGAGCTACACCGGCACATAAAATATTCAATTAAAAGTGGCTCGGGACGGAATCGAACCGCCGACACGAGGATTTTCAGTCCTCTGCTCTACCGACTGAGCTACCGAGCCTTAGAATAAGGCTCTTCATTACACGTTATAATACTAATGGCGGAACTGACGGGATTCGAACCCGCGATCTCCTGCGTGACAGGCAGGCATGTTAGGCCTCTACACCACAGTTCCATAATAACTTTTAATTGGTTGCGGGGGCAGGATTTGAACCTGCGACCTTCGGGTTATGAGCCCGACGAGCTACCGAACTGCTCCACCCCGCGACAGTAATAAATATTTACTTTTCAAATGGTGGAGGCTGAGGGGCTCGAACCCCCGACCCTCTGCTTGTAAGGCAGATGCTCTCCCAGCTGAGCTAAGCCTCCACAATTAAGCACTTCTCATATTATACCATAATGAACTTTTTATTGCAAGCCCTTTTATGATATTTTTATGACCCGTAGGGGATTCGAACCCCTGTTACCTCCGTGAAAGGGAGGTGTCTTAACCCCTTGACCAACGGGCCATGCAATAAAATAATTCTGGCGGAGAGAGAGGGATTCGAACCCTCGAGACGCTTTTGGCGCCTACACGATTTCCAATCGTGCTCCTTCGGCCAACTCGGACACCTCTCCATATGGCTCCCCGAACAGGACTCGAACCTGTGACAACTCGATTAACAGTCGAGTGCTCTACCAACTGAGCTATCAGGGA
>NZ_JBMOUI010000036.1:0-9732 GCF_049319765.1 Paenibacillus sp. S29 | reverse complement strand
CCAGAGACCAGAGCCTTATGATGTAAAGAAAAAGAAACCCACGTCTCAAAAGACGGGGTTTCTCGACACTCTGAGCATTCTATATAGAATGCTTTTTATGTTGTTCAACTAACTTGGTCTGTTAAAAGATGTACTATCATAACGTTGATTTTGATACAGAAATGTACTTTGTACTTAAGTTTGTCTAGAAGAATTGGTACTGTTATTTGTCACTCAATTGGTACTTTAATTGTGTCTAATTCATTTTTATAATGTGTTTGTATTTTGAAGGTCAATTATTAAAGGAGTGTAGCTTTATGTTCTGTGGATTATCTGCTTTTCCACTCACCCCCGTTAACGAGACAGGTATTGACGAAAAAGCATTTGTGACACTGATTCAACGATTAGTTGCAGCTGGTGTAGACTCAATTGGTGCATTGGGTTCAACTGGAAATTATGCATATTTTAATCGAGAAGAACGTTTACGTGTGCTTCGACTTGCTGTCCGTTCAGCTGAGGGGATTCCCGTGATGACAAGTATAAGTGCGATTCGTACTTCTGAAGTACTTCGATTAGCGGAAGATGCACAAAGAGCAGGAGCAAGCGCAGTGTTGCTAGCCCCTGTCTCCTATCAAACACTAACGAATGAAGAAGTATTTTCACTCTATGAACAGGTGACCAGTTCACTCTCCACTCCACTTTGTGTATATGATAATCCGAGTACCTCGCATTTCCATTTTAGTGATGAGTTGCACGGTCGGATTGCTGAGCTACCTAACGTTCGTTCTATCAAGATTCCTGGAGTACCTTCTGATCCCGAAGCAGCCAAGGCACGCATTAGAAAACTACGCACGACCATTCCTCCCCATGTAACTATAGGAGTAAGTGGAGATTCATTTGCAGTCACTGGCTTGAATGCAGGCTGTGAAGCATGGTACTCGGTTCTCGGTGGTTTGTTTCCAAAGGCGTGCCTAAAAATGACCCGTTTGGCCCAGGACGGTTTTGCTGATGAAGCGAAACGACTCTCGGCGCTACTTGAACCTATTTGGACGTTATTTCATCAATATGGTAGCCTTCGTGTTGTTTCAGCAGCAGCAGAAATAAGTGGCTTGATCTCAAGTCCCAGTCTTCCTTTGCCCTTACAACCATTGAATCAATCAGCTAGAGAACACTTGGAATTTATACTAAAGGATCTTCAATCTACAGAAACATTCTGTTGCCCATTCGGCTAATAGCTTTTCGAAGAGAAGACTACTAAGCACGTTTGCAGTAAAATTTTTCGTTATGAGTGTTGGAGGAACAACAGATGTTGGTTCACATTTGCAATTGGTGCTGAACGTGTTCCAGAGGCTTTGAATTACATTGTCCTAGAAGCAGACTCATTACCTCTCGAAGTCGATAAGGCTATTTCGAGACCTTATTGTCCAATACTTTGCTGAACTATCCAAGCATTCGTAATATCTTAATCCTTTTCTTCGTTAACAACAAAACTATCTACTAAAAAAAGCCAGCTATAATAGCTATAGCTGGCTGTTATACATTTTTTCAATTTACTTCCATGATCAAATTCATGCTGTCCTGTGTTAAACCAAATTTGAAGATGAAACGCTAGGTTTTGCAGGAATCACATGTAATAACTGTTTTGAATTTGGATCCTCCAGATTCACATGCACTTGATCATAATTAAATGAATTCGTAACAATAACCATTACTGTAGGATCATAACCCGCAGCCTTAATTTGCTCCAAGTCAAACTCAACTAATTTGTCATCAATGCCAATTCTATCATTTTCCTTAACCAATGGTTTAAAGTGTTGTCCCTTTAATTTCACAGTATTAATACCGATATGAATCAAAAGTTCTATACCGGAATCAGATACAATGCCAATCGCATGCCCGGTTTTGTACACGCTGCTTACCGTTCCGTTTACCGGAGCTGTAACAATTCCGCTAATTGGAACAATCCCTGCTCCTTTACCCATCGCTTCAGAAGCAAACACCTCATCGCTTACACTGCTTAAAGGAACAATTTGGCCATTCACAGGTACCACAACCTCGTTTGGATTTGCTTGATCACTCAAATTCGTCACACTCTTATTCGAAACACCGAAGAAATAAGTTAAAATGACGGCTCCAAAGAATGCAATAATTAATCCGATGACTTCTCCAATGAAACCTTGGCCTAAATAAGTTGGAATAGCCAACAAGCTAGGAAATGTAAATGTGGATGCATGTACTTCAAACGATCCAATAACAGCGCCTCCAATACCAGCAGCGATCATTGCACAGTAGAATGGACGCTTTAATTTAAGGGTTACGCCGTAAATTGCCGGTTCAGTGATACCAAAAATGGCAGTGATTGCTGCAGAACCCGATAGGCCTTTGATTTTGACATCCTTGGTTTTCAAAAATACGCCTAGAGCAGCACCTGCTTGAGAAAGTACGGCTGCACATACAATTGGCAACCACTGGTCGTATCCTTGATTAGCGACATTGTTTATCATCAGCGTAATCAGCGCCCAATGGACTCCAAAAATAACAATCGACTGATGGAACGCTCCTAAAACCAACCCAGCAAGTAATGGGGAGAAACCAAAGATTGCTAACAATACCATGGCGAACAGGTCACTGATCTTTGTGCCTAGAGGGCCGATAACAGCCAAAGTTAGAGGCAACATAATCACTAGAGAAACCAGAGGGGTTAGCATATTACGAATTGATTCCGGAAAGAATTTGTTCAACAAAGGTTCCAAGTAAGAGAGGCCCCAAATCGACAACAGAATGGGAAACACAGACGCCGTATACGTAATTGGTATGATCGGTATGCCAAAGAAATCAATCGTTTGTGAATTGGATACGATCTCTACTAAAGACGGATGAATGAGTGCACCAGCTAACGAAACGGCTACGAATGGGTTGACTTTCAGCTTCTTGGCCGCAGTAAATGCCAAGAAAATCGGCAAAAAATAGAAAATGGCATCACTTGCTGCATTCCATATTTTATACGCACCACTGTCGGTCGATATCCAGTTCATTGTTGTAAATAAAGCTAGAATGCCTTTCAAAATTCCGGATCCAGCCAAGGCTCCCAGAAATGGCGTAAATACGGCCGAAACAAAATCCATCAACTGACTGACAGGATTAAATTTCCCAGTTATTTTTTCTGAAGCGCTTTCATTGTTGCTAGAAACATGTAATGCCATTCCAGGTAATGATGTTAGTGCATCATAGACTTGAGCAACGGAATTACCAACAACCACCTGATACTGTCCGGCACTATTGACGACGGTAATAACCCCATCTGTGTTTTCAATCTTTTTAGTATCTGCAGCACTCACATCATTTAATTTAAATCTCAACCTAGTGGCACAATGCCACACCGCATTTACATTCTCTTTTCCTCCTACGCCATCCAGAATATCCTTTGCCAATTTTTGATAACTCATAGTTGTCCCCCCTATTATAAATGCCCGGACCATTTTCCACATACCGTATAACTGACACGATACAAAATGATCCGGGGGTGCCTTAATCATTCAGTCATTCTCATCCTAATCGTTGGTGGTTCTATGAAGATCCTCGCCGTTTGAATCAATAACTTGCTTATACCAGTAAAAACTATCTTTAAAATGGAATTGTCCACTTCCGTTTCCTTCATCATCATAGTCCACATAAATAAAGCCATATCTTTTGCTCATTTCAGCAGTACCTGCACTGATGATGTCGAAAGGGGCCCAGGTACAATAGGCAAAAACATCTGCTCCTTCATGTATTGCCTCTTTCAGTGCTGCAATATGCTCCTGGTGGTATTCGATGCGATAATCGTCATGAACTTTATTGTCCGCTGTTAAAACATCTTTAAATCCAAGACCATTTTCAGCCACCATCATGGGAACATGATACCTGTCCCAATATTTAGACATGCAGAGATATAATCCTGAAGCATTTATAGACCAGCCCCAGCGATTCGCTTTCAAATGGGGATTTTTGACGGTAGAATTAGGGTCCATCGTATTCTCACTAGCCTTAACAGTATTTGACCAGTAATAAGAGACTGCAAGGAAATCGGCTGTATTGTTCCGAAGCAACTCTTTCTCCGATTCCGTAATTTCCAGCTGGATGTCATGGTCTTCGAAATACGTCGATGCATATTCTGGATACTCGCCTCGAATCAGAACATCGCTGTAGAAATATTGCATTCGATTCCGTCTGAAATTCAGTTCGACATCTGCAGGTTCACATGAATAAGGGGCGGTTAATGTATCGGCCAACATCATTCCCATTTGAAGGGATGGATTTAGCTTGTGGCCAAACTCAGTAATCTTTGCAGAAGCAACGAATTGGTGATGAACCGCTTGAAACTTAGACTGCTCGTAATGATCAACTTTATCTTTCAGTATGCCAAGGGAGGCAAATGCCTCTTTGTGGACAAGGTTAATTTGATTGATAATGATCCAATATTTAACGATTTGGTGATATCTTTGCAGGACGGTTTGCCCATACTTCACGAAGAAATCAATCAGTTTCGGGTTTGTCCAACCGCCATATTGCTCAACCAAATTTAAAGGCATTTCATAATGGAAAATCGTGACGATTGGCTCAATATTTTTTTCTTTCATGTACTCAAATAATCGATCATAGAAGGCCAAACCCTGCTCGTTTGGAACGGTATCATCTCCATTCGGAAAAATCCTGCTCCAAGAAATAGACAACCGCAATGTTTTTACATGCATGTCTGCTAACGCATCGATATACTCACGGTATCGTTCGTAGAAATGTACTCCTTGGCGCTTAGGGAAATAGTATGTCCCATGTTTGTATTTTTCGTATGTTTCTGAATCCATGTCATTAAAATGTAGATCAATAGGATCAGCTCCTGGAATAAACGGCTGAATATCAGCGGTACTTAGCCCTCTTCCATCCCTGCGATGTGCACCTTCTACTTGATTAGCAGCAATAGCTCCTCCCCACAGAAAGTCTTTTCTTATTTTGCTCATGTACGTTTCCCCCAAATGTATTTAAAATTTTTGTACGATAAAGACTCCTGCAATAACCAAAAGAGCTCCCAATAATCGAGGAATATTCAAAGTGTGCATACTAGCACCAATTAATCCAAAATGATCAATGATCACCGACACGATTATTTGCCCAGCTAAAACGTATCCAACCGTAGCTGCTACTCCTATTCTGGGCATGAGAATGGTTGTCGCCAATACATAGAAAGCACCCAGTAGTCCTCCTGTCCACATCCACCAGGGAGCTTCAAACCATTCTTTTTTGAACAACGATCCTTTTACAAAAAAAGATATGATTATTAATGAGATGGCACCTACTGTAAAAGAAATGGCCGAAGCAACAATAGGTGATCCCACCACCGTCCTTAGCTGCGCATTAACACTAAATTGTGTAGGCAAGGCCATTCCTGCCAATAATGCGAAAATTATGAATATGATAGCCATGTATTTTCCCCTCTCAAATTCTGAAGATTGAATATCCCCTACAGATGAGTCAATAATATAACTTAAATATGGGAATACTAGATTGGTCACCTTCTCAATTTATCGATTAATCATTGACAACCCGAGTATAATTCACGCAGTATAATAAGTAAAATTAATAATAAATATAGGAGGTATACTAAATACTTATATGGATATTAATTATGAACTTTATAAGATCTTCTATATCACAGTAAAAGCTGGAAGTATGTCTAATGCGGCAAAGGAACTGTTTACATCACAATCGGCAGTTAGTCAGTCCATAAAACTACTTGAAAATAAGCTAGGTGGACAATTGTTCCATAGAAGAGCACAAGGAGTGTCCCTTACTACGGAAGGAGAGATATTATTTCAATATGTAGAACAAAGCTATGAGTTATTACAGGCGGCTGAAAGAAAATTTTTGGAATTAAGGAATTTAGATGCTGGCCAACTAAGAATAGCCGTAAGCACAACAGCTTGTAGTAACTTCTTGATGCAATACCTAGAGACATTCTCCTTGGCTTACCCTAATATCGAGATTTATATCAAAGATCAATCTACTCATTCTACAATTAAGCAGCTAGAGTCAGGCGAAGTTGACATAGGAATCATCAATCTGAACGGAAGCAGAGATTCTCTGACGGTGATTGGAAAAATAGAAATACAAGATTGTTTTGTAGTAGGTGAGAGATTTAAAGAAATATGTGATAAACCAATATTCTTAAAAGAACTAGTAGTAAATCACCCGATCATTCTCATGCAGAAAGGACTTAATACAAGAAAATATATTGACAACTTTTTCACTTCATATGGCTTAAAAGTAATACCTAAAGTAGAACTGAGTACCATGGAACTGTTAATTGAGTTTGCTAAAAAAGGTTTGGGCATATCGTGTGTAATCGAGGATTTTGTTCGCAGCGATTTGGATCAACAACAGCTATTCATAGTGCCCATCCAAGAAATCATACCTAAAAGGTTTTTAAGTATTGCTATCAAAAAAGACTTGCCCCTTTCTTCAGCAGCTCAGAAGTTTATTGAGCTTTTTCAAAGCTGCACAGTATAAATTTATAAATTGGGTTATTTATTAAAGAATTGTCTAAAAAAGCTCACTAAGGGCTTCTTATTTGACAGTCAACGAACCTCGCTTCAACCGCTCCAGAATGAGGTCGTCTGCTCCTGCGACAACTGGATAGTTGGTATAGTGAGCATTAAATAGGTAGATATCTAATCGGCAATGGAATAATCAAGTTCCTTGGCTCGGAGCAAGGAACTTGATTTCTTAAAACAAAAAAGCCGTCATTTAGGCGGCTCCTAATACAACATGCTTTTGTCCTCCGACATTTTTTTATTAACTCAAAGCTCAAGTCTACCACCCATTTTTTTGAATCAATCTCCTCGTTCCGACATGACGTACCAACCGCAGTGCCCTTCGGCTGTTAACTATTGGCATATGGAAAGCACCACCCGTATCCCGATGGGTGACTGAATATTGCATTGGAGTATCCATTTTGTCGGGATGTTTACTTTAGGTAACCATGTATCCCTGGACACATGGTTGGTGTATGGAAGGCAGATGATATGATCCTCAGATTCCAGTTTATGACTCCAGTAATTTTTTTCCTTCTCAAATAAGGCTTTCAATGGCATCCCTCCTGCTTCATGGGGTCTGTTACCCCAGTTGGAATGGTGCGTTGTTACGTACATGAGCGTTGTGTCGGAAAAAGAATACTTTGCAGGCAAGGGCAGGCGGACAAGCCGCCGCCCTCTGCACACGCAAAGTGAAATCATTGCATTTTAGAAAACGGATTTAGAAAACAAAGTCGATGGAATCCGGCGAGAAGCCTTCCGGTTGCTCGTCCGAGTTCACCTGAATATCGCTTAACAGCAAATCTGGATTGATCCCAACCTGGGACAGGATCGCTATCAAATCCCTGCTTAATCTCTCAATAGCGTCAGCACCAAACAGCTTCGTGCAATATTCAAACGAACCCTTGATCTCCCCATCTTCATCACTCATGGACAAGGTCAAATCTAATTTGGAAATACGATGCTTCTGAACATACGGACTGAAGGACAGCATTTCTAGCTTCGCTTCCTGTGACTCCATATTTTCCAGTACAAACATAGTGTCGAATAATGGGTTACGGCTTGCATCCCGTGCTACATCCAGCTTTTCCACCAACTCTTCCAGTGGATAATCCTGATGCTCGAAGGCTTGCAGCGTACGATCTCTGGCTTCTAGCAAGTAGTTGTGGAACGTTTGGTTGCCCCTCGGCTGATGCCGGATGGCTAGCGTATTGACGAACATTCCGATCAGTGGCTCCAGCTCAGGCAACAAGCGTCCTGCTACTGGCGTACCGATGATCAAATCGTCCTGACCGCTGTATTTGGACAGCAGAACGGTGTAGGCGCTTAATAGCACCATGTACAGCGTGCTTCCGGTCTGTGCCGCAATTCGGTGCAGTTGCTCGGATACATTTGCGTCCACTGTAAATTCATACATCGCACCCTCGAAGCTGCGAACAGCAGGTCTAGGATAAGCAATTGGCAAATCCAGTACCGGCAATTCTCCGGCTAAATGCTCCAGCCAGAAGTGTTCCCGGCGTTGGTATGACTCACGCTGCGTCTCCTGTTGCTGCCACACGGCGTAGTCTTTGTACTGAATTTGCAGCGGCTCCAATTCCTGTCCCTCGTACAGTTGTACCAGCTCCTGCACGATATTGTTAGACGATACACCGTCTGAAATAATATGGTGCATGTCGTACATCAGGAGATGGCGCTCTGGTTCAGTTTGAATAAGACGGACACGCAGCAGTGGTGCCTGGCGAAGGTCAAAGCTGCGTACAAAGGACTCGATATAGGCTCCGGCTTCGGACTCCCTGGCCTGCAAGTGCTCTACTGCAAACTCCACTTGATCGTAAACCCGCTGAACGACCTCGCCTTCCACCATTTCAAAGGAAGTCCGCAGCGTTTCATGGCGGGCTATTAACTGACGGAACGCATCTTCCAGCCGATCGGCCTGAAGCGGCCCCTCCACGGTTAATACACCCGGCATATTGTAGCTGAGATCCCCACCTTCCAGATGGCTCAAAATGTACAGTCGTTTTTGAACCGAGGAAACCGGGTAGTACGCCTGTTGCGCCGCCGCAGGGATCACCGTATAGGTGTCTGTACCGTGCGTAGCTATGAGCTGAGCTTGCTGCTCAATCGTGAAGTGTTGGAACACCTCACGCAGCGTAATCCGGCTGTCCAGTTCCTGATGGATTTTGGCCACCAGCGTCGTTGCCCGCAGGGAGTGCCCACCCACGTCAAAGAATGAGTCGGTGACTCCTACGGTGGACAGCTTCAAGACATCCTGCCAGATTTGGGCTAGTTTGGCTTCCAGCGGCGTCCGCGGTGCAACGTACTCCAGGCCTCCTTCGAGACGTGCTTCCGGTGCCGGCAACGCCTTGCGGTCGATTTTCCCGTTCGGTGTCAGCGGGAAACGATCCAGTTGTACCACATACGTCGGGATCATGTAATCCGGCAGCTTCGGCTGCAGTGCATTGCGCAGCTCCGGCAAACTCAGGGACTCTGAAGCTATGATATAGGCACACAGGTCCTTGTGCCCGTCTTCGTTTTCCCATGCTGTGACCACGGCTTTCTCAATGCCATCCACGGTCAGCAGTTGCGCTTCCACTTCGCCCAGCTCGATCCGGTAACCCCGGATTTTCACCTGATGGTCGATCCGGCCCAAATACTCAATGCTGCCGTCTGGCAACCACCGTGCCAGGTCACCCGTCCGGTACATCCGGTTTGCGTGAGTGCTGTCCGCTTGATCGGCTGCATCAGCGAACGGATTCGGGATGAACTTCTCTGCCGTCAGCTCCGGCAAGTTCAGGTATCCTCGTCCGACACCTGCACCTCCGATATAAAGCTCACCAGCGATCCCGATCGGTACCAGCTGTTGCTGGCTGTTCAGGATGTACACGGACTGGTTCGCTATCGGCGTTCCGATGGATACCGTATGCTCCCCTTTTTCCAGCAGTGCGTTCAGGGCTTCCACATCTTCAATCGTATAAGCAGTCGCATCTACCGTGGTTTCGGTCGGACCGTACACGTTGGTAATCACCGGACGATACCCGGACCACTTGTGCAGGAACATATTTACCAGCTGCACGGATAATGCTTCGCCGCCGATCAGGTAATGCTTCACTTCCGGCGCTTCCGTCACATTGACGCTTTCGTTCAAAATATGCAGATGCGCAGGTGTGCCGTCCGACAGATCAATCCG
>NZ_JBMOUI010000035.1:0-9906 GCF_049319765.1 Paenibacillus sp. S29 | reverse complement strand
AGCGCCGATGGTACTTGGACCGCAGGGTCCTGGGAGAGTAGGACGTCGCCAAGCAAGATAAAAGAGCACAGCCTTAATGGGCTGTGCTCTTTTTGTATACCATAAGGCTTTCGCGTTTTGGAAAATATACAAGAAACCCATACATATACTCCATCCCACTAAATTAATAAGATTGGGGGATAACTACAATAAAGCTTACAACGCTCTGCATATCGACCGATAGTGAAGTCAAACATAATGAAATATATAAAGCAACAAGCTCCAACAACAGGGAGCCTTGCTGTTGCCGTTACTGTTTTTTGAGGGGGTGAAAGATTAAAGTAAGGCTATAAATTTCTAGAGAACAGGTACTTTTGAATCGAGATAGAAACGTTTCTATTAGAGTTTGAAAATGAAATTCATAGCTTTGGGAGAGAAAAACTCAATCCGAACTGAATTTTTTAGACGAAGAGTCAGAAAAAAATATGCAAAATAGGGTCCTTTAGGACTATGGAATAACAATATTTATTACAAAATTAAAGAGTTATTAATTTTGGCTTATGTGAGCTTGATACAAATTCAATCCATTATTTAGGAGGTTAAAGAGAGTTGCGGAAAAAGGCGGAATTTGTCGGATGATATCAGGTTGAATTTGTTACATTTATGTTAATGGCATGTAAAGATAAAATTGTTGTAGGATAAGGGGGTGGAGCTTCAATGTAAATCATAATGAGTTTAGTTTTACAAAATTCGTGAAAACCTAAAATTTCGTTTTAAACTAAATTAACAGATCATGATTGACAGATAACTAATACAAAAAGTGAAATTGTTGCTTTTGAAGTTTGGAAATAAATAACATAATATGGATTTTGTTTTATTTTTATGAGCTCTATCGATTTAGCCCTTTTGTCCCATGCCAAGTGGTTTTAAAGTTTGTATATTTAAAAATAGTTAGAAAGTGTTGGAATAAAAAAAGAGATATAAGGATTTACTGTAAAATTATGAAATTAATAGAGGATGGAGGAATTCATATGACGACTCGATCGCAATCTTGGTTCGCGAAAACAGAGGTCCAACCGACTGCGAAGCTCCAACTATTTTGCTTCCCCTACGCCGGTGGTGGTGCTTACATATTTAACTCTTGGAAGTCTAGGTTTGCGCCTGACATTACCGTGTTGCCTATACAACTTCCAGGACGTGAAAGCCGTTCAACAGAAGCTCCAATGGATACTCTTCAAGACATCGTTCAATCGTTGGTTCCCGCAATGGCTCCATACATGCATAAGCCGTTCGCTTTTTTTGGGCACAGTATGGGGGCACTGATTGCATTTGAAACAGCACGACAGTTGTACAGCAAAACTGGAAAGCTACCTGTGCATATCATCATATCTGGTAAATCCGCACCACATCTTCCATACTCCAAAAAACGACTCCATGATTTAGCAGACGATTCTTTCACGGAAGAGCTTCGTTTAATGCAGGGAACCCCTGAAGAGGTGCTGCAAAATGCAGAATTGATGCAAATTATTATGCCTCGTCTGCGTGCAGATTTTAAGGTATGTGAAACTTATGTTTATCAGCCGGGAAATCCACTGGTATGCCCGATAACCGTTTTAGGCGGAATGAAGGATTTTGAGGTTAGCACAGAGTCACTCCATGCCTGGCAACAACATACGACATCACCTATGGATGTTCAGATGTTCGAAGGTAATCACTTTTTCATCCATGAACAAGAACAAGAGGTTATGAGCGCAGTCGAGAACATTCTTTCTACATCCTCGCCGATGGGCCACGCGGCGGCAGCTCATACAGCTTACAACACAAGCACCCTACAACCACGATTCAGACAGAGTTGAATGTCCCACACATCACGATACACTTCGTTATTACCATCTCAGCAACAATCAACAACCAACCCACACCAAGATGCAAATTCCAGCATAGTTCAAAATCGCATTTTATTCTGCACGGATACTCATGCATCCAAACCCAGAGTTTATCTCATTGACGTCCACAGCCAATATAAAAAGTTCGCACTGATAAAGTGTGGGCAACGAAAAGAGGGATGCCCTTGTTTCGATTAAATTCTGCTTTTCGGAGACTCGCACGTTATATAAGGCCGTATAATCTATGGGTTTTCATAACGGTGATCGCCTCCTTGTGTTTGGCAGCTATTGACATTGTTTTGGGTAAGGCCATTGAGCAAATGGCACAGGGGACATTCTCCTCTACCCAGAACATGATCTATCTGGTTGTTGGTATGACGCTAATTGGAATGCCCTGTAAGTTTGTGATGAGGTACGCTTCAGCGCGATTTAGTGTTAGTGCTCTGCGCGACTTGAGAGGCGATCTTGTACATAAGTTTTGCGATTTACCGGTTTCCAGCGTGGAAAAGAAATTTACCGGAGATTTGGTATCCCGTCTAACCAATAATACGGCAGTATTACAGAACTTTTTTATCCAGCAGTTTGCCAATCTGTTTTATTTACCGCTTGTGTTTACGGCATCACTCATATTGCTTTTACTGACAAGCTGGAAACTGATATTGGCAAGTCTTGCGCTCATGCCAATAGGAATGATCATAACATCACTAATGAGCAAGCCGATTGAAAAATATTCCGCGGATCTTCAGGAGAAAATTGCTCATTTGAACGCTGTGGGGCAAGATGCAATCGGAGGAATCCCTATCGTCAAGGCATTCAATATGCAAGCTGTGCTGTTGAAGAAGTATATGGTGATTATGGAGGAGGTCGTCAAGCGCGGCTTACGGCTAGAAAAGCGCTATGCAGCCATTACTCCGGTAGGTGTGATGATGCTAGCAACACCGATTATTTTGGTCATTGTATACGGAGGATACCTGATACAACATGGAGAGCTGAATGCTGGAGGCATTGTACTTTTTTTATACCTGATTTCGTTCATATTGCAGCCGATTGCCATGCTGCCGACAATCATTTCGCAAATGAAGGAAGCGGGTGGAGCCGCAAAGCATTTGTTTGAGGTACTGGATTGGCAGAATGAACGTCAGGATGGCGAAATGACCTTGGTAGATCAGAAGCGAGAGAATGAGGCGCCTCATTTGAAAGACGATGCAAATGGGAAAGCCAACCGAATGAGTGAAGGCGGAGCAGAAAGTGATGATGACTTTGATAGTGTTGCTGTAGTCAGCTTTGAGCATTTGACCTTTGGCTACGATGAAGGGAACACAGTGCTGAAGGATATCAGCTTCCAGGCAGGGCAAGGGGATATGGTGGCGATTGTCGGTGCCAGCGGTGGAGGTAAAAGCACGATTTTCAAGCTGCTTTGCGGATTTAATGAACCTGGAGAGCATGCTGGAACCATTCAACTATTTGGAAAGAGTTTGACAGATTGGAATTTAACAAGCCTGCGCAGTCATATTTCGATGGTATCTCAGGAGCCGTCGCTTTTTCCGGCCACCATTGCAGAAAATATCGGATATGGACGTTTGGAGGCGACTCGGGAAGAAATTGTCGAGGCGGCGAAAGCGGCACATGCGCATGATTTTATTGTTCAACTTCCCGAGGGCTATGAAACCCTGTTGAGCGAGCGGGGAGGCGGATTGTCTGGCGGTCAAAAACAGCGTATTTCCATAGCAAGAGCATTACTGAAAAATGCTCCGCTGCTTCTATTGGACGAGCCGACTTCAGCACTCGATAGTCAGTCGGAGGCTCAGGTGCAGAATGCGATGAATGCGGTAATGCAAAACCGGACGGTACTGGTCATTGCTCATCGACTGTCAACCGTACGTCAGGCGAACCGCATTATTGTACTCGATCAGGGGAGCATTGTGGAATCGGGTTCTCATGAGGAATTACTAGGTCGTGATGGTGTGTATCGAAAGCTGTATTTGAAAAATTTTGAAGAAGAACAGCATACGGCGGAAAACGGTAATTCGTTGCCTGAGGAAAGGGGTGAGCGTCGTGACCTTCAAGCAGGGGTTTTATGAATTTAAGCAGTTGATGTCCCTGATGAAGCCGCACCGAAAATGGTATTTTACCGGGCTGGTTGGCAATAGTCTGACCAATGCGAGCATCACGATTTTACTTTCTTTTGTGGTGCATTATTTGCTGAATTTCGCGGTTAATGGCGATGTACAGGAGCTATACCGAGCGGTCTATTTGGTTAGTGGTACATTTTTGGCATTAAGTCTTATTTCCCCCCTGTGCAGCTATATGTATAAACGGTGTGTAAAGCTGGCGATTGCCGAAGTACGAATGAAACTATTTGGCCACATTGTTAAGCTATCGTACGATAAAGCCGAAAAACACCATTCGGGTGATCTTGTATCCCGTATGACGAATGATGTACAGGCGCTGGAGCAGGCTTACACCGTTCATATCCGCTCGATTATACTAGAAATTTCGCTTTTCTTGGGCTCGTTGGTCATTTTGATGGTTCTGGATTGGCGATTTGGGATTATGGTGGTTTTACTTGGGCTGGCTTCAGCCTGGATAAATGCTCATTTCGCAAAGAAAATGCGAAAGACGAGTGAAGAGTTACAGGGACGGATGAGCAGGTTCACGGAACGATTGAGTGATTTGCTTTCCGGTTTGCAGACGGTGAAGTTGTTTGGGTTGAGGACAAAGGTAGGTGGACTATGTAACGATGCAAGCGAGGACATAAACCGTATCAGCATCCGGCAGGGACGTCATATGGGCTTGCAGGATATGTGCAATTTTGTCATAGAGTTCATTACGCTGGGCGGTGTGCTTGTCGCCGGATTGATTCTGGTATCGCAGAAGCAAATGGAACTGGGAGTATTGGGACAGATTGTGCAGCTGCAAACCGGTATTTCAACGGTGTTTTTGGAGCTAGGGGCAGCTGTAACACTGTTACAAAACTCTTTGGCAGGCTTGGCGCGTATCCGCGAAATTCTGGATGAGTCGAAGGAAGAAGAGCAGTTCCCCGCGGCTAAAAAGAAGGGACCGCTGACTAGGCTTATCGATCCCGAGACGGCAGCTTTATCAGCCCGTGAATCTGGGGAATTCTATGGCGATGTTGAGACCTTGCGTTCAGACCATGCCATTGAACAGACTCCGGCTGCGCTGGAGCTGCACGACATCACCTTTGGCTATCAGCCTGACCATCCAACGCTGCAAAGGTTAAACTTGGTCGTGCCAGAAGGACAGGTAACCGCGCTTGTCGGCCCGAGTGGTGGCGGCAAAAGCACAGTCATGAAGCTGTTGTTGGGATTTTACCCACCGGACGAAGGTGTGCTGCGGGTTCGTGGTCGCTTGGCAGAAGAATTTCCGTTGGATGAGGTCAGGGATTTGATGGCCTATGTACCACAGGAGGCTACGCTGTTCCACGGTACAGTAGCGGATAATATCCGTTTTGGCTCACCGACTGCCACGGATGAGGAAGTAGAGGCTGCGGCCAAAACAGCCTATGCCAGCGGCTTCATAGCCGAGCTGCCAGAGGGGTACGACACGATTGTTGGTGAACGCGGAGCCAATTTGTCTGGCGGTCAAAGACAGCGGATCGCAATTGCTCGTGCTTTGCTCAAAAATGCACCGATTTTGCTGTTGGATGAAGCAACCTCGGCTTTGGATGCAGAATCGGAATATGAAGTCCAGCAGGGCTTAAATGAGCTGATGAAGGATCGTACGACATTAGTTATTGCCCATCGATTGTCTACGATTGAACGGGCGGATACGATCTGTGTCCTTGCCGATGGTGAACTGAAAGAGCAGGGTACCCATGATCAGCTCCTTGCCGAGGGCGGTCATTATGCAGAGCTGTATGAGCTTCAATTTCGAAAGCATCCCGAGGAACAAACCGCATAAATATGCGAATTTCCTTTTTACCAATATCTATTTTGCGAGGAGAGAGACGGATGACACAGCAAAATGTTCAATTGTTTTCGCTAAGCCAGCCACAGCAACGGATTTGGTATACGGAGCTTCTGTATCCTAATCGGAACACATCAACAATTATTGCAACAGTAAAAATCAGGGGAAATGTTCGTATAGATGCCTTGCAGCAAGCAATGAACCGGGTCATTGCCCAAAATGATTCTTTTCGTATCAAAATTACTGCTCAGGATGGGATTCCGTATCAATATGTAGAGCCGTTTACGGCGGAAAGTATAGAAACGCTCCAAGTTACCCTGGAAGAAGCAAAGGAATGGTTAAAGCGCCATAATCCACAGCCGTTCTCATTGTTGGATTCGCAGCTGTACCGATTTGTTATCTTGCAGCTCGGAGCAGAAGAAACCTGGTTTAATTTTAAAATGCATCATATTATCTCAGACGGCGTGTCCATGAATCAGGCCATTAATGAAATCACCGGACATTATATGGATATTGTGCATGGTACAGGTCAAGATACGCCGACCAAGGGCAATCCCTATCTGGATTTTATCCAGGTAGAGCAAAGCTATGAGCAATCAGACCGTTATCAAAAGGACAAAACGTACTGGACAGAAAAGTTTGCCGATTTGCCAGAGACTACAGGTTTGAAATCATATAACCCGCTGACACTGAGCACAGCTGCACGCCGGGAGAGCTTTATACTGGAACATGAGTTGTATCGTGGTGTTACGGCTTTTTGCGAGGAACATAAAATTAGTATTTTCACGTTCTTCCTGGCGGCTCTGTATATTTATTTGCATAAAGTGACGGGAGAGCAGGACTTAACCGTGGGGACACTCTATGCCAACCGTACGTCTAAGAAGGAAAAAGATACCATCGGTATGTTCGTCAGTACCGTGGCTACGCGTTTGTTGGTCGAACCAGAATCCGAACTGCTGACCTTCCTGCAGGGTGTAGGGAAGGAGCAGGCGTCTATTTTGCGGCATCAGCGTTACCCGTACAACAAAATTATTCAGGATTTGCGTGAACAGCAAAGCAGTCTGGACATTCAGCGTCTGTTTGGTGCTTCCATTCAGTACCGTACTTTGAGTTTCTCCCGGTTTGATGAAGCGATTCAGCAGGTTGATAACGATTTCTGCGGAGATACGGTGAACGACTTCGATATTCACATGGTTGAAATGCTGGATGATGATAGACTCGTGCTGTACCTGGATTATCGTACCGAGCTGTTTAGTGAACAGGAAATTGCTCGAATTATTCGACAATTTTTGAGTGTGGCGGAGCATATGGTGCAGGGCCCACACAAGCGGATACACGAATTGTCGCTGATCAGTGAGGAAGAACGGGCGCAAATCGTCGACGTATTCAATGCTACAGCGGTGGAATATCCACACGAAGCAGGCATTCATGAGTTGTTTGAGGAACAGGCTGAACGTACACCGAATCAGACAGCAGTTGTGTTCGGAAATGCCCGTTTAACTTATGGCGAACTGAATGTAAAAGCAAATCGACTGGCTCACACGTTGCGCGGACACGGTGTTACCGCCGAGCAAACTGTAGGTATCGTTGCTGAGCGTTCCACGGATATGATCGTTGGCATGTTGGCGATTCTCAAAGCGGGCGGCGCATATGTACCGATTGATCCTGATTATCCGGCTGAACGTGTACGTTACCTGTTGGAAGATTCGGGGGCGAAGTTGCTGCTGGTGCAGAGCGCAGAACAACAACCGGAGGAATACACCGGAATCGTACTGGATCTGAGCGATGCTAAGGTGCACGGGGCAGAGAATAACCAAGGCTTGAATACCGTACATTGGGAGCAAAATGAGGTTTATCATGCGGATTATACCGATTATACAAATCTGAAAAATGAGATTTTAAATGAATCATCCTCGTCTGTCGTAGACAGCACCGCTGAAGAACAAGAACGTAAATTTGGAAACCGACTAGCTTATTTGATGTACACTTCGGGCACAACCGGACAGCCCAAAGGGGTTATGGTAGAACATCGCAGTGTTGTGCGTTTGGTGAAAAGTACAAACTATGCGCAATTAGATGCTGATACACGCATTTTGCAAACTGGCGCTGTTGTCTTTGACGCGTCCACCTTCGAAATTTGGGGTGCGCTACTAAATGGTGGACAGCTCGTGCTGGTAAGTCAGGATGTCATTTTGGACGCTCCAAAGCTCAAGGAAGCCGTGCGCAACCATGGTATCACGACAATGTGGCTGACTGCACCGCTCTTTAACCAGCTATCTCAGCAGGACTTGGAGCTGTTCGAGGGGGTACAAGAACTGCTGGTCGGTGGTGATGTGCTGTCCGTACCGCACATTAACCGGGTGCTGGAGGCTCATCCGTCCCTTCGGATCATTAACGGCTATGGGCCGACAGAAAATACAACTTTTTCTACAACTCATGCGATTGCCAGCGTGCAATTGGAAGCGGTGCCGATTGGGCGTCCGATCCACAACTCCACAGCGTATGTCGTAGATCGTTCCATGCAGCTTCAGCCTGTCGGGGCATGGGGGGAGTTGATCGTCGGCGGCGATGGGGTGGCACGTGGCTACCGGAACCGTCCGGATTTGACGGCTGAAAAGTTCGTAGATAGTCCGTTCCGCAGCGGAGAGCGCTGCTACCGCACAGGCGATTTGGTGCGCTGGAATGAGGACGGGACGCTGGAATACAAAGGACGAATCGACGCACAGGTGAAAATTCGGGGCTACCGGATCGAGCTGGGTGAGGTGGAAGCGCAGCTGTTGAAGCTGGAAGCGGTGCAAGAAGCCGTCGTCATTGCACGTGAGGATGAGCAGGGGCAAAAGCAGCTCTGTGCATATGTAGTCACCCTTGCGGATATCGCGGCTAGTGAGCTGCGAAGCGCCTTGAGCCAAGAATTGCCGGGTTACATGGTACCGTCATATTTTGTGCAGCTGGAGCAATTGCCGTTGACACCAAATGGCAAAGTGGATCGTCGGGCGTTGCCGCAACCGGAGGGCAGCGTAGATTCCGGTGAGGATTACGTAGCAGCCCGTAATGAGGTAGAACGGACGCTAGTGTCCGTGTGGCAATCTGTACTTGGTATCGAGCATATTGGTGTGCTGGATAACTTTTTCCATCTGGGAGGTGACTCGATTAAGGCCATCCAGGTGTCTTCAAGACTGTTGCAAAATGGTTACAAGCTGGAAATGAGAGAGCTGTTCCAGTATCCGACGATTGCTGAGCTGAATGGACGGGTGCAGCGGGTGACCCGCGTTTCCGATCAAGGAGAAGTCAGTGGAAACGTGACATTGACACCGATTCAACACTGGTTCATTGAGCAGCAGCCATCCAATCCTGAGCACTATAACCAGGCTCTGATGCTGCACCGTGAGGATCGTTTGGACGAAACGGCGCTTCATCAGGCACTGCAATGCATTGTCGAGCATCATGACGCTTTGCGCATCGTATTCCGCCAAAATGTGGACGGTGGATATGAAGTATGGAACCGTGGCGTGCAAGAAGGGGAACTGTACAGCCTGGAAGTGGTTGATTTTACAAATGAGTCTGACTTTGCTCATTTGCTGGAGAACAAAGCCAGCGAAATTCAAAGCAGTATTCGTCTAGATGAAGGCCCTTTGGTGAAACTGGGTCTGTTCCGTTGCCCGGATGGAGACCATTTGTTGGTAGCGATCCATCATTTTGTAGTCGACGGCGTGTCTTGGCGTATTTTGCTGGAGGATTTGGCATCCGGTTATGAGCAGGCTTTACGGGGGGAGTCTGTCCGTTTACCCAACAAAACGGATTCCTTCCGTCTGTGGGCAGACCAGCTATCCGCTTATGCGAGCAGTGGAGCGTTGGAGAACGAGCGTGCGTATTGGGAGCAGATTGAGCAAGCAGGGAAGAGTCAGGCATCCTTGCCTAAAGATTACACTCGTAAATCTCAGGCCAAGCCACAGCTTCGCGATGATCGGACACTGACAGTAGCGTGGACTGTCGAAGAAACAGAACAATTTTTGAAGCAGGCACACCAAGCCTACAACACGGAAGCGAACGACCTGTTGCTGACAGCTCTGGGCACCGCAATTCAGGAGTGGGCAGGCATCCGTCAGGTGCTTGT
>NZ_JBMOUI010000034.1:0-9953 GCF_049319765.1 Paenibacillus sp. S29 | reverse complement strand
CCGTCTCCCGCAGCTTCCGCGCAAGGCGGTTGGATCGCTCGTTCAGCTCGCGGTAGGTCAGCTGCCGCTCGTTCATGGCGGCGGCCACGTTGTCCGGGTAAAGCTCCGCCTGCTCTTCGAACAAGCCGTGAATCGTCTGCTGCCGCGGGTAGTCCGCCTCCGAATCGTTGAAACCGCGCACCAACTCGAGGATTTCCTCCTCCGTGAGCATTTCCAGCGAGGCAATATCCCCGTCCGGCGCTGCTGCGATGGTTTCGAGCAGCTTGTCATAATGTCTGGCGAACCGTTCCGCGGTCTCTTGTTTATACAGAGCCGTAGCGTACTCCAACCGGCATTCGAGCTGACCGTCCAGCTCCGAAATATCCAGGAGCAGCTCGAACTTGGATGTTTGGTTTTCCAGTGGATAAAACGATTGCTCCAGCCCCTCGATGACAATTTGCTCGTTCTCCGTATTTTGTAGGGAGAAGAACGTGTCAAAGAGCGGATTCCGGCCGGTCGCGCGCGGAATGTGAAGACTTTCTACCAAGTCTTCGAACAAATAATTTTGGTGTTCGAAAGCCCCGAGCGTGATGTCCTTGATTTCTTCCAGGTACGTAAGGTACGGCTTGGAACGCTCCGGACGGCTGCGAATGGTCAGCGTGTTGATAAACATCCCTACGATCGGCTGCACTTCTTCCTGCGTTCTTCCGGCAATCGGCGTTCCTACGATCAGATCTTCCTGACCCGAATATTTATGCATAAGGATGGTGTAAGCCGACAGCAGCACCATGTACAGGGTCGTCCCTGTCCGTGCCGCCAGCTCTTTCAGCTTCTCCGTCCGATCTTTCTCGATATAAAACTTCACGGTTCGGCCGTCAAAGCTTTGCACCGCAGGCCGCGGGAAGTCCGTCGGTAGCTCCAAGACCGGCAGCTCGCCCGACAGCTGTTCCAGCCAATACTCCTTCTGCGGCTGGAGCATCTGCCCGTAAGCTTCGGAATGCTGCCAAACGGCATAATCTTTGTATTGAATGCGCAGCGGGGCCAGCTCCTCGCCCCGATACAGGCGGCTGAACTCGTCGAAGAGCAGCGCTGTCGAAATGCCGTCCGAGACGATATGGTGCATATCGAACAGTAGAATGTGGCGATCCTCGGCGACTTCGATCAGGCCGATGCGGAGAAGTGGCGGCTTGGTCAGATCAAACGGGTGATAGTAAGCTTCCACCACTTGCTCCACTTCCCGCTCGCTCGCTTGGAAATAATCTACAGCAAACTCCACCTCGTCATAGATGCGCTGGACAAGCTCGCCTTGAACCTGCTCGATCCCGGTACGCAGCGTCTCATGGCGCTGAATCAGCGCCCGGAACGCGTGCTCGACGCGCGTGCGGTCCAGCTTGCCTTCGAGAAGAAGCGCCGCCGACATATTGTAGCTGCGCTCGGCCCCGTCAAGCTGGCGCAGGACGTACAGACGCTTTTGCTCGGATGAAACCGGATAGTACTCGGCCTCAGCCGCCTTTGTAATCTCATACGTCTCCTGCTGCCTTAAACCGCCGATTCTTTGGGCTAGCTGTTCGATCGTGGTGTAACGGAAAACTTCCCGCAACGAAACCTCGACTTGCAGCTCTTTCCTAATCTTGGAAACAAGCGTAGAGGCCCGCAAGGAATGACCACCCAAGTCAAAGAAATCGTCTTGGACTCCAACTCGCGCAATACCCAGCACCTGCTGCCAAATGAGAGCAAGTCTTGTTTCCAGCGTTGTGCGAGGAGCCACATACTCACGGCCTGCTTCTACCTCTCCGGTCGGTTCAGGCAGCGCTTTACGGTCAATTTTGCCGTTCGGCGTGAGCGGAAGCTTATCAAGAGACACCAGCCGGGCCGGGACCATATGGGCCGGCAGCTCTTGCTTCAATTGGGACAGCAGATCGCTCAGCTGCAAAGAAACATCCGCCGCCACGTAGCCGCACAAATACTTTTGCCCCTGCTCATCCGTACGGTCGGTCACCACAGCCTGCTTGACGCCCGGGAAACGCAGCAGGGCCGTTTCAATTTCGCCGAGTTCGATCCGGAACCCGCGAATTTTCACTTGATAGTCGATCCGGCCGATGAAGTCGACGTTGCCGTCTTCCAGCCAGCGGGCCAAATCGCCTGTCCGGTACAGACGTTCGCCCGGCACAAACGGGCTGTCCGCAAACTTCTCGGCGGTTAGGTCCGGACGGTTCCAGTACCCGCGCGCCACCCCGGCGCCGCCGATGACAAGCTCGCCCGGAACCCCTACAGGAACCGGCTTTAACGCGGTATCGACAATGTAAAACCGGGCGTTCAGCCAAGCTTTGCCGATCGGCACATGACCCGACGGCGGCAGCTTATCCAGCGGCTCACCGTAAAAGCTGCTGTCAATGGCCGCTTCGGTAACGCCATAGCTGTTGATGATGCGGAATTGTCCGCCGAATCTTTCCTGCAGCAATCGGTAATCGGTGACACTGCAAGCATCCGAGCTGGTAATCAGCAACTGCATGGAACTAACGTCCAGCCCTTCTTCATAAATATGCTGCATGAACGGCAGGATGAGCGCAGGCGTCGATTCGAATACCGTAATGTTTTGGTCCCGAATCCAGCCGTATAAGAGGTTCGGATCAATCCGGTCATCCTTCGGCACAATCACCATCGTGCCTCCGTTATACAGCGTCCGCGCGATGTCTCCGACGAACACGTCAAACGAGAAGCTGGCCAGCTGCAGCAGCCGCACCGGGAACTGATCCAACCGGTACTCGCGACGGTACGCATCCGCCGTATTCACGAGACTACCGTGCTCGATCATGACGCCTTTCGGGCGTCCCGTCGTACCCGAGGTGTAAATCACATAAGCCAAGTCTTGCGGGGCGCTGTCGGCAGATTCAAATTCCACGATTAAGGCATCCCCGTTATAAATCTGTTCATCGTCCATGGCATAGACAGCTTGAAGCTTCAGCCGGTCATCGGCCAACCAACCTCTGGCCCGCTCCAACAGATGACGCTGCGTAAGCAGCACCGATGCATCGCTATCGCTGAGCATGTACTCAATCCGCTCCGCCGGATAATCGGGGTCCAGCGGTACATAGGCTCCGCCGGCTTTCCAAACGGCGAGCACCCCGACCAGCAGTTCCACTGAACGCTCCGCCCAGATTCCCGTAATCGTCTCCCTTCCCACGCCCTGTTCGCGAAGGAGAGAAGCCAGCCGCTCGGCGCGTTCGTTCAATTCGCCGTAGGTCAGCTGTTTGTCCATGTAGACGACTGCCGGATGATCCGGAATTTCCCGGGCAAACTTTTCAACATACCGATGAAACGCTTCTCCCTCGCTCAGCCCTGCCATCGGCGGGTTAAAAACGTTGAGAATGCGGTGTCTCTCCTCATCGCTCAGCAGAGAAATCTCGCGTATCGGCAGTTCGGGAGTCTGAAGGAACTGGTCCAGAACGGTTACATACTGTTCCATAATCCGATCAATCTCGGCCGTCTCGAACAGGCCGGTACGATAGGAAGCATGGAGAATTACATGGCCTTCATTCAGCATATGGTCGAAGCGCAGCAGCAAATCGTCCATCTCGTGCCTAGCGAAGTGAGCCTCCAGGCGTACCTTGATTTCTTCGTACTCCACGATTTTCAAAGGCAGATATTCCAGAGACGTGCGGAACAGCCCCGAAAGATCGTTGCGGCCGTGTTGTTCGCGTAAATCCTGGATCAATTGGTTATAAGGGTATTTCTGATACCGCAGATCCGCCGTATTTTCCTTGGAAACCGTTTGGATCAAGGAAAGCACGTGCCCGTCTGGATTCAGACGAATCCGCGTAGCCACGGTGCTGACGAACATGCCGATCGTTTCTTTTTCCTTCTTGCTGGTGCGATTGGCGAAAACCGTGCCGACCGGAACATCGGTGCTGTCGGTCAGCTTGTACAATAAGGCGTACATGGCGGACAGAAATAACGTATATAAGCTGACCTGATATTGTTCGCTGAAGGCCAGAATGCGTTCATACCGGGAACCGTCCAAAGTGATGGCCAGTTTATTGGATTCGCTGCCGATCGAGAATGGCGGATACGATTTAATGCCGGTCGTTTCAGGCAAAGTGTTGTACTTCGTCAGCCAGTATTCCTTGCCTTTTTGATAACGCTGCGATTGCTCATATTCACGCTCCGCGGAAATATAATCCAGATAGGTAGGGGCCTGGTAACTGCTGGAGATGCCTTTGCGCAGTTCCAGGTATTTTTCCATCACCGCATGCAGCAAAGCATTGACGGACAAGCCGTCGGCGATAATATGATTTACCGTCAAATTGAGCCATACTTGGCCGTTCGCAAAATGGATAATTGTAAATTGGTAGAGGTGTTCGTCGAACACGCTGGCCGGTTTTTCGCTTACTTCTTTCACCCAAGCATAGAATTGTTCGGTTGTGCCTATTTCGAGGCGGCTTATCCTAGCTTGGACATTCTCCGGCTCTTCGAACCACTGCGTTGGATTTTGCAAATCCCCGCTAATGTGGATTCGGAAAACGTCATAGGTTTTGACGATCTCTGCCACCGCTTGCTCCAGAAGCTGTGTGTTGATCTCGCCCGTAATCTGGTAGGTCGCAGAAAGCATCGTGATGGACGTTCCCGGATTCATAATTTCCATGAACCATATTCGGCGCTGGGCTTGCGTTAATCCATATTGCTCGTTGGTATTCTCTCTCACATCGACACACTCCCGGTTTAGAGATTCTTTATAGATAGGCTTTGTACCTAGATGTCACTTAGTCACTCTTAGAAGAACCGCGCGGCCATTCCCGGAACGGCTCCTTCGGACTCTGCCCCCTTTTTCGTGTCTACGTTTTCTGGTAACTACCGGTTATAAAGTCATACCTTGGATTACTAAAAGACTCTGTCGCATTCGCAAGCAGGAAGCCGCCCGCCGTAAAGCGGGTCTAGCCGTACAGCCGGGCGTAATAACCCCCGAGCGCCAGCAGGTCCTGATGGCGGCCCCGCTCGACGACCGTCCCTTGGTTCATGACGGTAATCAAATCCGCATGTTCCACGGTGCTGAGACGGTGGGCGATCAGAATGGTGGTGCGCCCCTTCATCAACACGTTCAGGGCCTGCTGTACCCAATGCTGGGATTCGTTATCTAGCGCGGAAGTCGCTTCGTCCAGCAGCAGAATCGGGGCGTTTTTGAGAATCGCCCGGGCGATCGCAATTCGCTGCCTTTGTCCGCCCGACAACGACGCTCCTCTCTCTCCCACCGGCGTTTCATACTGTTCAGGAAGTTCCTGAATGAAATGGTGAGCGTACGCCGCTTTGGCCGCTTCGATCACTTCTTCATCCGTTGCTTCCGGGTTGCCATAGCGGATGTTTTCCACAATCGTGCCGGTAAACAAGAACGGCTCCTGCGGAACGTATGCAATCTGCCTGCGGATTTCGTCCAGCGTGTAATGGCCGAACGGTTTGCCTTGGAGCAGGATTTCTCCGCTGTCCACAGGATAAAAGCCGAGCAGCAGCTTGATCAGCGTACTTTTGCCGCTGCCGCTGGCCCCCACGATAGCGGCGACCTGGCCGGGAAACACCTGCATGGAGATGTCGACAAGCACCTTTTTATCCGCCTGATAGGAAAATTCCACATCGCGAAACTCCACCGCAGCCTCCGACACGAGCTCGCTGTGAGGAGATCCCAAACGCTCCGGTTCCTCTTCCTCTCTTAGTACCTCTTGAATCCGGTGAGCGCCCGCGATCGAATTTTGGGTCATCGACAGAACCATCCCCAAGTTCAACAAGGCGTGCGTCAGATTCACTTGCAGAACCGCCAGGGCAGCGACGCTTCCCATTCCCATCAGTCCGTAGGCATAAAGAAGACTGCCGATGACGATGATACCGCAGAACGTGACGTAGCTGATAAAATGATTCACCGCAGCCTGCATGCCGTTCTTCTGCGCGGTTTGCCGAAGCGTCTGCGTCATTTGTTCGTTCAACGCCTCGTACTGGCCGTAAATCGTGCGGATGCGGAACAGCTTCACAATTTGAATGCCGCCCATAAAATCTTTGAATTTTTCGGTCATTTTACCGAGCATTTGCAAGCCTTGTTCGGACAAGGCGCGAATATCCCGCGCAAATTTCAGGCTGACCACGGAGGACAGCAGCAGAATGACGAAGGATACGCCGGCAAACCGCCAATCGATCAACACCATGGAGACAATGGAGCCGATGCAAAAGACAACTTGAAGCAGCAAAACGAAGTAAACCTGCGAGAATGTAAACTCAACGGTCGTTACGTCGTTGTTCACCCGCGACAGCAAATCCCCATGGTGCGTCTGCTCCAGGAATCTCGGCCGCACCCGGCACAGCTTGTCATAAAGACGTTCGCGGATATTCAGCACAGTCAGCTCGACACTGCGCTGGTATAAGTAAATGAACCAGGGAGAAATCACATTTTCCAGGAACAAGGCCGCGCCCAAAATAATAAAGGCTTCCACCATCAGGGACGTATCTCGGGACACGGCGAAATCAACCAAGTTATGTACGACCAAGCTGAAGGCGATCAAGAACAATGTCTGGGTGAGCGCCGTCACGGCCAGGCCAATGGCGTACTGGGTTTTGCGCTTGCGGTTCATAAACATCAGCAAGTAGCCGAGTTCTTTCACTTGCGAGAGCCATCCGCCCTTTTTCATGTGTACGCCACCTCCCTGCGTTCGGCAGACTCGGTAAATTCCTGATAGTACGACTGGGCGTACAGTCCCTTCATCTTCAGCAATTGTTCATGAGTGCCCTTTTCAACAATACTCCCCTGTTCCATGACCCAAATTTCGTCGGCGTTTTGTACTGTAGAAAGCCGGTGGGCAATAACCATCGTCGTTCTCTGCTTCATCAATACGCCCAGCGCTTCCTGAACCGCGCTTTCCGACTCCGGATCAAGAGCCGACGTTGGCTCGTCCAGCAGCAGAACGGGAGCATCCTTAAGAAAAGCCCGGGCCATTGCAATGCGCTGGCGCTGCCCGCCGGACAAAAAGCCTCCGCGCTCTCCGACATACGTCTGATAGCCGTCGGGAAGCTGCATAATGAAGGAATGCGCCTGAGCGGCTTTGGCGGCTTCGATAATCTCGTCCATCGACGCTACTTCCCGCCCGTAGCCGATATTTTCAGCGATCGTGCCGCTAAACAAATATGA
This sequence comes from Paenibacillus sp. S29, assembly GCF_049319765.1. Lineage (NCBI taxonomy): Bacteria > Bacillati > Bacillota > Bacilli > Caryophanales > Paenibacillaceae > Paenibacillus > Paenibacillus sp. S29. The sequence continues at coordinate 2,812 of NZ_JBMOUI010000034.1, read as the reverse complement.
ATCCTGGGTTACCACGGAAAAATGCGACCGAAGCTGCTCCGGATCGGCGCCGTGGATCAGGCTGCCGAACACGCGGATCTCGCCCTGGTCCTCCGGAAGCGGATAAAAGCCGCATACAAGCTTAAACACCGTGCTCTTCCCTCCGCCGCTCGCTCCGACAAGCGCGATCGTCTTCCCTTCCGGCACCGAGAAGCTAACATTCCGCAGGATCGGGGAGCTCTCCTCATATCCGAAGGTTACGTTCTGAAACTCGATGGGGGCGGCGCTCGCTTTCGGAAGCGAACGGCCATTTTCCGTTTCGGTCGGCTGCTCGACGATTTCGGAGACCCTTCTCAGGGCACCGGCCATTTCGAACGTCCGCGTGATGAGCTCGGGAATATGCTCCAGCGGCTCCAGACACAGATTCAGCAAGTACAGGAAGGCGATCAGCTCTCCCGCGCCTAGCTGCCCTTTGTAGATCAAATAGCTTCCGTAACTGACGGCGAAAATGATCGGGCTGATCATCAGCGTGGAAAGCAGCGGGTTGACCCAGGCTTCCCGCTTTTTCACGGCCAGCTTTTTTTGGGCCGTCAATTGCAGCAGCACTTGGTAGGAGCGAGATAACATGCCGGATAGCAGGTAGCTTTTTACAATAGGCATACCCCCAAGCGTATCCTGGAGGTTGACGTTCATTCGGCCCATGTTCGCCTGGGCTTCCTCCGTCAACCGCTCCAACTGCTTGCCGATCCATTGGGAAACCAGCAGCGCTACGGGAAATAACAGCAGGCTGTACAGCATCAGCTCCCATTGGAGGTAGATCAAATAAGCGAAACAGCCGATGAACACCAGCGGATGATAAAACCACTGGGCGAGGTCCCGAATCATAAACTGCTGGATCAGCTGCAGGTCATTGTTGATCCGCGACAATACGTCGCCGGAGTGCTGCTTTTCCAAGTAGGAGACCGGGAGTTTGCCGATATGACGCATGACATGGTTGCGGATATCCTGCACCGCAGAGGCGCTGCTTCGCTCCACGCCGAAGCTCATGAAAAACTTCGCCGGCACACCGATCAAGATGACCACAAAGACCGTGTACACGATTTGCAGAACGATTGGCCCTGCCCCCTTCTCGGCCTGGGTGGTCAGCTGCTCGATCAAACTTCCCATCCATATCTCAATAACGGCGGCGGCAATCGCGGACAAGATACCGACGATCATCCAGCCTTTGTGACGGCTTACATAGGACATCAGCCAGCGGAACGCTTTCCAGGCGGCGTAAGCGGTTTGGCGCTTGGAAGGCGCCGCTGTGCCTTGTTCTAGAACAGACGGCTGGCGCTCAGCTTCCATGCAGTACCCCGGCCTCCGCTTCGATCTGCCGCTTGACTTGCTCTAAGATGTCCCGGATGACGACGGCCGTTTCTTCCACGCGCGCGAGTTCCAGCAATTCCTCGTGCGCGCCCTCCAGCCGGTAATCGGCGTAAGCTTGCGTCGTTGCCCCCCGCCAGGAAGGCAATTGGTGCTCCAGGCGGAACGCTTCGCTGTCCTTCGCAATCATTTCGTAAATCCGGGCCGGGATCGTGCCGGAATTAATAAGCTGCGCTTCGTACGCCAAGGTCGCTTTGACCTTCCGATGAACCCGCTCCCGCACGAGCGGGTTGCTCATTAATTCCTTCTCTTCTTCGTCGAAATCGGCAAGCGTTTCTTCAAGCTCTTTCTCCGACGTTTCGGAAGGCGTCAGCGTGTCCTTAATCCACGAGTCCACCATGAGCACGTCCGTTACGGAATACCCTCTTTTCTCCATCGTTTTGGCTACCTCGAACGTCAGGTTGCCTCCGAAGCAGTAGCCGAGCAGCACGTAAGGTCCTTCCGGCTGGATGCGGACGATCTCGTCCACATAACGGTTCAGCATGGCCTCGTAATCGACGGCATCGTCGATAAAATCAATGCCGTAGAGCACGAACCGGCCGTCGAGCCTGCTTGCGAGCTCTCGGTAACCGATGCCGAAGCCGCTGCCCGGAGGGAAACAGAACACGTTCAGATCTCCTGCTTTATTCAGCTTAATGAAGGAGTCTCCCCCTTTATCCAGGCCCAGATCCCCCTCGCCGAAAGCCATGGCTTCAACTGTTAGATTGTGGAATTGGCGGTTCAGCGGTATCTCGATGCCCGTTTCATCGTAAACGGCTTGAACGAGCCTCATCAGACTTAACGAATTGCCACCCAACTCAAAAAAGTTATCCTTTACGCCGACCTGCGGAACGCCAAGCGTATCCTGCCAGACGCGGGCGATCTTCATTTCGAGCAGCGTTCTCGGCGCGACATATTCCGCTCCTCCGGCCGCGGCTTCCTCCGGCGCGGGCAGCGCTTTGCGGTCGATTTTCCCGTTCGGGGTCAGCGGCATCCGCGAAAGCTGCACGAGGTGCGAAGGAATCATATACCCCGGAAGCTGCTTGGCGAGCTCCTCCTTGAGTTCATGCGCCGCCAGCCTCGTTTCCGCGACGTAATAAGCGACAAGCTGCTTAAGGCCGTTCGCGTCGTCGCGGTCGAGCACCTTGGCTTCTTGCACGGCGGCGATCTTCAGCAGCTGCGTCTCGATTTCGTCCAGCTCGATCCGGTACCCGCGGATTTTGACCTGGTGGTCGATCCGGCCTAGGTATTCGATGTTGCCGTCCGGCAGCCAAGCCGCCAAGTCGCCCGAGCGGTACAGTTTCTCCCCCTCCACAAACGGGGAATCGACGAACTTCTCCGCCGTCAGATCTGGACGGTTCAGGTATCCTCTCGCAAGGCCTTCCCCGGCCACGTACATTTCGCCCGCTACGCCGATCGGCACAGGGCG
>NZ_JBMOUI010000033.1:0-11803 GCF_049319765.1 Paenibacillus sp. S29 | reverse complement strand
GGGATGTAGCTCAGCTTGGTAGAGCACCTGGTTTGGGACCAGGGGGTCGCATGTTCAAATCGTGTCATCCCGATACTAATTTGCGGGTGTAGTTCAATGGTAGAACTTCAGCCTTCCAAGCTGATAGCGTGGGTTCGATTCCCATCACCCGCTTACCGATTACCTAGAAGCCGAAAGGCTTCTTTTTATTTTGTCCACATTACATTTACTTCTATGTATATAAGCTAATACAATTATGTCTCCTGTCATGCACAGTTGGGGATGACTTGTGCATATTGTACATAGGCTCTTGTTACTTATGACATCTAGATCCCGAATTTCCCCTCTAACGTACCCCGATCTCCTGCAGTAAGGCTAATTTCGTGATCAAATCCTTTGAATATAGGAATCCTATAGCTATTATGGTACGAATTCATGGTGATAACTCTGCATCTGCTCTTGCGTTGTGCACATTCCCCTTTATTTATGTGGGTAAAAAGCGAAGTCTTAAAGAGGAAATGCCCTAGAAACACTGAGGAAATGGCTAATTTGTGTATATCTTTGTGGATAGAAGGATAATGGGGTTGACTTTGTCAACAATTAATAAACATATACACATCATGTTGCATGAATTTGCACCTTTAAAACCACACTCTTTATAAGAGACTGTGCATAATGTTTCACGCATCACTAGTGTATACATTCATTTCTATTATCAATTTCATCTTTTTGCATAAAAATCCAATATTTTCTCAAAAGAAGTATTTCAAAAACATGATTTTTTACTGTAAATTTTGCAGCTTTTCATGCGTTTTTATTGTATGATGTTAAGAAAGTGTCAAATTTCGTGTGTATACGTACCTTTGCTACAACTGTATATGGTGTGGAACAGATCAGATGGGGGGAAAAGCATGACTGAGCTTACGTTAACCGCTAACAAAAACCAATCCAACAATCTGCTGCGGCGGGACGTTCGTTTTCTAGGGAATATTCTTGGTGAGGTTTTGGTTCATCAGGGTGGCAACGAACTTTTGGATATCGTGGAGAAAATACGTGAGACAAGTAAATCGTTACGTGCCGGGTATCAACCGGAGTTGTATGAGGATTTCAAACAAATGGTCAGCGGACTGGATACGGATATTCGTCACCAGGTTATTCGCGCGTTTGCGATTTATTTTCAGTTGGTGAATATCGCTGAGCAAAACCATCGTATTCGTCGTAAGCGGGATTATGAGCATTCCGCTGGTGAAGATGTTCAACCTGGTTCCATTGAAAGTTCCGTTCAGGAGCTTAAACAAGGGGGCTTCTCCGCCGAGGACGTTAGCAACTTGCTGAATGAGCTCTCTTTGGAGCTGGTCATGACCGCACATCCTACAGAAGCGACACGACGAGTAATACTTGATATCCACAAGCGCATTTCCGAGGACGTCATGCTGCTGGATAATCCGATGCTTACCTTACGTGAGCGGGAACAGGTACGGGAGAATCTGCTAAACGAAGTAATTACGCTTTGGCAGACAGATGAGCTGCGTGATCGCAAGCCAACTGTATTAGATGAAGTAAGAAATGGAATGTATTATTTTCACGAGACCTTGTTTCATGTACTGCCAGATGTGTACCAAGAATTGGAACGATGTTTGGACAAATATTATCCCGAACAAAAATGGCACATACCCACTTATCTGAGATTTGGTTCCTGGATCGGTGGAGACCGGGACGGCAATCCGTCTGTGACAGCTCATGTGACTTGGGAAACGTTACGTATGCAGCGCAAGTTGGCTTTGAGAGAATATCAGCACACGTTAAAGGAACTCATGGGTTACTTGAGTTTCAGCACCAGCATTGTGCGAGTTTCCGATGATCTGCTGGCTTCTATTGAAGAAGACCGTACTCATATTACACTTAAAAAGATGGAAGTATGGCATAACGAAAAAGAGCCTTACCGCATTAAACTGGCATATATGATTGCTAAAGTGAACAACATCCTGGATGAAAGCAAACAGGGTACCAATGAGCGTTATAATTCTGCGGAAGAGCTCATTGCAGACCTAAATGTTATTGACAACAGCCTGCGTCATCATTTTGCCGATTATGTGGCAAACACATATATTCAAAAGATGATTCGCCAGGTAGAGTTGTTTGGATTCCATACAGCTACACTGGATGTACGTCAGCATAGTCAGGAACATGAAAATGCGATGACTGAAATTCTGTCTAAAATGAATATTGTATCGGATTACAGTAAGCTATCAGAAGAGGAAAAAATAAATCTGCTGGAAAAGCTGCTGAATGAACCTCGTCCGATTACTTCACCGTATTTAAAATATAGCGATAGCACACAGGAATGTCTTGACGTATATCGTACGATTTATTTGGCTCAGGAGGAATTCGGCAAGCAGTCCATTACAAGCTACTTGATCAGTATGACTCAGGGAGCCAGTGACTTACTGGAGGTTATGGTCTTATCCAAAGAGGTAGGCCTGTTCCGCATCGAGAAGGATGGCACTGTTATCTGTACGCTGCAATCCGTCCCTTTGTTTGAAACGATAGATGATCTGCATGCTGCACCTGATATTATGAGAAGATTGATGAACTTGCCTGTATATCGACAATCTGTGGCTGCGATGGACCAGCTTCAAGAGATTATGCTGGGATACTCGGACAGTAATAAAGATGGCGGTGTGGTTACAGCGAACTGGGAACTTCGGGTCGCTATGAACAGCATTACGGAAGTAGTTAATGAGTTTGGCGTAAAAGTGAAGTTTTTCCACGGTCGTGGAGGTGCGCTGGGTCGTGGAGGAATGCCACTTAATCGCAGTATTTTGGCTCAACCTCCTCATACGATTGGAGGCGGAATCAAAATCACGGAGCAAGGTGAAGTGCTATCATCCCGATACTCGCTTAGAGGCATCGCGTACCGGAGCTTGGAGCAGGCAACATCGGCGCTGATTACGGCTGTGGCATATCATCGTTCCGGGAAGAAGGAAGTGTTTGAGGAGAGCTGGGAGGAGATTATCGCCCGCATTTCCCAAGTTTCACTGGATAAGTATCAGGATTTGATTTTCCGAGATCCGGATTTCTTCAACTTCTTCAAAGAATCTACACCGTTGCCTGAGGTGGGCGAGCTGAATATTGGATCTCGTCCGTCCAAGCGCAAGAACAGCGAACGTTTTGAGGACTTACGCGCCATTCCATGGGTTTTTGCATGGACACAAAGCCGTTACTTGTTACCTGCATGGTATGCGGCTGGAACAGGTTTGCAAAGCTTCTATCAAAACAATGAGGATAACCTCAAAGTGCTGCAAACGATGTTTAGGGACTCTGCTTTCTTCCGGTCACTTATTGATACACTGCAAATGGCAATCGCTAAAGCGGATTTACTGATTGCAGAAGAGTACGCTGGGATGTCGGATAACGAAGAGGCCCGGCAGCGTATTTTCGGGCAGATTTCAGCGGAGTTCAAGCTGACATCTGAGTTGATTTTGAAAATAACCGGACAATCCGAGATTTTGGACGATGTGCCGGTTATTCAGGAATCTATCCGGTTGCGTAATCCTTATGTCGATCCGTTAAGTTACTTGCAGGTTCAATTGCTAAGTGAGTTACGGGAGCTGCGGGATCAGAACGGTGATGACACTGAAATGCTGCGTGAGGTATTGTTGACAATTAACGGAATTGCAGCAGGCTTAAGAAATACGGGCTGATATAGTACGGTTGTACGAATACAGGCAATCGGGTACTCATGGGGTGCCCGATTGTGCTGTTTGTATATTGATGGCAGGCGTGCTTGCAGTTAGTAACAATACTACAGTTGATTTCCGGATAAAATTAAACTACGATGAATAATCATAAACATGTAATAAGTAACCCATCAGCAAGTCTGGGGGAGTATAGAGTGGATAATATGGAAAGCCGCTTGGTAAGGCTGGTACAGAAAGGCGATCAGCGAGCTTTTGCGGAGTTAGTCGAGTTATATAAAGATCGGATTTTTCATCTTTCCTACCGGATGCTAGGTAATCGCCATGAGGCGGAGGATCTGGTGCAGGAAACTTTTTTGCGTGTGTATCGTAATTTGGAAAAATATGATCATGGACAGAAGTTCTCAACCTGGATTTATCGAATTGCTACAAATCTGTGCATTGATCGTCTGCGAAGGAGAAAACCTACATACTCACTTGATGCTGAAATGAATGATCAGGAAGGTGTCGATGGGTACGCCATGCTCGCCAGTGAAGAGCTTACCCCTGAGGGGAGTACGCTTCTGTCCGAAACGCAGGCTTTGATTCATGACGCCATTGACAGCCTTCCAGATAAATACAGAACGATTATGGTTTTACGGTACTTGCAGGAGCTTTCCTTACAGGAAATCAGCGATGTGCTCAATCTCCCAGTTACCACTATTAAGACAAGAGTACACAGGGGGCGGGATTTTCTGCGCAAAAAACTGGAGCACAAGCTATAGATCATACACATAGATTCTAGGAGAAAAGTCTGCATAGATGTTTTTATGAAACATAATGCTCGTTGTAACGTATGTAAGATGAGCAAAGTTTCTAAGCCGGAGCATGTTATGTTGAGAAACACGGAAGAATATTAGAAAGGATTGGCTCATATGGATTGCAAACAAGCCGTCTCTTTTATGCATGACTATCTAGATGGCGACCTGTCTGAGCAGGACAAACATGAGTTGGAACAGCACTTGTTAGACTGCCCGGAATGCCGCATGCGTTTTAAAGAGCTGGAGCGGACGGATGCGATGCTTTACGGTACACGCTATCATCAAGTGCCGTGTGTATCGGATGAGCTGACATTTCGCATTATGAATGCTTTGCCGCCGCATAAAAGACAGACTGCGGTGCCTATGCTGACGTGGGTGAAAAGGCATCCCGCTGTAACAGCCGCTGCCTTCTTCCTTATTGTTATATGCTCAAGCATGGCCAGCTTTTCTAGCACGGACCATCAATTGGTAGTCAAAGGAAGCCAACTGGATCAAGTCGTTATTCAGGGTGATACTGTGATTGTGCCTGAAGGGAAATCCATTGCCGGAGATTTAACAGTGCAAAATGGTGAAGCCCGTGTATACGGTGATGTGGAAGGAAATGTAACTGTGATTGATGGTTCTTATTATCAAGCGTCCACCGCCCATATTGCAGGACAGGTTAAAAGTATTGATCAAACCTTGGATTGGATTTGGTACAAGGTTACTGATTTATTCGGGGGACCCTCTTCTCCATAAAAGAAGCTTGAAATGGCAAGGACAATATCGAGCGCCTCTTTCCGCTGGAAAAGGCGTTTTTTTGTATATGAAGCTGGCGAATTGTACTGTATTTTACTGATTTTAGCGGTTCTTTTGTCACACAGCTTGCAACGTGAGCCTGATCGTTATAACCTAGATAGAGAGAGCATACTGTGTACATATTACACCCACTCACTACAGAAAATTGCGGGGGCATGCGCATGTTGGATTATTTTGCGGACCTGACTTGGAAAGAGTCCATTAAAGATATTATCGACATTTTGATCGTAACCTATATTATGTATCAGCTTATTTTACTTGTTCGCGGAACGCGTGCAGTTCAATTGTTGAAAGGGATTCTGTTTCTAGTTGTCATTTGGGCGGTTAGCACCTGGTTTGATTTGTATACGCTCAAGTGGTTGATGAACCAGATGTTCACCTTTGGTGTGGTGGCTATCTTTATTATTTTTCAGCCTGAGTTGCGTCGTGCACTGGAGCAGTTGGGGCGTGGCAAATTATTTGGGCGTTCGTCTGCGGATGATGAAGAGATTAACAAGTTAATCGGAGAAATGATTAAGGCGCTGAATTATCTATCACGTAGGAAAATAGGAGCTTTGGTCGTATTTGAGCGCGAGACAGGGCTAAACGAATATACGGAGTCTGGTATCAAGACACAGGCCGTAGTCAGTTCTGAACTGCTAATCAACATCTTCATTCCTAATACGCCTTTGCATGATGGTGCGGTGATTATTCAAAATAAACAGATTGCTTCTGCGGCCTGTTATTTGCCATTATCGGAAAATCCGTTCATCAGCAAGGAGTTGGGAACCCGTCACCGGGCTGCGATTGGGGTGAGTGAGGTAACGGATGCCGTAACTGTCGTGGTATCGGAGGAAACAGGGCAAATTTCTTTGGCCATTAATGGACAGGTCGTGCGCGACATTAAGGAAGAATCCCTAATCTCCAAGCTGTATGAGGAGTTGCGGCCAACACCGTCTTTGAAGGAAAAACGCGGCTCATTCTGGAATCGGAGGGGAGGCCGTGGAAATTCATGATGGACAAATGGATTAACAATAATACGATTTCCAAGATATTGGCGCTTGCGGTTGCTGTCCTGCTGTGGGGAATGGTCCATCTAGATACAGGTACACCTTCATCTACGCTGACCGTTTCTTATAATAATAAAGTGATTGATAATGTGGGCATTCAGGCTAGTGGTCTGGATGATTCAAAATATGTATTGTCTACCATGGATACTGACCATGTTAAGATGGAGGTCAGAGGACAGCGCTCTGTGCTGACTTCTTTTTTCGCGGATAATTATCAGGCAAAGCTAAACTTAAACGGCTTAGGAGCAGGTACTAAAACATTGTCACTCGAACCGGACTTGCCGGATGGAGTGGAGTTGGTGTCTATGACTCCTAACCGTGTTACAGTGACGATTGAGGAAAAACAAACGAAATCATTTAATGTATCTATAGTTCCTAAAGGAAACCCAGATGGGGGACTGCAGCTTGGGAAGCCTGTAATTGCTCCTCAAACCGTGAAGGTTACCTTGCCTAAAAGCCAGTTGAGTACCGTTACTGCCGTTCAAGGGGCTGTTAATACGGATGGTATCTCAGAAAAGTTTGAACAGAAGCGTGTAAAACTGAAGGCTTATAACAAAAAGGGACAGGAACTTACAGGAGCGGTCATTGAGCCATCCACTGTGTCTGTTGAAATTCCGGTAACTCAGCAGGCGAAATCTGTGCCTGTTAAGATTGTCTATGCTGGAGAGTTGCCAGACGGATTGGCGCTTTCTAAAGTCAATGCAAACGTGAAGGAAGCGGCGGTATATGCATCGCAGGATGTATTGAGCAGCCTCAGCTCTTACGTCACGGCTACATTGGATTTAAGTCAATTCACGGAAGCGGGGACTCGTACAGTTCAAGCTAATTTGGCAGCCCCCTCAGGTTCTGATAAAATCGAGCCAGGGTCAATACAAATTCAGGTGACCGTCGTCCCTTCCAATGAAGTCACAGATACGGAACGGACGCTGTCAGGCATCCCAATCGTTTTACAAGGTGCAGGAGATAAAGCGACTACGACTGTTACAGCACCCGTAGGTAAGACGATGGATGTTACTGTGAAGGGCCCGCAGGATATGGTAAACAATTTAACCAATGATGATATTAGTTTGGTGGCAGATGTAAGTGGCCTCGCGGCTGGTCAACACGAGGTTACTCTGAAAGTAGGCTTGCCTAAATATATTACGCAAGCCGGAAATGCTGGCCAACTAAAGGCAACGGTCAACATTGAGAGCCCTTCTACGCCTGCTGTAACGAATCCGAATAATGAGAATGAATCAAACCCCTCTGGTAGTGGCGAAAAGGGGCAGGAGAGGCCACAGGAGGGGCAAGTCAGTCAAGGTGGGGACTCTGACGCTAAGACCGGGGACAACGCAGCTGCGGAGGATAAAACAAATCCTCATAACGGCGCAGATTCTTCTGCGAATGGAACCTCGGAGAACAGTCAGCCATAACATGTTTTATCTGTAGTAAATAATCAAGATTTATTAGACAAAAAAAGGGAGTCATTTTACATGGGGAAATATTTTGGTACAGATGGTGTACGAGGCGTTGCTAATCAGGAACTTACAGCCGAACTGGCATATAGCATTGGCCGCTGCGGCGGATATGTTTTAGCAGGTAATGTAGAGAAACCGACAGTTGTTATTGGTATGGATACACGGATATCCGGACTGATGCTGGAATCGGCTCTTGTAGCCGGTTTGCTGTCCATTGGGGCTAATGTGGTTCGTCTAGGTATTGTTTCGACACCTGGGGTGGCATATCTCACACGTCAATTGAAAGCTGACGCTGGGGTAATGATCTCAGCATCACACAATCCAGTTGAAGACAACGGCATTAAGTTTTTTGGCGGTGACGGTTTTAAATTGACAGACGAAACGGAATTGAAAATTGAAGAGCTCATGGATGCAAAAGAAGACCAACTGCCTCGTCCGATTGGCGGTGGATTGGGAACGGTTGTTGTAGACGAGCATTCTCGCTACGATTATCTGGAGTTCTTGAAAACAACAATTAGCCATTCTTTTGAAGGGTTAAAAATTGTACTGGATTGTGCTAACGGAGCAGCTTATGAGCTGGCGCCGAAGCTCTTTGCAGAACTGGGAGCTGAGGTACACACTATTGGTGCCGAGCCGAACGGTTTGAACATCAATGATCATTGCGGCTCGACTCATCCTGAAAAGCTGAAAGAGGAAGTACGCCGCTTGAAAGCAGATATTGGTTTGGCCTTTGACGGCGATGCCGACCGTCTGATCGCGATTGATGAGAACGGGGAAGAGGTAGACGGCGACTATATTCTCTGCATTTGCGGAGATGCAATGAACCGTGCGGGAAAACTCAAGGACAGCACCATTGTATCGACAGTGATGAGTAATATCGGTTTTTATAAAGCTACTGAAAAGCTGGCACTCAAGACTGCAAAAACTGCAGTCGGGGACCGTTATGTGATGGAAGAAATGCGTCGGGGTGGATTTAACCTAGGCGGTGAGCAGTCTGGTCATGTTATTTTTCTGGATCACAATACGACAGGCGATGGCATGCTGACTGGGATTCAGCTGGTAGATACCTTGAAAGCTTCCGGCAAGAAAATGAGTGAGCTAAAATCGCTCATGAAACAGTATCCACAAGTGCTCGTAAATGTGCGTGTGCAGGACAAACGTAATTACGAAGGGAATCCTGCCATTGCAGAAGCAATTGAGCAGGTGGAACAACAATTGGGCGATAATGGGCGTGTATTGGTCCGTGCTTCAGGCACAGAATCACTTATACGTGTGATGGCCGAAGGCCCGGATAAGGACGAACTGGAGCAATTTGTCGGTCAGATCGTAGATGTCGTGAAGAAAGAATTAGTTTAAAATTTTGTAAACGTCGGTTGCCTGTGAAAAAGAAGCAGGCAACGGCGTTTGCGGTTATTTACTAACGATTTATGGCCTTCATGGTGTAATTATGAATAAAGTGTCATTGCCAAATGATACTTAGCTGAATATAATATAGGGATGCTGTGACTCAGATAGAGAAAGCGAGGGTTGTAAGGTAACGTAATACAAGCGCCAGAGCTTGATTTGTGCGGGGGAACTTGGTGGAGAAGCAACGGATTCAGTTGAGATAAAGTTGCTCGCAAATCGGTTCACGACAAAACAAGCTGACGAGGTGAAGGTGTTCGAAACATTCGGCGGGGACCTTCCGGTGAAGCATCGAGCCGTAAACCGGCAGCGGAAAATGAACAGGCAACTGTTTACACAACGCACCGGTAGATGCCTTTATTATTTTATAACCTAAATTATAAGATTCATTTCATGAATGTGCGGCCATCATCATTGGCGTGCGCGGTTTGGGAATTTCGTTACATTCGTGAAGAGATGCCTGTAAATTCTATAGTTATCATTGACAACTTCATAGATGAATGAACTTTATTCCACAATCTACCGCACACGTTAGTCCTGTGATGAGTCGTCTTGTGAAATGATGATCGGGAGGATAACGAATATGTGTGGCATTGTAGGATATATTGGTAATCAGAATACGCAAGAGGTATTGATTGACGGATTGAAAAAGCTGGAGTATCGCGGTTATGACTCTGCGGGTATTGCCGTGTTTACAGATTCAGGATTGCAAGTAGCCAAGGCTAAAGGTCGTCTGGCGAATCTGGAAGCTAAACTGGATGGTACGCCGTTGGTAGGCCATGCAGGTATCGGACATACACGTTGGGCAACGCACGGTAAGCCTTCTGATGAAAACTCCCATCCACATTTGGATGAGAGCCAAAAGTTCTCTGTAGTTCACAACGGAATTATTGAGAACTATCTGGAGCTGAAGGAGCAGCTGATCAGCGAAGGTCATACCTTTATTTCCGAAACGGACACGGAAATTATTTCCCATCTGGTTGCGCGTGAATATAAAGGGGATATCGTTAAAGCAGTACAAAAAGCAATTACCTTTATGCGCGGTGCTTTTGCACTGGGTGTGCTGACAGAGCACGAGCCTAATAAGCTGGTTGCTGTTCGTCAAGCTAGCCCGCTGGTTATTGGTGTGGGAGAAGGCGAGAACTTTATCGGTTCCGACATTCCGGCTATTCTGAAATATACACGCAATGTATTTATTTTGAACGATGGCGAAATGGCTGTTTTGACCAGTGATGCTGTCGAATTAATGACAATCGAAGGCCAATTTATTTCTCGGGAAATGATTCATGTCGAATGGGATGCTGTAACAGCGGAAAAAGGCGGCTATGAGCATTTCATGTTGAAAGAAATTCACGAGCAGCCTAAGGCTTATCGTGACACAATGTTGGGCCGTATCGATAAAGATACTAAAAAAGTTGTTCTTCCTGAGCTGAAGCTGACAGAAGAACAAATTAAAAATATCCGCAACATTCAAATTGTTGCGTGTGGTACAGCTTACAATGCTGGTTTGATTGGTCGTACAGTTATTGAAAGTCTGGCTCGTATACCGGTAGAAAATGATGTGGCTTCCGAATATCGTTATCGTTCACCTATCGTAACACCAGAGACATTGGTAATCGTGGTGAGCCAATCCGGTGAAACTGCTGACACGTTGGCAGCCTTGCGTGAAGCACAAGCAAATGGCGCTCATGTACTGGCGATTACAAACGTAGTCGGCAGCTCCATCGCCCGTGATGCAGATGATGTGTTGGTTACACTGGCAGGACCGGAAATTGCCGTAGCCTCCACTAAAGCATATTCTTCACAGTTGATTGCGTTCTATCTGTTTGGTTTGTATCTCGCTCAAGTGCGTGGCACACAAACGGATGAGCAAGTGGCTCATGTGCTGGCTGCTATGGAATCCCTGCCAGAGCAAGTGGAAGAGATGCTGGGTAAAGCAGATGCGATCAAAGCCTATGCTGAGCAAATTGCAAGCCACAAGCACCTGTTCTTTATTGGTCGCGGTCAGGACTATGCTGTAGTACAGGAAGGCTCCCTGAAGCTCAAGGAAATTTCCTACATTCATTCCGAGGCTTATGCTGCGGGTGAATTGAAGCATGGTACACTGGCATTGATTGAAGACGGCATTCCGGTTATCGCTTTGGTAACACAGGAATCCGTGTTGGAGAAAACCGTGAGCAACATTAAGGAAGTCAAGGCTCGTGGTGCAGATGTTCTTGCGATTACGTACGAAGAGCACGCAGTTGAGTTGCTGAAGTCCGTGGATCAGGTATTTGCCATTCCGAAGACACTTCCAATTCTGTCTGCTGCAATTTCAGTTGTATCTCTCCAACTGTTGGCTTACTACGCTTCTCTTGCACTGGGGCATGATGTTGATAAACCACGTAACCTAGCGAAAAGTGTTACTGTAGAATAAGCTTTAGTTGCATTATGACTTTTTGTCTGGTGATAAAAAAGTGTGGAACCAGTAAAAAAAGTCTGGAACTAGTCATTTTACAAACACCAAGAAAGATCCCGATAATATATCGGGATCTTTCAGATTGTCGAGAAACCCCGTCTTTTGAGACGTGGGTTTCTTTTTCTTTACATCATAAGGCTCTGGTCTCTGGAGAAACAGG
>NZ_JBMOUI010000032.1:0-15164 GCF_049319765.1 Paenibacillus sp. S29 | reverse complement strand
TGGTGCTTGTCGCTGGTGACAGGCGAAGTGTTTGCGAGTTATTTTGCGATACTGGCTCATAAGCAGCCTGAACTGGCACCTGTAACGCCGTACAGTCAATATATCAAATGGCTGGAACAGCAGGATCGTCAGGCAGCATCAGGTTACTGGAGCAAGGTTCTGGAAGGATATGAGGAACAGTCCCGCCTGCCACAGGCTAAAATGCAGGGCAAAACGGGGTATCAGGCAGAGCGTTTGGATTTCGACTTGGGCGCGGATCTAACGGCTGGCATTCAGCGCATAGCCAAGCGTTATCAGGTAACGATCAATACGTTGATGCAGACCGTTTGGGGCCTGTTGCTGCAAAAGTATAATGGCACAGATGATGTAGTGTTTGGCAGCGTGGTATCTGGACGTCCGGCAGACATTCCGAATGTGGAGCACATCATTGGTCTGTTTATCAATACCATTCCTGTGCGTATCCGCAGTCAAGTGGACAGCTTATTCTCAGACGTGATGAAGCAAACCCAAGAGCAATCGATTGCTTCCCATGCCTATGATACGTATCCGTTGTATGAAATTCAGGGGTTGTCGGAGCTTAAGCAGGATTTGATCAATCATATTCTTATTTTTGAGAACTATCCGGTAGAGGAACAATTGGAGCAATTAGGCAACGGTAATGAGTCCAGCTTCAGCATCACCGGAGCCGAGTCTGTCGAGCAGACCAACTATGACTTTAACCTGGTGGTGCTGCCGGGGAACACCATTCATATGAGCTTTGGGTATAATGCGCTGGCCTTTGAACGGGAAAGTGTAGAGCAAATTCGAGGTCATCTAGTGCAGCTGCTGGAGCAGGTGACAGCGAAGCCGGACATTCGCGTACATGAACTGGATATGGTTACGGTGCAGGAGCGTAAGCAGATCGTTGAGGTCTGGGGCAATACAGCGGCAGTCTATCCAAGTAAGCAAACGATTCACGGCTTGTTCGAAATGCAAACTGCGCAGACGCCGGAGCAGACAGCCTTGTTCTTCGAAGGAGAGCAGTTGACCTATCGTGAGCTGAATGCACGCGCCAATCGATTAGCTCGTACCTTGCGCAGTCAAGGCGTGACGAAAGATCGTCTGGTGGGTCTGATGACCGAGCGTTCGGTGGACATGATCGTGGGCATCTTCGGGATTTTGAAGGCCGGGGGTGCATATGTCCCTATTGATCCGACGTATCCAGAGGAGCGTATCCGCTACATGCTGGACGACTCAGGAGCGAAGCTGCTGTTGACGCAAAGCCATCTGGTAGACAAAGCCGCTATCGACGGTCATGTGCTGGTGCTGGATGGGGAGCAAACGGTGTACCACGAGGATGGTTCCAATCTGGAGCCGTGGTCCGGTCCGAACGATCTAGCCTATGTGATTTATACGTCAGGGACCACGGGGCAGCCGAAGGGCGTGATGCTGGAGCATCACGGGCTGTGCAATCTGAAAACGTATTTTGATCAGACACTCAAGATCCGTACGTCGGATCATGCGTTGCTGTTCGCCAGCTATTCGTTTGATGCGGCTTGCTGGGAAATCTTCCAGGCGCTGTTCTGTGGAGCCACGTTATATGTGCCAACGACAGAAACGATTTTGAACTACGAGCGGTTTGAGCAATATATGGCGAATCACCAAATCACGGTAGCAGCTTTGCCGCCGACCTATGCGGTCTATCTGGAGCCAGAACGGATGCCAAACCTGCGTATTTTGTTTACGGCGGGTTCAGCATCTTCAACAGAATTGGTGTACAAGTGGAAGGATCAGGTGGCGTACTACAACGGCTACGGTCCAACCGAAAATTCAGTGGCGACGTCCATCTGGCCGGTATCCGAGGATGAGAGAGCTGGACAACTGATTTCCATCGGACGCCCTGTGCCGAACCATCGGGTATACATGCTGGATGTGCATGGACATTTGGCTCCGGTAGGCGTCGCGGGTGAGCTGTGCGTGTCCGGTCCGGGTCTGGCTCGGGGTTATCTAGATCGTCCAGAGCTGACGGCTGAGAAATTTGTATCGAACCCGTTTGCGGCTGGGGAAGCCGGCTATGAACGAATGTACCGTACGGGTGACTTGGCGAGATGGATGCCAGACGGCAACATCGAATATTTGGGCCGGATCGACCATCAGGTGAAAATCCGGGGCTACCGGATCGAGCTGGGCGAGGTCGAGGCACAAATTTTGAAAGTGGAGGATGTACAAGAGGTCATCGTACTGGCCCAGGCGGACGAGCAGGGGCAAAACCAACTGGTGGCGTACTATGTTGCTGAACGGGAAGTAAGCGCTGGTGAGCTGCGCAGCTTACTGGGTGAGGAGCTACCAAACTACATGGTGCCTTCGTATTTCATCCAGCTGGAGCAGATGCCGTTGACACCGAACGGTAAAATCGACCGCAAGGCCCTGCCGGCACCAGAAGGCAGCCTGCAAAGCGGAGCGGATTATGCAGAGCCGCGCACAGCGCTGGAGCAGACTTTGGTTTCGATTTGGCAGGCTGTATTAGGAGCCAAGAGAGTCGGAATTCTGGATAATTTCTTCGATCTGGGCGGCGATTCGATCAAAGCGATCCAGGTATCCTCCCGTTTGCTGCAAGCGGGCTACAAGCTGGACATGAAGGATTTGTTCCAATATCCTTCCATCTCGCTGCTGAGCGGTCATGTACACAAGGTCAGCCGTACAGCCGATCAGCGTGTGGTTTCGGGAAGCGTTAAGCTGACTCCGATTCAACAATGGTTCTTTGGACAATCCTCAGCAGAGCCGTATTATTTCAACCAGTCGGTGATGCTGTATAGAGCACAAGGCTTCGATGAAGCCGCATTGCATCAAACGGTGACCAAGGTAACGGAGCATCATGATGCTTTGCGTATGGTCTTCCGTCAGACCGAACAGGGCTATGAAGCGTGGAATCGCGGTTTGAACGAAGGCGAGCTGTATCGTCTGGACGTTGTTGATCTGACGGATGTGCAAAACATTACAGATGTTGCAGCAGCCATTGAAATGAAAGCCAATGCCATCCAAAGTTCCATTCGTCTGGACGAAGGGCCGTTGGTGAAGCTGGGACTTTTCCGCTGCATGGATGGAGATCATTTACTGATTGCCATTCACCATTTGGTCATAGACGGGATTTCGTGGCGAATTGTGTTTGAGGATTTTGCCACGGGATATGAGCAGGCCGTGCGGGGAGAAGCGATTCGCCTGCCTTATAAAACGGACGCTTTCTCCGCTTGGGCAGAGCGCTTGTCTCAATATGCGAATAGTCCGGCGATCGAAAATGAACGCGAATATTGGCAGCGTCTTGCCCAAATAGAAATTGCATCGTTGCCTAAGGATCAAGAAAGAGCGGAAGGGCAGCATTTTCTGATCAGAGACAGTGAGACTGTGACTGTGGCTTGGAGCGAGCAGGAAACACGGATGTTGCTTCAAGAAGTACACCGTGCGTACCACACCGAGGTCAATGATCTGCTGTTAACCGCACTCAGCACAGCGGTATATAACTGGAGCGGTCAGGAGCGTGTGCTGGTCAATCTGGAGGGACATGGCCGGGAAGCCATTGTTCCAGATATCGACATCACCCGTACCGTGGGCTGGTTTACGAGTCAGTATCCGGTGCTGCTGGATGTGGACGGAAAGGCAGAAGTCGGGCAGCGCATCAAGCGGGTGAAGGAAGGCCTGCGTCATGTGCCGCATAAGGGCATTGGCTACGGCATTTTGAAATATATGTCTCAGGAAGATGCTAATTCTTCATGGACCCTGCAGCCTGAAATTAGCTTTAACTATTTAGGACAATTTGATCAGGACTTGGAAAATGGGGATATCACGCTGTCTTCACATCCAGGTGGAGAGCCGATGAGTGACCATACCGTTCTGGAGCATCCTTTGAATGTGAACGGAATGATTACAGCGGGCGCGCTGACACTGGACATTCGCTATGACAGTAAGGTATATCATCAGCAAAATGTAGAAAAATTTGCGCAGTTGCTGCAGGAAAGCTTGCAGGAAGTGATCGCTCATTGTGCCTCCAAAGAGCGGAGTGAGCTAACACCAAGCGATGTATTGTTCAAGGGCTTGACGCTGAAGCAGCTGGAACAATTGACAGAGCGAACGGCTTCTGTGGGTGAGCTGGAAAATGTGTATGCTCTCTCGCCTATGCAGAAGGGGATGCTGTTCCATAGCTTGATGGAGCCGGACTCAGGCGCCTACTTCCAGCAAGCGTCGTTTGATCAAAAAGGCAGCTTTGATGTTGAAATTTTCCGCAAGAGTCTGGATGTACTGACACAGCGTCATGAAGCGCTGCGAACGAATTTCCATATGTTTGAGACAGGGCACAGTCAGGAGCCATTGCAGATCGTATTCCGTCACAAAGATAGCGACCTTTCTTTCCAGGATATACGGGAAATGCAGGAAGCGGAGCAACAGGCGTATATCCAGGCGTTTAAGCAAGAGGACCAGGCTAGAGGCTTTAATCTTGGTACGGATGCCCTCATGCGCGTACAGGTATTGCAGACCCATGAAGAAACGTATCACTTGGTATGGAGCTTCCATCACATTGTTATGGATGGCTGGTGCTTATCGCTGGTTACAGGTGAAGTGTTTGGTACGTACTTTGCGCTACTGGAGCAGAAGCAACCGGAGCTTGCAGCGATTACACCGTATGGCCAATATATCGAATGGCTAGAGCGTCAGGATGAACGTGCGGCAAAAGAGTACTGGAGCAGCTATTTGGCGGGCTTTGAACAGCAAACGTTGTTACCTGGATCAGATGCTTCATCGAAAGACCAAGCGGCGGACAGCAGGGAAAATACTGTATCCACTACAACAAGCGACACCAGCAAATATATCTCTGAAAAAATAACGGTAGATCTGGACCCAACGTGGAGCGAAGCCATACACCGGATTGCAAAGCAGCAGCAGGTCACGATTAATACGCTGATGCAGAGCGTGTGGGGCCTTATTTTGCAGAAATATAACAATAATGAGGATGTTATTTTCGGTAGTGTCGTATCTGGACGTCCGACGGATATTGCCGGCGTAGAGCATATGATCGGTTTGTTCATTAATACGATCCCGGTGCGGATTCAAAGTGAACGGAATGCCACTTTTGTGGAAGTGATGCGGAAAACGCAGGAACAGGCACTGGCCTCGGGAGCCTATGACAGCTTCCCGCTGTATGAAATTCAGGCATTGACTGAGCAGAAGCAGAACTTGATTAACCACATTATGGTATTTGAGAATTATCCGGTAGAGGAGCAAGTCGAGCAGCTTAGTGAAGTTCGTCCATCCGCTTTTGAAATTACGAATGTAGAGGTTGTTGAGCAAACGAATTATGATCTGGACTTGATTGTGATGCCCGATGAAACCTTCCGCATCATGTTCAGATATAACGCCAATGTATACGATCGGTCTACGATAGAGCGTATGCAGGGACATGTACTGCATGTTATCGAGCAAATTATCGACAATCCACATATCTGTGTGAATGAGCTGGAATTGGTGACACCAGAAGAACAGGCACAGCTCGTTCAGGTCTGGGGGGATACGGCGGCAGCCTATCCGCAAGATCAAACGCTAAGCGCATTGTTTGAGCAGCAGGCCGCGGATACACCGGATCAGGTGGCCGTGCTGTGCGGAGCGGAATCGTTGAGCTACGCGGAGTTGAACGTGCGCGCGAACCGACTCGCACGCACCTTGCGTGCGGAAGGCGTTCAACCGGATCAGCCTGTAGGCATTTTGGTTCACCGTTCGCTGGACATGATCGTAGGCATTTATGCGATCCTCAAAGCAGGCGGAGCCTACGTACCCATCGATCCAGAATATCCGGCGGATCGCATCCGCTTTATGCTGGAGGACTCGGGAGCGAAGCTGGTGCTGACGCAGTCGCATTTGGCTGAGCAAGCAACGCTGAGTTTCGGCGGCCAAGTGCTGGTACTGGAACACGAGGACATCTACCACGAAGATGGCTCTAATCTGGAGCCACTGGCCGGACCACACCATATAGCCTATGTCATCTACACCTCCGGCTCCACGGGGAAACCGAAGGGCGTGATGGTTGAGCACCATTCTGTGCTAAATCGGATTTTGTGGATGCATGATCGATACGGCTTGAGTGCAGAGGACACAATCCTGCAAAAGACCGCCTTCACCTTTGACGTGTCGGTGTGGGAGTTGTTCTGGTGGTCGATGGTCGGCTCGAAGGTGAGTCTGTTGTCGGTTGGCGGGGAAAAGAACCCGGAAGACATCGTCGATACGATTGCCCGCGATGGCGTGAGCACAATGCACTTTGTACCTGCGATGCTGCATGCATTCCTAGAGTACGTGGAGCAGCAGCCACGGGAAGTGATGCAAGCGAAGCTAGCAACGTTGCGGCATGTGTTTGCCAGTGGTGAAGCATTGCCGCCACAGCATGTGGCCCGGTTCCAGCGGCTTGTGTCGAGCTTGGCCAGAGCGAAGCTGGTCAATCTCTACGGCCCGACCGAAGCGACGGTGGACGTATCGTACTTCGATTGTGAACCTGATGAGGAATATGGAGTTATTCCGATCGGGAAACCGATTCAGAATATTCGTCTGTACATCGTGAAGGAAGGCACGGAGCAATTGCAGCCGATCGGGGTTGCGGGTGAACTGTGCATCGGCGGTGTCGGCGTAGCCCGCGGCTATCTGAACCGTCCGGAGCTGACGGCCGAGAAATTCGTAGCCGATCCGTTTGCGGGCGGGGAAGCCGGCTATGAGCGGATGTACCGCACAGGTGATTTGGCGAGATGGATGGCAGACGGCAACATTGAATATTTGGGCCGGATCGACCATCAGGTGAAAATCCGGGGGTACCGGATTGAGCTGGGCGAGGTCGAATCGCAGCTGCTCCAAGTGGAATCGGTACGCGAAGCCGTGGTGCTGGCCCGTGCGGATGAGACGGGACAAAAACAAATGGTAGCGTACTATGTCGCGGGGCAAGAGCTGGGTGCCAGTGAGCTAAGAAGTGAGCTGGGCCGAGAGCTGCCAAGCTACATGGTGCCATCGTACTTTGTTCAGCTGGAGCAGATGCCGTTAACTCCGAATGGCAAAATCGACCGCAAGGCACTGCCAGCACCGGAAGGCAGTCTGCAAACCGGAGCCGATTATTTCGCACCGCGGACGTGGGTGGAAGTGAAGCTGGCTCAAATTTGGCAGGATGTGCTGGGTCTCACGCAGGTCGGCGTGAAGGAAAACTTCTTCGAGATTGGCGGACATTCGCTGCGGGCGACGACACTGGCCTCGAAGATTCATAAGGAGCTGAACAAGCCGCTTCCACTACGCAGTATTTTTGAAGCACCAACGATTGAACAACTGGCAGTCGTACTGGAACAGCTGGATCAAGTAACCTATGCGTCCATTCCGGTAACGGAAGAACGCAATTTCTACCCGTTATCTTCGGCGCAAAAACGACTGTATGTGCTGCATCAGTTTGATCCGAATGATGTGAACTACAACATGCCGTCGGTGCTGCAAGTGAGCGGTCCGCTGGATGTGAAACGAGTAGAAGATGTGTTCCGTCAATTGATCGATCGCCATGCAACCTTGCGTACCCGCTTTGAACTGGTGGACAATGAGCCGATGCAATGGGTTGAGGATATCGTGCCGTTTAAAGTGGAATATACGAAGGTACAGGCAGAGCGTGCGACTACGGATACAAATCAGGACACATCTATAGCTACAGCTACGGACACGATGATCAGCCAGGAAGCACAAGAACGGGTACGACAGTTTGTCCGTCCATTCGATCTGAAAGCTGCACCGCTGCTGCGGGTAGGCTTGGTGGATCTGGGCGCACAAGGAGCAGAGCAGGAATCCCAGCATTTACTCATGCTCGACATGCACCATATCGTTTCGGATGGTGTGTCGATGGAGGTGCTGACCGATGAATTTGTCCGCTTGTATGGCGGTGAAGAGCTATCACCATTGCGGATTCAGTACAAAGACTATGCGGTATGGCAGCAAAGCGAAGCCCATCAGGAGTGGATGCAGCGTCAGGAAGCGTACTGGCTGGGTACCTTCCGGGGCGGCGTGCCTGTGCTGGATCTGGCAACCGACTTTGCCCGTCCGGCGGTACAGAGTACGGCAGGGGATACGATCGAATTCGGACTGGAGCGTGAAGTTAGCGAACGCCTGAAAGAACTGGCTTCGCAAACAGGTTCAACCTTGTATATGGTGCTGCTGGCGGCGTACACTACGCTCTTGCATAAATACACAGGCCAAGAAGATATCGTAGTCGGCACGCCGATTGCTGGAAGACCGCATGCGGAACTGGAGAGTCTGGTAGGTGTCTTCATCAACACACTGGCAATCCGCAATTATCCGTCTGGCGACCAATCGTTCCTGGATTATCTGCAAGAGGTGAAGGAGCATGCGCTCAATGCTTATGAGCATCAGGACTATCCTTTTGAAGAGTTGGTTGAAAAGCTGAATTTGACGCGGGATACGAGCCGGAATGCGCTGTTTGACACGATGTTTGAGTTGAAAACATTGGAGCAGCAGGAGTTGCAGCTGGAAGGTCTGACCTTACATTCGTATCCGCTGGGAAATAATACGGCCAAATTTGATCTGAGCTTGGATGCAATAGAGCAGCCAGAAGGCATTCTATGCCGTCTGGAATACAGCACGGCGCTGTATAAGCCTGAGACGATTGTGCGATTGGCACAGCATTTTACCGAACTCGTACGTGCAATTACACTGCATCCACAACAGCCACTGGCAGCTTTGGATATGGTACCTGCTGAGGAAAAAGCACAAATCATCCATGGATTTGGAGATGTGGGGGTATCGGATGTTGCTGTAGTCGAGGCAGGAGCCTTCTTCCATACCTTTGTGGAAGAACAGGCGCAGCTTGTGCCGGATCGCGTGGCGGTGGTGTACGAGGAGCAGCAGCTTACGTACCGGAAACTGAACGAGCGTGCGAACCAATTGGCGCGGAGATTGCGGAACGAAGGCGTTGGACGCGAGTCGATGGTTGGCATCTTGAGTGAACGCTCGGTGGATATGTTGATCGGCGTACTGGCGGTGTGGAAGGCCGGCGGTGCGTACGTGCCGCTGGATGCAGACTATCCGTCAGAACGTATTCGTTTCATGCTGGAGGACAGTGGTGCGAGGGTACTGTTGACCCAAACGGGCTTGCAGGAGCGTGCACTGGGTTGGCTGAATGAAAGCCAATGGGCTCTGGGCGAAGGAAAGAATGAGAGTGAGCTGGAGACGGCGGTTAGCGCTGAAACGATGGAAAGAGACCGCCTTAGTGAAGGCGTAAGTTTGAAATCAGATTCGAAGTCTGACAGCGAAGCAGCATCCGAACCGGCAACAGTGCTGCGTCTGCATACCGTGCTGTCGTTGGACGATGAGTCGCTGTACATCGGAGATACCACCGATATCGAGCCTATCAACGAACCGCAGGATCTGGCGTATGTCATTTACACCTCCGGGACAACAGGACGTCCGAAGGGTGTCATGATCGAACATCACAGCTTGGTCAATACGGCTGCGGCGTATCGTCGGGATTACCGTCTGAGCGAGTTCCCGGTACGTTTGCTGCAGCTGGCGAGCTTCTCCTTCGACGTCTTCGTCGGGGATATCGCGCGGACGCTCTATAACGGTGGCACGATGGTCATTTGTCCGAAAGACGATCGGATTGATTTTAGCCGATTGTATGGCTGGATTCGCGATTACCAGATTACCGTATTCGAATCGACTCCGGCCCTGATCGTACCGTTTATGCAGCATGTGCATGAACAGGGACTGGACATGAGCAGTCTGGAACTGCTGATTACCAGCTCGGATAGCTGCAGCGTGACGGATTATCGGGTGCTGCAAGAACGGTTTGGTGCGGATATTCGCATTATGAACAGCTACGGCGTCACGGAAGCGGCAATCGACTCTAGCTTCTACGATGAAGAGCTGTCGAAGCTGCCAAGCAGCGGCAATGTGCCGATTGGTCAGGCGTGGCTGAACGCACGCTTCTACATCGTGGACAGCCAGCTGAATCCGGTGCCGATCGGCGTACTGGGTGAACTGTGCATTGGCGGAGCCGGGGTGGCACGAGGCTACCTGAACCGTGCAGACCTGACGGCCGAGAAATTCGTAGCGAATCCGTATATACCGGGTGAACGATTGTACCGCACAGGCGATTTGGCGCGGTGGATGCCGGATGGCAATGTGGACTTTATCGGCCGGATGGATGATCAGGTCAAAATCCGGGGCTTTCGGATTGAACTGGGCGAGGTGGAAGCACAGCTGCTGACCGTGGACGGCATTCAGAAAGCCATCGTCACCGCCTGGGAAAACGAAGACGGAGACAAGGATTTGTGTGCGTATGTCGTAGCCTCAGCAGCGTTGAATCTGCCGGAGCTGCGCAGCACGCTGCAGCCCAAGCTGCCGGGGTATATGATCCCGACGTATGTTGTACAACTGGATCAATTCCCGCTGACACCAAACGGGAAAATTGACCGCAAAGCGTTGCCTGCACCGGAAGCGCGCCTCGAAGGAGGCACAGCGTACGTGGCACCGCGGACACTGCTGGAAGAGCAGTTGGTACGTATTTGGCAAAGTGTTCTGAATCATCCGCAGATCGGTATTAAGGACCATTTCTTTGAAGTCGGAGGACATTCTCTGCGCGCGACAACTCTGATGGCGAAAATCCATCAGGAGCTGAATTACAAGCTGGCGCTGCGAGATATTTTCCAATATCCGACGATTGAGCAACTGGTACAGGTGATGGGAGAAGTTCAGACACAGCAAACGTATGTATCCATCCCTGTTGCGGAGGAACGTGCATATTATCCGGTTTCCTCGGCGCAAAAACGGATGTACGTGCTGAGTCACCTGGAAGGCGGAGAGGTTAGCTACAATATGCCAGGCGCTTTGATCATTGAAGGTTCCTTGGATAAAACGCGACTGGAGCAAGCCTTCCGCCAGCTGATTGCCCGTCATGAAGCCCTGCGAACCCGATTCGACATGGTGGATGGTGAGGTGATTCAACGGATTGAATCGGGCGTCGCATTCAACGTGGAGCATGTGCAGGCAAGCGAAGAAGAGACCCAGCAGTACGCACAGGACTTTGTACGTGCATTTGATCTTGCACAAGCACCGTTGCTGCGGGTTCAGTTGGTGGAAACCGGACCGGAGCGTCACGTCATGTTCTATGACATGCACCATATTATTTCGGATGGCGTGACTGAAGGAATTATCGTGCAGGAGTTCTCTCAATTGTATGAAGGCAAGGAACTGCCGCCCCTGCGCATCCAGTACAAGGACTATGCGGTTTGGCAGCATGCCGATATGCAGAGTGAACGTCTTCGTGAGCAGGAAAGCTACTGGCTGAACACGATGGCTGGTGACATTCCAGCACTGGATATGCCAACGGATTTTGCAAGACCAGCCGTACAGCGTCTGGAAGGAGCGCGATTGGAATTTGCGATCAGCCTGGAGGACAGCGAGCAGTTGAAACAGCTGGCCGCGCAAACGGGATCGACCTTATACATGGTGTTGCTAGCAGCATATAGCACGCTCTTGCATAAATATTCGGGGCAGGAGGACATCATCGTCGGCACGCCGATTGCCGGAAGACCGCATGCGGAACTGGAGGGCTTGGTAGGCGTATTCCTCAACACGCTGGCGATCCGCAATTATCCGGCTGGCGACAAAACGTTCCTGGATTACTTGCAAGAGGTCAAAGAGCATGCGCTCAGTGCTTATGAACATCAGGAGTATCCTTTTGAAGAACTGGTTGAAAAGCTGAATTTAACGCGGGATACGAGCCGGAATGCGCTGTTTGACACGATGTTTGAGTTGAAAACATTTGAGCAGCAGGAGTTCGAGCTGGAGGGTCTGACCTTTAAAACGTATCCGACGGACAATCATACGGCCAAATTTGATCTGACCTTGGATGCAGTAGAGCAGCCGGAAGGCATTCTGTGCAGTCTGGAATACAGCACGGCGCTGTACAAGCCTGAGACCATCGCGCGATTGGCACAGCATTTTACCGAACTCGTACGTGCAATTACCCTGTATCCGCAGCAGCCACTGGCAGCTTTGGAGATGGTAACCGTCGAGGAGAAGGCACAAATCATCTACGGTTTTGGAGATGTGGGAGTATCGGATGTTGCTGCTGTTGAAGCAGGAGCCTTGTTCCATACCTATGTGGAAGAACAAGCGCAGCTTGTACCGGATCACGTGGCGGTGGTGTACGAGGAGCAGCAGCTTACGTACTGTAAACTGAACGAGCGTGCCAACCAATTGGCCCGTAGATTGCGAAATGAAGGCATTGGACGCGAGTCGATGGTCGGCATTTTGAGTGAACGTTCGGTAGACATGCTGGTCGGTGTATTGGCGGTATGGAAAGCTGGAGGCGCCTATGTGCCGCTAGATGCAGACTATCCGTCCGAACGTATTCGTTTTATGCTGGAGGACAGTGGTGCGACGGTACTGTTGACCCAAATCGGCTTGCAGGAGCGTGCACAGGTATGGCTGGATGAAAGCAAAACTACATCCGAATCCGCAACGGGGATACGTTTGCATACCGTACTGGCGTTGGACGATGAGTCGTTGTACACCGGGGATACCACAGACGTCAATCACATCAACGAACCGCAGGATCTGGCGTATGTGATCTACACCTCCGGTACAACGGGACGTCCGAAGGGCGTCATGATTGAGCATCGCAGTTTGGTAAACACAGCCGCGGCCTATCGCCGGGATTACCGTCTGAACCAGTTCCCGGTACGGTTGCTGCAACTGGCGAGCTTCTCCTTTGACGTGTTCGTCGGGGATATTGCGCGAACGCTTTATAACGGTGGCACGATGGTTATCTGTCCGAAAGATGATCGCATCGACCCAAGCCGTCTATATGGCTGGATTCGCGACTATCAGATTACGGTGTTCGAATCGACCCCGGCCCTGATCGTACCGTTTATGCAGCATGTGTATGAACAGGGACTGGACATGAGCAGTCTGGAACTGCTGATCACCAGCTCGGATAGCTGCAGTGTGACAGACTACCGGGTGCTGCAAGAACGGTTTGGCGCGGATATCCGCATTATGAACAGCTATGGTGTCACGGAAGCGGCGATTGACTCCAGCTTCTACGACGAAGAATTGTCGAAGCTGCCAAGCAGCGGCAATGTGCCGATTGGCCAGGCGTGGCTGAACGCCCGCTTCTACATTGTGGACAGCCAGCTAAATCCGGTGCCGATCGGCGTACTGGGCGAGCTGTGCATTGGCGGTGCCGGGGTAGCACGAGGCTACCTGAATCGTGCGGACCTGACCGCCGAGAAATTCGTGGCCAATCCGTTCGTGCCAGGTGAACGACTGTACCGCACAGGTGACTTGGCGCGGTGGATGCCGGACGGCAATGTAGACTTTATCGGGCGGATGGATTATCAAGTGAAAATCCGCGGCTACCGGATCGAGCTGGGCGAGATTGAAACGGTGATCCAGCGGGTGCCGGGCGTGCGTCAAGCGGTAGTCATCGATCGGACGGATGAGCGTGGACACAAGTACTTGTGCGGATACATCACGGGAGAAACCGAGCTGCGGATCAAGGAGGTACAGGCCGAGCTGGAAGCAGGACTGCCAGCACATATGGTACCTGCACGCTTGATGCGTCTGGAGACCTTGCCACTGACCCACAATGGAAAAATCGACCGCAAGGCCTTGCCGGAACCGGAAGGAAGCATCCATACCGGTGCAGCCTATGTGGCACCGCGTACCACGGTGGAACAAGTATTGGCCGCGGTATGGGTCGGGGTGCTTGGCGTGGAAGCGGTAGGCACGCAGGATAACTTCTTCGAGCTGGGTGGCGATTCGATCAAAGCCTTGCAAGTATCCTCCCGATTGCTGCAAGCAGGTTATCGACTGGAGATGAAAGACCTGTTCAGTCATCCAACCGTGTCTGCCTTGGCACTGAAAGTGCAATCGGTGACCCGATTGGCGGATCAGAGCGAAGTGGTGGGCGCTGTGAAACTGACACCCGTTCAACAATGGTTCTTTGAGCAGAACCTGACGGATGCTCATCATCATAACCAGTCCATTATGCTGCATAGCAAGGACGGTTTTGATGAACCGGCATTGCGCACGGCGATGGATCAAATCGTTAGCCATCACGATGCTCTGCGTATCATTTTCCGTCCTACAGAGCACGGTTATGAAGCTTGGAACCGTGCGATTGGGGAGGGCGAGCTGTATACGCTGGAACGTATGGACTTCAGCCATGAGACTGAGGTGTCAGCGGCGATCGAGGCCAAAGTGAATGAAATTCAGGCGGGCATTCATTTAAGCGAAGGACCGCTGGTGAAGCTGGGGCTGTTCCATTGTCCCGATGGAGATCATTTGCTGATAGCGATTCATCACTTAGTGGTGGATACCGTATCTTGGCGCATTTTGTTCGAGGATATTACGACCGCCTATGAGCAGGCCTTGAACGGACAAGCGGCTCGTCTTCCGCACAAAACGGATTCGTTCCGCACCTGGGCGGATGGGCAGTCTCAATATGCGAACAGTCCGGCCATGGCAGCAGAACTCGCATTCTGGAGGGAAATGGAACAAGGCGTATATCAGCCGCTTCCAAAAGACGAGTCCCCTTCTCATTCCTTAAATAGGGACAGCGAGAACATTACAGTTACGTGGACAACTCAGGAAACGGAGCAGCTGTTAAAACAAGCGCATCGTGCCTACAACACGGAGATGAATGATGTGCTGCTTACCGCATTGGGACTAACGATTCATCGTTGGGCGGGCCTGGAACGAGTGCTCGTGAGCCTGGAAGGTCATGGACGGGAGTCCATTCTGCCAGAACTGGATATTACGCGCACCGTGGGCTGGTTTACGACCCAATTCCCGGTTGTGCTGGATATGAGCGTGGGGCAAGACCTTTCACAGCGCATCAAACATGTGAAAGAAGGACTACGCCGCATTCCGCAAAAGGGCATTGGCTACGGTATGTTGAGATACCTGTCCGCAGCACGTGAGCAAGAGCGTTTTGTAACCGAACCTGAAATCAGCTTTAACTATCTGGGACAATTTGACCAAGATATGCAAAATCAATCCATTGGTGTATCTCCTTACGCTAGCGGTGCAGAGCTTAGCGCCCATGCAGCCAGATCGCACACGCTGGATATGAACGGACTGATTTCGGAAGGCGAACTGCA
>NZ_JBMOUI010000031.1:0-15943 GCF_049319765.1 Paenibacillus sp. S29 | reverse complement strand
TGTTCCTCGAACAGCCGGTGGAACGCGGCCGCAGGAGCCGCTTCCGGCTGCGCCGGGTTGAACGCGCCGAGAATTTGTCCTTTTTCCTCTGCCGTCAGCAAGTTCAGCTCGGCGATCTTCGCATCCGGACGGCTTACGATCGTTACGAGCAGCTGCTCGTAATGTTTTGCCAGCCGTTCGATCGTCTCCCTTTTGTAGAGAGCCGTCGCATATTCGAAGCTGTAATCCAAGCCGCCGTTCTCCTCGCCCACATCCAAGCTGATATCAAACTTCGCGGTATCCAGTGCGCTCGGATAAGGAATCAGGCGAAGCCCTTCCAGCTCAAATTCCTCGTTCTCCGTATTCTGCATCGTAAACAGCGTGTCGAAGAGCGGATTGCGGCTTAAATCACGGGTGACTTGCACCTTGTCCACCAATTCTTCGAACGGATAGTTTTGATGCTCGAAGGCGTGGAGGGTCGTTTCTTTGACTTCGTTCAGGTATGACAGGAATGTCTTCTCCGAAGCCGGATAGCTGCGGATAGCCAGCGTGTTTAAGAAAATCCCGATCAACGGCTGCACATCTCCATGATTCCTTCCGGCAATCGGCGTACCGACGATCACGTCTTCCTGACCTGAATATTTATGCAGAAGGACGTTATACGCCGCAAGCAGCACCATAAACAGCGTCGTGCCCGTTTCCGAGGCCAGCTGCTTCAGGCCGTCGGTTTTCGAAGCGTCAAAGAAAAACTCTAGCGTTTGTCCTTCGTAGCTCTGCACGGCCGGACGCGGATAGTCGGTCGGCATTTCCAGCACCGGAAGCTCGCCTTGGAACATGTCCAGCCAGTACGCCTCCTGACGCTGAAGCCGTTCCTTCTGCTCCTGCGAATGCTGCCAAACGGTGTAGTCTTTGTACTGAATGCGCAGAGGCTCCAATTGCTCGCCGCCGTACAAGCGGACGAATTCTTCAACAAAGATTTCCATCGAGACGCCGTCGGAAATAATATGATGCATGTCGTACATTAGAATATGGCGTTCCGGAGCCAGCTCGACAAGGCCTACCCTCAGCAGCGGAGGCTTCGCCAAGTCAAACGGACGGACGAAACGGCGAACCGTCTCTTCGGCCTCTTGCTCATCCGCTCGATAGAACTCCACGGCAAAATTCACGTCCTGGTAAATCCGCTGCGATGCTTCGCCATCCACCATTTCGAACCCGGTGCGCAGCATTTCATGCCGCGCCACGAGCTTACGGAACGCTTCTTCAAACCTTGCCCGGTCCAAAACACCCTCCAGCAGCATGGCTTCCGGCATGTTGTAGCTAAGCTCCGCGCCTTCCAGTTGATTCAGGATAAAGAGACGTTTTTGAGCAAAAGATTGCGGGTACACCTCTCGGTCATCCGCCACCGGAATGGCAACGAATGTTTGCTCATCCAGCCGGGAAATGGCGGCCGCCATGCTCTCGATCGTGGAATGGCGGAACACGTCGCGCAGCGGCAGATCCACGTTCAACTCTTTATGAATCTTGCTGACCAGCGTCGTCGCCCGCAGGGAGTGTCCGCCGATGTCGAAGAAGTTGTCGTGAACGCCAATCTCCTTCGCAAGCCCCAGCACCTCCTGCCAAATCGCCGCCAGCTTCGTTTCCAGCTCATTGCGCGGTGCGACGTACTCCGTTCCGCTTCCCGCTTCCCCTTCCGGCGCCGGTAGCGCCTTCCGGTCAATCTTTCCGTTCGGCGTCAGAGGCAGGCGCTCCAGCTCCACGAAGTACGACGGGATCATGTAGCCCGGCAGCTCCTGCGCCAGCGCGCTGCGCAAATCGTTCACCGCCAGCTCCGCTCCGGTATCCGGCGTGTAATACGCGCATAGCGCCTTCTGCCCGTTCGCGTCACTTCGAACCAGAACCACCGCTTCGCGCACGCCTTCCACCCGCAGCAGCTGCGACTCGATCTCGCCCGTCTCGATCCGGTAGCCCCGGATTTTCGCCTGGTTGTCGATCCGGCCGATGAAGTCCACGTTGCCGTCTTCCATCCACCGCGCCAAGTCTCCCGTGCGGTACAGCCGCTCGCCCGCGGCGAACGGACTGTCTACGAACTTCTCTTCCGTCAGCTCCGGACGGTTCAAGTACCCGCGCGCCACTCCGACTCCGCCGATGACCAGCTCGCCCAGCACCCCGACCGGCACCGGGTTCAGATGCGCGTCCACGATGTAGAATTTCGCATTCAGCCACGCTTTGCCGATCGGCACATTGCCTGTCTGCGGCAGCTTCGTCAGCGGCTCGTCGTAGAAGCTGGAGTCGATCGCCGCTTCCGTCACGCCGTATGCGTTGATGATCCGGAACAACGAACCGAAGCGTTCCTGCAAGGTCCGGTAATCCGCCACGCTGCAGCTGTCCGAGCTCGTGATCAACAGCTCCACCCGGCTCATGTCCAGTTGCTGCTCGTGCACGTACTCCAGGAACGGCACGATCAGCGCCGGCGTCGATTCGAAGATGGTGACCCGCTCCCGCTCAATCCAGTGGTGCAGACGAGACGGATCGATCCGGTCGTCCTTCGGCACAATCACCATCGTGCCTCCGTTGTACAGCGTCCGCGCGATATCTCCCACGAACACGTCGAACGAGAAGCTTGCGAGCTGCAGCAGCCGCACCGGGAACTGATCCAACCGGTACTCCCGCCGGTAGCCCGCCGCCGTGTTCACCAGGCTGCGGTGCTCGATCATCACGCCCTTCGGCTTGCCCGTCGTTCCCGACGTATAGATCACGTACGCCAGATCCTCCGGACGGGCTTCATGGAAGCTGTCGGTGCCAACATTCTGATGGCTCTCATCGCCGTCGTCCACAGCATCCGTCAGCTTGCCGAAGACAATGCCGGAGCCAATCGGCGCATTCGCCCGCTCCTCGCTGTACGAAGTTTCGTCGTCGAGGTACAGCACAGCCGCCAGCGCCAGCTCCTCTTCGCCGAGCCAGGCTTCGGCACGCTCTCGCAGCGCCGTTTGCGTCAGCAGCACCTTCGCTCCGCTGTCTTCAAGCATGAACCGCACGCGGTCTGCCGGATAATCCGGGTCGAGCGGCACATACGCCCCGCCCGCTTTCCAGACGGCCAGCACGGCCACCAGCAAGTCCACCGAACGCTCGGCGAGAATGCCGACGATCGTCTCCCGGCCGATGCCGCTTGCACGCAGCGTAGCCGCCAAGCGGTTCGCCCGCTCGTTCAGCTCCGCATACGTCAGCCGGTCGTTCTCGTACACGACGGCCGCCGCTTCCGGCGTGCGCTCCGCCTGTTCCTCGAACAGCCGGTGGAACGCGGCCGCAGGAGCCGCTTCCGGCTGCGCCGGGTTAAACGCGCCGAGAATTTGCTCTTTTTCCTCTGCCGTCAGCAAGTTCAGCTCGGCAATCTTCGCATCCGGACGGCTTACGATCGCCGCAAGCAAATGTCCGAAATGAGTCGACAGCCGCCGGATCGTGCTTTCTTTATAAAGAGCCGTTGCGAATTCAAAGCTGCACTCCAGGCCGCCGTTTTCTTCCGTAACATCCACACTCAGGTCGAACTTGGCCGTGCCGTATTCGCTAGGATACGGGGACAATTTCAGCCCTTCCAACTCAAACTCTTTATCCTCCAAGTTTTGCAGGGAGAACATCGTGTCAAACAGCGGGTTGCGGCTCAAATCCCGGCTGACCTGCACTTTATCAACGAGCTCTTCGAACGGATAATTCTGATGCTCATAAGCGCCTAAGGTCGTTTCTTTCACTTCTTCCAGATACGACAGGAAGGTCTTCTCCGAAGCCGGATAATTGCGGAGCGCCAGCGTATTGACGAACATTCCGATCAAAGGCTGCGTGTCTCCGTGCGTTCTGCCCGCAATCGACGTTCCGACGATCAAATCGTCCTGACCTGTGTATTTTTGCAAAAGCACGGTATATGCCGCAAGCAGCACCATATACAGCGTCGTTCCTCTTTGAGCGGCCAGCTGCTTCAAGCCTTCGTTCGTTGCCTCGTCCACAAAGGACGTCAGCGTTTGTCCCTCAAAGCTCTGCACGGCAGGACGCGGATAGTCCGTCGGCATTTCCAGAACCGGCAGCTCGCCCCGGTAACGGTCCAGCCAGTAAGCTTCCTCGCGTTTCAACTGCACTTTTTGCTCGTCCGACTGCTGCCATACCGCATAGTCCTTGTATTGAATGCGCAAAGGCTCTAATGACTCGCCGCCGTACATACGAACGAGTTCCTCGACTAACACGTCCATCGAAACCCCGTCGGAGACGATATGGTGCATGTCGAACATCAGCAAATAACGTTCGGCTGCCAGCTCTACGAGCTCCGCCCGCAGCAGCGGAGGCTTCGCCAAGTCGAAAGGCCGGATGAAGGCCTGCACGACTTCGGGCGCTTCTTCCTCGCTCACATGACGGTACTCGACGGCAAAGTCGACGCTCTCGTAAATGCGCTGTACAGCTTCGCCTTGTACGATCTCAAAGCCGGTTCGCAGCGTTTCGTGCCGTGCGATCAGTCCGCGGAAAGCCTTCTCCAGCAGGCTCCGGTCAATCGATCCTTCCAGCAGCAGCACGCCCGGCATGTTGTAGCTCTGATCGGCCCCTTCCAGCTGATTCAGGATAAACAGCCGCTTCTGAGCTGAGGAAAGCGGATAATATGCTCTTGCGCCCGCCAGCGGAATCGACGAGAACGACTGCTCTCCGATCCGGGAGATGGCGAGAGCCATCTCTTCGATCGTCGAGTAGCGGAATACGTCGCGCAGAGGCAGCTCGACGTTCAGCTCCTGATGCACCTTGCTCACCAGTGTCGTCGCCCGCAGGGAATGGCCGCCCAGGTCGAAGAAGTTGTCATGAACCCCGATGTGCTCCAGTCCGAGCACGCTTTTCCAAATTCCCGCCAAGCTGGCTTCCAGCGGAGTCCGAGGCGGAGTACGTTCTTCGCCCGGCTGCAAGCTCTCCTCCGGCGCCGGGAGTGATCGGCGGTCGACCTTGCCGTTCGTCGTCAGCGGGAGCCGCTCCAACTGGATCAGGTACGCCGGAATCATATAGGCCGGCAGTTCCTGGGAAAGCACGCTCTTCAGCTCGGCCGCCGGAAGCTCGCGGTCCGCTTCATAATAGGCGCAAAGCTGCTTCTCGCCGGAGGCGTCTTCCCTCGCGAATACCGTCGCTTTCCGAATTCCCTCCACTTTCTGAAGCTGAGCTTCGATCTCGCCCAGCTCAATGCGGAAGCCGCGGATTTTCACTTGGTCGTCCGTCCGTCCCACGTATTCGATCGTGCCGTCCGGCAGCCATTTCGCCAAATCCCCCGTCCGGTACATGCGCTCTCCCAGCACAAACGGATTGTCCACAAATTTCTCCGCCGTCAGCTCCGGCCGGTTATTGTAGCCCCGTACCAAGCCTTCTCCGCCGACGCAAAGCTCCCCGGCCACGCCGATCGGCAGAAGCTTATTCCGGCTGTCGACGATATACACCTTCGTATTACTGATCGGCCGTCCGATGGGTACGGTAACCGCCGACTCATCGACGAAGTCGACCGGAAGGTACGTGGTATAAACCGTGCTTTCCGACGGGCCGTACAGGTGGTTGAGCCTGCCCGGTCCGATATGGGCGAGCGCTTTACGCACATGTCCGACCGACACTCGCTCTCCTCCGAACAAAATCGCCCGGACATCCCGCAGGCAATCGACGTTCACATCTACAAGGACGTTGAAGAAAGCCGTCGTAATCAGCATGACCGAGATGCGCTCACGCTGGATGAGATCCGCCAGCCGGACGATTTCCAGCAAGGTCTCGCGGGGAACCAGCACCAGCCGCGCCCCGTTGGTCAAAGCGCCGAAAATATCGAAAATCGCTCCGTCGAACGAATAGCTCGAAAGCTGGAGGACATGATCCCGTTCGGTGATGTCGATATAATTCGTATTTCGCACGATCCGCACGATGTTGCGGTGCGAAACAAGGTTGCCTTTCGGCTTGCCCGTCGTGCCTGACGTATAGATGACACAGGCCATATCCGTCGCTTCGGTGCCCGGATTTAGATTTGTGCCGTCCTCGTGATAGAAGGACTCGTCATCCAGTAAGATCACGGAGTCCGAACCCGCCAGGCGCTCGCGCAAGCGGCTTTGCGTCAGCATGACCTGCGCTCCCGAATCCTCAATCAAGAAACGGATACGCTCCTCGGGATATTCCGGGTCAATCGGTACGTAAGCCGCTCCGGCTTTGTGTGCCGCCAGCATGCCCACCACCATTTCGATGGAACGCTCAGCCATAATGGCGACCAGACGGCCTTTGGATATCCCGTGGCTACGCAAGGTACGGGCAAGGCGGTTGACGCGATCGTTCAGCTCGCGGTAGGTCAGCTCTTGCTCATTCAAGGAGATAGCGGCTGCATCCGGGATGCGCTCCGCCTGCTCTTCGAACAATTGAATGAGCGTCTTCCCGCGCGGAAATTCCGTGGTGGTGTCGTTAAAACGTCCGAGAAGGTCGGCCTTTTCCGCCTCCGTCACAAGTTCCAGCTCGCCCACGGTAATTTCCGGGTTATCCGTCACCTGCTCCAGCAGATGGACGAGATGCCCCTTGAGCCGTTCGATGCTGTCTTTATCGAACACTTCGGCGTTAAAGTCGAATCGAATTTCGATCTCGACTCCCGGCACCACGGTCACGTTGAAGTTATAGTTCGTCTGCTCCTCCATCTGAACGTCAGCGATCGTCAGGTCGCCGTGCTGCTGGTCGCCCGCCTGCTCCATCTGCTCGTCCACCGGATAGTTCTCGAAAGCGATGATATGGTTGATCAGGTTCTGCTTTTGCACGCTGCGGGCTTGAATTTCATACAGCGGATAGTAATCATAACGCCCGGACTCCAGCGCCCGCTCTTGGAGCTTCGCCATCAGGTCGGCGAACACGGTGTCCGCTTCGCTCGTGACGCGGACCGGCACCGTATTGATGAACAGCCCGATCATGGACTCGATGCCCGGGATTTCCGCCGGTCTTCCGGCCACGACGCTGCCGAATACGGCATCGTTTGTTCCGTTATATTTTTGCAGCATCACGCCCCAAGCGGCTTGCAGCAGCGTATTGACCGTAACCAGGCGCTGTTTCGCCACCCGGTCCATCCGCTCGCTCAAGTCCTTGCCCAGCTCGGTGGTGACGTGATCAGCCGTAAATCTGCCGTTTGGCGCCGATTCCTTTTGTCCCGGGAGTACGGTTTGCCCCTCATAATCTGCCAGGAATGCCGTCCAATAGCCGGATGCCGCCTGATCGTCCTGTTTCTCCAACCATTCGATATAAGCGCCATAATCCGATCCCTTATCTCCCGCTGGCTGCTTGCCGGATGCCAAGGCCGAGTACGTCTCAAACAGCTCCTGCGTCAGCTGCGGCAGGCACCAGCCGTCCATCAAAATATGCTGGAAACTCCACAGCACATGATAGCTTTGCTCTTCGGTGCGCAGGATCGTAACCCGAACGAGCGCGTCATGTTCCATGTCGAAGCCGCGAAGCTTGTCATCCTCGGCCTTTTTATCCAAATACGCTTGTTTCTCGTCCGCCTGCAAATGAAGCAGCTCTTCATATTCAAAGCCGACCGGCTTGTCGTGGTATATGATTTGCAGCGGCTCGCCCGCCGGTCCTTTCACAAAATTCGCCCGCAGCACCAGATGACGTTTCGCAAGCTCCATCCAGCTCCTCTCGAAAAGCTGGACGTCGAGCGCTCCCCGCATCGTAAACCGCGTCTGCTCGAAGTAAGCGGCCGTTTGCCGGTCAAGCGCGCTGTGGAACCACATGCCCTTCTGCATCGGCGTAAGCGAGTAAATATTTTCAATTTCCCCGAGATGGCCCGAGCGCTGGGCGATTTGCTCCAATTCCGCGATGGTCAAGCCTTTAAATTGCACGTCGCTCGGCGTCAATTCGGTGTTTTCTTTGCCTGCGCAGTGGGTAATGAGCTCTCGGAGACTTTGCTCAAGCCGCTGAGCGAAGGCTTCCATCGTTTCCTTGCGATACTGCTTCCGGCTGTAGCTGAGATCGAGCGATAAAGCGCCGTCCAGCACCATGCCGTTGATATCCAGCACAAAGCTGCGGGCCTGCCGGTCGCTGGCCGGGCTGCCGCTGGAGTAAGAAGATATGCCGATCTCGTCCTGATTGACATCATCGTCGAACTGGCCGAGGTAGTTAAAATTAATTTCCGGCTCTGCGCCCCAAACAAAGCCATCCTCCGATTTGGAGAGATAGCGGCATACGCCGTACCCAAGCCCCTTGTTCGGAATGCGGCGCAAGCTTTCCTTGACCTGTTTAATCTGATAGGCCAAATCCCGGTCGGTTTCCGGCTCCAGGACGACCGGAAACTTGGTCGTAAACCAGCCGACTGTGCGCGTGATGTCGATATCCGTTCCGATCGATTCGCGTCCGTGTCCTTCGAGATTGATCCGCACCCGTTCGTGTCCCGTCCACTTGCGAACGGCTATGCCGAGTGCCGTTACCAAAATATCGTTCATTTCGGTGTTGTAGGCCCGGTGAACCCGCTTCAGCAGCAGCTCCGTTTCTTCGGGAGTCAAACGGACGAACAGCGATTCGCTGTCCTGCTGCGTCGTAACGTCCGCCTCCAGATCCTTCGGCACGGCCGGAACCGCAATTTGTTCCACGGCCTGCCAATAGGCCCGTTCCTTCGCCATCTCCGGGCTTTGCGCGTAAGCGGCCAACTGCTCGGACCAAGTGCGGTACGCATCCGTTTTCGCCGGGAAACGAATTTCCTCGCTTTTGCCGGCCTGCTCGTAACCCACAGCGAAATCCTCCATCAAAATGCGCCAAGACACGCCGTCCACCACGGCATGATGAACCGCGAGCAGCAAATGGTCGCCGTCCGCGCACCGGAACAGTCCCGCCTTCACGAGGGGCCCGTTCTCCAGATCGATGCCCGCTTGAATGTCCGTTGCCTTCGCTTCCACAGCCTGCGCGGTATTCTCCGCATCCTTGAAGTCGAACACGTCCAGCGTGAACAGCCCGCCTTCCTGAATCGCGCGGGTCCGCGCGCTAAACCCTTGTTCCGTCTTGCGGAACACCATCCGCAAGGCGTCATGATGCTCGGCCAGCTTTTGCAGCACCTGACGTACCGTCTCTTCGTCGAAGCGTTCCTTCCGGTACAGCATCACTGACTGGTTGAAATGATGCGGGGCCGCAAAGGAGCTCTCGAAAAACCAATGCTGAATCGGGGTCTGCGCCGTTTCACCCGTTATTTCGCCTTGATCGATGGTACGTCCGATCGGTTTCACATGCAGGCTGAGCTGTGAGATAGTCGGATATTTGAACAAATCCCGGATTTCCAGCTTGTACCCGGCTTGATGAAGCCGCGAAGATACTTGAATGGACTTGATCGAGTCTCCGCCCAGCTCGAAGAAATGATCCGTTACCCCAACGCGATCGGCGTTCAATACCGCCTGCCACACATCGGCAAGCGTCCGCTCGGCTTCATTGCGGGGAGCTACGTACGCGCCGCCGGTCAGCGCGTTTCCTTCCGGAGCGGGCAAAGCCTTGCGGTCGATTTTGTCGTTCGGCGTGAGCGGCATCCGCGGAAGCTGAACAAAATGCGCCGGAATCATGTAATTCGGCAATTTTTGCGCCAGCGCGCTTCTCAGCTCGCCGAGCGTAAGCGGGCGGCCCGCGACCAGGTAAGCGCACAGTTCTTGCCCGCCTTTGCCTTCCCGTGCGATTACGATCGTCTCCTGCACGGAGTCGATCTTCAGAAGCTGCTCTTCAATCTCGCCGATCTCGATCCGGAATCCACGGATTTTCACCTGATGGTCAATCCGGCCCAAGTACTCAATATTTCCGTCCGGCAGCCAGCGGGCCAAGTCGCCCGTCCGGTACAGTCTCTCTCCGGGCTCAAACGGGTGTTCGATGAATTTCTCCGCCGTCAGATCCGGACGGTTCCAATATCCCCGGGCGAGGCCGACGCCCGCGATGCATAATTCTCCCTCCACTCCGATAGGCGCCAGCTGATTCTGTGCGCCCAGTATATACAAGCGATGGTTCCAGATCGGACGTCCGATCGGTATCGCTCTGCGTTCGGTGTCATACGTAGACGCCGCCCACACGGATGTGGCGATCGAGGCTTCCGTCGGACCGTACGCATTATAGTACTGTACCTTGTCTTTCCACTGCTGCACGAATTCGGCTGAAACGGCGGAGCCCGCCGTGATGAGCCTGCTCAGACTCGGCAGGCGGTCTGAATTCAAATAAGCCGCATAAGTTGGCGGCAAAGTGGCGATCGTAATTGCATGCTCGTTCATGAAACGTTCGAACAGCTGATCATCCAAAATCGTCTCGGTTGACGGTATATATAAGGTCGCCCCGAAATACAGAGCGTTGAACATCTCCCAGCACGACGCATCGAACGATAGGCTGGCGAATTGCAGCACTCGATCCTGTTCGGTCGTGTGAAGCGTATGGGCAAACGTCAGTTTCAGGCTGACCAGCCCGCGATGCTCCAGCATGACCCCTTTGGGTTTGCCCGTCGTACCTGATGTATAGATGACATAAGCCAGATCGTTCGGACCGCTGGCCGGCTCCAGGTTCGAGCCATCGTCGCTGTAGGCCTGCTCGTCATCCAGCGCCACCACGGTCCCTTCGAACGGCACCTGCTGCAGCAACTCCCTTTGAGTCAGCAGCAGCTGCGCGTTCGAGTTCTCCAGAATGTAGCGGATGC
The DNA here is from genome assembly GCF_049319765.1 of Paenibacillus sp. S29. Classification (NCBI taxonomy): domain Bacteria; kingdom Bacillati; phylum Bacillota; class Bacilli; order Caryophanales; family Paenibacillaceae; genus Paenibacillus; species Paenibacillus sp. S29. Next base: position 5,295 of record NZ_JBMOUI010000031.1, on the reverse strand, counting down.
GTTCTTCCGGGTATTCCGGGTCAATCGGCACGTAGGCACCGCCAGCTTTCAGAACCGCCAGAATGCCAACGACCGTCTCCAGCGATCTCCTGGCCATCAAGCCTACCAGCTGATTGGGCAGCACGCCGACCGATCGCAGCGTCCGCGCCAGCCGGTTCGCCCGTTCGTTCAGCTCCGCGTACGAAAGCCGCCGCCCCTCAAAGACAACCGCCGTCGCTTCGGGCACCCGTTTCGCCTGCTCCTCCACGAGCTGATGAATCGTCCGATCACGGGAATAGTCCTTCTCGGTATCGTTAAAGCTTTGCAGCAATTGAAATTTCTCGTCCTCCGACAGCATGTCCGCCCGCACGATGTCCAGCTCCAACTCGTGAAGCCCCACGGCCAGCAGGCGATTCAGATGGCCGACGACCCGAGTCATGAACTCGGAGTCATATAAGTGCTCGTTATATGACAGCGCTATCTGTATCGTCCCGCCGGTTAAGCTGAATTCAAAGGAACAATCCGTGACCACGTTTTGCCCGATTTCGTCCAGATGCAGCTCCTTAAGGGATACTAGCGTGTGGACGACGGGTATCCCGCCTGCATATTGCAGGTCCAGCTTCTCCGTCATTTTCAAGAACGGAATATGTTGATGCTGAATCGCTTCCGGCAAGGAAGTCCTCAGCTCGCTCAGAAGCGTTTTAAAAGTCGCACCCGCCGAAAGCGAGTTTTTCAAAATGATCGTATGATTAACGGATCGGCGCGTCTCCGACGGTTTCCGTACAACCGGAATGCCGACCAGAATGTCAGAAGCGCCTGTATATTTATGCAAGAGCGACTGAACACCGGCGAGCAAAATCATAAAAGTGGCCAGCGGAGCGCCCTTGCTCATTTGAAGGACGCGCTGCGCCACTTCCTCCGAAAGCGTCCCGCCGACGGTTGTCATAATGGGCGCCAGGGAGCTTGGAGCTTTGCTGTAAGGCAGCCGCGTCAAGGTATAATCGTCGCTACCGAATTTTTCGTTCCAAAACAACGTTTCTTTTTCAAAAGCCATCTGGATCGTTCCCCTCTCTTCATCGGTAAAAGCAATCCGGCGGAGCATATACCGCAGCAACGCTCCAGCCTCGCTCCCCGCCTTTTCAAACATGTGACAACAATGTCAATGGCTTTCGCCAGGTCACCGCTTCGCTTGCCCGGTTGATCGCATGCGGCAATCCTCTGCCTAGCAGCTGTCCCGCTCGGCTCCCATGCGTGAAAGACAACAAAGAGCATCGTTCTACGCAAGAGATACGGCTGCTTCCGGTTCCTCTGCTTCAATATGCTTGCTGCGGACGAGCCGCCCGAAGACGGGCTTTGGTTTAACATTGGGTTCGGAATTGGATTTGGGGGTGAACAAGGGATGTTCCTCCCATCGATGTAAGGCTTGCTGTAGGATTCCGGCCGGCCAGCAGGAAGTCGGCCGTACCTCCGGATTCGGCACCGGAGCTGCCCTTGTCGAAGCCTATGTTTAAGGGATATTGATACACTCTATGTACGATTTGTATATTCCCCCGCCTGGTGTGGATAAGTAAAGATCCGGCTGCGGGGTAGTGAGCTTTTCCTGACGATTAGATGTGACGATGGTGCTGCATGAGGCTCAAAGAATGCTCCGTATGGCATGAACGGGACAGCCCTTGGATTGGCGGTGAATTCCATGCTGTCTGACGGTACCGCAGGCAGTATGGAGAGAAAATCTTCCAATGGGGTGAAAACGTTATCTTAACATCAGGGCCGCACGGCCCCCGGAAGGCACTTCCGTGCCTCTTGCCGGGGCGGCCACCACTTGGCCGAGCTTAGGTCGTTATCAGCAAATCCTGGGTCTCCTGAGAGATCACCTGCTGCATACTGGACTTGATAATGTCGCAGCCGGCGGCCAGATGCTCCATCGAGACGGTCAGCGGAGGCATGATCTTTAGTACGCGGTCTCCTCTGCCGGCTCTTTCAATGATGAGCCCGTTCTCGAAGCTGATCTCCGTCATCCGCTTCGCCCCGGCTTCATCCGTGAAGCCCGAGACGTCAATGCCCCAGATCAGGCCAAGTCCGCGGATGGCGATGGACGGATGCAGAGGCTTGATTTCTTTGTCAAAGAACGAGCGCACAAACTCTTCCTTCTGCTTCACCTAGGCTTCCAGGGCGGCTCTGTCCCGGAACTCGAGAGCGGCCTTGGCGGCCGGCTTGTCGATTCCGGAGTGCGAATCAGTCAGGATATTCTCGATATAGCCGAGCGTATCCATTTCTGCGAAAGCCCCTTCCCTCATGGACTTGGAGCTTGTCGCCGACAGGCTGCCGATCGACATGCCGTGGAAGCCGCCCATGAATGCGAATATCCCGGTTCTCTTCTTCGCCTTGCGTGCGAGCTTAAGGGCCGCTTCCACCGCGTTCGTCCCCGTCGGACCGCAGACTTGAAGCTTGTAATTCAGCTTCTTCGGCTCCAGGATCCGCTCCGAGAAACTCTGGATGAATTCGCGCTTGGCCATTGTATACATATCCAGACCGTGCATAATCCGGTCGGAGGTCAAGTAATCGAGAACCCGGTCCTTGATATAATCGTTGTTATGACCGTAATTCAGTGCCCCGGCACCTGCAAAAAAATCAATATATGCTCTTCCGTCCTCAGAATATAGCAGGTCCCCACCTTCTGACGTCATGGAGCAACATATTCTCGGCTGTCATTTTCCACAATTGTCGGTCTCCGCATGCCGGCTTGCTGGGTAGCCAGTGGACTGGTCTCTCGCGCACAGCTTGGATAGGTATAAAAACCATCCAATTCTATTTTCTATCATAATTGGAAAGTTGACCTAGGTAGAATTATATCAAAATTTCCAATAATGTATAGTAAAACTTCAGTTAAATTTGGTCAACACGGTGTTAATATTTTGCCTAAAAAGAGCGAATGGAGAAGAAACGCTGGGAATGGTTTGCCATCAATCGAGGAATTCGACGCGTGTCGACATTCAGGCGGGGTGCCGGCCGATTTGGGGGATCTTCCCTGTAGACATTCTCTGCCGGTGCTCCGAATCCTTGCGCTTTGCGATAACTTAACATGATTACCTGACGAATTTCTGGAAGCCTGGCTGGAAACGTGACTGGATGTCAGCTGGATATTCTGCTGGAAAATCCGTTGGATACTCGCGTTTTGGTCGGGTGTAACGTTAATTCCAGACGTTCCATTATCGTTCGAATGATCTCGTATGCCCGATCCGCATCCTTCTTGGGGATATATTGGCGCTTTACGGGTTGCGGAATGTGCAATAAATTTTATACTTTCTTCTTGTTTTACTGTAAGTAACATATCTGTAGTCATAATGATGGGAAGCTTATTCTTGGGGTCAGTTGGATGTTTAATGCCTAACTTTTGTGCAATATAGAGGGTTTTATCTAGGGGTAATAAAGGAAATTGTTCGAGAATATCAATCTCTTGCTCTGACCACTCCATTTGGTAATGATGTGCCAATTCAAAGTGTTCAGACAGATAATGGTGAAGTCGACCACTTTTCCAACCAAGAATTCGAGTAACTATCCCTATTGAAGGTACATCATGTACAGTCAACCAAGGTTTATATTCCGAAAAGTGGCCTTGACCTCTTCCTTCTTTGATTTTCCGTTGAATAGATGCTATAGAGTTACTTGATCGAATTTTGCTCATTATTCACCTTCTTTTTAGAACTACTAAATCAGAGTAAAGTTCAGTTACCTTTTTCTACTCCTAAGATATATTTTAGTTTTACTTCAAAATACAAATGTAGAATATAACAACTCACAGCTTTATACAATAGCAAAGTAATATTTTTTAGATATATTTTACTTCGTAGCCTATTCATAGGCTACTCGTAGGGTACAGTAGGGTATGAATAAGCTATAATATGGGCTATAAGTAGGTATAATTAGTAAGCAGATGGGTCGGGTTAAAACCTATTTGATATTCTCAATAGAGGTGAACTCATGAATACTTTGGGACAGCGATGTAGAAATTTAAGACTACTCCATAAATGGACATAAGAGGAACTTGCTAATAAAAGTGGGGTAACCAAACAGGTTATTTCTAATTGGGAGCGAAATGTAGCACGACCTAAAATTAATCATTTAATATCTTTAGCAGAGGTTTTTGATGTTACAACCGATTATTTACTTTATTGCTAATCAAATGACGTTCCCCTATTGTGTGGACTCAATTGATTGATACAATTCATTCGGGCCTTAATAACGAGAAAATCAAAAAATCCTTTGATCTTTTAGCATTTCTAAATTCTGGTTTTCGAGTTGAATTAAATGGGCAGGTATTAGAACAAGAAGATTTGAATCTAATCGGTAAAAATATTACCTTTTTAATGGAGCATTTTGTCTCTCCTTTAAAGAAAAGGTATAGTAAATAGAAAATTTTAGTACCCATTAGTTCGCTTAAAGAAGTAGCGCCTCACACCTCCTTTTACAATTTAATTAACTATGTGTTAGCTGAAGTTTTACTTTTAGGGATAGTCTTTCAATATTTCTTTTGCAAGTTTCATTAGTTGCACACTCTGTAAATAGGTCTCTATGTTAAGACCTTGCAATGATTCTTTTACCACCAATCTCCATTCTTCATAATCTTCAAATTCATTTCTTATGTAAATTGATTTTAGATCAGTTGGGGTATATCTAATGCTGAGGTTCCAACCGCCTTCTTTCAAAGCTCTTTCAAACCATTTCTCACATTTTTAATTTTTTTATGCATAAATGCCAGGAATAATCGGCATATGGATAAATCGTGACTTTTATGTACCAAAATTAAAATGAGTATTTCTAAGACATATTATTAAGGAACTCCCGTGAAAGATTAGTACCGAACAATCTTTAGTTTTATAAAATCAATAATTTCATCTCTATCTTCTTTAGTAAGTTCTCGAAACAAAGAAATAAGTTTTAATTCCTGAGCTTCAATGGCTAAATTAAAAATAGTGTTCTTTGATACAGGCGTATCTCCAAAGAATAACCACTCTATATGGAAAATTGAAATTTTCTTTATTTGCTATAATTATATCAAGAGAGGGTCTGTATTTATCTTGCTCCAGCTCACTCAACGTTCCTTGAGAAATTCCAATTATATTTGCAAACTTTATTTGATTTAAGTTGTTTGTTTTTCTAATAGTTCGAATTCGTTGGCCTATTGTAGACATAATTACCCTCCTAAGCTAAAAAGATCCCGATATATTATCGGGATCTTTCAGGCTGTCGAGAAAGTCTCGACAGCTTTTTTTATGTTCATTTTATTTAAGACGACACCGCGTTAATGTTGTATAA
>NZ_JBMOUI010000030.1:0-17786 GCF_049319765.1 Paenibacillus sp. S29 | reverse complement strand
GCTTGAATTTCATACAGCGGATACGTTTCATAATCTTGAGAAGTCAGCGCCTGCTGCTGATTCGTTCTGATCATGTCAGCAAAGGTGTCCTCAGCCCCACTGCGGATACGTATTGGAATGGTGTTAATGAACAAGCCCACCATATTTTCGATCCCCGTAATATCAGCCGGACGACCAGACACTACACCGCCAAAAACAGCGTCGTCACTACCGTTGTACTTTTGGAGCAGCAAGCCCCAAGCTGTTTGCAGCAATGTATTCGGGGTCACATGGTGCTGCTTAGCCACCATTTCCATACGTCCGGTCAAGTCCTTGCCGAGATCGCACAGGATATGCTCAAATTGTGCACCGTCCGCTTTCACGCCTACTTTTCCGGTCGGAATCGAAGTTTGCTGATCATAGCCGAGCAAATAATCCTTCCAGTAGGAAGCTGCCGCTTCTACATCCTGTGCTTCAAGCCACTCAATATACTGACTGTATGGAGTCACGGGGGCAAGCTTCGGCTGTCTATGCTCCACGGCTGCAAAATAAGCCTCAAACACCTCATCCGTGACTAACGCCACACACCAGCCATCCATCAAGATGTGATGAGAGCTCCACACAAAATAATAATCCTCGTCGCCTGTTCGTAAAATCGCCACGCGCATCAACGCATCCCGGGATAAATCGAATCCGGCTGCCTTGTCCTTGCGAATAAATTCCTTCACATACGCGTCACGCTCCCGCTCATTCAGATGACGCAAATCTTCACATCTAAAACCAACATCCTTGCGGCGGAAAATGACCTGCACAGGCTCATCCTGCCAACCGCTGATGAAATTAGCTCTAAATATCTCATGCCGCTGCGCCAAATGATTCAAGCTATCTTGGAAAATATCCGCTTGGAAGCGTCCATGCAAATCAAAGGTCGTTTGTTCAAAATAAGCACCTGACTCTGCATCCATCAGACTATGGAACAACATGCCTTTTTGCATCGGCGTCAGCGCATAGACATCTTCCAGTTCCCCCATGTCACGAGTCCGTTCTACCAATTGATCCAGCTCGGCCATGGTTACATGTTTCAGCATGACATCGCTTGGCGTCAGCTCCTGCTGTTTGCGGCTTGTGCAATGCGTAATGATTTCCTGCAAACTGATTCTAAACTCTTCAGCTAGCTGCTCCATCGTTTCACGACGATATTCCTGCTTGCTGTAGCTGATCGTCAATTGCAGTTCGCCTTCCGAAATCAGTCCGTTCATATCCAGCGTGTGCGATCTGGCTGCATGGGCGCTAAGCTCTGCACCACTAGCGTAAGGAGATACGCCAATGGAATGATTTTGCATATCTTGGTCAAATTGTCCCAAATAGTTAAAGCTGATTTCAGGCTCGGTTACAAAACGCTCTTGCTCACGTGCTGCGGACAGGTATCTCAACATACCGTAGCCGATGCCCTTTTGCGGAATGCGGCGTAGTCCTTCTTTCACATGTTTGATGCGCTGTGAAAGGTCTTGCCCCACGTTCATATCCAGCACAACCGGGAATTGGGTCGTAAACCAACCCACGGTGCGCGTAATATCCAGTTCTGGCAAAATGGACTCCCGTCCATGACCTTCCAGGCTCACGAGCACTCGTTCCAAGCCCGCCCAGCGATGAATCGTCAGTCCCAATGCGGTAAGCAGCACATCATTCATCTCCGTGTTGTAGGCACGATGCGCTTGTTTTAACAGCTGCTCCGTTTCCTGAGCTGTCCACGTAACTGTAATGTTCTCGCTGTCCCTATTTAAGGAATGAGAAGGGGACTCGTCTTTTGGAAGCGGCTTATATACGCCTTGTTCCATTTCCTGCCAGAATGCGAGTTCTGCTGCCATGGCCGGACTGTTCGCATATTGAGACTGCCCATCCGCCCAGATGCGGAACGAATCCGTTTTGTGCGGAAGACGAGCCGCTTGTCCGTTCAATGCCTGCTCATAGGCGGTCGTAATATCCTCGAACAAAATGCGCCAAGATACGGTATCCACCACTAAGTGATGAATCGCCATCAGCAAATGATCTCCATCTGGGCAATGGAACAGCCCCAGCTTCACCAGCGGTCCTTCGCTTAAATGAATACCCGCCTGAATTTCATTCACTTTGGCCTCGATCGCCGCAGATACCTCAGACTCATTTCTGAAGTCGGCCCGATCCAGCGTATACAGCTCGCCCTCCCCAACCGCGCGGTTCCAAGCTTCATAACCGTGCTCTGTAGGACGGAAAATGATACGCAGTGCATCGTGATGGCTAACGATTTGATCCATCGCCGTGCGCAGGGCCGGTTCATCAAAACCATCCTTGCTATGCAGCATGATGGACTGGTTATGATGATGAGCATCCGTCAGGTTCTGCTCAAAGAACCATTGTTGAACGGGTGTCAGTTTCACAGCGCCCACCACTTCGCTCTGATCCGCCAATCGGGTCACCGATTGGACTTTCAGTGCCAAGGCAGACACGGTTGGATGACTGAACAGGTCTTTCATCTCCAGTCGATAACCTGCTTGCAGCAATCGGGAGGATACTTGCAAGGCCTTGATCGAATCGCCCCCCAGCTCGAAGAAGTTATCCTGCGTGCCTACCGCTTCCACGCCGAGTACTCCGGCCCATACCGCAGCCAGTACTTGCTCCACCGTGGTACGCGGTGCCACATAGGCTGCACCGGTATGAATACTTCCTTCCGGTTCCGGCAAGGCCTTGCGGTCGATTTTGCCGTTGCTCGTCAGGGGGATCGTCTCTAGTCGCATCAAACGTGCAGGCACCATGTGTGCTGGCAGTCCTGCTTCCAGCTCGGCCTGTACCTCCTCGATCCGCAGCTCGGCTTCTCCCGTGATGTATCCGCACAAGTACTTGTGTCCACGCTCATCCGTCCGATCGATGACTACCGCTTGACGCACGCCCGGCACCCGCTGGATCACCGTTTCAATCTCGCCCAGCTCGATCCGGTAGCCCCGGATTTTCACTTGATAATCCATCCGCCCGATAAAGTCTACATTGCCGTCCGGCATCCACCGCGCCAAATCGCCTGTGCGGTACAGTCGTTCACCTGGCACGAACGGATTGGCCACGAATTTCTCGGCTGTCAGGTCCGCACGATTCAGGTAGCCTCGTGCCACCCCGGCACCGCCAATGCACAGCTCGCCCAGTACGCCGATCGGCACCGGATTCAACTGGCTGTCCACAATGTAGAAGCGGGCGTTCAGCCACGCCTGGCCAATCGGCACATTGCCGCTATTTGGCAACTTCGACAGTTCTTCGTCGTAGAAGCTGGAGTCAATCGCAGCTTCCGTAACGCCGTAGCTGTTCATAATGCGGATATCCGCGCCAAATCGTTCCTGCAGCACCCGATAATCTGTCACGCTGCAGCTATCCGAGCTGGTGATCAGCAGTTCCAGACTGCTCATGTCCAGCCCCTGTTCATACACATGCTGCATAAACGGTACGATCAGGGCCGGGGTCGATTCAAACACCGTAATCTGATAGTCGCGAATCCAGCCATATAGACGGCTTGGGTCGATGCGATCATCTTTCGGACAGATAACCATCGTTCCGCCGTTATAGAACACCCGTGCGATATCCCCGACGAACACGTCGAAGGAGAAGCTCGCCAGTTGCAACAACCGTACCGGGAACTGGTTCAGACGGTAATCCCGGCGATAGGCCGCAGCCGTATTCACCAAACTGTGATGCTCAATCATGACGCCCTTCGGACGTCCCGTTGTACCGGAGGTGTAGATCACATACGCCAGATCCTGCGGTTCATTGATGTGATTGACGTCTGTGGTATCCCCGGTGTACAACGACTCATCGTCCAACGCCAGTACGGTATGCAGACGCAACCCCGTTGCCGGTTCGGATGTTGCTTCGCTGTCAGGTGGCGAATCTGCTGTTCCATTCAGGGTTCCATGGAGAGTACTCGATTCCATCGTATCAGCGCCAGCCGCTGTTTCCAACTCGCCCTCAGTCTGCCCTCCGGCCAAGGCCTGTCGGCTTTCTTCGAGCCATGCCTGTGCACGCTCCTGTAAGCCCGTTTGGGTCAACAGTACCGTCGCACCGCTGTCCTCCAGCATGAAACGAATACGTTCGGACGGATAGTCTGCATCCAGCGGCACATAGGCGCCTCCAGCTTTCCACACTGCCAACACGCCGACCAGCATGTCTACCGAACGTTCACTCAAAATGCCGACCATCGACTCGCGGCCAATACCTTTATTCCGCAATCTCCGCGCCAATTGGTTCGCACGCTCGTTCAGTGTGCGGTACGTAAGCTGCTGCTCTTCGTACACCACCGCCACGTGATCCGGTACAAGCTGCGCCTGTTCTTCCACATAGGTATGGAACAAGCCCCCTGCTTCAGCAGCAACATCCGATACTCCCACATCTCCAAAACCGTAGATGATTTGTGCCTTCTCCTCGACGGTTACCATCTCCAAAGCTGCCAGTGGCTGCTGCGGATGAAGGGTAATTGCACGTACGAGTTCGGTAAAATGCTGTGCCAATCGCGCGATGGTCTCAGCCTTGTACAGCGCCGTGCTGTATTCCAGACTGCACAGAATGCCTTCCGGCTGCTCCACTGCATCCAAGGTCAGATCAAATTTGGCCGTATGATTGTCCGTCGGATACGTTTTAAAGGTCAGACCCTCCAGCTCGAACTCCTGCTGTTCAAATGTTTTCAGCTCAAACATCGTGTCAAACAGCGCATTCCGGGTCGTATCCCGCGTTAAATTCAGCTTTTCTACCAGTTCTTCAAAAGGATATTCCTGATGCTCATAAGCACTGAGCGCATGCTCTTTGACCTCTTGCAGATAATCCAGGAACGTTTTGTCGCCAGACGGATAATTGCGGATCGCCAGCGTGTTGAGGAATACGCCTACCAAGCCCTCCAGTTCCGCATGCGGTCTTCCGGCAATCGGCGTGCCGACGATAATATCCTCCTGCCCCGAATATTTATGCAAGAGCGTGCTATATGCTGCTAGCAACACCATGTATAAGGTCGATCCCGTTTGCGCGGCCAGCTGTTTCAACTGCTCGCTGTCCTCCAAGCTGATCGCAAATTCCAATCGCGCTCCTTCCAGACGCTGCACGGCTGGTCTTGCAAAATCTGTTGGCATATCCAGTGCTGGAATGTCACCAGCCATCGTGTTCAGCCAGTAGCTTTCCTGCTCACGAAGACGTTCACTTTGCATATCGGCATGCTGCCAAACCGCATAGTCCTTGTACTGGATGCGCAGGGGCAGCAGTTCCTTGCCTTCATACAATTGAGAGAACTCCTGCACGATAATTCCTTCAGTCACGCCATCCGAAATAATATGGTGCATGTCATAGAGCATGACGTGACGCTCCGGTCCGGTTTCCACCAACTGAACCCGCAGCAACGGTGCTTGTGCGAGATCAAATGCACGTACAAAGTCCTGTGCGTACTGCTGGGTCTCTTCTTCGCTTGCCTGCACATGCTCCACGTTGAATGCAACGCCCGATTCAATCCGTTGAATCACCTCGCCATCCACCATGTCGAATCGGGTTCTCAGGGCTTCATGACGGGCAATCAGCTGGCGGAAGGCTTGCTCCAGTCGCGTTTTATCCAAGGAACCTTTAATGATCAAAGCGCCTGGCATATTGTAGCTAACCTCTCCGCCTTCCAAATGACTCAGCACGTACATCCGTTTTTGCGCCGAGGAAACCGGATAATATGCACGTTCCTCCGCAACAGGGATGGATACATACGTTTGCTGTGTCTGAACTTCTCCCATCACCTGCACCAGTTGCTCAATCGTCGGATATTGGAAAATATCTCGCAGCGCCAGCTTGTAATTCAGCTCCTGATGGATTTTCGCCATCAGTGTTGTCGCGCGCAGAGAATGTCCTCCGACTTCAAAGAAGTTATCCTGGATGCCTATCCGCGGGTGATTCAAAACGCTTTGCCAAATACGTACCAGTTGCTCTTCCAGCAGTGTGCGCGGTGCCACGTACGCTGTGCCTCCTTCAAGGCGCGCTTCCGGCGTAGGCAACGCTTTGCGGTCAATTTTCCCGTTTGGTGTCAGCGGGAATTGATCCAGTTGTACGACATATGTTGGGATCATATAACCCGGCAGCTTGGGCTGCAGCGTGCTGCGCAGCTCCGGCAGATTCAACGCTGCTGAGGCTACGACATACGCACACAAATCCTTGTCTCCGTCTTCGTTTTCCCAGGCGGTGACGATGGCTTTCTGAATGCCGTCCACGGTCAGCAGCTGTGCTTCCACCTCGCCCAGTTCAATCCGGAAGCCCCGGATTTTGACCTGATCATCCATCCGGCCGATAAAGTCCACATTGCCATCTGGCATCCACCGCGCCAAATCGCCTGTGCGGTACAATCGTTCACCCGGTACATATGGATTCGCTACGAATTTCTCGGCCGTCAGGTCTGCACGGTTCAGGTAGCCTCGTGCCACCCCGGCTCCGCCAATGCACAGTTCACCCAGTACACCAATCGGCACCGGATTCAGCTGGCTGTCCACGATGTAGAAGCGGGCGTTCAGCCACGCCTGACCAATCGGCACATTGCCGCTGCTTGGCAGCTTCGATAGATCTTCATCGTAGAAGCTGGAGTCGATTGCTGCTTCTGTGACGCCGTAGCTGTTCATAATGCGGATATCTGCGCCAAACCGTTCTTGCAGCACCCGATAATCCGTCACACTGCAGCTATCCGAGCTGGTGATCAGCAGTTCCAGACTGCTCATGTCCAGCCCCTGTTCATACACATACTGCATAAACGGTACGATCAGGGCCGGGGTCGATTCGAACACGGTAATCTGGTAATCGCGAATCCAGTCATACAAACGGCTAAAATCAATCCGGTCGTCTTTCGGACAAATAACCATCGTGCCGCCGTTATAGAGCGTCCGCGCGATATCCCCGACGAAGACGTCGAAGGAGAAGCTCGCCAGTTGCAGCAAACGTACCGGGAACTCGCTCAGACGGTAATCTCGGCGATACGCCGCAGCCGTATTCACCAAGCTGTGATGCTCAATCATGACACCCTTCGGACGTCCTGTTGTCCCGGACGTGTAAATGACATACGCCAGATCCTGCGGTTCGTTGATAGGCTCGATATCGGTGGTATCTCCGATGTACAGCGACTCATCGTCCAACGCCAGCACGGTATGCAGACGCAGCACTGTTGCCGGTTCGGATGCTGCTTCGCTGTCAGACTTCGAATCTGATTTCAAGCTTACGCCTTCACTAAGGCGGTCTCTTTCCATCGTTTCAGCGCTAACCGCCGTCTCCAGCTCACTCTCATTCTTTCCTTCGCCCAGAGCCCATTGGCTTTCCTCCAGCCAGACCTGCGCACGGTCCTGCAATCCTGTTTGGGTCAACAGTACCGTGGCGCCGCTGTCCTCCAGCATAAAGCGAATTCGTTCGGACGGATAATCCGCATCCAGCGGCACATAGGCGCCTCCTGCCTTCCACACTGCCAATACGCCGACCAGCATGTCGACCGAACGTTCACTCAAGATGCCAACCATCGACTCGCGGCCAACGCCTTCATTCCGCAATCTCCGCGCCAATTGGTTCGCGCGCTCGTTCAGTTTCCGGTACGTAAGTTGCTGCTCCTCGTATACCACCGCCACGCGATCCGGCACAAGCTGCGCCTGTTCTTCCACATAGGTGTGGAATAAGGCTCCTGCTTCAGCAGCAGCAACATCCGATACCCCCACATTTCCAAAACCATAGATGATTTGTGCTTTTTCCTCGGCAGGTACCATATCCAAAACTGCCAGTGGCTGTTGTGGATGCAGTGTAATTGCACGTACGAGTTCGGTAAAATGCTGTGCCAATCGCACAATCGTCTCAGGCTTATACAGCGCCGTGCTGTATTCCAGACGGCACAGAATGCCTTCTGGCTGCTCTATTGCATCCAAGCTCAGATCAAATTTGGCCGTATGATTTTCCAGCGGATACGAATGTAAGGTCAGACCTTCCAGCTGCAACTCCTGCTGCTCCAATGTTTTCAACTCAAACATCGTGTCAAACAGCGCATTTCGGCTCGTATCCCGCGTCAAATTCAGCTTTTCAACCAACTCTTCAAAAGGATAGTCCTGATGCTCATAAGCACTGAGCGCATGCTCCTTCACCTCTTGCAGATAATCCAGGAACGATTGGTCGCCAGACGGATAATTGCGGATTGCCAGCGTGTTGATGAAGACACCTACCAGGCTCTCCAGTTCCGCATGCGGTCTTCCTGCAATCGGCGTTCCAACTACGATATCTTCTTGGCCTGTGTATTTATGCAAGAGCGTAGTGTACGCCGCCAGCAGCACCATATACAAGGTTGCGCCTGTTTGCGAAGCCAGTTCTTTCAGGCGTTCGCTAACTTCACGCTCCAGTCCGAATTCGATCGTATCCCCTGCCGTACTCTGCACCGCCGGACGGGCAAAGTCGGTTGACAAATCCAGCACAGGCACGCCGCCCCGGAAGGTACCCAGCCAGTACGCTTCCTGACGCTGCATCCACTCCTGATGGGCTTCGCTTTGCTGCCATACCGCATAATCTTTGTACTGAATCCGCAATGGCGATAGCTCTTCACTGCCATACAAGCGGACAAATTCATCGGTCAGTACCTCCATCGACACACCATCCGAAACGATATGGTGCATGTCGAGCATGAGCAGATGCTGGGATTCCTGCTTTGCTCCTTGTGCGCCCAGATCCACCAAGCCTACCCGCAGCAGCGGCGCAGCTTTCAGATCGAACGGACGGACAAACTGTCGTACCCGTTCTTGTGCTTCCTGGCTGACCGTCGTGTCCGTAGCTGTATCCAAATCTGTAGATGTGTCCTGATCTGTATCCGTAGTTGCACGCTCTGCTTGTACCTTCGTATATTCCACTTTGAACGGCACGGTGTCCTCAACCCATTGCATCGGCTCATTGTCCACCAGTTCAAAGCGGGTACGCAAGGTCGCATGGCGGGCGATCAATTGACGGAATACGTCTTCCACTCGTTTCACATCCAGCGGACCACTCACTTGCAGCACCGACGGCATGTTGTAGTTCACATCACTTGGATCAAACTGATGCAGCACATACAGTCGTTTTTGCGCCGAGGATAACGGGTAGAAGCTGCTTTCTTCCGTTACCGGAATGGACGCATAGGTTACTTGATCCAGACTTTCTAACACCGTTGCCAGTTGCTCAATCGTTGGTGCTTCAAAAATACTGCGTAGTGGAAGCGGCTTGTTCAGCTCCTTGTGAATCTTCGAGGCCAGTGTCGTCGCCCGCAGCGAATGTCCGCCAATCTCGAAGAAGTTTTCCTTCACACCGACCTGCGTGAGGCCCAGCACATCCTGCCAAATGTGTGCCAGTTTCACTTCCACCCACGTCCGCGGTGCGACATAATCGGCTCCGGTTTGCAGGCTGACTTCCGGTGCTGGCAGGGCTTTGCGGTCGATTTTGCCATTCGGAGTTAACGGCATCTGCTCCAGCTGAACAAAGTACGATGGCACCATGTAGCTTGGCAGCTCTCGGCCCAGCTCACTTCTTAGCTCACTGGCACCCAGCTCTTGCCCCGCGACATAGTACGCTACCATTTGTTTTTGTCCCGTTTCATCCGCACGCGCCGTGACCACGGCTTCTCGTACCGATTCCACTTGGAGCAGCTGCGATTCGACCTCGCCCAGCTCAATCCGGTACCCCCGGATTTTCACCTGATGGTCGATCCGGCCCAGATATTCAATGTTGCCGTCTGCCATCCATCTCGCCAAATCGCCTGTACGGTACATCCGTCCATAGTCTGCTTCCCCGCCGGCAAACGGATCGGCTACGAATTTCTCTGCCGTCAGCTCCGGACGGTTCAGATAGCCTCGGGCTACGCCGACACCGCCGATGCACAGTTCACCCGCAACCCCAATCGGCTGCAATTGCTCCGTGCCTTCCTTCACAATGTACAGACGAATATTCTGAATCGGTTTCCCGATCGGAATAACTCCATATTCCTCATCCGGCTCGCAATCAAAGTACGATACGTCCACCGTCGCTTCGGTTGGACCGTACAGGTTGATCAGTTTCGCTCCAGCCAGGCTCGACACAAGCCGCTGGAACCGGGCCACATGCTGTGGTGGCAACGCTTCGCCGCTGGCAAAGACATGGCGCAGCGTGCCCAGCTTCGCTTGCATCACTTCTCGTGGCTGCTGCTCCACATACTCCAGGAACGCATGCAGCATCGCAGGTACAAAGTGCATTGTGCTCACGCCATCGCGGGCAATCGTGTCGACGATGTCTTCCGGGTTCTTTTCCCCGCCAACGGACAACAGACTCACCTTCGAGCCGACCAGCGACCACCAGAACAACTCCCACACCGACACGTCAAAGGTGAAGGCGGTCTTTTGCAGAACCGTATCGTTTGAACTCAAGCCGTAACGATCGTGCATCCACAAAATCCGATTTAGCACAGAATGGTGCTCCACCATCACGCCCTTCGGTTTCCCGGTGGAGCCGGAGGTATAGATGACATAGGCTACATGGTGCGGTCCGGCCAGTGGCTCCAGATTCGAACCGTCTTTGTGGTAAATGTCTTGGCCATCCTGCTCATGACGATCCAGCACCAGCACCTGGCCGTCGAAGCTCCGTGACGCTTGCTCCGTCAGATGCGATTGCGTCAGCACCAGCTTCGCTTCCGAGTCCTCCAGCATAAAGCGGATGCGATCCGCCGGATATTCTGGATCAATGGGTACGTAGGCTCCGCCTGCTTTGAGGATCGCATAAATGCCGACGATCATGTCCAGCGAACGGTGAACCAGTATGCCTACAGGCTGATCCGGCTTAACACCTTCCGCACGCAGCGTCCGAGCTAAACGGTTCGCGCGCTCATTCAACTCCGCGTAGGTCAACGATTCCGCTCCGCACAACACTGCCACCTGATCCGGTGTATCCGCGGCCTGCTGCTCAAACAATGCGCTTAGCGTTTGATCTTGCGGATAGACTACCGCCGTATCCCCCCAGACCTGAACGAGCTGTGCCTGTTCTTCTGGTGTCACCAATTCCAGCTCATTCACACAGATATGTGGATTGTCGATAATTTGCTCGATAACATGCAGTACATGTCCCTGCATACGCTCTATCGTAGACCGATCGTATACATTGGCGTTATATCTGAACATGATGCGGAAGGTTTCGTCTGGCATCACAATCAAGTCCAGATCATAATTCGTTTGCTCGACAACCTCTACATTCGTAATTTCAAAAGCGGACGGACGAACTTCACCCAGCTGCTCAACTTGCTCCTCTAGCGGATAATTCTCAAATACCATAATGTGGTTAATCAAGTTCTGTTTCTGCTCGGTCAATGCCTGAATCTCATATAGCGGGAAGCTGTCATAGGCTCCCGAGGCCAGTGCCTGTTCCTGCGTTTTCCGCATCACTTCCACAAAAGTGGCATTCCGTTCACTTTGAATCCGCACCGGGATCGTATTAATGAACAAACCAATCATATGCTCTACGCCAGCAATATCCGTCGGACGTCCAGATACGACACTACCGAAAATAACATCCTCGTTGTTGTTATATTTCTGCAAAATAAGGCCCCACACGCTCTGCATCAGCGTATTAATCGTGACCTGTTGCTGCTTCGCGATCCGGTGTATGGCTTCGCTCCACGCTGGGTCCAGATCTACCGTTATTTTTTCAGAAACATACTCGCTGGTTTCACTTGCTGTAGTGGATACCGTATTAGCCGCTTGGTCTTTCGATAAAGTATCCGATCCAGGTAACAACGTCTGCTGTTCAAAGCCCGCCAAATAGCTGCTCCAGTACTCTTTTGCCGCACGTTCATCCTGACGCTCTAGCCATTCGATATATTGGCCATACGGTGTAATCGCTGCAAACTCCGGTTGCTTCTGCTCCAGCAGCGCAAAGTACGTACCAAACACTTCACCCGTAACGAGCGATAAGCACCAGCCATCCATGACAATATGATGGAAGCTCCATACCAAATGATACGTTTCTTCATGGGTCTGCAATACCTGTACGCGCATGAGTGCATCCGTACCAAGATTAAAGCCCCTAGCTTGGTCCTCTAGCTTAAACGCCTGGATATACGCCTGTTGCTCCGCTTCCTGCATTTCCCGTATATCCTGGAAGGAAAGGTCGCTATCTTTATGACGGAACACGATCTGCAATGGCTCCTGACTGTGTCCTGTCTCAAACATATGGAAATTCGTTCGCAGCGCTTCATGACGCTGTGTCAGTACATCCAGACTCTTGCGGAAAATTTCAACATCAAAGCTGCCTTTTTGATCAAACGACGCTTGCTGGAAGTAGGCACCTGACTCCGGCTCCATTAGATTATGGAACAGCATCCCCTTCTGCATAGGCGAGAGAGCATACACATTTTCCAGCTCGCCCACAGAAGCTGTTTGCTCCGTCAATTGCTCCAGTTGCCCAAGCGTCAAGCCCTTGAACAATACATCGCTTGGTGTTAGCTCACTCCGCTCTTTGGAGGCACAATGAGCGATCACTTCCTGCAAGCTTTCCTGCAGCAACTGCGCAAATTTTTCTACATTTTGCTGATGATATACCTTACTGTCATAGCGAATGTCCAGTGTCAGCGCGCCCGCTGTAATCATTCCGTTCACATTCAGCGGATGCTCCAGAACGGTATGGTCACTCATCGGCTCTCCACCTGGATGTGAAGACAGCGTGATATCCCCATTTTCCAAGTCCTGATCAAATTGTCCCAAATAGTTAAAGCTAATTTCAGGCTGCAGGGTCCAGGAAGGATGGGCATCATGCTGAGACATATATTTCAAAATGCCGTAGCCAATGCCCTTATGCGGCACATGCCGCAGATCTTCCTTCACCCGCTTGATTCGCTGTCCGACTGCTGCCTTTCCGTCCACATCCAGCAGCACCGGATATTGGCTTGTAAACCAGCCCACGGTACGGGTGATGTCGATATCTGGAACAATGGCTTCCCGGCCATGTCCCTCCAGATTGACCAGCACGCGCTCCTGTCCGCTCCAGTTATATACCGCTGTGCCGAGTGCGGTTAACAGCAGATCATTGACCTCGGTGTGGTACGCACGGTGTGCTTCCTGAAGCAGCAGTCGTGTTTCCTGTTCGCTCCAAGCCACGGTCACCGTCGCAGTGTCTCTGATTAGAGAATGTTGTCCCTCCGCTCTCTCTTGATCCTTAGGCAACGATGCGACTTCCATTTGAGCGAGATGCTGCCAATATTCACGTTCATTTTTGATGGTCGGACTATTCGCATATTGTGATAAGCGCTCTGCCCAAGCGGAGAAAGCGTCCGTTTTATAAGGCAGGCGAATCGCTTCTCCTCGAACGGCCTGCTCATATCCCGTGGCAAAATCCTCAAACACAATCCGCCACGAAATCCCGTCTATGACCAAATGGTGAATGGCAATCAGTAGATGATCTCCATCCATGCAGCGGAAAAGTCCCAGCTTCACCAGCGGTCCTTCGTCCAGACGAATGGAACTTTGGATGGCATTGGCTTTCGTTTCAATCGCCATCACCACATCTGTCGCGTCTTCGAGGCCCATCAGATCTACAACATCCAGACTGTACAGCTGGCCTTCGTTCAGACCGCGATTCCACGCTTCATAGCCCTGTTCGGTCTGACGGAAGATCATACGCAAAGCATCATGATGCTCAGTTACCTTGGTCACCGTTTGATGCAATGCGGCTTCATCGAAGCCTTGTGCTCTATACAGCATCACTGACTGGTTGAAATAATACGGCTCTGCTGAGGATTGTCCAAAGAACCATTGTTGAATCGGAGTCAGCTTGACGCTTCCCGAAACCACACGCTGATCGGCTGTACGGCTGACCTTGTGTACATGACCGCTCAGCAGCGAAATGGAAGGATATTGGAACAAATCCTTCATGTCCAGCTTGTAGCCCGCTTGCAGCAAACGGGAGGATACCTGGATTGCCTTGATCGAATCGCCGCCCAGATCAAAGAAATTATCCAAAATTCCGACTCTCTTTGCTCCTAATACAGCCTGCCAAATGGACACTAACGTCTGCTCCAGCGCTGTGCGCGGCTCTACATAATCCGCTCCGCTTTGCAGGCTGCCTTCTGGTGCCGGCAGGGCCTTGCGGTCGATTTTACCGTTCGGTGTCAGTGGCATCTGCTCCAGCTGGATGAAATACGAAGGCACCATGTAGTTTGGTAGCTCCTCGCCCAGTAAACTGCGTAGCTCCCCAGCGCTTACTTCCCGTTCAGCAACATAGTACGCCACCAGTTGGTTTTGTCCCTGCTCGTCCGCTTGTGCCAGTACGATGACCTCTTGCACGTCTTCCACTTTCAAAATTTGTGCCTCGACCTCGCCCAACTCGATCCGGTAGCCCCGGATTTTCACCTGATGGTCGATCCGGCCCAAATATTCGATGTTGCCGTCTGGCATCCATCTCGCCAAGTCACCCGTACGGTACATTCGTTCATAGCCGGCTTCCCCAGCCGCAAACGGGTTCGATACAAATTTCTCAGCCGTCAGCTCTGGACGATCTAGATAACCCCGAGCCAGACCCGGACCGGACACGCACAGCTCACCCGCGACGCCTACCGGAGCCAAATGTCCATGCACATCCAGCATGTATACCCGATGATTCGGCACAGGACGTCCGATGGAAATCAGTTGTCCGGCTCTCTCATCCTCGGATACGGGCCAGATGGACGTCGCCACTGAGTTTTCAGTTGGACCGTAGCCGTTGTAGTACGCCACCTGATCCTTCCACTTGTACACCAATTCTGTTGAAGATGCTGAACCCGCCGTAAACAAAATACGCAGGTTTGGCATCCGTTCTGGCTCCAGATAGACCGCATAGGTCGGCGGCAAAGCTGCTACCGTGATTTGGTGATTCGCCATATATTGCTCAAACCGCTCGTAGTTCAAAATCGTCTCTGACGTTGGTACATACAGTGTGGCTCCACAGAACAGTGCCTGGAAGATTTCCCAGCAAGCCGCATCGAACGAATAGCTGGCGAACAGCAACGCATGATCCGACGTACGGATCTTGAGTGTCTGATCAAAATACGTTTTCAGATTGCATAGCCCGTGGTGCTCCAGCATCACGCCCTTCGGCTGCCCCGTTGTACCCGACGTATAAATGACATACGCCAAATCGTTTGGACCGGACCACGGCTCCAAATTGGAATCATCCTCGTGGTACACCGTTTGCTCCCCATCCAGCACCAGCACATGACCGTCGATAGCGGCTTTGTCTACCAGATGGCTTTGCGTTAACAGCAGCTTCGCTCCTGAGTCGTCCAGCATGTAGCGGATACGCTCCTCTGGATACGTCGGATCAATAGGGACATATGCACCCCCGGCCTTCAAAATCCCGAAGATACCTACGATCATGTCCACCGAACGCTCAGTCATCAGACCCACCAAACGATCTTTCGTCACGCCTTGACTGCGCAAGGTACGAGCTAATCGATTGGCGCGTGCATTCAGCTCGCGATAAGTCAGCTGCTCTCCTTCAAAGAACAAGGCTGTCTGCTCCGGCGTCTGCGCAGTTTGCGCCTCGAACAAGCCATGGATCGTTTGCTCGCTTGGATACTCGGTCGCCGTATCTCCCCATACGCTGAGAATTTGCTCACGCTCCTGCGTGGTTACCATATCCAGTTCATGTACCCGAATGTCTGGTTTCGCTGTCACCTGTTCCAGCAGCTGTACCAGATGACCTCGAATTTGCTCTACACTTTCCCGTTCAAAGGCCAAGGCATTATACCCAAAGCTCATGTGAATGGTGTTCCCTGGCAGTACCACCAGGTTAAAGTCATAGTTGGTCTGCTCGACAGACTCGGCTCCGGTGATACTGAAGCTGGACTCATTACCGTTGCCTAATTGCTCCAATTGTTCCTCTACCGGATAGTTCTCAAAAATAAGAATATGATTGATCAAATCCTGCTTAAGCTCCGACAACCCCTGAATTTCATACAACGGGTACGTATCATAGGCATGGGAAGCAATGGATTGCTCTTGGGTTTGCTTCATCACGTCTGAGAATAAGCTGTCCACTTGACTGCGGATACGCACCGGAATCGTATTGATAAACAGACCAATGATGTGCTCCACATTCGGAATGTCTGCCGGACGTCCAGATACCACGCTGCCAAACACCACATCATCTGTGCCATTATATTTTTGCAGCAACAGGCCCCAAACGGTCTGCATCAACGTATTGATCGTTACCTGATAACGCTTGGCTACGCGCTGAATGCCTGCCGTTAGATCCGCGCCCAAGTCAAAATCCAGACGCTCCGCCTGATATTCCGTTTTGCCCTGCATTTTAGCCTGTGGCAGGCGGGACTGTTCCTCATATCCTTCCAGAACCTTGCTCCAGTAACTTGATGCGGCCTGACGATCCTGCTGTTCCAGCCATTCGATATATTGACTGTACGGCGTTACAGGGGCCAGTTCAGGCTGCTTATGAGCCAGTATCGCAAAATAACTCGCAAACACTTCGCCTGTCACCAGCGACAAGCACCAGCCGTCCATCACGATATGATGGAAGCTCCATACAAAACGGTACGCATCCTCACCTGTGCGCAAAACAGCCACACGCATCAAAGCATCTTGCGCCAGATCAAAGCCTCTTTGCTTGTCTTTACGCGTATATTCGAGGATGTAATCGTTTTGCCGCTCTTGCTCCATATCCCGCAAATCCTCTACATACAGTTCGCTGCGCTTATTCCGATACACGACCTGAAGCGGTTCATCTTTCCAGCCGCTGTAGAAGTTCGTGCGTAGTACCGTATGCCGCTGCACCAATACATCCAAACTTGCCGCAAACGCATCAATATTAAAATGTCCTTGCAGATCAAAAGATGCCTGCTCAAAATAAGCTCCTGATTGCGAATCCATCAGATTGTAAAAGAGCATCCCCTTTTGCATCGGCGTCAGCGCGTATACATTTTCCAGCTCACCGGTATGTGCCGCCTGTTCCGCGATTTGTTCCAGCTCTCCAGTCGTCAGACCTTTGAAGGACACATCACTCGGCGTCAGCTCCGGCTGTTCCTGAGCGACACAATGCGTAATCACCTCTTGCAAAGCGGATTGCAGCAGTCCTGCCACACGTTCCAGCGTTTCTTGGCGATACTGCTTACGGCTGTAAGCGATCGTCAAGCGCAGCGTGCCTTCCGAGATCATTGCATTCAAATCCAGCGTATATTGCAGCGGTGAATGGGCATCCTCTGTCTCCCCTGCGCTATAGGATGACCATGTGATTCCACTGTTTTGCACATCCTGATCGACCTGTCCCAAGTAGTTAAAGCTGATTTCCGGTTCTTCTGCACTCGCCTGCGCTTCACCTGATGCAGACGCAGGAGATAAGTAGCGCCATGTGCCATAGGTCAGCCCTTTATGCGGAATGCGGCGCAGACCTTCCTTCGTTTCTTTGATGTGCTGTGCCAGTGTCATTCCCTTGCCCATTTCCAGCAGCACCGGATACAAGCTCGTAAACCAGCCTACTGTACGTGTAATATCCACCTCTGGCAGGATTGCTTCCCGGCCATGTCCCTCCAGATTCACCAGCACCTGTCCGGCGCCTGTCCAGTTGTGCATCGCCAATCCTAACGCGGTCAATAGCAAATCATTGACCTCGGTGTTATAAGCGCGATGGGCCTGCTTTAGCAGTTGCTGGGTTTCAGCCTCGGTCCACTCCACCGTCAGCACTTCGCTGTCTGCATTCAAGGAGCCTTCGTAGGCGAAATCCTTAGGTAGCGCTGCCGCTTTCGCTTTGGCCTGTTCCAGCTGCTGCCAGTAGGCTTCATCCGA
>NZ_JBMOUI010000029.1:0-21791 GCF_049319765.1 Paenibacillus sp. S29 | reverse complement strand
CTGCCTCCGAAAGAGTATCGGAAGCAGCTTATAGCCTAGGGGCTTTTTTCAGTGTCTATAAAATGGGGTCTTGACCACAGAGCAGAGGGAGTTTTTTTATTCACACAAGGATAAATTCGTAATTATGCTTTAATGAAGGTTGGGTCTTCATACGGCTCGGCAATCCAGCCATTTTCTTCGATGAACAAGCGGATTGCGACGATCTTTTGATTCTCCATTAAAGTGAAGAAGTGAGGTATATTTTCAGGTACGGAGATAACGTCTCCCGGTGAAAGCTCTACGTTAAAATAGCCGATCTCTTCAGGGCCTTTAATGATGAAGATGCCTTTACCAGCGACAATGGCACGAATTTCATCCTCGGTGTGGGTGTGAATTTGCTCAAACTTGGCTAGCAGCTCGTCCAAATTCGGCGTTGCTTCAGATAAAGTGATAACGTCCCATATTTTATATCCGCGACGTGCGGCTAAATCCTTGATTTCGGGTTCAAATGTTTGGAGAACAGCGGCCTTTTGATCATCTGTTAAGGTAAAGTTTTCTTGCAGCTCCCCAGACAATTTGGAAGCATCCCAATGTTCATACAATATCTCGTGACTCTCCAGAAATTCACGTACTTGTTCTTCACCGCTAATTCGTTTATTCGTATTACGTATTAAGATTTCGGCCATATATCTATCCCCTCTTTTCCACTTGGATTAATGATGTATAAAGAATACCATGTCTTGAAACGTTGTACAATACAGGATTTCAACATTTTATAATGCAAATGACTATAGCTAAAGGGTTAGGGTTAAGTACGTTCTGTAATGCTACAAACTATAAAAATGGATTAGAGCAGTCGTTTTTACAAAGAACAACCTGTATAAAACGTATGTTTTTACTTCAATCTATCTAAATGATACGGTTTCTGCTAAACTAGGATTTAACGTTTTGCGGGGGTGAAGAAATTTGGATAAAGTTAGCTTGCAGGATGCATTACAACGAAGAATACTCCTTCTTGATGGGGCCATGGGCACCATGATTCAACAGGAAGACCTTTCCCCCGATGATTTTGGTGGGGAAGAGCTGGAGGGCTGTAATGAAATGCTGGTCTTAACGAGACCAGATGTCATTCAAGGGATTCATGAAGCTTACTTGAAGGCTGGAGCAGACCTAATTGAAACGAATACATTTGGAGCAACATCCGTCGTTTTGGCGGATTACGATATACCAGAACGTGCCCGTGAAATTAATCTGGTGGCGGCCAAACTAGCGCGTAACGCGGTGGATAAATACAGCACTGCGGACAAGCCACGTTTTGTAGTAGGAGCTATGGGCCCAACCACGAAAACCTTGTCTGTCACAGGTGGTGTTACATTTGCTGAGCTGATTGAAAGCTATCAAGAGCAGGCCTTGGCGCTTATTGAAGGCGGCGTGGATGTACTCCTTTTGGAGACCTCACAGGATACGCTTAACGTCAAGGCTGGAAGCATCGGAATTCGGCAGGCTTTTGAGCAGACAGGTATCGAGCTTCCGCTAATGATTTCAGGCACGATTGAGCCAATGGGAACGACGTTGGCCGGACAAAATATCGAATCCTTTTGCATATCACTTGAACACTTACATCCAATTTCGATTGGATTGAATTGTGCTACAGGTCCAGAGTTTATGCGTGATCATATTCGCTCTCTGTCTGAAATGTCCTCTGCAGCTATTAGCTGTTATCCAAATGCGGGCTTGCCCGATGAAAATGGCCAATACCATGAATCGCCTGATTCATTAGCACGTAAAATGGCTGCTTTCGCTGAAAAAGGCTGGCTGAATATTGCTGGGGGTTGTTGTGGTACCACGCCTGAGCATATTCGAGTTATGAGTGAAAGTATGGCGCTGTTTGAGCCGCGTCCGCTGGTAGGTCATCATCCTCCTGCCGTATCAGGCATTGAGCCTGTATACATTGAACAGGACAATCGTCCGTATATGGTTGGTGAGCGAACGAACGTTCTGGGCTCCCGCAAATTCAAGCGTTTGATCGTGGAAGGCAAATATGAAGAGGCATCTGAAATTGCTCGCGCTCAGGTAAAAAGCGGAGCGCATGTCATTGATATTTGTGTGCAGGACCCGGATCGCGATGAAATGACGGATATGGAAGCGTTTTTGAAACTGGTTGTAAACAAGGTAAAAGTACCTTTGGTGATTGATACCACGGATATTAAAGTCATTGATAAAGCACTTCAATATTCGCAAGGTAAGGCGATTATTAACTCCATTAATTTGGAGGATGGTGAAGAGAAATTTGAGAAAATGGCTCCTCTTATTCATAAGTACGGCGCCGCTGTTGTTGTTGGAACCATTGATGAACGCGGACAGGCTATTTCACGTGAGGATAAGCTTGAGGTAGCTAAACGTTCTTATGATCTGTTGGTGAACCGTTACGGTTTGGCAGCGGAGGATCTAATTTTTGATACGCTCGTATTTCCAGTAGGAACAGGTGATGAGCAATATATCGGTTCAGCTAAGGAAACGATTGAGGGCATTCGCATTATTAAAGAAGCGCTTCCCGGGGTACATACCATCCTGGGCATCAGTAACGTATCTTTTGGTTTGCCGGAAGCGGGTCGTGAAGTACTCAATTCCGTCTATTTATATGAATGCACCAAAGCAGGTCTGGACTATGCGATTGTAAACACTGAGAAGCTTGAACGTTATGCATCCATTCCAGAGCATGAGCGGAAACTTGCGGAAGACTTAATCTATAAAACAAATGACGATACTTTATCCGCTTTTGTAGCAGCTTTCCGTAACAAGAAAGTGGAGAAAAAAGAAAAGATATCAAACCTTTCGCTCGAAGAACGACTGGCTTCCTATGTAGTCGAGGGAAGTAAGGAGGGACTCATTCCGGATCTGGAGCAAGCTCTCGTGAAATATTCTTCGCTGGAGATTATTAACGGCCCGCTGATGAAGGGGATGGAGGAAGTAGGACGACTGTTTAACAATAACGAACTGATTGTTGCAGAGGTGCTGCAAAGCGCTGAAGTGATGAAGGCGTCCGTAGCCTATTTAGAGCCGTTCATGGAGAAGAATGAATCCTCAGTAAAAGGTAAGATTTTGTTGGCTACAGTCAAAGGTGATGTGCATGACATTGGTAAGAATCTGGTGGAGATTATTCTATCCAACAATGGTTACCATATCGTGAATCTGGGTATAAAAGTACCACCAGAACGCATTATTGAAGCTTACCGTGAAGAAAAGGCCGATATGATAGGCTTATCCGGACTGCTTGTTAAATCGGCACAACAAATGGTGCTGACCGCACAGGATTTAAAAAATGCGAATATTGATATTCCAATAATGGTGGGTGGAGCTGCTTTAACACGTAAGTTCACTAAAAATCGTATCCGTCCTGAGTATGATGGTCTGGTTGCCTATGCAAAGGATGCTATGGATGGTCTGGATATTGCCAATAAGCTTATGAATCCTGAGTCCCGCAAAAAAATGGCTGAGGACATGGAGGCTGAGCGGGAGGCGGAAGCGGCAATCGTCGTGGAAGCCAAGCCGCTCCCTAAGCTCACTCGAGCTGTGCGCTCTAATATTGCTCAGGATTTGCCCGTTTATATTCCACCAGATACGGATCGCCATGTACTGCGCAACTATCCACTGAATTATATTTTGCCTTACGTGAATATGCAGATGCTAATGGGGCATCATCTTGGTTTAAAAGGCAATGTTGAACAGCTGCTGGCTTCGGAAGATCCGAAAGCGATTCAGTTGAAGGAAACCGTGGACAGCATCATGTTTGAAGCTGTGACAGACGGAATCATCCAGGCACATGCTATGTATCGTTTCTTTCCAGCGCAGTCCCAAGGAGATCAAATTCTGATCTATGATCCCTCGGATGTGAGCAAGGTACTGCACACATTTACATTCCCGCGCCAGCAGGTAGAGCCTTATCTATGTCTGGCTGATTTCTTGAAATCAGTGGAATCCGGAGTTATGGACTATGTAGGTTTCATGGTCGTTACAGCTGGTCATGGGATTCAGCAGATATCTACCCAGTGGAAAGATAAAGGAGATTATCTGCGCTCGCATGCACTTCAAGCGGTAGCACTCGAAGTAGCAGAAGGGTTAGCGGAACGGCTTCACCATATTATCAGGGATAGCTGGGGGTTCCCGGACCCTGCTGATATGACAATGAAACAGCGACACGGTGCCAGATATCAAGGCATTCGGGTATCCTTTGGCTATCCGGCATGTCCAGATCTAGAGGATCAGGGGCCGTTGTTCCAGTTGTTAAAACCTGAGGATATTGGCGTTGAGCTGACGGAAGGGTTTATGATGGAACCGGAGGCTTCTGTATCAGCCATGGTGTTCAGCCACCCTCAGGCGCAGTATTTTAACGTCGAAAAGGTTTAACACCTTTATCAGATGGGATAGCAAATACCCTCCGAGCTTCGGAGGTTTTTTGCTGGTCAGCAGGAAGAAGGTTAATGTTATGGAATTTTATTTTCTCGGTACAAATGCAGGGGTGCCTACGATTCAGCGAAATGTAACGTCCATCGCTCTTCGTTTGCTGGAAGAACGAAGAAGCATGTGGCTGTTCGACTGCGGCGAAGGCACTCAACAAGAGGTATTGCGTTCGCCGCTCAAACTAAGCAGACTTGAAAAAATATTTATCACCCATTTGCATGGGGATCATCTTTTTGGTCTGCCGGGACTGCTGTCGAGCAGAGCGTATCAAGGGGGAACGACACCACTGACGGTATATGGGCCACCTGGAATCCAGCAATATATCGAGCTATCTTTAGGGATCAGCCAATCGCGTATCAATTACCAACTACATATTGTGGAGCATACGGGCGGGGTTCTGTTTGATGACGGACAATTCCGGGTAGAGTCAGCTTTGCTGGATCATCGGATTGACAGCTATGGCTACCGAGTTGTAGAGATGGATAAGCCCGGTAAGCTTAATCAAGAGCTGTTGGAGCGATATGGTATTAAGCCCGGCCCGGTGTACGGTAAGTTAAAGCGTGGGGAAAGCGTGGAGGTAGAGGGTGGAGTTATTTTGCATCCTCAGGATGTACTGGGTTCGCCGAAAAAAGGGCGTATCATCACGATTTTAGGGGATACAAGACCTTGTCCGAATACGGTAGTGCTGGCTCAAGATGCAACTGTCGTCGTTCATGAAGCCACTTTTCTGCATGAACTGGCAGATACAGCTTACGAGTATCATCATAGTACAGCGCTTCAGGCAGCGGAAGCTGCAAAAGCCGCAGGTGCGGGTCAGTTAATCATGACGCATTTTAGTTCTAGGTATAAAGATCAGGAGCAGCTTCAGCCATTGCTGGAGGAAGCGCAAAGCATATTTCCTAATTCATTGCTTGCGGAGCAGCATGTGTTGTTACCGGTACCCGATATCGGTTAATAAAAGATTGGAGAAGATATGTGCATGGGTGCCGGGGCTTGCCTCGGTGCCTTTGTTTTTCACCGAAATTATTTTCCGGGAAAGCGCAGGATGCGACAAGAGATGAGAACCCGTGCAGGGTGGTGGGGGATGAATTTGTTCTACCACATATGGAGGCGTGTCCTATTCGAGTTTCTATATATCGAATTTAAAGGATTATATTTCTTGAGCATGACCAGGAAATACAGGAGATTTCCTTTGAGGAAATAGCGCCTTCGATGGATTTCGACGAAGAAGTGAACTTATGTCATGGGAAAGCGACGGCTTTTAGCGAGGAATGGCACTATTTTGGACGTTTTACCAGCAATTCATGGACTTCATAAGCATTTTTGACTTAAGATAGATGAGATGAATAGAGACGGCCGATTATTTTATGACCTGAATAATTAAGGTGGTTAAATAAGAAGGAGAATATCGTTCATGGGATGAATTATAATTTTTAATGCTATGATGTGAATGGATTTGAAGTGGGGGAGGGGATTGCGATAAAATCGTTACTAATTGATCTGGATGGAACACTTTATCATGGAAATCGGATGATCAAGGGTGCGGATCTGTTCATATCCCAATTGCGTACAGACCAGATACCTTATGCTTATGTTACAAACAATGCTTCACGTACACCCGATTCGGTGGCTGAGCATTTGGTTGGTATGGGAATTGAGGCGACCAGCCATGAAGTATATACTTCGGCGTTAGCAGCTGCACAATATGTTGCACAGCAAAGTCCTGGAGCTCGTGTATATTGTATTGGGGAAACAGGATTACGCGATGCACTCACAGGAGCCGGTTTGCAGCTTGTTGAGAACCATCCTGATTATGTGGTGCAGGGGATAGATCGTCAATTTACATATGATGCGCTGGCCGCTGCCATGCGCTGGATTCGGGAAGGAGCAACTTTTATTTTAACAAACCCGGATCTCCAATTGCCTTCACATGATGGGCTAACGCCAGGTGCAGGTACGATTGGAGCTGCAATTGAAGCGGCTTCACAGGTAAAGCCTATTGTCATCGGCAAGCCTTCAAGCGTATTGATGAACTATGCGCTGAACCGCTTAAACATTAGGGCGGATGAAGCTCTGGTTGTGGGCGATAATATGCTTACAGATATTGCGGCAGGTGCAGCAGCAGGTTGTAAAACAGCTCTGATCCTGTCGGGCGTGACGACCCGCGCAAATATGGACGAGCATGTGCGTACCGTTGGAGTGAAACCTGACCTGATGTTTGACAATCTCGCTGAACTGCAGGACTGGATGAAAGAAGAGCTGAAATAATAGAAAGTATATGTCTTACAAAACTTGCGAGAATTAAAAGCTATGTAGCTACGAAAGGAAAGATGTTGTTATGCCGGAACTTCCTGAAATGGAAAACTACAGAATCTTATTATCAAAACAAATTTTGGACATTCCGATTACTGGAGTGACGGTTAGCCGTGAAAAGTCCATTAATACTGAAGTGGAAACGTTTGAGAAGCAATTGCTGGGAACGACCGTTGTATATTTAGAGCGTCGAGGCAAGCATTTGATTTTTCATTTAAACACGGGCGGGCGGCTCGTACTTCATCTGATGCTCGGAGGACTGTTATATCTGGGAACGGAGGAGCAGCGTCCAGATCGTACAGTTCAGATCGAATTAGATTTTAGTGGAGTAAAGCTTTATTTTATCGGACTCCGCTTAGGTTATCTGCACCTGCTAACGGCTAAAGAAACAGAAGAAGCTTTGTCAGACCTGGGACCTGATCCGTTAGACCGTCGCATGACGTTGGAAAAGTTTACAGCACGGCTGAAGGGACGCCGGGGGATTTTGAAAACAACGCTGGTGAATCAGCAGATTTTTTCGGGTATTGGCAATTGTTATTCAGACGAAATTGCTTATATCGCCGGATTTACACCGGGTTCCAAAGTACAGAACATTGTGCAGTCGCCAGAAAAAGTGGAAAAGCTATATCATGCCACTCAATCCGTACTACGTGAAGCTACAGCGGAAGGCGGGTACATGGAAATGCCTCTAATGGAGGGGGACACGCTAACAGGTGGATTTGATCATCAGTGTCGAGTATATGACCGCGAAGGAGAAGAATCTCCAAGTGGCGGAAAAATTGTAAGGGTTGAACTGGCGGGGAAAAAAGCATTTTATTGCCCGGTACAGCAGCATGATGCCTAAATTGCTCATCGGCTCCCATGTGAGTACGCGTGGTGGCTTTTCCAAAGCCGCTATGCGTGCGCGAGAGCAGGGGGGACGTTCATTTCAATATTTCCCGAAAAATCCTCGTAGTCTTAGGCTGAAGGAATGGAGTGCCACTGATGCTGCTGCTTGCAACGCTTACTGTTTAGAGCACCAGCTTCAATCCATTGCTCATTCACCATATCCCGTTAATCCGGCTCATGGGTCCGAGCGTGGTCAGGAACTTTATGAGTTGACGATTGCTTCATTACGCAATGATCTGGATATTGCTGAAGCTTGTGGGTCAAAAGGGATTGTCGTTCATTTTGGTCATATGCATTCGTTAGACCCTCTAGAGGGCTATCGTAACATCATTAACTGTTTTAATGATGTGCTGGAAGGCTGGCAGGGAAATGCTAAAATATTGATCGAAAATCAGGCGGGAGATCATGGACCCATGGGAACCACGCTTGAGGAAATGGTGCAGATCCGTCAGCTGTGCCGGTATCCTGACAGTATCGGCTTTTGCTTAGACACTTGTCATGCATATGCAGCGGGATTGTGGAACGGTGGAATGGACGAGGCTTTGATCGAAAAAGGGAATCGTCTCGGCTATTGGTCAGCTCTGTGTGGAGTTCATTTGAACGATTCTAAATACCCATATGGCTCTAAAAAAGACAGACATGCTCGTGTGGGACAAGGCTACATTGGTACTGAGGGCATGCGTTGGATGACAGATCAGGAGGCTGTAAGAGGTATTCCTATCGTTTTGGAGAGTGAGACGGGACCTGATGGGACACATCAGGAGGATATTCAAATGATTCTAAGCTGGGAGTAAATCGGTCTGATTGATAATAACTATCTTTGAGGCTTGTGAGCTTGCATATATGGAAAAAGGAGGAGAAGTTGATGTATTTGTTTATGGACGATTATCGGCCTTGTCCTCCGGGTTTTAAGCTGGCAAGAGATGCGGATGAGTGTCTGCTGCTGCTTCATGAATACCCTATTTCGATACTATCGCTAGATTATGATTTGGGTCCAGGTCAGCCTACGGGAAAGGATGTGGCTGCTGCTATCGCAGAGAAACGGTTATATCCACGTGAAATTTACTTGCATTCGTCCAGTCCAGAGGGGCGGCGAGCCATGTATGAGCTACTCTATGCGAATAAGCCAGAGGGAGTCACCGTACATAACGGGCCCATACCCGAAGAGCGTATGCGAGAGATCAGAAAAGGGTCTGAACGATGAAAGAGATCGGACAAAAAGAGGCGCGCCGTGCCATATGGGAGGGATGCAAGCTGGCTTTGTTTGTGTACACTCCCATGTGCGGAACATGCGCGGCTGCCCGTAAAATGCTGGAGGTAGCAGAGCATTTGCTCCCTGAAGAAGCAGTGGTGCAGAGCAACATTAACTATATTCCTGAACTGGTACAGGAGTACCGGATATCAAGCGTTCCCGCGCTTCTTATATATAATGGTGAAAACAAAAATCCTGAAATCATCTACAAAATGGAATCTGTAGAACACTTGCTGAGCAAAATAAGGAGCGTGATGGAATGATATCCATGAAGAGCATTACGTTGCAGCGGGAAGAAAGACGGATTTTGGACGATGTAAGCCTGGACATACGAGAAGGTGAACATTGGGCTATTCTGGGTCGCAATGGTTCCGGTAAAACAACATTGCTGGAAATGATGACAGGATATATGTTTCCAAGTCATGGAACGGTTGAAGTGCTTGGGCAAATGTATGGTCAATGTGATGTGCGGGAAGTTCGCAAACAAATCGGATATATCAGCCAGACCTTGTTGGAAAAGCTGGCGCTAAAAGATCCCGTTTGGGAAGTTGTCGCTACAGGTGCGTATGCTTTTTTGCGCTTTTATCAGGAAATTCCGAGAGGGGCAAAAGAAAAGGCCATATCTTTGCTGGAGGGTATGAATTTAGGCGACTTGATTCATCACCCACTGGGGACGTTATCTCAAGGAGAACGTAAAAAGGTGATGCTGGCCCGCTCACTGATGGCAGAACCTCGTCTGCTGATTATGGACGAGCCTTGTGCCGGGTTGGATCTATTTGAGCGGGAAAAAATGCTGGTCGAGATTGATCGGCTCCGCAAGCGAGACTTATCAGTGGTTTATGTGACTCACCACATTGAGGAGATTGTCCCTCTCTTTACGCATGTTGCATTGATTCGTGATGGTAAGGTCGCAGCAGCTGGACCGAAAAAAGAAGTTTTAACGAAAGAATTGATTATGCACACATATGAAGTTCCGGTTGAGCTGGATTGGGATGGAGAACGTCCCTGGATTCGGGTGTGCACTGGAGGGTAATGTTATTTTGGAGGAACTATATATGAGTACAGATGAACAAAGTGAGTCTACTTTGTCATCATCAAGATTTGTTTGTACGGCCAATCACGGTTTTGCACCCTATGCTCAAGAGGAGCTTAGAAGATTATTTGGCTCTGTAAAAAGCACAATGCTTTTACCTGGTGAAATTTTTCTGGCTACATTACCTGCGGAAGAAATTGAGGCAGTGAGGACAATTACAGCTCAGCCGCCGATGTTTTTACGTCACTTGTTTCCTGTTCATTTTCAGGAAGAAGGAACGGACCTGGTTCAGGTGCAGGAACGGCTGGTTGCATTCATCCGTAACCGCAAGGAACTGATGGATCAACGTGTTTCTTTACAAGTGCGCAAAGGATCTAATAGCAGTTGGACTGAAAGCGCAGGTGCGCTCAAGCAGGCTTTGAGTGAACAAATAAGTGATTTACCTATGGAGCAGACAGTACAAGGCGCCGATGTTATTGTGTCCGTTTTTGCAGATACAGATACGTGGTATGCAGGTGTATCACGTCCTGAGGATAGCCTATCGGATTGGAGCGGAGGCGCGGTTCGTTTTCAAAAAGAAGATGGACAAATTTCTCGTGCCAAATTCAAGCTATTGGAAGCAGAGGCAACGTTCGGCATAGATTTTGGTGCTTTCCGTCAGGGACTGGATATTGGGGCAGCACCAGGTGGATGGACTTCCTTCTTACTGGAGCGGGGACTGAAAGTTACAGCGGTTGATCCGGCAAAGATGGAGCCATCACTGATGAAGTACGCCAATCTGACTTTTTTGCGTAAAAATGCAAGTGAAGTCAAATTTAAAGAGAATTCGTTCGATCTGCTGGTTTGTGATATGAGCTGGAGTCCTAAGCAAATGGCAAGGCTCGTTACTGATTTACTATATAGTTTGCGAAGTGGTGGTACTGCTATCGTTACGGTCAAGCTAATGCATAAAAAGCCCTTGGCGCTCATTCATGATGTAATTGCTTCATTTGAGGAGTCCGGCATGCAGATTCAGCGAGCTAAGCAGCTATTCCATAACCGAGATGAAATTACCCTGTACATGATCAAGTATGGAAAATAATACTTTACAATAGATACAGGTGTGCTATATAATAAATCCAAATTGTTCCTTAAAAATAATAATCATGTTTAAATCAAGGGAAAGCATCCCGCGAAAACGGTTTTCATGGCGACATGGAAATTTGATTTTGCGGCAGCTTTCCCTTTTTTGCGTTGTCTGCTTTAGAAAGGAGGTAGGAGAATAATGGAGCAACCATCACAGTTGGAATTCGGATCCATTGTCGGTGAGCGTTACCGTATTGTTCGCACATTGGGTTCGGGAGGAATGAGCCGCGTGTTCATGGCAGAGGATTTAAAACTGCCAGGCAAGCAATGGGCGGTGAAGGAGTCGGTTGCCGGGCCACAAGTGATGAAGCTTGTACGTACGGAGGCAGAGATGCTGATTTCGCTAAGTCATCCACGTTTACCGAGAATTGTTGATTTTTTTGAGCATCCTCGATCTGGTGCGGTATACCTGGTCATGGATTACATCGAGGGAATTACGCTGGAAGCATACATGAAGGGCTATGAAGGCTATATTCCACAGGAGCAGATCGTCCCATTCGCTTTGCAGGTACTGGATGTGTTGGATTATTTGCATACCCGTCAACCGCCAGTCATTTACCGGGATCTGAAACCGACGAATATTATGCTGACACCGGAAATGGAATTTATACTGATTGATTTTGGAATAGCGAGGAGCTATAAGGCTGAACTGGATCAAGATACGGTAAAGCTGGGCACAGTGGGCTTCGCTGCCCCGGAGCAATATGGAGCAGGTCAGACGGATGCTCGTTCAGACTTATACAGTTTGGGAGCGCTGCTATTGTATCTATGTACAGGAGGCAAATATAGCGAGTGGACTGCGGGAGTAGAAGGGTATATTCGCGGAGAATTGCCCCGCCATTTGATCCCGGTGATTCGAAAACTGCTGCGTCAGCATCCTGAGGAACGATTTCAATCTGCCGGGGAGGTCATTGGAGAACTGCGGCACAGTGCGGATTTTCAGCCTGCTCAACAAGGAATATCCGTTAATGATGCCTCAATGGATTATGCAGGTACAAGGGTAGTGGCTGTATTGGGTGTCTCTGCCGGCTCCGGTGCTACTCATACAGCAATTGCGGTGAGCCACTATCTGGCTCGAAGGTCCCGCTCTGTAGCTTTGGTTGAGCTGCACAGCACAGCCAAAGCATTTGCCCGACTTCAAGAAGTCGTAGAAGGCACATCCGTTGGACAATCGAGTTCAAGTCGGCGTTTTGAAGTTGATGGAGTACACTACTGGCGGCAAACATCTCGTGCGGATGTCATTTCTTTGTTGGGTGGCTCCTATAGATTTATCGTACTGGACCTGGGGAGTGGGCAGGACAATGAACGACTGGAAGAATTCTTGAGAGCCGATTATCCGCTTGTCATTGGCTCAGGGGCCGAATGGAGAGTTCAGGATATAGCAGGGCTAGCCCGATCTCTTCAGCGCCACCCACAGCATAAATGGAATTACTGCTTGCCATTGGCAACCTCGGAGGCGGTTCGTAGGCTTCGTAAGGAGCTGGATCACGATAAAGTATTTGCTTTACCGTTCCACTCAGACCCCTTCGAACGAGATGATGAGGTGGATCAGGTGCTGGACGAGCTGTTTCGCGGAGTCATTCCAGATACCCGGAAAAAACGCTTCGGATTCCTTAAACGACAGCGCTAAATAGAACGGTATATATCAAAAAGAGGCAGGGGAGAAGTTGTGTGTCCAAGCTAAGAAAAAGCAGTAAACAAAAGCTATACGCCGGTTGTATTGGCGCAGGGATTGTTGGCATTATCTTTGCTGGCTACCTTATGGTTAATATCCATAAAATGGATGAGATCAGGAAACAGGCTGAAGTAGAGGCAGAGCAGAAATGGAAAGTGTATGAGCAGGAGCAACGAACCGCGAAAAAAGGTTGGGCGGTTGTCCGTGACATTTCTCCAGGCGAACAGATTGCATCTAATGATTTGAAGGGAATTAAAGTTCCCGGTTCTCAGGCCCCATCAAATTTGCTGACAGATAAAAGTGAGGTTTCCGGTACCACAGCCAAGATTGAGCTAAAAAAGGGATCTGTGCTTACATCGGCCATGATTACTGCTGATGAGCCCACATCTAAAGATTTACGCAACCGTGAGCTAAAGGTGGTAGTATTGCCCAACAGCCTCAAGTCGGGTGACGAAGTGGATATCCGCATTCAATTTCCAACAGGGCAGGATTACATTCTATTATCTAAGAAGAAGATTTCTCGACTGGAAGGTCCAATTGTCTGGGTCACTTTGAATGAGCAGGAAATATTATCACTTTCGAGTGCGATTGTTGATGCTTATTTGCATAAAGCATCTATCTATGCCCTGACATATGTCGATCCCCAATTTCAGCCCAAGGCAATCCCGACCTATCCGCCTAATGCGCAGGTGTTAGCGTTAATGAATAGTGATCCGAATTTGATACGCGTTGCTGAACAAAAGCTGTCCAAGCAGCTGCGGGATTCGCTTGAAAATGCAATTAATGCGTCAAACAATGTGATTTCAACACCCGTGGAAAGAAGTCTGAGTGAGGAAATTGTAGCCCAGCATGCGGGTGCTACTATAGAAAACCCAGCAAGCGGGATTGATGCTACAAGAAATGAATATGAGAACGAGCAGGATCATCAAGAACAAACAAAGATTCTGACGCAGGGCGGAAGCTCTGATCCGTATGCCAAATAAATGAGAGAAAAGGAACGGAAGTATGAAAACATGGATATTTGCCGGGCTTTGTGACAAAAGCGATACCTTGTTATATATCAGCAGCATATTAGCAGCTTCCGGCCAACAGGTACTGCTTGTGGATGCTACGCTGCGGGGACAGTATCGGTATAGCATAGGGATGCTCGACAAACCACTTCCCATTACGCAGTTTAGTGGTTTTGATGTAGCAATTGGATTTACAGCATGGGAAGACCTGCATACCGTTATGATGACTGATCAAAAGGCGGAGCAGGCTTATGACATTGTTATTTTGGATGTAGAGTTACCTGATTTTTGTCCAATTTCTGTTTGGAAAGGGGCAGAACTGCGAGTTTGGGTCAGTGATTATAGCCGTATGCTAATGCACAACGGACAGAATTGGCTTGAGCATTTATTCAGTCAACCCGAATTCCCCAAAGATCTTGTATTTCACAAGCTATTTTTACAGGCTGTGGATTGTGGTGTGGAGGAGCCGTATCTGTGGGAATACATGAACCATTTCCCGGCTTCTTGGCAGCAAGAGCCATATGTTCTGCCATGGGATGAGGGGCTGCTTGCTCTGAAACTGGAAAATGAGCATAAAAAACAGCTACTACTAAAACCGCTATCCAGAATGTATAAGAAAGAATTATGCCGTTGTATTGGGGAATGGATGAGTTGGGAATTAAAAGTGAGTCGTCGTGCACTAAAGCGTGCGGAAAGGAGTAGAGCATGAGTACCATTTTGTTTTGGAGCCCCATTAAGGGGGCTAGTGGAAGTAGCTCTTTGACGGCAGCAATAGCAATTACCATAGGCAATCTATATAGAGGAAGACTATTATTGACTCATTTAGGTCGTAGATATACCGGTATTGAATCAGGATTACCTATACAGGAGTATGGTATGGACGATCCAACCCTACAGCTTCAGGAAGGGGGCTGGGATGCTGCCGCACGTTTAGTTCTGCGAGGGACACTGTCTAAAGAAAATATTCGTAATTATACGACACCTGTACTCGAACATACTTTGGATGTACTTGAGGGAACCTCCAGCTTTGGAGCTGCACCGCCGTTACTATCTCCAGGGCTTGTACGGGCAGTAATAGATACAGCGAATCAATATTATGATTTAACGCTGATTGATGCAGGAAGTGGAGCAGGGTGGGGGGCTGTACAGCATGAAGCATGTGCACGAGCCAAACTGGCCGTTCTTTCACTCACTCAGAATATGCGAGAATTAGATGCTTATTTTGAATCCGTGTCTCCGTTATCTACCTACTCATCATTGCCCTTATTAATAGTACTTGGGAAATATGATGTGCATTCTCAAGTGAATGAAATGAATATTCGCAGGAGATATGGCTACAAAGGTGCTTTGTATACAGTCCCTTATAGCACCGGATTTATGGACGCATGGAACCGCAGGGATGTGATCGGCCATGTGCAACGTGAGGTACGAAGTGGAAAAGAGCAGCATCGCAAGCTTTTTATGCCCGTAGGATGGGCGCAGAGTATACGACATATCAGCAAAGCTATTCTGGAGGCGGCAGAGTCCGATCTTCGGCTCAAGGCTTTGGAGAGGGGCGCTTAAATGCTGTCCGCTCAAATGATCAACGGATTGATTCTTACCTGCATAGTACTGATGTGCATCGTACTGATTATTGTTAAATATCGAGGGAATCTTCACTCGCGACATTCAACCCTTCGGGTAGAAAAAAAGAACGAAGATGCCACATTCGAAACATTAATAGAGTATATCAAAAATGCACTTCATGAACTGAGTCATAGCCAGATGGCGGATGCCGGATTGCATGAAGAGGAATATAGACGGCGTATCCATCAAAGGGCGGAACTACGCAGGGCGTTAAAGGACTGTGCCAATGGCAGCATTGGAGATAAACGTTTTGTTAAAAATCTGATGGCTGAGCTTCTGATTAACGGTTACGGCTTGAACGAGAAAATCGTCGATACTGTTATGCCATTCTCCAGACCTGAGTTGTTTAGCATACAGGATCAATTCGAAATTATATTTTACCAATACCAGCAGAAGTTTGGCGCTGATGCACTATCACGTTTATTGGATACTTATGACTTGGCCGAAATGAGGTATTCACAGCAAGGTGAAGAAGATGGAAGTTATCTCGTTACCGCAGAGGATATTCGTTATATCTATGACTGTGAGTACCGCCCTCTTTCCTTTTTGGAGAAAGTGGATATTATTGTCCAGCGCATTTATCAGCATTACAAAGGCTTTTCCGTCATTGATGATATTCGTGACCAGCGGATCGACGGTGTAAGTGGGGGTGTCAGTGGTATGCCGGAAGGTGGGATTCCTGCATCATCAGACTGGCCTTCGGATGGGTATGCATTTGAACAAACATCTGCGTCTACTGCCAATGGTTATGAGAGCGTGTGGATTTTTTATAAAGGTAAAACGATCCATCTTTCGTTTCTTTCCTTCGGATCTGAGCGTGAACTTAAAAGGGTGTGCCAAAATATTTACAAATACAATTACCCGGGCCAGCTTTCCGAAGCGAATGGTTATAAGGTCAACGAAATGAAGGATGGGTCACGGGTAGTGGTGGTGCGCCCTCCTTTCTCAGAATCGTGGGCTTTCTTTGTTCGTAAATTCGATATTCAAAGCGCATCGCTGGAACAGTTAATTAAGGGACAGAATGCTGATTTTCCAATCCAACTACTTTCTTATTTAATGAAAGGCAGCCGGATTACTGCTATTACAGGCGCGCAGGGTTCAGGTAAGACGACGTTGTTAATGGCGATGGTCAAGCATATTTATGCTTCGTATACGCTTCGTGTTCAGGAAATGGCCTTTGAACTGCATCTGCGCAGCATTTACAGTCGCCGTAACATTCTTACCTTTCGAGAAACGGACCATATTTCAGGACAACAAGGGCTTGACTTGCAGAAAAAAACAGATGGAACCGTCAATATCCTAGGCGAAGTAGCAAGTGATGAAGTAGCTGCTTGGATGATTCAAATGTCGCAGGTTGCCAGTCTGTTCACCATTTTTACTCATCATGCCAAAACATTTCGTGATCTCGTGTTTTCACTTCGTAATTCATTGCTCAAAACAGGAGTATTTCAGCATGAAGGCATCGCTGAGGAACAGGTAGTTCATGCCATTAACTTTGATGTGCATCTCAAACGTGATGCGGAGGGGCGACGCTACATCGAACGGATCACAGAATGTGTGCCGTGTGACCCGGATCATACGGATGCAGGCTCCAATGCTTCATTGAGCTACAGTTATCGCCACGTTATGGAATATCGGAACGGAAGCTATATACCGATGGAGCCCTTAACAGCCAAAAGTGCAAAAGAAATGTGTGAGCAGATGAATGTAAAGGATGCCAGAGATTTCCGCAGTTTTTTGACCCGCTATTGGGAGGAAGACTATGAGTCTTAAAGAAATTTCATTATGGATTTTACTTATATCAGGTGGGAGCTTTGCGCTTCTATATATAGTTTTGTGGGGGTTGCATAAGCGTAGTAGTCATGCAGTTCGCAGAGGACGAATTTATTCTGTGCAGGAAGGACGTAAGGGAAAAGCGGTACTGCAACGTGAGCTGCAAGCCTTACTGCATAAGTTGTACACGCTATGTATGAAGGTCCCTTTCTTATCTGGCTACATCACGAGTGTACGTAAGCGACTAGCTGGTCAGCATGCCTACGATGAGTACAAGCTTCGCCTACAGACTATGAAGATGACACTGTTCATCTGGGGGGCTTTTGCTTGCAGTGGCGTTGTACTGGTCATGATGAAGCCAGGAATAGAGTTTGCTATATTGGCCGTTTTATGCGGAGTGGTAATCAACAGTCTTATTTTGGATATGGCCATTAGCCGGATGGAAAAAAGGCTACTTGCACAGATGATCGAATTATTCGCCAATGTACGTCATTATTACCATCAGCACGGTATGGTGGAGGAAGCCATATCCGAAGCGGCCGATTTGGCGGAGGCAGAGGCTGGGAGACACGCACGACTCATCCATGAGGCGCTAACAGATGTTGATCCCCACGAAGCATTGGAAAGATACTATGAGTCGGCTCCTAATCGATTTTTAAAAGCATTTGCCGGTATCTCGTATATGGTAATGGAGTTTGGTGATCGGATTGAGGAGGGGGGCTCCATTTATTTGAAGGGGCTCGGCAGTCTCGCACGCGAAATCCAGTTGGAGTTGCTGCGAAGAAATAAACTGGACTATCTATTAAAAAGTCTAAACGTGATCGCACTGGCACCTGTTTTCTTTACCACCCCAATCGAGACATGGGCGAGATCCAGCTTTCCATCCATGGATGAGTTTTATCAGGGAAAATTGGGTTATATCACGAAATTGTCCGTTTATATTGTGATAATCGTATCTTATTTTCTGTTACAGAAGCTTCAACAGACCGATGAAACAGGATATCGTGCGGGTAGAGGACGGAGGGTTTGGGAACAGAAGCTATACCGTTTTCCCATCATCCGTAATGTGGTGGATTCTTTAATTCCGCGTCAACATATATCTTCTTATTTCCAGATAACCCGTCTATTAAAAGAAAGTGGTGCGGAGATAAAGCTGGAGTGGCTCTACATACGCAGAATGGCTCTTTTTATCGTAGGTTTGGTGCTCAGTATTAGTACGATATTTTTTTTACATGAAGCTGAGAAAACGCATATCCTTCACGCCCCGGTACAATCGGGTCAAATGTTTGGACATTTAAGTCCGATGGAGCAAAAAGAAGCTTTGAAGCAGAGTGGGATTGATCGCAAAATCATGCATTTGCTGAACATGAGAGCGGACAGCACATACGAACGAACGTACGCTGCTTTGGAACATAATGCCAATGGAACTGTTACTCCTGAACAGCTATCCACAAATACTCGGCGTATTCTCCAAAAGCTGAAAGATTGGAATGATGAATACATCAAGTGGTGGGAAGTGCTGATTAGTTTGATTGTTGGGTATGTAGCCTATCAAATGCCTATGCTTTTATTATATTTGCAACGAAAAATGCGTCGGTTGGATATGAGGCACGAGGTGTATCAATTTCAAACAGTTATTTCCATTTTGCGGGTTATGGAACGAATGTCAGTCGAGGAAATATTGGAGTGGCTGAACAGATTTTCAGTTATATTCAAAAGACCTCTGCAAAAATGTTTGCTTCATTATGAACATGGGCCAGAGGCAGCTCTTGACTTATTAAAAGAAGAGGCACCTTTGCCGGAGTTTCAGCGTCTAGTGGACAAGCTCCATTTGTCTTTGGGTAAAATTACGATTCGAGAGGCCTTTGATGATTTGGAATCCCATATGTCTTACTATTTCGAACAAAGAAAACAGGAGTATGAAAAAATAATAGACAGCAAGGCTATCTGGGGAAGGATGATTGGTTTTGCCCCGATGTATGGTCTTATCTTTTTATATTTGGTGATTCCGTTGATCGGCATGAGTTTTGTTCAAATGGATAACTATTATGAGCAAATACAAAAAATTCAGTAAGAAAGTTCTATTATGACTAATACAAAATAACAAGCTGAGGAGAGAAAAATAATGAATAACGCATCAACAGCTTTAAAGGTAGCCGCTGGGATATTTTTGACCATCGCTCTAATTACGATTGTAGTTATACTGTTTATTTCAGCCCAGGAGGCGACTAAAACGGCACAAAACAATTTTGCTGATATCCAGACCGAATTGTCTCAAGCCTCTTTTACGGTATATGACGGCACAACGATTAGTGGTTCCCAGGTGACCAACGCGCTACGGAAGTTTCAGGGGAAGGACCAATTCGGCATTCAGATTAAAACCGGTAAAAATATGGCAGGCCAGTGGTACGGTAATGCTCTGAACATTAGCCCAGACAGTGAACAGTATGGCGCAGTGAATGGTGGCAGTGATAAGACTGGGAAAATCACGAATACGCTTAATGAGAAAGAGAATGAATACGTAAATCCAAGTGGCAAATTCAAGGCTGAAATCGTAAAGGACAAATCGAACGTTGTCCGTGGGTTGTTGTTTACCCAGTCCTAAGCACTACAGCAAAGATAATAATCATAAGGGGGATGGAGTATGTCTGATCACGCTTCAAGTATGCTGAGGCTTGGTGTGTCAGTTATTCTGTTCATAACCGCATGTGTAACGGCAGCAGACTTGTCCAGCCAGCTGGATGGTGCACTGGAATTAAGATCACAGCAAGAGGAGCATTCTGAAGGGCGAATAGCCCGTACTGCTGGGGTGGGATTGCCGGAACGGATTAAAGGAACACAGGTCATACAGGCAATTCGCATGAACTTACAGGAGGGGATTTCGGTTCAAGTCGACGGGACAGAGTACGATGTGTATTCTGAACCATTTGAGCCTGATGTATCTGCCCTGGATACTTCCTCTTTATATTCCATGTATCCACAGCGTAATGGGAATGGGGACATAACATCTGTACGTTTTGAGAAATTGGGGGAAGACTGAAGTGGTTCAAACAATATCCAAGTTGTTGGGGACGCTGCTCGCTGTATTGCTTTTGTACATCGTACCCGCAGTTCAAGCTGCTGAACGGCAGGATGATATATCCGGGTTAAATACATATCATTCAACT
Source organism: Paenibacillus sp. S29 (assembly GCF_049319765.1). Taxonomy (NCBI): domain Bacteria; kingdom Bacillati; phylum Bacillota; class Bacilli; order Caryophanales; family Paenibacillaceae; genus Paenibacillus; species Paenibacillus sp. S29. The sequence continues at coordinate 1,489 of NZ_JBMOUI010000029.1, read as the reverse complement.
GTACGTTTTGTTGATATGGTAAGAACCAAAGGTTACATTACACCGACGATGTATAACGATTTTATGCGTGATCTGGAATTGACAGGCAATACGTACGAAGTTGACTTGGAGCATATGCACAAAAAGTATGTACCGGACTATGCAGATGCCGCGAAGCCAGACAGTTTTCTAGGCAACTATGAAACTGTATATGATGGGTACTATAATCCGCAAATCTTGCCTGTACTGTTTCCTGACAATCAGCAGCCAAAATCAGATCAGACACGTCGGTATACCTTGATGGCCGGGGATTATTTTACGGTCCGGTTACATAATACGAATCGGACTCCTGCGAACTTGTACAAATCATGGCTTCTCGGTGAGGCAGATAGCGGCAAGCCGGCAGTTACAGCTTCTTACGGGGGCATGGTTCTGAATGAAGATTACTGATTTTGCAGTCATATTTATACTTTTGTTTTTGCCCTTTGGTGTAGTTAGTGACTTACGGGTGCAGAATCAGCGTGAAGTGCAGCAGCTAGAAATGAAATATACGTCGGCTCTCCGTACCGCAGTTCAGGATGCAGGGGTCGTGCTCTCACAGAATGAACGTCAGGAACGCGAGGCCGGATACGGATCGGATAAGTTTTTTCGTGTAGATAAAGAAGCAGCGCTGAACACGTTCCTGCATACCCTTTTTCTTAATGTAGGCATTGATGAGGATATAGTAGCACAACGTGCATTATTGGATTATATACCAGCCATTGTAATTCTGGATTATGACGGTTATTATGCGTTCACTTCAGAAGCCTATACAGACGAGCGTGGACAAGCTGCTATTGCCCACAAATGGAGCGAAAAAAAGCCATATGCCTATGTTGATTCAGTAGGCAACAGTGTGGGGTTCAGCTTGGATAATTATGTGCACGCATACGATGCGCGGAATCACAGGTGGGTGGAGGGCTTTCAAAAGGAACTTCAGGATCAGACTCCTATATCTTTACTGAATAATTCAGAAGCTTTTGAGCAAATACGTCGTTCCACTATTGTTGGCAGCGTTCAAGAGGACCTGGCGCGAATGATTAATGTCCATAACGAAAAAGCTGCACGTAACGGCATATCCTATACATTCACACTACCGATCATTCCGCAAGAGGAGTGGTACAACACGATAGATGATGTGGGTCTGATCGCGTTTATCCAAGGCATCCCGGTCGGAGACAGGTATTACAATAACTATGGATTTGGTGGTGGGAGAGTCGTCAGAAAGCAAAACATTATCGGTGGCATAGAACCAGATACTAGAATGAAATATTTCTATAGAGATTCATGTCCAGCTCCCTTTAAAGCGAGTGAACGTTTTACGGATGAAAAATCTGCAGCAGCTGCGGGATACTTTGAGTACAAATGTTATAATGGCTTAAAATAATCACCCTTGGTCAAGACCCCATTTTATAGACACTAAAAAAAGACCCTAGGCTATAAGCTGCTTCCGATACTCTTTCGGAGGCAG
>NZ_JBMOUI010000028.1:0-21990 GCF_049319765.1 Paenibacillus sp. S29 | reverse complement strand
GGACCCTAGTTTTTAGACCACTAAGACAGTTTTAAACCCCCTGCAAAAAAACAGGGGGTTTCTCGACAGCCTGAGAACCTCCACAGAGGTTCTCTTTATCCTTTATATCGCTGCTACAGCAATGCTTTTGACGCAATGTCCGTACGGTTTTGTTTACCTTCAAAGGTAATACGATCCGCCTGTTCGTAAGCTTTGTTCCGTGCCCCGGCAATATCACGTCCCAAGCCGACCACACCTAATACACGTCCGCCGTTCGTTACCCACTCGCCCTGTTCGTTGATGCCCGTTCCAGCATGGAACACGATAGCTTCGTCTACCTGTTCCAATCCGTGGATAGGTACACCTTTAGCGTAAGCTCCAGGATAACCTCCAGATGCCAGCACCACACATACCGCCGCTTCATCCTTCCACTCGATCTCCACCTGATCCAGCGTGCCATTTATAGCAGCAAGAAAAATATCGAGCAGATCGGATTTTAAACGAGGCAGAACCACTTGAGTTTCCGGATCACCGAAACGTGCATTAAACTCAATGGTCTTTGGCTTGCCATCCGGCGAAATCATCAATCCGGCAAATAATACACCTCGGAATGGACGCCCTTCAGCAACCATGGCCTTGGCCGTCGGCTTAATAATCGTCTCAATAGCTTCCTCAATAATAGAATTGGCTATGTGAGGCAACGGAGAATACGTACCCATGCCACCTGTATTCGGCCCTTTGTCACCATCAAAAATGGGCTTGTGGTCTTGGGCCGCGGCCATCGGACGAACCGTTTCACCGTCGACAAAGGAGAGAATCGACATTTCCTGGCCAGCCAGAAACTCCTCGATCACGACCTGTGCCCCGGCTTCACCAAACACCTTGGTCACCATAATGTCGGAGAGAGCCTTTTCCGCTTCCTCCATCGAGTAAGCGACCGTTACCCCTTTACCTGCCGCGAGTCCGTCTGCCTTAATGACAACCGGAATCGGTTGTTCCTTCAAGTATGCATATGCTTCCTCATAAGTATAAAACTTGCGATAGGTTGCTGTCGGAATATGATATTTATGAAGCAAATCCTTCATGAAGATTTTGCTACCTTCAATTTCCGCTGCATTTTTACGCGGTCCGAATACTGGAATGCCTTTCGCTTCAAAAGCATCCACAATACCATCTGCCAGCGGATCATCGGGACCAACCACGACAAGTCCTACCTTTTTGGATTCCGCCAGCTCTGTTAGCGCGTCAAAGTCACTCACCGGAATCGGCACGCACTCCGCTAACTGTCCGATACCAGCATTGCCTGGTGCGCAATAGATTTGCCCAGCCTTGGGGCTTTTCTTCAGCGCCCATACAATTGCATGTTCGCGGCCGCCCCCTCCGACAACCAAAATATCCATTCAGGTGATTCCTCCGCTCCCATTAAGATTGTTCAGGTGAAAATGCTGCTGCATCCTCAACTCATACAAGTTAGTGCTTGAAATGACGTACGCCTGTAAAGACCATGGCAATGCCGTATTCGTTAGCAACCTTGATGGACTCTTCGTCTTTGATGGAGCCGCCCGGCTGAATAACTGCTGTGATGCCTGCTTTAGCTGCCAACTCCAACGTATCGCCCATCGGGAAAAATGCATCGGATGCCAGTACGGCACCTTTTGCTTTGTCACCGGCCTGCTCGATAGCAATCTTGGCCGCACCGACACGGTTCATTTGTCCTGCGCCTACGCCAATGGTCATATTATCTGCCGCCAGTACGATGGCGTTGGATTTCACATGCTTAACCACTTTCCAGCTAAACAAAAGCTGTTTCAGTTCTTCCTCGGATGGTGCCCGCTCTGTTACAACTGTAAGTGCATCCGAGTCTACAGCGTGAATGTCATTTTGCTGAACTACCATACCCCCTTCAATGGAAGTCACGACGAAACGGCTCTCTGCCTGTTCAGACCGGGAAAGCTCACCCAGATCAAGCAAGCGAATATTTTTCTTTTTCGTTAAAATCTCCAATGCTTCTTTCGTAAAGCCCGGTGCCAGTACAATTTCCAAAAAGATCTCACTCAGTTTATTCGCTGTATCACCATCAATAATCCGATTAGCCGCTACGATGCCACCGAAAATCGAGGTTGGATCAGCTGCATACGCCTTGCTGTACGCTTCATAAATACTTCCGCCAATTCCCACACCGCAAGGATTCATATGCTTAACTGCTACTACGGTAGGTTCGCTGAATTCTTTGACGATTTGCAAAGCGGCATTAGCATCATTGATGTTATTGTAAGACAGCTCTTTGCCGTGAAGTTGTTTCGCTGTTGTCAGCGTACCCTTTGCCGCCAATGGCTCACGGTAAAATGCCGCCTGCTGATGTGGATTTTCGCCATAACGCAAATCCTGAATTTTTTCATAGGTTACAGTGTAACGCTCAGGCAACGGCTCGCCTGTCACATTCGACAAATAATCGGATATCAAAGCGTCGTATGACGCCGTATGACGGAAAACTTTTGCGGCCAAACGCTTACGGGTATTCAGTTCCGTATCGCCATCCTTACGGATCTCCTCCAACACTGTGCTATAGTCATCAGCATCGACTACCACACTGACAAAAGCATGATTTTTTGCCGCAGAACGAAGCATCGTTGGACCGCCGATGTCGATATTTTCAATCGCGTCCTCATAAGTTACACCGGGTTTGGCGATCGTTTCCGCAAAAGGATACAGATTCACAACGACCAGATCAATATAACCCAATCCAAGTTCTTTCATCTGACGCTGATGCTCTTCATTATCCCGAACAGCCAGCAAGCCGCTGTGTACCGCAGGGTGGAGTGTTTTAACACGTCCATCCATAATTTCAGGAAAACCCGTTACCTCTGAAATGCCGATGACGGGAATGCCCTCCTTCGACAACAAGCTGCTCGTTCCCCCTGTCGAAACGATCTCCACACCCAATTTGGACAACTCGCGGCAAAATTCCACGATCCCCCGCTTATCCGATACGCTGACGAGCGCTCTTTTAATACTCACCCTGTCTCCTCCTTTAGCTCTTTCAGAATTTTGCAAAATTCTCTTTTATCATTTTATTTCCCGAGAAATATCGGAAAATGCCTGTACAACATCCTTGATATGACAATGATATGACAAATTACAATCATTCTTAGAGAAGTGAAATCACTTTGCGACCATTTAATTGGATTTTACCTTGGGCCAATTTGCCAACTACCTCTGGATATAGCTGACGTTCCACGGATTGAATGGCTGCGGATAAGGATTCCGCTGTATCATGGTCGTCAACTTCCACGACACGCTGGGCAATAATGGCTCCCGTGTCCATGCCCCCGTCCACAAAATGAACGGTGACGCCACTTACCTTGACCCCATAGGTCAATGCCTGTCCAACAGCATCTTTCCCTGGAAATGCCGGAAGTAGTGACGGATGAATATTAATAATTTTTCCTGCGTAGGCATCGACCATGATACTGGATAGCAAACGCATGTAGCCAGCTAACACGATGAGATCAATCGATTTCTGCTCCAGTAAAGCCACCAATTCACGCTCATAGTCTTCTCGAGAAGGATATTCCTTGGGTCGAAAAGTATGGCACGCAATTCCAGCTTTCTGGGCTCTAGCTACGGCAGGAGCCGCAGGCTTGTCACAGATAAGCAATTCTACCGAGGCGCCGCCCAGTTCTCCTCGCGCAGCCGCATCCACCAATGACTGAAAATTCGTCCCTTCGCCTGATGCAAAAACAGCAATCCGGTACTCGTTCATTACACCTCTGCTCCCGTAAAGGTCACGATAGAACTGCCTTCCGTTACTTTTCCGATCACATATGCGGCTTCGCCCTGTTCCTTCAGAACTTCCAGTGCAGTCTGTGCATGCTCTTCGCCTACAACGATTACCATCCCAATTCCCATATTAAAGGTTGTGAACATGTCTTTGTTGGAGATTGCGCCTTTTTCCTGCATGAGCTGGAAGATTGGCAAAATCGGCCAAGTGCCGTATTCTATATCCACATTGACGTGATCCGGTAACACTCTAGGGATATTTTCAATAAAACCGCCACCTGTGATATGCGCCATGCCTTTTACTTTTACCTTGTCCAGCAATGCCAAAACGGATTTCACGTAAATTTTCGTCGGCTCCAGCAGTACATCGCCCAGTTTGCCGTTCAAGCCTTCGATTTCATCATGCAAATCATAACCCTGCTGTTCCAATAACAGCTTGCGCACCAGGGAGAAGCCGTTACTGTGAACTCCACTGGAGGCCAGACCGATCACTGTATCTCCGGGAGCAATGGAGCTACCGTTGATAATTTTGCTTTTATCTACAATCCCTACCGTGAATCCGGCAATATCATATTCACCCTCGCTATACATCCCTGGCATTTCTGCGGTTTCACCGCCGACCAGCGCACAGCCCGATTGATGGCATCCCTCTGCGATTCCAGCGACTATAGCTTCAATTTTCTCGGGCACAACCTTGTCACAAGCGAGGTAATCCAGAAAAAAGAGTGGCTCCGCTCCCCCGACGACAATGTCGTTTACACACATCGCAACCGCGTCAATACCAATGGTGTCATGACGATCCATTGCGAAAGCAAGCTTTAGCTTCGTGCCGACACCATCGGTACCGGAAACGAGTACAGGCTCCTCGTACTTATCCTTATTCAGGCCGAACAATGCACCGAATCCGCCCAAGTCCGTCAGCACTTCGGGACGGAAGGTACGTTTAACGTGCTTTTTCATCCGTTCTACTGCTTCATTACCGGCAGCGATATCTACCCCTGCGTTTTTGTATGCTTCGGACATTCATGAACACTCCTTCAAATGATTGACCCTCCTAAGTCCTCCCTAGTAGGGAGGATTCCATGGGGCTGCTCCCCCTGGACCCCTCAAGAATCGGTCAGATGTGTAGGGTTGGGTGCTACTTGGTGTTGGTTCGTGCTGTGAGTCGCGTGTTGTCCTTTGTGAATTGCGGGTCATTCCCGCAATTCACAAGGACACGCTTTGGTGCGTGGCCGCCTTCACGGCGGCGGGCACGTCCCGGGCTGTTTGCTTCGCAAAGGCGGGGACGTGCCGGGCAAAGAAGTGAACGGCGCCTACGAGCGGCTCACTTCTTTGCCCATTGAGGCAGGCAGCTTCGCCTTGCCTGCTGTTGAGCTTCGCTGGCTCAACCTTATAAGAGCAGGGTGCTTTTTATGAGTCACTGCTCCGTTAAAAACTCATGGCATGAAATAGTTATGCCATGAGTTTTTAACGACCTTACCTATCCTCTTCCCGGTGGGAACCAAAGAGGTACAGGCACTGCTGCAAAATGCTGCACACCTGAGAAACGCAGCGGGTGGAAGGATTCTGGAGAAGCGAAGCGTTCGCCTTTGCCGCTGGATTCCAACCCTCTAAGGGGTTATTCCAATTCGGGAATCCAGCGGCAACAGCGATCGGAAGAACCTTCTACACGCGGAGTGGCCCCCTCAGAACCGCTTCACCTGCACCATGCGCCTGTATCTCTTTTGTTCCCTTTTCTCAACAACTACATCCGAACTTTTCTTCACCTTTGAAATCTACCTGAGTCGGGTAATCATTATCGAAACAGGCTAGGCACAAGCCGCCTTTGTAATCCTGTTCGTTATATCCACCTACAGCGGCAATCAAACCCTCGGCGCTCATAAAGTAAAGCGAATCGGCGTTAATTTCCTCACGAATTTCCTCGACGGTTTTGGATGAAGCAATCAGCTCCCGGCGATCCGGCGTGTCAATACCGTAGAAGCACGGGTTTTTGAAAGGCGGTGAGGTAATACGTACATGTACCTCCAGTGCCCCTGCATCCCGCAACATATTCACGATTCGGCGGGATGTAGTGCCCCGGACAATAGAATCGTCGATCATAATGACTCGTTTACCTTCAACAACACGTCGTACAGCGCTCAGCTTCATTTTCACACCCTGCTCGCGTAACTCCTGACTCGGCTGAATGAAGGTACGTCCAGTGTATTTATTTTTAATCATACCCAGCTCATAAGGAATACCTGTCTGCTCAGCATAACCAATCGCAGCCGAAATACTGGAATCTGGCACTCCTGTCACCAGATCTGCATCGACAAAAGCTTCCAGCGCCATCTGGCTACCCATTCTTTTGCGCGCAGCATGAAGATTGGAACCATTCAAATCACTGTCAGGACGGGCAAAATAAATATATTCCATCGCGCACAGTGCTTTACGATGCTTGCCTTCACTGTAACGGTCTTCGTGCAGACCATTTTTGTCCAACACCAACAGTTCACCCGGCTCGATATCGCGCAACAGCTCTGCCCCAATCGTTTCCAAAGCACAGGTTTCAGAAGCAAACAAATATGCATCACCTAATCTGCCCATCGTCAACGGACGCAAGCCATTGGGATCAGAGGCGACCAGCAATTTATCGTTGGTCATAATCAGAAAGGCAAATCCGCCGACAATACGCTTCAATGCATCTTTCGCGGCCTCCACTAAATCCTTGGATGATCGTGCGATCAAATGCGCCACTACTTCTGTATCGCTGGTCGTTTGAAAAATAGACCCGCCCTGCTCCAGCTCTTGCCGGATTTGCAAAGCATTCACGATATTCCCGTTCGTCGCTACTGCCAGATCGCCATCACGATACTTGAACACCAAAGGCTGTGCATTCGTTAGCTTACTGTCTCCACTTGTCGAGTAGCGCACATGTCCTATGGCAATATCGCCTGTCAGCGAAGCCATCAAATCTTTATTGAATACTTCTTTTACAAGCCCCATTCCACGATGATAATGAAACTCGTCGCCACTGCTCACACAGATGCCTGCACTTTCCTCCCCGCGATGCTGGAGTGCATGCAATCCGTAATATGCTAGGGAAGCGGCATCGGAGTGCCTATACACTCCAAACACGCCGCATTCCTCTTTTAATTTATCAAACAGCCCCTCTTTACCAGAGCCTTCATTATAATAATCTCCAGTCCACAACGTCCGTGCTGTTATTTCATCAGACATGGAATGACATCCTCCCAGATTTGCTTCAAACTGGCGACTGCCTCATTCAAAGCGGGTTGTCCGTTCACCTCAACTGTCAATTGTGACCCTTCAACTTTTCCTAATACAGTAACTGGCACTTCCAAACCACGCAGATGTGCTTCCAGAGCAGACGCTTTATCCGGCGATGCAGATAACAAAATACGGGATTGGCTTTCGCTAAACAAAGCATGGTCAGGACGCAAAGTCGTTTCTACGTTGACCTGTGCTCCCAATCCGCTGCTAATCCCAGATTCCGCAAGCGCTACAGCCAATCCTCCCTCTGCCAAATCATGCGCAGATTGTACCAATCCGCCCTGAATCGCTCCCAGTACCGCAGTCAGTAGTCTTTTCTCTACGTTCAAATCCAGCTCAGGCGGGCGTCCCTCGGATACACCGTGTACGACAGCTTGGAACTCACTGCCTCCCAGCTCGGCCTTCGTGTCCCCCACCAGGAAAATCACATCGCCTTCGGCTTTGAAGCCTTGTGTCGTAATATGATCTGTATCATGTACCAAACCTACCATACCGACAACAGGCGTCGGATAGATGGAGCCTTTAGCATTTTCATTGTACAAGCTGACATTGCCCCCGATGACAGGTGTATCCAGTACACGGCAAGCTTCTGCCATACCGTCCACGGCTTTTTCCATTTGCCAGAAAATATCTGGCTTTTCAGGGTTACCGAAGTTCAGGTTATCCGTAATTGCCAACGGCTCGCCGCCGGAGCATACAATGTTACGCGCTGCTTCGCTGACTGCAATCCGTCCGCCTACCTCTGGATCAAGGTATACATAACGTCCGTTACAATCTGTCGTCATGGCGAGTCCCTTACGAGTTCCGCGCACAGTCACAACAGCTGCATCCGATCCCGGACGAACGGCTGTACTCGTGCGTACCATGTAGTCATACTGCTCGTATACCCATTTCTTACTGGCTACACTTGGTGATGACAGCACCTTTTTCAACGCACCGTTCAAATCCGTCACTTCTGCATAACGAAGTGTGTCAATAGCAGCATTTTGCTCATAATAAGCAGGGACTTCGGAAGGCTTGTCATAAATCGGACACTCGTCAACCAGCGCCGTCACTGGCATATCTCCGACCACTTCATTGTGATGGAACAAACGCAAACGACCGTCATCCGTCACTTTACCGACCTTTGCACAAATAACACCCCAGCGCTCGAAAATTTCCAGTGCCTGTGCTTCATCCTTAGGCTCTACTACGAACAGCATCCGTTCCTGTGATTCGGACAGCATCATTTCATAAGGTGTCATGCCCTCTTCACGCTGCGGTACCTGATCCAGATACAGCTCCAGACCGTTGCCAGCCTTACTCGCCATCTCCGCGCTGGAGCAGGTAAGTCCCGCGGCACCCATATCCTGAATACCCAGCACAATACCGCTGTCGATCAATTCCAGACATGATTCCATAACCAGCTTCTCCATAAAAGGATCGCCTACTTGAACCGCAGTCCGGTTCGCTTCAGATTCCTCTGTCAGCTCAACCGATGCGAATGTCGCTCCGTGAATCCCATCACGACCTGTCGGCGGTCCCACGTAGAACACCGGGTTACCGACCCCTTTAGCAACACCACGCTGGATTTTATCATGGTCAATCAGTCCGACACACATTGCATTGACGAGCGGATTGCCTTCGTAGCTTTCATCAAATACAACCTCGCCACCTACAGTCGGAATACCGATACAGTTCCCGTATCCCGCAATACCAGATACCACATGCTCGAACAAATATTTCACACGGTCGCTCTCCAGCTTGCCAAAACGCAGAGAGTTCAACACCGCAACTGGTCTTGCACCCATGGAGAAAATATCACGGATGATACCGCCTACCCCAGTCGCTGCCCCTTGAAAAGGCTCCACAGCCGACGGATGGTTATGGCTTTCGATTTTAAATACAACCGCTTGGTTGTCACCGATATCTACAATGCCTGCGCCCTCGCCGGGTCCCATCAGAACTCGCGGACCGCTCGTTGGAAAACGACGCAACAACGGCTTGGAGTTTTTGTAAGCACAATGCTCTGACCACATGACACTGAACACGCCTATCTCCGTATAATTGGGCTGACGTCCCATGAATTCACAGATCAACGCATATTCACTGTCCGATACACCCATCTGCTGATACAGTTTATGTTCGGCAACCTGCTCTGCCGTCGGTTCCTTAGCGGACACTTGCTGCGCCATGTCGATCCCTCCAAGCGTTCAAAATAGATGTAAACATACGTTTGCCATCATCCGTCCCGAGCAATGCGTCCACCGCGCGTTCCGGGTGGGGCATCATGCCCAGCACATTACCTTGCTCATTACAAATCCCTGCAATATCCGTCACGGAACCATTAGGATTATCTTTATACTTAAATACAATCTGATTGTTCGCCTGCAAACGAGCCAGCGTCTCATCATCACAGTAATAGTTGCCTTCACCGTGGGCGATCGGAATAATGATCTCTTCACCAGCAGCATAATCTCTTGTAAAAGGTGTTTGGTTATTCGCAACCTGCAACACCGTATCCCGGCATAGGAATTTCATCGACAGATTACGGCGTAAAGCCCCTGGCAACAACCCGGCTTCGGTCAGAATTTGAAATCCGTTGCAAATCCCTAAAATATATTTGCCCTCGGCAGCCGCTTTGGCAACTTCCTTCATCACCGGAGCAAACCGGGAAATCGCACCGCAACGCAGGTAATCCCCGTAGGAGAAGCCTCCTGGAACAAGAATACAATCATAAGGCGACAGATCCGTCGCAGTATGCCAAACATAATCGACAGGTTCACCGACCGTGTCCTCTACCGCCTTATAGCAGTCAATATCACAGTTGGAGCCCGGAAAAACCAGAACTGCAAATTTCATGGAATCAGCCCTCCAGTTCGTAGCGGTAGTCTTCAATGACCGTGTTGGCCAATAGCTTTTCGCACATCTCAATGATGCGCTTTACAGCACTCTCGCGGTCTGTTGTATCCAGATTCAATTCCATATACTTACCAATTCTGACGCTGTCCACTTCTCCGAAACCCATAGAATGTAGTGCGCCTTGCACCGCAACCCCCTGCGGGTCCAAAACGCTTTGCTTAATCGTGACATAGACTGTTGCTTTCATCATGTTCCTTCAGTTCCTCCTCCGAATGAGTGAATCCTATTGGTTGAATTATGATTACTATTTACTGTGCCGTCAGACGCCGCCAAATATCCGTATATCTTGCAGTTGTTTCTTCTACGACCTCAGCAGGCAATGGATCGGGCTTGCTATTCTTGTCCCAACCGGATGATGCCAAATAGCTTCGTACCGGCTCCTTGTCCATGCTGTCAATCTCAACATCCAGCTCATACTTTTCCTGCGCCCAAAAACGGGATGAATCTGGAGTGAAAATTTCGTCAATCAAAATCACCTTACCGTTAACAAGACCAAACTCAAACTTGCAATCGGCTAAAATAATCCCCCGCTTCTCGCAGAAAGCACGTGCAAATTCGTACAACGCCAAGCTCTTTTCCTCAAGCTCACCTGTTAGTTCAACCCCGACCAGTTCTTTCATTTGGTGAAGGGAAATGTCCTCGTCGTGTCCAACATCATTTTTTGCAGCCGGTGTAAATAATGGCTTGGGAAAGCGCTCGTTTTTACGCAGCCCCTCTGGCAATGGAATGCCGTTCACCTCACCGTTCTGCTCATACTGACGCCACCCGCCTCCGGTAATATATCCGCGCACCACACACTCAATGTCGATGCGTTCAGCCTTCAGCGTGACCATGATCCGGTCCTTCAGTAACTCTTTATTCTGTTCGTCGATCACATGCCCGAGCTTGTTCACATCAGTGTGCACGACATGGTTTTCCAACAAGTCTTTCGTCTGCTCAAACCAGAAAGCGCTGAGCTTATTCAGCACATTCCCCTTTTCGGGCACGGGTGGCTCTAACACATAATCAAAAGCCGAAATTCGGTCTGTCACCACAATCAGAAAATGCTCTCCGAGATCATACAGTTCACGCACCTTGCCTTTATACAAGAGCGGCGCCTGGATCAGACCTTCGGCAGTAGACAATGACATTTCATTACACCTCTTCCAAAAGAGTATTCCCCCTCCTAAATCCTCCCCTCGGGGAGGACCCCCAGGGCTGCTGCCCTCGGGACTCCCGCAAGGGTTGGCTTGGTGAGCGGGATGGGGGCGTTTATTATGTGGCTAGAGTGATGTGAGCGCGTTTCGCTTGATGAAGGCTTGTTCGCACAAGCTTTCATCAAGCAACGCTTTTACGTTGGTACAAAACAACGTTTTTACGCGCATGTCGCCGCAATACCATTCGGCCCGTGGCCGTAGCACGGCATGCCGTGCAGCGAGCATTGGGCTTCGCCCTGTTGTGCGCATGTGCTACGCTGCGCACGGATACGGTGGCTCAAGGCTTCGCTTCTTGAGCCTGCGCGTTCTCGGGAGGGCAGCGGCCTGTTTGCTGCGCAAATTCGGCAGCCCTCACGAGAACGTGGCCTGCGATAGAAAGCAGTGGAACACGCTTTTCCATCGCCTTTGGGGAGGTGCGGCATCTTATGTGCCGCACCTTCCCTAGTTCTGCTCCCACACGAGGGTTGGTGCTGGGTGCAGCGGAGCGGACGGAATCGTTCTGGAGAAGCGTCAGCGCTTGCCTTTGCCTCTGGATTCCAACCAATATCTGGTCTTATACAATCACAGGAATCCAGAGGCAACAGCAATCGGAAGAATGATCCGTTCGCGCAGCGGCCTCACCACGCAGCAACCTTCCCTCCTACTCCCCTAATCCCAGCTTTTTGAAGATCGTATCCACGTTCTTCAGATGCCAGGCTGGGTTGAACGCATCCTCGATTTCGTCTGCGCTGAGCACGGCAGTAATTTCCGGGGTCGCCTCGACGATTTCGCGGAACTGGCGTTGTTCTTCCCACGCCTGCATAGCACGCGGCTGCACGGTATCGTAGGCTTTTTCACGACTAAAGCCTTTGTCGATCAGCTTCGTCATAATACGGCCGGAGAATGGTACACCATACGTACGTGCCATATTGCGCTTCATATTTTCAGGGAAGACCGTCAGATTTTTCACGATATTGCCAAAACGGTTCAGCATGTAGTTCAACAGCATGGTTGCATCCGGCAGGATAATACGTTCCACAGAAGAATGCGAGATGTCGCGTTCATGCCACAGGGTTACGTTCTCATACGCAGATACCATATGCCCACGAATCACACGCGCCAGACCGGAGATGTTTTCACTGCCGATCGGATTGCGTTTATGCGGCATCGCAGAAGAACCTTTTTGACCTTTGGCAAAAGCTTCTTCCACCTCACGGAACTCACTCTTTTGCAGAGCACGGACTTCTGTAGCAAATTTGTCCAACGATGTAGCGATCAACGCTAATGTTGCCATGTATTCGGCATGACGGTCACGCTGAAGCGTCTGTGTAGAAATGGGCGCAGGCTTGGTGCCCAGCTTGCGGCATACAAATTCTTCTACAGCCGGGTCAATGTTGGCATATGTCCCAACTGCACCGGACATTTTACCGTATTGTACTTGGTCAGCCGCAAAACGAAAGCGTTCCAGATTGCGCTTCATTTCCTCGTACCACAATCCCATCTTCAGTCCGAATGTGGTCGGCTCGGCATGCACTCCATGTGTACGTCCCATCATCGGTGTATGCTTGTAAGCCAATGCCTTTTCCTTCAAAATTTCAATAAAATTCAAGATATCGCGCTCCAGGATTTCATTCGCCTGCTTTAACAGGTAGCCCAGTGCCGTATCAACTACATCTGTGGAGGTCAAGCCATAATGTACCCATTTGCGCTCGTCTCCAAGACTTTCGGATACCGTGCGGGTAAAAGCAATGACATCATGTCTTGTCTCCTGCTCAATTTCATAGATCCGTTCAATATCAAAACTTGCATTCTTACGCAGAGCCACAGTATCCTCTTTTGGAATAACCCCTAATTCCGCCCAAGCTTCACAGGCACACAGCTCTACTTCCAGCCACGCTTTAAATTTATTTTCTTCCGTCCAAATCGCTCTCATTTCCGGTCTGCTATAGCGTTCGATCATGACTATTTATTCCCCCAAATATTGGTTTGTTCAATCCATTCCAGCGCTTGTTCCGCATCCTGGCACAATAGATTAATATGTCCCATCTTTCGGCCTGGCTTGGCTTCACTTTTTCCATACAAATGCAGCTTGGGTACAACATCCAATCTTTCAGCTTCAACATCCGATTGCGCAAACCGCCGAACCACATCCTCCAAATGCTCACCTAGCACATTGACCATCACGACGGAAGTCAGCAGCTTCGTGCTGCCCAAGGGTAAACCGCAAATCGCACGTATGTGCTGCTCGAATTGCGACGTCGCGCACCCCTCCATCGTGTAATGACCGGAGTTATGCGGTCGTGGTGCTAACTCATTAACGTACAATTGTCCGTCTTCGGTGACAAACATCTCTACAGCGAGCAGTCCCACCGCACCCAGCGACTCTGCCACAGCCAGCGCCAACTTGCGTGCTTCCTCCTGGACAGGCTCTGGCACACGTGCAGGCACAATTGACGTGTGCAAAATATTGTTCACGTGAATGTTTTCGGCAGGTGGAAAGGCTTTGGCTTCACCGTTCGTACTGCGAGCTACAATCACCGAGATTTCGCAGCGAAAACGGATGAACTGTTCCAATACCAGTTCCGCACCGCCTCCTGCCAGTTGTTCGTAGGCAGCCGTGGCTTGCTCCGGTTGGCGAATGACCACTTGTCCCTTGCCATCATAACCACCGACTGCTGTCTTAAGCACACACGGTACACCCAGTTCAGCTACCGCTTGCACCATATCCGCAGAACTACTGATTTCACGATACGGAGCGACAGGGACACCAGCAGCTTCAATAGAACGCTTTTCTCTCAGACGATGCTGTGTTGTGTACAAAAGACTACTGCCTTGCGGTACGCTGGATTCCTGTTCCAAAAGCGCAGCCACACCTGCGTCCACATTTTCAAACTCATACGTGATCACATCGCACCGCTCAGCCAGCTCTCTGGCCGCATGCTCATCATCATAGGCAGCACGGATTTGTTCTGACACCTGTCCACAAGGGCTATCCGGTGCAGGGTCCAGTGTCACAAAGCGATATCCTAGATTGGTTCCGGCCAGTACAAGCATTCTTCCTAATTGCCCGCCTCCTAAAAGTCCAATCGTTGTACCAGGAGGTCGGATACGGCCTGCGGATTCACATGCCCCATTCATAGCGAGTCACTGCCTTCCAGCACCTCATCACGAATACGGTCGCGTCTCGCCAAAACCCGCTGGCTTATCTTTTCGTCAAAAGCGCCTAATATTTGTGCTGCCAGCAGCCCTGCATTTGTAGCGCCTGCCTTACCAATTGCCACAGTGGCAACCGGAATACCACCCGGCATCTGCACAATGGAGAGCAGGGAGTCCAGACCGTTCAGAGCCTTCGACTGAACAGGCACACCAATGACCGGCAATGCTGTCTTCGCAGCCACCATTCCTGGCAGATGCGCAGCCCCACCCGCTCCAGCAATAATGACCTTTAGTCCACGCCCAGCGGCCTCTTCTGCAAAACGAAACATTAAATCCGGTGTACGATGGGCTGAAACTACTTTTTTCTCATATCCGATTTCAAGCTCGTCCAGCACAGCACATGCATGCTGCATGGTGTCCCAGTCTGATGTGCTGCCCATAATGACAGCGACCTGCACTGACATGTCCTTCACTCCCTGTTTATCAATAAGCGCCAAAAATCCGGCACTCGAAAATAACGTTATTTTCAAGACACCGGACTACGAAAAAACAAACGACAGAGCTTCTTAAAGGCATGCCAAAAGCAAGCCTCTTCCACCGCATCCAATGCGGCTTCAGCCGTATGTCTCCCGTAGTCCGGAAATTTAAGGTTTCCAGGTAGAAACTTCCGGGCCATATCCCCGGCATTATACGAGTTAGCATTGTGCCTATTCCATCCCAATCGATATTCTTTACAAGTATGATCGTGGTTTGTTTCGGCTCAAACATGTGTACCTTATTAAATTGTACCTTAAGTTCATTTTTTATCGACAATACACTTCCTAGTTTAACAATTCCCTACACCTTATGTCAACTTGAAAACGAACATTAGAATAATCATACAATAGAATGTTCGTGTTTAGTGAAATCAGTACCCTTATATACCCACAGGTCAGGACTATTGTATTATATTTAGCTATCGCTCCCCTCCCCTGATAACAGCGACCGCAACGCATCCCTCTGAAAAAAAATAAAAGTCGGCACTCCCTATACAGGCAGTAAACCGACTTTTACTTTTTTATTCAGTTATTTTACGACCAGCACAGGAATACGCGCATGCTGCACCACATTGTGACTTACGCTACCCAATACAAATTCACGGATACCACCTAAACCTCGGCTACCGATCACGATCGCATCGAAGCCATTCTCATTGGCATAATCCAAAATGACTTCGGCTGGAGAACCTTGAATCAGTTCCACCTTGGCATCTACACCCTGCTCAGCAAGTCGTTTTTTAACTTCATCCGTAGTTTGTTCGGCCAAATCGTAATATTCTTTATTTATTGAAGCCGGAATTGGAGCCAAACCTTCGCCCATAAAGATCCGAGGAAAATCGAATGCCGTTACCACCTCAAGCTTCGAGGACGGTGATGCCTTGACCAATTCAGCCGCCTTTAACAAAGCCTTGTTGGATGCATCCGAACCGTCATAAGCAAGCAATACTTTTGAAAATATCATAATATGCACCTCTTCCTCATTCAGTTTATTGATTCAAAGCCTGAAATATGTATTCCTGTTGTTGTCCATTCCATGACATCACTGGATGGCTGGAATAGTCTTCTCACTCATCATTAAACTTCCCTATGAGAACCTAAACTCCTCCCCTTTACCGTAAAAAATACCCATACAGCAATGCGTTCATGAATAGCAACGCAGGAATACCTAGTCTGAAGCTCATATGCCGTGTTTTATGGCGTTTACGGTACATGGCAATTAGAACGCCTAATGCTCCCCCGATCAGGGCCAGGAAAAACAACGTCCGCTCAGGTACACGATCGCGATGTTTACGTGCTCTCTTTTTATCCTCCGACATTACCAGATAGCCTACTGCATTGATAAACAGCAGCCATACCAACAAGCCTGTCTGCAATGTCTCTCCTCCTTTTGCACACCGTACCAAGTTCAGGTATTAGGCCTTATATAGCGCTCTCCCCCTCATTATAACCCCACCCCTTTTACAGAAACAACGCCTCTTCTGACTTGGATAGCGCTTTTGCGGAAATAGTAAGGTGGCATAAGGGCGATCCCCGAGTGCATCTATTTCGTCTTAAAGGAGGAACTGCCATGGAAAGCACCCATGAATACGTTGAAAAGCTGCGAGAAAATGCAAAAAAGGCAGAACGCAACCGTAAACGAGGAAAAGGAACTCCCAGCGCCAGCTTGCCGACAAAACAGCATTCTAATAATCCTTGACCAAGGAATCTGCATTAAGCTGTATAGCCGCGTTATTAACCTAAAGTATCAACTTAACCCTGCAGCCTTTTATGCGAATTGATTACGGGGTAAACTCTATTGTTTAACTTCCACAATAACAGCAAGCAGACTCCTTATGAGATTTCTGCTTGTTGTTTTGTTTTGCAAATATCTTTTTGAAATCGATTACATTTATAATAAATAAGTTCTAAAGTCATATTTACTAACATAAGTGTTGACTAAAAACAATTTTACACTCTATAATTCGTGATATTAACGTAATTCGACAAAATATTTGTCAGTTAATCTATCATTTATATTTGAGGTTTAAGATTGGAGAGGAGCTTTATATGACTAACATGAAAAAAATGACGATGATTCCCCTGTTGGCTAGCTTTATTCTCGGTAGTACCTTATGGAGTGGTGGATTTACCGCCAACGCTGCGGCTGCGGCAGCAGCTACAACCAGCACAACTGCACCTGCTTCTACCACTACTACGTCGGACAAATCCGAAAATCCTCAAACCAATCATTTACCCAATATTAAAATACTTGCCACAGGAGGGACCATCGCAGGATCATCTTCCGTCAATACGGATACAACTGGCTACAAAGCAGGCGCGTTGGGTGTGGAAACTCTGATCAATGCCGTTCCTGAGATGAAAAGTATTGCAAATGTCAGTGGTGAGCAAGTTGTTAATGTAGGTAGCCCCGACGTTAATAATGAGATCCTCTTAAAACTTGCCAAACGCACCAATGAACTGCTTGTCAGAGACGATGTAGATGGCATTGTCATTACACATGGTACAGATACATTAGAAGAAACAGCTTATTTCCTCAATCTTGTTATCAAAAGCGATAAGCCAGTAGTTGTCGTTGGCTCTATGCGTCCAGCTACTGCCATCAGTGCTGATGGTCCCTTCAACCTTTATAATGCAGTGAAAGTCGCTGGGGCTTCGGCCTCTAAAGGTCAGGGTATACTCGTCCTGTTGAACGACCGTATCGGTGCAGCAAGATACATCACCAAAACGAACACAACAGCAGTCGATACGTTCAAGTCTGTGGAGCAGGGATACCTTGGAGCTGTTGTGGGCGATCAAGTGTACTACTACAACAAATCCACACACAAGCATACGACTTCTTCTGTATTCGACATCTCTAACCTGACTCAACTGCCACAAGTAGATATTTTATACGAATATCAAAACAATGGTCGCTATCTGTATGATGCAGCCGTAGCAGCTGGTGCCAAGGGTATTGTCGTAGCTGGTTCCGGTAATGGCTCCTTGTCCAAGACCTCCTCAGAAGGCGCAGAGGCCGCTGGTAAAAAAGGAGTGATCATTGCCCGCTCCAGCCGCGTGGGAAGTGGAGTGGTGTCCCCGTCAACAAAAGACGCGGCATCGAACTTTGTATCGACCGATTCGCTTAATCCGCAAAAAGCACGGATTTTGCTCATGCTTGCTTTGACCCAAACACACGATGTTAACCAAATTCAATCTTTTTTTAATGAATACTAAAAGTAGTTATCTCAAATCAAATAAATCAACATTCTATTATGAAAAAGAAGCAGCGATTACGGTTAACCACCGTAACTGCTGCTTCTTTTTTTTGCGAGACAGGTCTAGCATAGTAACTACTTCATCTGACGATCAATCGTCTTGGTTCTATACAGTAATTCGTTGTCCCTCCCACGCAGCATCAAGACTGCTGTTTGGGAATCCCATTCAAGCTTGGAGGATATTTCGCTTGCTTCTCTGGATGAGCTGCAATTTCCTCCTCCAGTATGCTTGATTTATTTTGCTGATTATTGATTTTAAGCGGTTTATGTTTGGGCATAAATACTCACCTCCTCGGCTTACCATGCCAAGGAGTGATCGTTTTTATACCGACGTATACCTGCTGATTATGTGACTGTAGCACTTTTGGTCATCCGTTATTTGCCCTGCTATTTGCCCTGCTTTTGTTCCATCGCTGCTTTAAGCAAATCACCCAAACTGGAGCCAAAAGATTCCTGCTTTTCAAATTGTCTTACTAGCTTTTGCTGTTCCCGTTTGTTTACCCGCTGCTTGTCCTTATCCAACGTCTCGGTAATGCCACAGGGCAGGCATCTTACATACAATCCTGCTTTGCCCTCTTTCATTTCCATTTTCTTATGACACTGCGGGCAACGTCGATTGGACAAACGTTTTTCCCCTGAACGACGGTAACCGCAATCCGCACTTGGACATACAAGGAACTTGCCTTTCTTGCCCTTCTTCTCCAATAGCTTTGTACCACAATCTGGGCAATGACTATTCGTCACATTATGGGGCTTGTACTCCGCACTGCTATTTTTCACAGTGGAAACCAGCTCTTTCGCCATAGCACGAATAGAATTCAAAAACGGTTCCGGTTGTCCTTGACCACGAGCAATCCGTTCCAGCTCCGCTTCCCAACGTGCCGTCAATTCGGGCGTTCGAAGCTGTGGAGCCGCCAGTTCAATCAATTGCTTACCTTTCCCGGTTGGATGCATCACGTTCCCCTGACGCTCAATCGTATCCGAGCTGACAAGCTTCTCAATCAGATCTGCACGGGTAGCAGGAGTACCCAGTCCATGCTTTTCCATCTGAGCGAGCAGGGCTGCTTCTGTATACCGCTTCGGCGGCATCGTTCGCCCAGCTCGTACAAGGCAACGCTGTAACCGGACGGAATCTCCTTTTTGCAGCTCAGGTAAAATAACGCCTCGTCCATTGTTTTCCCGATCCTCTGCTTCTTCATCATCCATATCATAATGGTTCGCGTCATATACAGCACGCCATCCGCTATCTTTTACCGTTGTGCCTTTTACCTGAAACGTCTCCTGCTCCACCGTTACTGATACGGCTACAGCATCATAACGTGCAGGTGGATAGAATAGACTGATAAAACGTCGTGCAATCAGATCATACAGCTTCCGTTCCTCAGGGCTCAACTGATTAAGCAATAATGTCTGCTCAGTAGGAATAATCGCATGATGATCCGTGACTTTACTGTCATCCACAATTCGCTTTGTGATTGGTAAGTTGTTACGCAATAGCGGACGTGCCAAGGAAGCATACGGACCTACTGCTACACTACTGAGCCTTTCCTTAAGTGTATCCACCATATCGGATGTCAGATAACGGCTATCTGTACGTGGATAGGTCACCAGCTTATGCTGCTCATACAGACGCTGAAGCAGATTAGATGTCTGTTTAGCCGAAAAGTTATAGCGCTGATTAGCATCTCTTTGCAGCTCCGTTAAATCATACGCTAGCGGGTGAGGCTCGTTCTTTTCGCTCTTTTTAACACTGGCAACTGTGCCTTTGGCCCCCTCAAGTCTACGGCGCAAAGCCTCTGCTTGAGTGCGGTCAAACATGCGTGAATCCCCGCTTTCTGCCCGCCAAGTTGCCTGAAAATCGCCAAAATCCGCCGTCAGAGTATCATATTCCTGAGAACGGAATTCGGTAATTTCCTTCTCACGCTCCATAATCATCCCCAGTGTTGGTGTCTGCACTCTTCCAGCCGAAAGTTGGGCGTTATAACGACAAGTCAACGCGCGAGTTACATTGAGACCAATCATCCAGTCTGCTTCAGCTCTACAGCGAGCCGATTCATATAAACGATCAAACTGCTGACCAGGCAATAGCTTTGCGAAACCTGCCTTAATCGCCTTGTCCGTCTGCGAGGAGATCCATAAGCGCCGGAAGGGCTTTTTCCAGTTTGCCATTTGGATGATCCAGCGTGCCAACAATTCTCCTTCGCGGGCAGCATCTGTTGCCACGATAAGCTCTCCAATGTCCTGCCGCTTCATGAGCTGCTGCACAGCTTTGAACTGATGATTACTTTCGCGCAGCACCTTTAACTTTGAACTCTTCGGAAGAATAGGCAGGTCCTCCAAATTCCAGGTCGCATACTTAGAATCGTAATCCTCTGGCTCTGCTAAGCCGACCAAATGTCCCAGTGCCCACGTCACCACGTACTGGGGTCCTTCTATATAACTTTTATGCTTCTCGCGGCTACCCATCACACGTGCAATCTCTCTGGCCACGGACGGTTTTTCTGCCAATACCAGTACCTTCATGTTACGCTCCTTTCTCTCATAGTGTTAATTATACCATCCTGCCAACTTACGATAAATTCTAATGCCAACGGCTCTTAATTAACATGATCGTACATACTAGTGCTATTGCTTCTACATGGGTTAGAATAACTTACAAATCAGGCACACTCCATTTTAATAGCAGACCCGCATAGGTGAGGCCTCCCCCAAATCCATATAACAACACATGTTGTCCATACCGTAAACGCCCATCATCCAAACCACACTGCAAAGCCAACGGGATGGATGCCGCAGATGTATTACCATACAATTCTACGCTTGTCAGCGTTTTTTCCAAAGGTACTGTACTTCTTTCACATATGGACTCGATCATTCTCAAATTAGCGCTATGAGGTACAAACCAATCAAGATCCGCCTTCTTCATATTTGCCTTATCCAATAATCGTTCGATTCCCGTTGGGACAGAGCGAACAGCCCATTTATAAACCTCTCGTCCATTTTGAGCAATAAATCCATGGTCTTGCAGCTTCTCTCCATCCAAATGATCAGATAATCCCACACGGTAAAGATGTGCTCCCCCTTGCCCATAGGTACCTATATCTGAAGTTAAAAATGCTCCTTCATCCTCGTCATATTCAACAAGTGCAACTCCTGCACCATCTCCAAAAAGTATGCACGTCGTCCGATCCGTATAATCTGTAATTTTGGACAACGTTTCGGCTCCTACTACCAGCACCTTACGATGCAGACCACTCGTAATAAGGCCATTTGCCAAATGAAGTCCATAGGAAAAACCTGCACATGCTGCACTAACATCTATTGACCCTGTGTTTGGAATATCAAAATGAGCCTGAATACGTGAAGCCGTGCTTGGAAAGTAGTAATCAGGTGTACTCGTCGCTACAATGATCATCTCAACATCGTTTATATTTACGTCATACAGGTTAATCATACGAGTAATAGCTTGTATACATAAATCAGATACATATTGATCTTCAGCCGCAATGCGTCTTTCATGCATACCCGTTCTCTGTACAATCCACTCGTTACTCGTATCCACAAGCTTCTCCAAGTCAGCGTTCGTCAAAATCCGTTCAGGTACATAAGTGCCAAAGGCCGTAAGCTTAGCTTTTGAATTCAACAATCTGATCACTCTCCTTTGTAATCCTTATTCATATTATAACACCAGATACTAATACCTGGTACTAAATTATTTTAAAACCGTCTTCTTATTTATTAGTTAATATCCACTTATCCAGTTGAACTTATAACAACCTCACTTTAAATAAAATTCCAGTGCTTTATAACGCAAAAAAGAGACCAAGATCTTCAGAAGATCTTGGTCTCTTTTACTTTTTGCTTGGCGACGTCCTACTCTCCCAGGACCCTGCGGTCCAAGTACCATCGGCGCTGGAGGGCTTAACGGTCGTG
>NZ_JBMOUI010000027.1:0-24668 GCF_049319765.1 Paenibacillus sp. S29 | reverse complement strand
TACGTCGTTTCTGGTCATCATGCCTCTGTTGCTGCCGTGGCGGGACAATTAGAGCAACGCGGGTTCCAAATTACCCGCTTGCAGGTCAGCGGCCCTTTTCATAGTCCGCTGATGCAGCATGCTGCGGATAGACTGACCACAGAGCTGCAAAAATACACTTTAAATGAGGCGAAGTGGCGTGTGATCTCCAATGTGACCGCTCTGCCATACCCCGATGTTGACAGCATCCGTCAAGGATTGATTTTGCAAATGACTCACCCGGTTCGCTGGATTCAAACCATGCAGTATATGGCGAATCGTGGCGTGAAACAAGGCATCGAGTTAGGTCCACGAACGGTGCTGAAAAATTTGGCGAAGGAAATAAACACTACCATTGAATTTCTGTCCGTGGATAGAGACTTGGATCGCGTTGAACTGGAACGCCGCTTCTCAATCCGTGATTGGGTTGCTCGTTCCCTTTCACTGGCGGTATCTACCCCCAATGCCAATTGGAATGAAGATGATTATCGAAAGGGTGTTATTTTACCTGTTCGAAGACTGGAAGAATTACTTCGAAGCTCTGAATCAGGGAGCGGTTCACCTCCTGCTTTTGAGCAAAGACAGGAGATTTTGGAGTGTATTCGCCTGGTGTTGCAAACCAAACAGGTCTCCGAAGGAGAGCAGAAAGTAATGCTAGAGCAATTGAGGAGGGATCAGGATGGAACAGTTTCAAACTTTAATTGAAATCATTCAAGACCGTGCAAGCCGGGATGAGAACGGAATCACCTTTATTTCTGGTGATAAACAAGAGGAATACGTATCCTACTGTAAACTTCTGGAGCAAGCATTACAGGTACTTTATGAATTACAGGAAAAAGGGATACAACCTGGCGATGAGCTCATCATGCAGATCGACGACAATCATACCTTTGTGAATGTATTTTGGGGTTGCCTACTTGGTGGAATCGTTCCTGTTCCTGTAAGCATAGGGAATAATGATGAGCATAAAATGAAATTGCTTAAAATCTGGAATACACTTTCCCGCCCTTATATGATTGCAGATGACAAGGTATTGGAACAGTTAGAAAAATACTCGCACCAGCACGAACTGCTGAATTCCTTTGAGCCTGTTAAAAAAGCGACTTTTTCAAGCCATATATTCGATTATTCCAATCAGAGTAAAGGTGTTGTCCATATACCCAAACCGGAGGATTTAGCTTTTATCCAATTTTCCTCAGGTTCTACAGGTGATCCCAAAGGAGTCATGCTGACGCATGAAAATTTGGTTTACAATATTCGGGATATCGCAAATCAAACGGGCATGAGCTCCAAGGATGCTTATTTGGGCTGGATGCCGCTTACGCATGACCTGGGATTGATCGCATTTCATTTAACCTGTGTGATCGCTAATGCCAAGCAGTTGATTATGCCAACGGCACTTTTTATCAGACGCCCGTCTTTATGGCTAAAAAAAGTATCGGAGCATAAGGTGACTCAAATATGCTCTCCCAATTTTGGATATAAATTTTTTCTCGATCAGTATAAACCAGAAACAGCAGCTAACTGGGATTTGTCGAGTGTCCGTATGATCTTAAATGGAGCGGAGCCCGTATCTGTGGAGCTTTGTCATGTGTTTATGGATGCAATGAGTGTTCACGGTTTGAATAAAAATACGATGTTGCCTGTCTACGGATTGGCAGAGGCGAGCGTGGGCGTTTCCTCTCCACCTCTGGACAAAAACACCTTTATCCCCATTCATTTGAATCGGCAGCAGTTACACGTAGGTGAACCTATAGAAGAAGTGGACAAGTCCGACAAGCGGTGTCTTACTTTTGTAGATTTGGGGTATCCGCTGGCTAGTACCTCTGTCCGCATTTGCGATGAACAAAATCAGGTGCTCGAAGATGGGGTGATTGGACACACACAGATCCGCGGCAAAAATGTGGCATCCGGATACTATAACAATCCAGGGGCTACCGCGAAGGTCAAAACAGAGGATGGCTGGCTTATCACCGGCGATTTAGGGTTTATGCGGAACGGTCGCCTGACTATTACTGGTAGAGCCAAGGATATCATTTTCGTGAACGGACAGAATGTCTACCCGCATGACATCGAGAGGATTGCCGAGGAACTGGATGGTGTGGATCTCGGAAAAGTAGCCGTCTGCGGTGTACATGATACGCAAATGAGGCAGGATCGTATTATTGCCTTTGTGATGCACACGAAAAAGATAGAGCATTTTGTACCGCTTGTCCAAAAGCTGAAAAGTCATCTAAATTACCGGGGAGGTTGGCATATTCAGGATGTGGTTCCGATCCGGCGTATTCCTAAAACAACTAGTGGAAAGGTTCAGCGCTTCAAATTAGCCCAGAGTTATGAGCAGGGCGAATTTGATGAAATATTGACAGCAATGGCCGAGGCTACTCGAGTCATGCAAGCAGCTGAGCGTGTAGTCTTACCTCAAGGAGAGATAGAACAGAAGCTGATTGGAATCTGCCAGGATATTTTAAATGTAAAGTCGATCGGGACGGACGATAGCTACTTTGATATCGGAGTGACTTCCTTGCAGCTCGTTCAAATTGTGGACCTGTTGGAGGATCAATTAGGGATTCATATTGAGGTGACGGACTTCTTTTCCTATCCGACCATCGCCAAGCTTGCTGCATATATCTCTAGTCAGGGCATGAGCAGCGACCCGGCTGCAACAGCACAGTCCGAGGCCAAGGAGGAAGCAAATGTCCGGGATATCGCCATCATCGGCATGTCAGGCAAGTTTCCTCAAGCGGAAACATTAGAGCAGTTTTGGGCGAATGTGGCATCAGGGGCTGACAATATCGGCCCGTACAGCGACGAAAGAAGAAAAGATGCCGAAGATTTCATTTCCCGTCTGAATACGGAAGGACGAAATATACAAATTGCAGAAGGCGGCTATCTGGATGAAGTAGACAAATTCGATTATTCCTTCTTTAAGCTGACTCCACGGGAAGCCTCACTCATGGACCCGAATCAACGGTTATTTCTACAAACAGCCTGGAGCACGATTGAGGATGCGGGGTATGGGGGTAAGCAACTGGCAGGCCAAAAGGTCGGCGTGTATGTCGGCTTCTCCAAAACCAGCTTCGAATACGAGCGTTTGTTGTCTGAGGTGGAACCGGGCGCGCTGCCGAACTTTGCCATTGGTAATTTATCATCCATTATTTCCAGCAGGATTGCATATTTGCTCGATCTAAAAGGTCCGGCGCTAACAATTGATACAGCATGCTCTTCATCACTCGTGGCAGTGCATTTGGCCTGCAAGTCCATCCTTAGCGGAGACTGCGACATGGCCTTGGCAGGTGGAGTGAAGACGATTTTACTGCCGCTGAAAGCGGGCATTGGCATGGAATCCTCCGATGATCGAGCACGCGCCTTCGACGACCAGTCGGACGGAACGGGCTGGGGTGAAGGAGTTGGAGCCGTTTTACTGAAGCCGCTGCGCAAAGCGGAACAAGACGGTGACAACATTTTAGCCGTGATCAAGGGAAGTGCCATTAATCAGGACGGTAGCACGATTGGTATTTCCGCGCCGAATGCGCTGGCTCAGGCAGAAGTGATTTCGCAGGCGTGGCGCGATGCACGGATTGATCCTGAAACGATAAGTTGTATCGAAGCACATGGCACCGGAACCAAGCTGGGCGATCCGGTTGAGATTGACGGCATTACCAAGGCTTTCCGCAAGCATACACAGCGTAAGCAGTTTGTGGCCATCAGCACGGTCAAAACGAATATCGGTCATTTATACGAAGCCGCTGGGATTGCGGGCTTGATCAAATCCGTATTGTCCATGAAGCACCAACAGATTGCGCCGCTCGTTCATTTTCGCACACCAAACCAGAAGATCCATTTTGAGGAATCCCCGGTATATGCCAATACGAAGCTACGGGAATGGAAGTCGAACGGTTTCCCGAGAAGAAGCGGACTGAGTTCCTTTGGATTCAGCGGGACAAACTGCCATGTGGTGCTGGAGGAATATATAGCGAAGACGGAATCAGATCCAAGCTCAACGGGCAGCAACAATAAATCATCACCGCTGCTGTTGACCCTGTCGGCGCGAAGTGAATCCGCTTTGCGCCAGTTGGTCGGACGGTACGCAGAACGGTTCGGACGCGCAGAAGAGCTCGTGATGCAGGATGTGTGCTATACGGCTAACACAGGCAGAAGCCATCTGAATCATCGGATTGCTGTGACTGCCGCAGGAGCGGATGCGTTAAAAGCGAAGGTGCTTCAGTTGCATGAACAAGGCAGAGTTGTCGAAGGTGTATACACCGGAATAGCGGATAGCATAGGCAGCGTAGAGACGGTCACTGGAAGCTTGAACACGCTCCAATCCCTCGAGCAGCTTGCTGCCAAGTACGTGCAAGGAGCGCAGATCGATTGGAACGCCCTCTATGCAGGTAAGCGTTATAAAAAGGTTTCTCTGCCTACGTATCCATTCGAACGGAAAAGATGCTGGATTAACGTGCCTGAACAGGTTCGAGCGGAACAGAAGGCGCCAGTTCATGAAAACTCAACAGTAAAGGAGTCTGGAATGATGGGGAACGAGTATTCAGCGCCAGCATCTGCTATCGATCAGCACAAATCATCTATTCTTCAAAAGTTAGCGAAAATGATCGGTAACGTGTCTCAACTCAGTCTGGAGGAACTGGAGCCACAAACACATTTTCTGGAGCTTGGGCTAGATTCCATTAATTTGTCCCAGGTTCGCCACAGTATCAAGGATACCTTCGGACTGGACGTTCCAATGAACGAATTTTTCGAATCGTTGACCACGCTGGAGCTGTTGGCCAGCTACGTAGCTGAGCGGGTGAGCACTTTCACTTCTGCTGAAACCCCGGTTCAATCTGTGGAAAATCGTCCAGAAACAACTCTGAATCAGGTTGATCATGCAGCTTTCCCGTTAACCCAACCGTCTCATGAATCCGCTGTTCCGGCTGCGGCATCCGTTTATGCCATAGACACGGCTGGGCAAACACGGGCTCAAAGCTTTCCAATCGCTACAGCTCCTGCGGCTGTAGAGCGAATTTTGGAGCAACAGCTACATCTGATGTCACAGCAGCTCGATGTTCTCCGGCATCAGCCATCTGCATCCGTAATAGCTTCCGAGCCATTTAACCCGGAAACGGGCGTTTTGCTATCGGCAAGTAGTGAAAGTGCGCAGATCATCCGTACCGAATCCAAGCAGAAAGTCGCGGCTGCATTAGCACCAGCACCATCCGTAAAGGCTGTTTTCAAGAAGACAGGCAATGAAGCCAAGCCGTATACACCTTATAAAAAGCTGGATGTTAAAGCACGTGAATTGCTTTCGCTCCGTCAGGAACAACACCTGCAAGAACTGATTGAACGCTACACGGCCCGTACGCGTAGCACCAAACAGTACACCCAGCAGTATCGCTCCGTATACGCCAATAACCGCAATGTGGCTGGTTTCCGGCCTGTTTTGAAGGAAATGGTGTATCAAATTGTATCCCAGCGTGCAGACGGTTCAAAAATTTGGGATCTGGATGGCAATGAATATGTCGACTTGACGATGGGCTTTGGTGTAAATCTGTTTGGACATAATCCAGCCTTTATTCGTGAAAAAATTGAGAAAGAACTGAAGAACGGCATGTGTATTGGCCCCATGTCCAACATGGCTGGGCAAGTCGCCGAGCGAATATGCAAGATGACCGGTGTGGAACGGATTGCCCTGTATAATTCCGGCACGGAAGCCGTCATGGTCGCGCTCCGTTTGGCACGTGCTGCCACTGGACGAGCTAAAGTCGTCATTTTTGCTGGCTCGTATCACGGTACATTCGACGGGGTGCTGGCACTGGGGAGCGCGGGTGATGACAAGGAGCATTCGACACCTCTAGCTCCAGGTATCTTGCAGCATATGGTGGACGATGTCGTCGTGCTTCAGTATGGGGCGGACGATTCTCTGGATTATATCCGCACCCATGCGCATGAACTGGCCGCGGTTATAGTGGAGCCGGTACAAAGCCGCCGACCAGATTTTCAGCCTAAAGCCTTTTTGCAGGAAATTCGCCAGATAACGGAGCAGTCGGGTACTGCCTTCATTTTTGATGAAGTCATCACAGGCTTCCGGATTCAGCCCGGAGGAGCCCAAGCGTGGTTTGGGGTACAAGCCGACCTCGTGACCTACGGTAAAATCATTGGCGGCGGGCTACCCATCGGCATCGTAGCCGGAAAGGCCGCCTTTATGAACGGAATCGACGGAGGCACGTGGAGCTTCGGGGACGATTCCTATCCGCAGCATGAGCAGCAGCGAACCTTTGTGGCAGGAACCTTCTGCCATCATCCGTTGGCAATGGCTGCATCCTTAGCGGTGCTGGATCATTTGGAGAAGCATGGCGAGCAACTGCAAAATCGCTTGAACAGCCGCACCTTGGCGTTAGCAGCGGAGTTGAACAGCTATTTCACTGACGAACGCGTACCTATGAAGGTCGTTCACTTTGGCTCCCTATTCCGCTTCGTGCTCAAAGGCGATCTGGAGTTGTTCTTCTATCACATGCTGGACAAAGGAATCTATATCTGGGAGGGACGAAACTGCTTCTTGTCCACGGCCCATACCGAGGAAGATATTGCGCGAATCGTAGAAGCGGTCAAGGATAGCGTGAACGAGCTGCGTAAAGGGGGATTTTTACCGGACCCGCCCCCGAATGGAAACGGCCCGGGGCCGGGAAAGCAACCTGTACCTGTAACTGTACCTCCAGAGGCTGAAGCAGCAGAAACTATTATTGCGTTAACTCCAGAGCAAAAGCAGCTTTGGTTCGCTTCTGTTTCAGATCGAAGTGACTCTCAATCTTTACACGAAACCGCCTTGTTGCGGTTTCGTGGTCCACTTCAGCAGCAGGCGTTCAACCAAGCTGTCCAGACCATTGTAAATCGTCATGAAGCCTTACATATCTTTATGAGCGGCGATGGGGAAACTCAGGTGTTCGCTCCTGTGATGAAAGCGGAAATCCCGCTTCATGATTTTACCAGTTATCGCCCAGATGAACAGGAACAACATATCCGGGCATGGATGATCAAGGACAGTGAAACTCCATTTGCGATGACGCCAGGCAAGCCATTATTCCGAATTCATCTGCTGAAAATATCGGATGAAGAGCATCTGGGTGTTTTTACGTTTCATCATTTTATCGCGGATGGCTGGTCAATCAGTGTATTCATTCAGGAACTGGAACACATCTATTCTGCGCTTGTTCGACATGCTGACTACAACCTTCCCGATCCAGTACCTTTTCGGAATTACGTTGTTTGGCAGCAGGATCAATTGAAAGCAGGGAAAAAAGAGGCCCTTGCTTTTTGGTCAGCAGTGCAAGAAAAGCAGCAGCCTGTCCTCCATCTGCCATCTCCGGTAAGGGGAATACAAATTCCGTCTTCCAGAGGAAGCAGACATACCATAATGCTCGAAGCGAAGCTCGTTAAACAATTGAGATCCGCCAGCATAAAGCTAGGCAGCAGTCTTTTTATAACGCTGCTATCCGCCTTTCAGATTTTTCTACATCGGCTGACAGGGCAGCAGGAAGTAACGGTGGGGGTTCCCACCGCAGGACAATCCCATATGGACGCCTTCTCTCTGATCGGCAACTGTGTCAACTTGCTTCCGATGATCAGCGAAGTGCGTCCTGATGCTACTTTTACGGAGCATGTCCAAACGGTCAAAAAGCGCATGAATGAACTGGACAGCTTTCAAAAGTACAGCTTTGCCGGACTCGCTGAGCTGGGGCTGAGGCATTTGCCTGTCATTAACGCTGTATTCAATATGGATCGACCGATTCCGCGTTTTCAATTCCATGGACTGGAAGCAGAACTCGTTGAGAATGAGGTGTCATTCAGTAAATACGAGTTGTTTTTGAACGTGACAGAGGCGCAGAAACAATTACGTCTTGATTTCGACTACAATTTGGATCTTTTTCAGCCAAACATTATCGAAGCCTGGTCAGGATATTTCCTGAATCTGCTGCATTCCATTGTAGAGGAAGAAGGGGCTCGCGTTTCTACGCTGACTTTACTCCGTGCGCCGGAGAACGAACAACTTCGAGCTGCATGGGCAGCAAATACCGATGCCAACGGAAACTATCTTTGCGTCCTCGATGTCTACAAGCATTTGGCACCTGTTGGGACAGCAGGGGAGGTGTATCAAGCCTCAGTAGCAGGTCTGTTGGGAACGACCCGGGAATGGGCTTACGTGGAAAACGATGGCAAGCTGCGGCATATTGGCAATTTGAATCGGACTATCCACATTCGCGGACATCAGGTTAATCTGGAGCAGTTGGAGAAACATCTACTGCAAACTTTCCAATTGGAGTCCTGCGTCATTACACCGCAAACGGACGAAGCTGGAAAAGTCTCATATATAACCGCCTATGTGGTCGCAAACGCATCGAAGCCATGGGAAGAAGACGCACTGAAAAAGGCTGTAATCGAAATTCTTCCAGATTATACGCAGCCTCGTTTTTGGATTCCTATGGATCATATTCCTCTTCTGCCGGATGGTCAGCCTGATCTACAGGCTTTGCCAGAGCCGGGACAAGCAAGCATATTCACTAAAACAGACACCGCTTCTGAGAACCACGGCGTAGAAGATCAACTCGTGAACATTTGGAAGGACGTTCTGAATGTAACGGATATCAGCTATGACGATAACTTTTTTCAACTGGGCGGTGATTCACTAAAAGCGACGGTCATTCTGTCGAGAGTCAATAAGGAACTGGGTGTACACATTCCACTTAGCCACATTTTTGAGCTGCAAACGATTGCAGAGCTGGCTACATATATTGCGGGTGGAACAAAGAAGACCTACGAACCGATTGTATCTGTGAAATCGCAAGCCTTCTATCCGGTATCTTCTTCCCAAAAGAGAATGTACGTGCTGGATCAGTTGGGAGGTGGAAAGGCCTATCATGTATCAGGTCAGCTTTTCATAGAGGGAGATCTGGAGGTTCCCCGCTTCATTGAAGCCGTTAGGGAAGTTATTTTGCGTCATGAATCCTTTCGGACGTATTTCGATCTGGAAGACGGAGAAGTGGTACAAAAAGTTCGGGACACGATTCCATTCGACATCCCGTGTACCCGCATTTCCAAGGAAGAAGCAAAACAGGCTCGGACCTTGTTTGTTCAGCCTTTTCACCTAGGAACAGCTCCTTTATTCCGCGCCGAACTGTACGAATTTATCGAAGGTGGCTTCATACTGTTAGTGGATATGCATCACATCGTGTCCGATGGTTTCTCCATGGCCGTGCTGCTGGATGAAATCATTCAACGGTATCAGGGCAGACAGCTTGCGAACATTCAGCTTCATTACAAAGACTTTGTTGCTTGGCAGAAGCAGCAGATCACTGACGACGCATTGCAAGCGCATGAATCATATTGGCTCCAGACCTTGAATGGCGAGCTTCCTATACTGAATATACCTACGGACTTTTCACGTCCACAAACACAAAGCTTTGAAGGTGACAGCTTGACCGTCACCTTGGAATCCAAACTTACTAACAGACTCTACAAATTGGCCCAAGATACCGAATCTACGATCTTTATGGTACTTTTGGCGGCTTATAATGTCCTGCTGGGCAAGTATTCTGGTCAAGAGGACATTATCGTGGGTACACCTGTTGCCGGAAGACGGCATGTGGATACGCAAACGATGATTGGCATGTTCGTCAATACGCTGGTTCTTCGCAATCAGCCGCGATCTTTTTTAACGTTCCAATCCTTTTTGCAGAAGGTTAAGCAAAACTCGCTGCTGGCACTGGAGCATCAGGAATACCCGTTTGATGAGCTTGTAGACAAACTGGAACTGGTGCGCGACGTAAGTCGAAACCCGGTGTTCGATACGATGTTCAGTTTGCAAAATGTCGGCACAGATGTTTTGGAAACAGGAGGCATTCGTTTTAAACCGGAAGAATTCAACGCGGGTATCTCCAAGGTGGATTTTTCATTGCATGTGACCGAGGAAAAAGAATGTTTGTCCTTCACTTTGGAGTATGGCACAAAGCTGTTTAAACCGGAGACCATCCGACGGCTGGGAGAGCATTTTGTGCGAATTTTGGAAACGGTGACGCAGGATGTCGGGGTGCGGTTGGCCGATATTATGATCGTATCTGATGAAGAGAAGCAATTACTGCTAACCGAATTTAATCATACCGTCGTACCTTTCCCGCACAATGAGACAGTTCACGGGCAGTTTGAAAAGCGGGTCGTACAGACGCCGGGTCATATAGCATTGGTGTTCGGAAATCAGCGTCTGACCTACCGGGAGTTGAACGAACGTGCTAACTCACTGGCACGGATACTTCAAGCGCATGGTGTAGGACCCGATAAGCTAGTCGGCCTGATGGTGCAGCGTTCGGCGGAAATGATTATCGGTCTGCTCGCCGTGCTAAAAGCGGGTGGCGCTTATGTGCCTATCGATCCTGAATATCCGTCAGCCCGTATTGAGTATATGCTGAGTGACAGTGAGGCTGCCGTGCTCCTGACCAGTCGCGATCTGGTAGGAGAACACCATTACAGCGCCAACACCCTGTTTATCGAAGATGAGGAAGTATATCAAGGGGAAAGGACCAATCTGGAAGCCACTGCTCAGCCGGAGCATCTGGCTTACGTCATCTATACTTCTGGCTCAACCGGAAATCCGAAAGGAGTTATGCTCCAGCATCGCTCGGTGCTGAATTTTATTACAGGAATGCGTGAAGTGATCGACTTTGCAGCGAACAAAACGATTTTATCCCTAACCACCATTTCGTTCGATATTTTCGTTTTGGAAACGATTCTGCCGCTGCTGGGCGGAATGACCGTCGTGTTAGGCGACCGCCATTATCAGGTCGATCCTCAGGCACTTGGCGAGCTGATTACTGCACATCATATTGACATGCTGCAAATGACGCCATCTCGGCTGCACATGCTGCTGAGTCATGAAGAAGGCTCCCGTGTGCTGCAAGGTGTACAGGAAATTATGGTTGGGGGAGAAGCGCTTCCGCCCAGGCTGCTGGAGGCAATGCAGAAATTGAACGGCCCCCGTATTTATAACATGTACGGACCTACGGAAACGACGGTTTGGTCGGCAGTGCAGGAACTTACCGATGCCAATCAGATTGACATTGGACGCCCCATTGCGAATACGCACATTTATATCATGGATGCGCAGAACAGATTACAGCCAATCGGTATACCGGGCGAGCTATGCATTGCAGGGGAAGGGCTGGCCCGTGGCTATTGGAACCGCGAGGATTTGACGGCAGAAAAATTTGTGGATAATCCATTTTCAATAGGGACACGAATGTACAGAACGGGTGACCTCGCTCGCTGGAAAGCAGATGGAAATCTGGAGTTTATCGGCCGAATCGACCATCAGGTGAAAGTACGTGGATTCCGGATCGAACTGGGTGAGGTTGAAAATGCTTTGATGAGCCATTCTGCAATTCAAGAGGCTGTCGTCACTGTATATCAAAACAAAGAGCAAGAATCCGTCTTGTGTGCCTACATTGTATTGCATACAGAAGAAACACCAAGCTTAACGGTCATTCATGAACATGCCGCCAAGTTGCTCCCGTATTATTCGGTTCCGTCTTACTTCGTGTTTCTGGATCGGATACCGTTGACACCGAACGGAAAAACCGACCGAAAAGCATTGCCGGAGCCTGAAAAGCTATTCCGACCGGATGTGGCCTATGTAGCGCCGCGAAATGATGTGGAAGAAGCTTTGGCCGCCGTATGGCAAGATGTTTTGGGACGCGATCAGGTGGGCATTCAGGATAACTTTTTTCTGCTCGGAGGCGACTCGATTAAAGCAGTTCAAGTCATCGCACGCATGCGTCTCCACGGGTATTTACTGGATATCCGACACGTACTGGAGCATCCGTCCATTGAAATCCTGAGCGGCTATGCAGAAACATTGTCCCGTCCGATAGAGCAAGGTCCGATAGATGGAGAAGTACCACTGACACCGATACAACGACACCTACTCGATGGGTTTGAACGGCATCCAGCATCCGAGGCACTTCCTGCCGCAATGTCGGTACTGCTGTTGGCAAAGTCGGGCTTTGACGAGCAGCCATTGCGAGCCGCATTGAAGAAAATCGTAGAGCACCACGATGCTCTGCGCCTTGGCTTATTACAACAGGCTGACGAGTCGGTTACGCAAGCTCACAAAGGACTGCATGAGGAGCTAATCACGCTGGAGGTACTGTCGCTTACGGGAACGGAAAGCGAAGCACGCAGCCAGATGGAAGCTGAATGTCAACGGATTCAAAGCAGCCTGCGGCTGTTTGAAGGACCACGAGTTCGG
Source organism: Paenibacillus sp. S29 (assembly GCF_049319765.1). Lineage (NCBI taxonomy): Bacteria > Bacillati > Bacillota > Bacilli > Caryophanales > Paenibacillaceae > Paenibacillus > Paenibacillus sp. S29. The sequence continues at coordinate 12,361 of NZ_JBMOUI010000027.1, read as the reverse complement.
GCAGGGCTTTTCCGTCTGGATAGCGGAGATCATCTTTTCCTTGCTGTAGACCCACTAGTGGCTGACGCCATTTCATGGAATATTTTGCTCGAAGATCTGGCAACAGGCTACGGACAAGCTCTGGATGGGGAAACGATTGTTTTACCGGACAAAACGAACGCTTACCAAACGTGGGCAGAGCATCTTGAGCATTATGCGAATAGTAAAGAGCTGCTCAAGGAGCAGGACTATTGGAACAAGATAGAGTTGTCAGAGTGGAGAACGCTTCCCAAAGACCATGAAGTCATTACGGATTCTGGATCGGAGAGACAAACACATCAGCTCCACCTGCAATTATCAACAGACGAAACCCAGCATCTGATGACACAGGTCAATCATGCCTATAATACCGTGCCGGAGGAAGTACTGCTGTCCGTACTGGGGCAAACAGTATCCGAATGGTCAGGACAAGAACGGATTGCACTCTACGTGGAGAACCCTGGCCGAGAACAGGCTGAAACAAATTCGCTGGATATCTCCAGAACGGTAGGGCAGTTTACGTCCGTGTATCCAGTTGTACTGGACATCAAATCTGCGGATGATATAGCGCTGTTGCTTAAGCGTGTGAAGGAAACGGTTCGGCAGGTTCCAAATCACGGATTGGGCTACGGTGCATTGAGATATCTGACCGAAGCCAGCAATCCAACGGATTCTAAACGTTTTCGTCATCCGGAAATTGGTTTCCGTTATATAGACTCCCCACACCCGGAATCGGTTTATTTTTCTATATCGCCGCTGCAAGCTGAAATTGGACCAGGTACCAAGGATGTGATTAATGGTTCATCTTATGCTCTTTATATGGATAGCCGGTTGGAGGACGGAAAATTAAGTATCCGTATATCCTATGACAGAAATGCATATGAAGAGCGCACGGTCAAACAACTTTTCTCCCGCTTCGAAACACACCTGTTGAATACCATTCGTCATTGCCTTGATCAGTCCGGTCAGGAACTGACACCAACAGACGTAGGGGCAGATGATCTGGATTTGGAAGAGTTCGAAGAGATGAAGCATTTTTATGAAAGCCTATAAATATTCGATTGAGGGGGAAATCCGATGAGTAAAAGGCTTGAAATCGAAAAAGTGGCCAATTTAACGCCTTTGCAGGAGGGGATGCTCTTTCATACAGTCATGGAGCCGGAATCACAGGCGTACTATGAGCAAGTACGAATGACCATCCGGGGTGAACTGAACCTGGAGGCTCTGCAAAAGAGCTTCGAGACTCTGGTGCAGCGTCACGAAACGCTTCGTTCGAATATTTATCATAAAAGTGCTTCCCGTTCGCGGCTCATCGTGTTTAAGGAGCGAAATCCAACGCTTCGTTACGAGAATCTGACGAATATTCCCGAGGCAGAGCAAGCAGAGGCCATTCGCAGCTACGCAGACGCAGACCGAAACCATCGTTACGATCTGAGCAAGGATTTGCTCATTCGTCTGGCTGTGCTTCAAACCCAAACGAACGCATATACGCTGCTTTTAAGCTTTCATCATATTATTATGGACGGCTGGTGCCTCGGCATCGTTATGGACGAGCTGTTCGCGGCTTATGAAGCACTGAAAGCGGGGAAGCCCGTACAACTGCTAACACCGCAGCCCTATACTGGCTATGCCCGCTGGCTGGATAAGCAGGATAAGGAGGCGGCGAAGGAATACTGGCGGTCCATCCTGAACGACTATGATCAGCCAGCTGTGCTGCCAACCCTGCCTGTAGCCCATCCGCTCCAGCCAGATACCGGGTACTTGCTGCATGAGCATAAAATAACACTCACGGATGAAACAACCCGTCAATTGCGGACGGTGGCTGAACGCAACGGAACAACCCTTAGCAGTCTGTTTCTGGCTGCATGGGGAGTGGTGCTTGGAGGATACAACCAAAGTGAAGACGTCGTCTTCGGCACCGTTGTTTCCGGTCGACCGCCGGAGCTTGAAGGTGTTGAACAGATGTTGGGACTTTTCATTAACACCATACCGGTACGAATCAAATTGGATGCAGATCTGCCATTCTCAGGTCTGCTTCGTGAAGTGCAGCGCAGCGCGGTTCAATCACGGGCATATGACTATTTTTCACTCGCTGAAATACAGTCCCAGTCAGCGCTCAAGCAGCAACTCATGGATCATTTTGTTGTATTTGAAAACTACCCGCTGCAGGATATGGTTGGCCGGCCTGATCTGAAGGAACGACTTGGATTCGTCGTGGAGGACGCTCAGCTGTCCGAAGAAACACCTTACCACTTCAACATCGAAGTGGAGGACGGAAAAGCGTTGAGCTTTATGCTGTCCTACAACAACTATGTCTATAGCGATGAAGCGATGACACGGTTAGTTGGGCATTTGGAGCATGTACTCGTCCAAATTGCACGTACACCAGAACTCCTGCTGCGGAACATTCGTCTGCTGACCGCTACAGAAGAGGCGGAACTCACCAATATATGGAGCGGGCCGATTGCCGACTATCCTGCTGAAACGTTCCATGGAATATTTGAAGCCCAGACAGAACGTATCCCGGAACAGACCGCCGTCATCTACGAAGACACCGCACTGACCTATCATGAGCTGAATGAGAAGGCCAATCTGCTTGCTCAAGCACTGCAAAACCGTGGGGGCAAGCGTGAGCATCTCGTCGCCGTGATGCTTGATCGTTCAGCAGACATGATTATCGCTGTGTTAGGGATTATGAAGGCGGGAGCTGCCTACGTACCTGTCGATCCGACCTACCCGAAAGAAAGAATTGCTTACATGCTTCAGGACAGCGGAGCTACGATTATGCTCACGCAGTCTTCCTTGACTGAACTATTGGCCGATGTGGATTTTGCGGGGGAAGTGCTGGACTTGCCAGCGTTACTTCAACAGGCTTCACAAGCGGAGCATTCCCATCAACAAGCGCCTATCTACGCACCTATTCATGATCCCGAGGCTTTGGCCTACGTCATTTATACATCGGGAACGACGGGCAACGCCAAAGGCGTGATGATCGAGCATCGCCATTACGTAAATACGGCGTGGGGCTATAGAGAAGCTCACCAGTTAAAAGAGTTTCCCGTCAAGCTCCTTCAGATTGCCAGTATGTCGTTCGATGTCTTTGCCGGTGATCTGGCCAAGACATTCGTGAACGGAGGCACCATGGTCATTTGCCCACAGGATGTGCGCAACGATCCTCCAGCTTTGGCGCAGTTTCTCGAACAGCACGAAATTACGACGTTTGAAGTTCCGCCAGCCTTGTTGACGCTGCTTATGGACTATGTATATGAACACGGTACAGATGTCAGTGCCATGAAGCTGCTTACTACAGGCGCGGACAGCTTTGGCGTTGATAACTATCGGACACTTTTGAATCGCTTCGGTGATACGATGCGCATCATGAATACCTACGGTGTAACCGAAGTGGCAATTGATTCAAGCTTTTATGAAGAAGCAGCTGAACGTCTGCCTCCATCAGGTATCGTCCCGATTGGAAAGGCACTGCCGAATCATAAAGTATATATTGTGGATGAGGCTTTGCGTCCGCTCCCTGTCGGCGTAGCCGGGAAGTTGTGCTTGGGCGGCGCTTCTGTGGCCCGCGGTTATTTGAACCGTCCTGACCTGACGGCGGAGAAATTTGTACCGAATCCTTTTGTAAAGGGAGAGCGTCTGTACCGCACCGGAGATCTGGCACGCTGGCTGCCGGATGGCAACATTGATTTCATCGGTCGGATTGACTTTCAGGTGAAAATTCGTGGCTACCGGATCGAACCTGGTGAAATTGAGTCGGCCTTACTCCAATTGGATGAGGTACGCCAAGCGGTGGTCACGGATAGAACGGATAAAACCGGACAAAAGTATTTGTGCGCCTACGTAGCAGGTACAACCGACAAATCCTTCTTGCGGACAGAGCTTGCCAAGCAGTTGCCAAGCTATATGGTGCCCGCACATATTATCGTGCTGGATCAATTGCCTTTGACCCATAACGGTAAAATTGATCGACGTGCGCTTCCAGAACCCGAAGATTTTGTGTTGACCGACGTCGAGTATAAAGCGCCGCAGAGCGAACTGGAGCAAACACTCGCTTCCATCTGGGAGGAAGTCATTGGTGTTAAGCCGATTGGTCTGCGCAACAACTTTTTCGAGCTTGGTGGCGATTCGATCAAAGCGTTGCAAATCGCAGCCCGATTGAACGCGAAGGGCCTCAAAATGGACATGAAGGATTTGTTCCGCCATCCGCAGATTGATTTGATTGCTCCTTATATAAAAAAAGTAATTCGGACCATCCCGCAGGGGGCGGTACAAGGTACAGTGGAGTTGACACCGATCCAATGGGAATTTTTTGAGCATCATCGAACAGAACGTCATCATTACAGTCAGGCTGTCATGCTCCAGAACCCCGAAAGATGGAACGAAACCTGGCTGCGAAGCGCCGTGGACAAGCTGACCACGCACCATGATGCCTTGCGCATTACCTTTGATGAACGTGAAAAAAAACCTGTCGCCTATAACAGAGGCACAGCCGAAGGTGAACACTTTACATTGGAAAGCTACGATTTAATACATGCTGACCAGCCTGGGGAAGAAATCGCGCAGCTCACTGACGCGTTACAAAGCCATTTTGATTTGCGTAACGGCCCGCTTGTGCGTTTGGCTTTAATCCGGCTACAGGAATCCGATCATTTGTTAATCGTCATTCATCATCTTGTCATAGACAGTGTGTCGTGGAGAATCCTGCTGGAAGACTTGGAAACAACCTACCAACAGTTAGCTAACGGTGAAAAGCTGCAGTTACCCGCCAAGACCGATTCCTACAAAGAATGGGCAGCACGTCTGTCCAAGTATGCACAAAGCGAACTGGCGCGTCAGGAAATCAGCTATTGGAATACGGTAGAAGCTCGTGAAATACTTTCGCTGCCAAAAGATCATGAGGTTTCAGATAGCCTGATCCGTGACGGGCGCAAATCCGAAGTGACACTCAGCCGGGAAGAAACCGAAAACCTGCTGAAACACGCGTACCATGCTTACAATACAGAAACAAATGATATTTTACTGACGGCGTTAGGACTGGCTTACCGGGAATGGAGCGGACATGCTGAAATTGCAGTCCAGATGGAAAGTCATAGCAGGACGAAATTGATTAAAGACATTGACGTATCACGTACAGTTGGCAGGTTTACGTCCGTGTATCCGTTTGTGGTAAATGTGAGCAAACCCGAAGATTTGGCCCATCAAATCAAGCTGGTTAAGGACAATTTGCGACGTGTACCCAACAAGGGTGTCGGCTATGGCATTTTACGCTACTTGACCGACAGGGAGCAGCAGGATAGGGCAGCTCTTTTTTCTGCCAAGCCACCTGAGATCAGCTTTAGCTTTGACGGAGAAGCCAGAGAAGGTACGGCATGGCGTACCTCGCCACTATCCACGTTTGCCGGTACTGAAATCAACCCTCTGACTAAAAAAGCGCCCAGCTTTGATATTCATGGTGCGGTGGCTGACGAAAGACTCCGTATTGTATTCGAATACAACGCACGTGAATATGAAGCATCGACGGTGGAGCGACTTACAGCCAGCTTTAAGACTCATCTGATCGAACTTATTCGCCATTGCTGTGCCAAGGATACAGCAGAACAAAGCCCGACGGATTTTACATATGGGCAATTGTCTCTGGACCAGTTTGAAAATATTGCAAATCGCTTATCAAATAAGCTGTTAAACCACCAAGTGAAAATTAAAGACCTCTATCCGCTATCCCCGATGCAGGAGGGAATGCTATTTCATTCCATACTTGATGAAAAGTCAGAGGCTTATTTCGAACAAACGATTATTACCATTCATGAAGCTATGGATACCAACCTAATCAGCCGAAGCTTACAAAAGCTGATTGACCGATATGATATTTTCCGTACGGTATTCATGTATAAGGAGACGGATCGTCCGCTTCAGGTTGTACTGGAGGAACGATTAGCTGCTCCTGTCCATACCGAAGATGTGCGTAGTCTACCGGATGCGGAAAAGCACAGACGACTTCAAGCCATTTTACAGGAAGAGTGGCAGAGAGGTTTTGATCTGGAAAAGGGGGTTCTCATCCGGTTAGCGCTTGTACAGTGGGATGAGGACACCTCAAAGCTCATCTGGATCTCTCATCATATTATTATGGACGGCTGGTGCCTGCGGACGGTAGCCAAAGATTTTTTTGATATTTACACATCACTTCGGGACGATACTCCTTTAGAATTAGAGCCTGTCCTTCCATTTAGCAGCTTTATTCAGTGGTTGGAAAGACAAAATAAAGAGGAAGCAGCAGCATACTGGAAACAATATGTGACTGATTTTGAAAATGAAACCGTCGTGCCCGGCTATACTCGATCCGTCGATCCTTCGTTTCAGGCAGAGCAACTCATATGCACATGGGGAGAGCAGCTGACCCAAGGCATGGAACAAATCGCCAAGCAAAACCGTGTCACCGTCAGCACCTTATTTCAAACCGTTTGGGGCTTATTACTACAAACGTACAACAACAGTAAGGACGTCATTTTCGGGTCTGTCGTATCGGGCAGACCTGATGAAATCCCCGGTATTGAAAATATGGTCGGATTATTCATTAATACCCTACCTGTACGTGTTAAAAGCTCCGCTGACCTGCGGTTTTCCGACTTGCTTACGTCTATACAGGATTCCTTGATGGAGTCCAATCGGTATTCCTATTTTTCCTTGGCTGATATTCAAGCCCATAGTGTACTAAAACAAAACCTGATCCAGCATATTGTCGCCTTTGAAAACTTTCCCGTTTCGGAAGAACTTACGGGCCTGGAAAAAAATCCTAAAGCCCTCCGTGTTGGTGAAATAGAGGATATTGAACAGACCAATTATGATTTGAATGTAATCGTCATGCCTGGCCGAGAGCTGGAAATCAAATTTAGCTATAACGCGTTGACGTATAACAAAAATGCGATCAAACAATTGGCTGCTCACCTCATCCAAATGATGGAGCAAGTTATTCAAAACCCAAATATCCGGGTTTCGGAGATTGATCTTTTGACAGCGGAGGAAAAACAGCAGCTCTTGTTTGATTTTAATGATACACGGAGACCGTATCCATCGGACCACACCATACATCACGGCTTTGAAATACAGGCAGAGAAAACACCAGATGCAGTAGCTATTGTATTTGAAAATCGTGAGCTAACTTACCGCGAATTAAATATAAAAGCTAATCAACTGGCCTCGAAGCTGCGGAAACTGGGTGTTACGCCGGATACCATCGTAGGCATTTTGACTGAACGTTCACCAGAAATGATTATCGGTATTCTTGGTATTTTGAAGGCGGGTGGAGCCTACTTGCCACTGGAGCCTTCTTATCCACAGGAACGGATTATGTTTATGCTTCAGGATAGCGGTAGCGAAATTCTGCTAACCCTATCCAACAAGGGAAAACAGATGAACACTTTCGATTTTTCCGGTACTGTTCTGGATCTGGCCGACATCAGCTCCTACGACTCCGACGACTTCATTTTTTCCGAATCGACAACGGCAGACGATCTGGCCTATGTCATGTATACATCCGGCTCGACCGGGCGTCCCAAGGGTGTCATGATTGAACACCGGAATGTCATACGGCTGGTGAAGAACACCAATTACATGCCATTTGCCGAGAACGAGCGCATTTTGCTGACCGGGGCGCTCGTGTTCGATGCCTGTACCTTTGAAATTTGGGGAGCTTTGCTGAACGGATTGCGCTTGTACATTGTACCGGAATCCGTAATCTTGGATGCTGTTCAGCTTGGTGAAGCGCTGAATCGATATCATATTACAACGATGTGGCTGACATCGCCCTTGTTTAACCAACTCACACAGCATAAACCAGATCTCTTTGCTTCGCTAAAGCACTTGCTGGTGGGCGGGGATGTGCTTTTACCTGGGATCATTAATACGGTTAGAGCACATTCTCCGGGAGTGAACGTTATCAACGTCTATGGCCCCACAGAAAACACAACATTCTCTACTTATTTCCCGATTGATAAGGAATATAACCGCATTCCTATTGGTCGCCCAATTGGCAATTCAACTGTTTATATTTTGGACTCTTCAAGCAGGCTGCTGCCTATCGGTGCTCAAGGGGAAATTTGTGTTGGTGGGGATGGTCTGGCGCGCGGCTATCTAAACAGGGATGATCTGACCCAGCTAAATTTTGTCCCTAATCCATTCATTCCGGGCGAAAAAATATATCGGACAGGTGATTTGGGCAGATGGCTACCGGACGGCAATCTGGAGTATCTCGGACGGATAGACCAGCAGGTTAAAATCCGCGGATATCGTATTGAACCCGGCGAAATTGAAACCCAGCTCATGAAACATGATGCAGTTCGGGAGGCGCACGTAGCGGTAAGAAGCACGAAGGATGGTCAAAAAACGCTCTGTGCTTATATCTCAACCGACGTACCGCTATCCAAGAGTGATATGAAGACCCATTTGACTGGCCAGTTGCCGGATTATATGATTCCTGCCCAGTATGTGTTCCTGCCGGCGTTTCCCCTGACAACGAACGGTAAAATCGACCGCCAAGCATTGCCTGAGCCAGAAATGGCCAGCGGTTCCGATATGGAATACGTTGCTCCAAGAAATGAAGTGGAACAACAGTTGGCGAACCTGTGGCAAGCGGTGCTTGGCGTTGAAAAGGTCGGCATTGACGACGGCTTTTTCGAGCTTGGAGGTCATTCACTGAAGGCCATTCAACTGGTATCGAAAGTACAGGAATCGAACATTCCGCTGGATATACATCAATTGCTTCAATATCAGACGATAAGAAGCTTGTCCGATCTTTTACAACGTGGTGAAGAGGGCGGAGTGAACACGGATACGCTCATTGCCAAAGCTCAGGAGGTTGAGCGGGCTATTACAGAAGCATTTGGTGTACAGGTCTTGCTTCAGTCCGTATCCACCGATAAGCAAAACTATGTGTTCCTGCAAGTAGAGCCTTTTTGTGTAGAACAAGTTCAGGCAATCTCTGAATTTATCCAATCTTATATCCATCCAGACCTGCACCCGCATTATATCGTTCGCTGGGGAACCGACGAACCAGATAGAATTCTCGGAGCTGTACCGACAAACGAAGAACAAGAAACCTTGCTTAAACAACAGGCCGATGTATGGCTTGCCAGCATTGCTAAGTTAAATACAGACTGGAATACCAATATACTAAGTCTGAATGCTATTGGACGCTATCCGCTTGCACCAGCTCAGCATTACCATTTGCAACATTTTACAGGCTCGGGTATGGCTGTGCAGTTAGATAGCTACTTGAACACCGAGCGTTTGACTGTAACGATTCAGCGGCTTCTTCAACGCCATGAATTGCTAAGAAGCGTACTTGTTCAATCGTCCGGAGCATGGGAATGGGAGTTGCGTCCAGCTCCAGAGCATCTTTTTTTACCGACTGTTGATCTCTCCGGTCAGCCGGTACAAGCACAACGCAGGCTTCTTTCTTCCATTGCCTCTAAGCTATTTTTAGAACCTTATGAACTTACACAGTCGCTGCAGTACCGGATCGTCCTGATTCGCTTAAATTTGCGGGAACATCTGCTATTGTTTCCTTGCTCGCACATCATTTTTGATGCTACGAGCAGTGACATCCTGCGCAGACAACTCCTTGATGAATATCATCGTCCGCAGCAGACGGCACATGCGATAGAAGAGGTGCAATACCGGGGATATGTAAACCATATCCGCCAAGGCCCTCAAGGAATCGGGGATCAGGAAATCAGCGAGCAATTCAAACTCCAGACGTTTGGTGAGAATAATGATCGTATCCACGTGCTGACCGAAGAACGCAACTATGCGGACACTACCAGATATCGTTGGGAGCTGAATTTAAGCGACATTTCAGAGCAACACGGCGCTGCGAATATGTGGGATATTTCGCTTCAAATGGCTGTACGTTTTTTCAGCAGCTATTTCCAACTCTCTGATGTTCCGCTTTGGATTACTAATTATGGAAGACAATATGGCGACCGAAACTATTTTGGAACCGTAGGCGAGTGTATTGATCATATACCCGTTGTGCTGCAGGAAGATGACACTGAATCCTATGAAAAGAGTATCCATACCCACCTGGACTTTGCTTCACGCTATCATTTGAACTTTTTCAATCTGATCTTCAATGCTGAAATGGAGAAAGCTTACCCGATATCCAGCAGCATTTTGATAAAAGGACTTGAACAGCTGCCTATCGTATTCAACTATTTGGGTGAGGGACGAGAGGATGCAGAATTGCTCGACAATCTGCATACCGAAGGCACACAGGCCAATGTTAACAAGGTTATTTTCTTTGAGTCAGAGCATGTAGGGGATATTCTGAAAATCTCACTTACCATTCCATATCATGAGAACGACCAGTATATCCATCAAATCTTCCAGACTGCTAGTGACAGGCTCTTGAATGCTTTGACCATTTTGCAGTAAGGGGATGAAGATGTGAATCCATTGTTTAAGGATAGCCGTTTTATCCGATTTTTTGCATCTCGTACTCTTGCCAATATCGCAGACAGCATTTATTCTATCGTCCTGCTGTATTTTGTTCAGCAATCGACACAGTCGGTGGCGATGACCAGCTTCACGTATACGGCCGTATCTGCGGCGTCGATTTTCAGCTTTCTCGTGGGTCCTGTGGTGGACCGTTATTCACCGCCTTTGTTAGCCAGCATCGCCTTGTTTACGCAGGCTGTGCTAATTTTGGCCGTCCCGTTTCTCATTCAGGACGGGATGGTCAATCTGGTCGCTATCCTTGTTATTGTATTCATTGCATCCTGCTTCTCAACACTGTTTTATCCGGCCAATAGTAAAATGCTGCCGCAATTGATAGGCTCGCCGGATTTGATTGTCCGGGCGAATTCCATGATTTCGTCGACGGATCAGGTTATTAATATTGTCGGATATCTGGCTGGAGCCTCGCTCATCATCGCAATGGGGATGAAAAATACGTTTTTTCTAGCCGGTGCAATGCTGTTTCTGGCAGGCTTTGTATATGTCAGGCTCAGCAAGCAAATCGATGCTCCTCCGGTGGAAGACACGGGCAGGAGTTCACTAAAGCTCGGGTACTATCTGAAACAATTGAAAGAAGGGTATCTTTTTGTAAAACGGCACACCTTCCTGAGAATTATGCTTCCGTTCTTTGCGCTGACAAACTTTTCGATGGCGATTTTGGTCATCGCTATACCTTCCATCGCTGTATCCTATGGCTCGCCGATCTATTACAGTCTGCTGTATGTAGCCTACTTTATCGGTATTTTCATCGGTTCCTTTCTGGTCAGTGTATTGAAAAAGAACGGCATTACCATCGCGGTTTCCTGGGTAGCCATGGGACTGGCAATCTATGTCTTTTCCCTTGTGCCCGAGATGTGGATGAAGCTGCTGGCAGCTCTGTTATTAGGTATTTTTACCGGCATCATCAATGTGCTCCAAACGTCGTTGATTCAAATTATTACACCGCTGCCTATACTGGGCCGTGTTACAGCCTTTTTAAACACCTTGTCGAGTGCGGCTCTGCCATTAGGGGCCTTGATTGGAGGGGCGCTAGCTTTACGGTTTTCTCTGAGTGAGGTTCTTTTTTTCAGTGGACTGATTACTGTACTATGCGGATTGATTATGTTTCTGTTTAAGGATATCCGCCAGTATCAGATTCCTTCTGGAGAGATTGGAAGAGTTGCCCCTTCCCACAATTCATAAGCCATGCATGTCAGTGCCAGGTTCTCATCATAGAACCTGGCATTTTTAGTATGTCTGGCCTCGCCATGATAAGGCTTTATCATAGACAAAGGTAAAACTATCGTTACATTTGGACACCAAAGGAGATACAAGATGGCTGAGCCTTTAAAAAATATATACACAGCGAATTTTCTTCGCTCTTTCGATGAAAGAAGTATAAACAGCTTATAGCTGGTTTGATACCCAGGGATTTATTCTTCAAATCATGAACGAGACGTGAGATGGGCTGGAGCTAAAAGAACGAATAAATTGGTATAATTTACATGTAGTATTCAGCAAACCTAAATGATATATTATTCATCCGGCCGTAAGATAGGCTGCGATGTAATGGTTCAAAAATTCAAAAGATCGTTTATGAGTTATTATTTACCAGTAGTATGGATCGCCAAAGTATGATATATTATTTATCCGGCCCAAGAAAAGCCGAATGAGAAAATTGATCTTTGAAAACTGAACAACGAGTGAGTAAAATGATTTTGTTCACAAAATCAAACAAGAGATATTTTTATCTCGTCAGTTTCAACATGAGCTTATCGCTCTTTCTATAAACCAACTTCGGTTGGTCTTTAATGGAGAGTTTGATCCTGGCTCAGGACGAACG
>NZ_JBMOUI010000026.1:0-27560 GCF_049319765.1 Paenibacillus sp. S29 | reverse complement strand
TACAACCAGTGTCGACCACAACGAAAGTTAAATAAGCTGCCTCCGAAAGAGTATCGGAAGCAGCTTATAGCCTAGGGGCTTTTTTCAGTGTCTATAAAATGGGGTCTTGACCATCCAAGGTAACGGTCTATTGTTGGACCCTACTGCCGACTGCTCTTTAAGCAGTGGTTGTATACTGGAGTCGTGTTAGCGCACGACTCCTTTACTATTCTTACCTCAGTATAGCCCATTTTATAACGTAAATACAGCTTTTATCTTCAAGAATTTTACTGATTACTCAGCTCTTTAATGTATATTGGGCAACAAAAAGTACCTTCCATTGGATCAGGTTCAAAAATCACGTCTTTATGACTGCATCCAGATTTAAATCCCCTTATTCTTCTTCGTTTAGAAATTCCTTTAATCTCTGACTTAAGGCTGCATACTGCCCTGCATTGGTGTCCGAAAAAGCTTCCTCCCGGTTGGAGTATACATCCTGATACTGAGGAAGGCTTGAAAATTGCGACCTCGTAAAATCTATAATGTCCTCACCAATGCGGTTGTAATAGTGCCAGCCACTATCCAGCCATGTCCTCAAAATATCGCCGCCAAGCCTGTCCTGAACGACAAGCGCTGTGACACCACATTGTCCAGCCGCAGGATTATTTGCTGTCCATTTAGAACTAGACTCCAAAGACCAAGCTTGAAACAACGCCTTTTCTAATTCTAAAAAACGGTTTGCATTCAACATGCGCCTCCCCTTTCGATTCCATTCTGCACTTATGGTGAACGTGCTTTATTTATTTCAACCCGTATTCCACACTCTGTGAATCTTGGCTTCTGCTTCTTTCAGCTCTAGCAAATACACGTCGGGATTCGAAAGCTTTTTCCAGTCCTCAAACCCAAACTGCGGATCGTAATGTCGAATGAGAAGAGATAGTAAAGCTCCATGAGTTACAATGATAACCGTTTTTTCCGCCCGCTCTATAAGCTCCTGAACAAGCTGGATTCCTCGATCTACTGCTTCACGGGATGATTCCCCTCCCTCCAGCTTCAAGTCCTCGTCCAAATAGGTCTGTTCCAGCACGTCCAGCCAATGGTCCAAATGCTCATGGCTAAGTACCCGTTCTTGAAGACGTACATCAGTATACACCTGCAACTGTTTCCGTTCAGCCAAGGGCTGAATGGTTCGCACGGCCCGTTTCCACGGGCTGGACACAATATATTCCACACCTACGTTCTCCATAAAATCAACTAACTGCTCAGCTTGTCGGGTACCCTCATCGGTAAGACGGGCATCTGGTTCCTGTCCTGTTGCTTGGGCATGTCTGACAAAATAAATTTTCTTCACGTCATCACTCCTAACTGTCACACAAATTTAAAATTCTATGTATTTACAAATAATTATTTTTGTGATATAATATAGGTTTACATAATTATTTTTCATGATACGATTCCTTTGTGTTACATCAACTCTTATGGGAGGGATTCGATGCAATTAGACAAGGGAATACACATGCTCCAGGTTTCTGCTAACATTATGGGAAGTATAGAGAGTATTCACCCCACTTTAATGTGGGACGAAGATAACATGATTTTAGTTGATACGGTTTACCCCGGGCAACTCCCACTTTTGCATGAGGCTATTCTAGGCACCGGATTAGCAATCCATAAACTTACCTTCATATTAATAACACACCAAGATCTTGATCATATCGGCAGTTTAGCAGATATAATCCGGGCTTCTTCATCCCCAGTTCAAGTATTAGCCAGTTCTATCGAAAAGCCTTATATACAGGGAGAACAACAGCTTATAAAGCTGACTCCAGAAGCAATAGATCAAGCTGTAAGCGCCATGCCCGAATCCGTTCCGGTAGAGTGGAGACACGCATTCCGGCGTACACTTGAAAATCCCCCAAAGGCTATTGTAAACTCCACCATCGTTGCCGGAGAGGAACTGCCCTTCTGTGGGGGGATCGTAGTTATAGATACTGCTGGACATACGCCAGGACACCTAAGTTTCTATCATAAATCCAGTCAAACCCTGATTGCAGGAGATGCTCTACGCGTGGTAAGCGGCAAATTATTGGCTCCAGACCCGCAATACTGTTGTGATTTCAATATGGCCAAAGAATCTCTTAAAAACCTGCTGCCATATGATATTAAAAAAGTGATCTGCTTTCATGGAGGGCTGTACGAAGGCAATTGTAATCAGCGGATATCTGAAATATGTGAATCCTAGCTTTTGATCACATGGTCATACCCGATCCTTGACCAGTCAGTGAATCATTTAAAGAAAAGACTAACCAGGAATTCCTGGTTAGTCTTTTCTGAATGAGAACTAGGCCTTTAAGTGAACTCTTAATACGGGTACTTCTGAAGAGGCGGATGTACCTTCCAAGATTTCCACATGACTGATCATCTCTTGCCCGTCTGGAACGATTACCGGAGTAATTACAGGCAAGCCACCCTGTTGAATCGCGTCTAGATCAAACTCCATCAGTAATTGCCCTGCTTTAATGTTATCTCCTGTTTGAACGTGAGGGTTAAACCCTTGTCCTTTGAGGGAAACTGTATTAATCCCGACATGTATCAAAATTTGTACACCGGATTCATGCTCAATGATTAGAGCATGCTTACTTTTCTCCATCACGTGAACGACTTTACCCGCGAAAGGAGCAGTCACTTTACCTTCAGTCGGATGAATAGCGATACCTTCCCCCATAGCCTTCGTGGAGAACGCAGGATCTGGAACCTCTTCAAGGGAAACCACTTTTCCTTTGATTGGTGCTACCATGTCGAATTGTTCAATACGAGGAGCCGCCTTCTTTTTCAACCATTTAAACATAACGATGCCACCTTATTTAGAGATTACATTCATAAACAGTGAATGAGACTTAGCTACACATTTCAAGGAACCGGTTCCACAGAATAAATAAAAAGAAAAGTGGAAGCGATTTCTATCTGAATTATAGTGAATGCCTGTTCAGGATGTCAAGGCGCTACCGTCGTAAAATAACCCGGCTAAGATAATGTCTATCTTAGTCGGGTCATTTGTTACCACAATTACGCATTTAAGTATTTTCAATCTTAAAAGCGATTGTTTCATGGTATACTTTTCCAGTACAACATACGGCTAAAAGGGCGGTCGGCTAGTCTCCCCGAAGGGAGGTGATGCCCATGGAGGTTAAAGGCGCGATTTCCTTGATGTTCATGTTTGGCATGTTCATTCTGATTGCTTACCTACGTGAAAAAGAAATAGACCGCTCTGACTAAGGAATACGGTCTATATCCAGGTAACACAAAGCTTAAATAGAGGATCTAATTTGGTTGCTTCTCATAGGAAAAAAGCAGCCCACAGATGTGGCTGCTTTTTTACAATATTATTACTGCGTTAACTCTGGGCCTACCCTTCCAGCGCCTGCTTCAATTCCTCAGGCGAAGCGTCCCACCATTCCTCGTTATGCGAAATTAGCAGGCTTTTAAGCGCTGCTCTATCTTCGCTGCCGAGATCATCCAGCATGAAACGACGCTTGAGCGCGTAATCCATACGGTTGACGTGATCGGCGAGGATTTTCCAGCCGCGTTTGGCTTCGTCGTCAATCAGCATCTCGCAGGCGGTGGCACCGCCGTACATACGTCCTTCGGGCGTACGATCCACGGCTACCCATACGAGCCATACTTGGCGTCCGTTCGGTACATCCTCTTTATTCGTAGAGAACTTGATCCCGCGTTCTACTTTACTTTTGGCATGCATGGCACCGATATCAATTTTCGCCTCTCCTCGGTCAATGATAACCGGAGACATGCTGTTCAGGTCGATTGAGCCTGCGCCGAAACCCTTATGTTTACTCTTGCCACTGACAATGTTCAGTGCAATCTGTTTTTTGCCGTCCGGCTGATTTTCACTCATGCGTCACTAGACCTCCATTTTCCGTCTTCACACTCATTCTACACTATAAATATTTTAACTAATAATCTCCTGAAAGCAAACATATACATGCTGTAGATGCTTGTCAACGGGAGGTATCCATTGTATGACCCCAGCACGCACTAAAATCGTTTTATTGTCTACACTAGCCCTCGGTCTCCTCGCAGGGACGTTATGGTTTGCCTGGCAGCCCCAACTGCAATCCGACCCGCAGTCCATAGGCCAACCACTATACGGCTCCCTGTCTGAGTCTGCGCTTGCCCCAAATATGGGCAAGCCTCTAGGGGCAAACATCGTGCCTGACCTGCCCAAGAACCCTCCACAGGCCGCTACAGAAATCCTCAGCAAGAGGGTGGTAGAGTACCACATTGATGTGTCTCTGGAAAAAGGACAGGTTTTGCGAGGCACTGAGACACTGACCTGGAAGCATCCGGGCAAGAAAACCGTGAATGATCTGTATCTTCATCTATACCCGAATGCCTTTTCTTCCATGGAAACTACCTTTATGAAGGAATCCGGTGGAAAGCTGCGCGGAGACACCATGCCCAAAGACGGCTTTGGCTCCATGACGCTGACTGAACTAAAAACAGAAGACGGTTTATCTCTCATGCACCGCATCCAATATGTGCAGCCAGATGACGGTAACGCAGGCGACCGTTCGCTCGTGAAGGTGCGTCTACCCAAGCCGGTACGAGGTGGCGAAGAAATCACATTATATATGAAGTTTGAGGTAAAACTGCCCGCTATCTTCGCTCGTATGGGCGCGACAGATGATTTTGTAATGGCAGGACAGTGGTTCCCGAAGCTCAGCGTCTACGAGACTGCAGGACAACGTGGACGCGCCGAGGAGGGCTGGAACCTCCACCAGTATCATGGTAACTCCGAGTTTTATGCCGATTTTGGAATTTACAGCGTACGGATTCGGGTGCCTGAAACTCATATCGTAGCAGCGACCGGATTTCCCACCCGTGGTGCCGTCCGACAGAACGGCCAAAAAATATATCAATTTTATGCCGATGATGTACACGATTTTGCCTGGTCCGCTTCACCCAACTTTGTAACCGTAGAAGAACCCTTTTCTTCTGCTGAAGTCCCTGGTGTCAAAATCAAGCTCTACCTTGACCCGTCGCACAAGGAGCTCAAAGGGCGCTATATGAGCGCAGCGAAGGCCGCCCTTTCGTACTACAGCAAATGGTACGGGCCTTATCCATATTCCACCCTATCCATCGTGGTTCCACCCAAATCAGGCAATGGAGCCGGCGGTATGGAGTATCCGACACTCATCACGGCCGCTGCTGCGGGTAATCTGAATCCTGGCTATAGTCTGGAACGGACATTAGTTCATGAGATTGGACATCAATATTTCTACGGAATGGTAGCCAATAATGAATTTGAGGAGCCGTGGCTGGATGAAGGCTTCACCTCCTATGCAGAGGAGCGGCTTATGGAGCAAGAATATGGGCTTATCCCCAACCTGCCATTACAATCGGGACAGGTAGCCTCCCCACAGCCGCTAAACCGTGAGTCATGGAAGTACGGCTCAGCTGCTGAGTACGCGCAAAATGCCTACTCTCGAGGCAAGCTGGTCCTACGGGGCATTGAACGTCAGGTGGGTATAAAAAAAATGGATCGCATTATGCGGACCTACGTCCAGACGTACCGATTCAAGCATCCGTCCTCACTGGATTTTCAACGTATCGTGGAGAGAGTCACCGGACGCTCATGGAGCCACTATTTTGAACAGTATGTATATGACGGCCAGATGGCGGACTTTTCAGTGGATCACATCACAAACCACAAGCTGGAGAATGGATATGAAGCAGTCGTGACGGTCAGCAAAAAAGGGGCGGATTATCCCAAGATCCCTGTCCAATTTACCTTCAAGGATGGTACCACGATATTCAAGGCTTGGGACGGCGCGGGCAAAAGTACAAAGTTTCGGATCAAAAGTACTTATCCCGTTTCCCATGTAACCCTTGATCCCTTATATACCATTGCACTGGAGAACAAGCATATTAACAATAGCCTAAAAGCCGAATTGGACGAAAAGCAACAAACCCGTTGGAGTATAAGTGTAACCAAGCTGTTGGAGACACTGCTTGGAAGTCTGTCATGGTGAGGTGTCTATAGATGCGGACTATTATAAAAGAGGGCTGGGCGCTGGTGCGCATACGTTTCTATATCGTTATCATTTTATTTCTGTATCGACTACTGTGGGGGGTGTTTCTCTATCGGCTGGTGCAGTCTGCCGTTATCCCGCTATTGCTCCGTTATCCTGATCAGGGTCAAAACGAGCTGGGACAGACCTTATTTTGGATGGAGAGTCAGATTGCTCTGATGGACAGCCGGGAAGTACATGTGTATTTGTGGATACTACTAGGGGCGACTGTACTACGCATACTGATCACTCCCTTCATTAGAGCCGGAATATATCAAAGTCTGCATACCGATGCGACTGAACCGCAAAGCCTGTCCTTTTTCAAGGGTATGAAACGCCATGGCATGTCGTCGCTGTTGTATTACACCATCGAGTTGGGACTGCTGCTGCTTCCCGCCTTTTGGGTAGTACCGAGACTCTACCCTATTGTAGCAGGAGCACTTCAATCTTCCTCTTATCTGCTGCATTTATTGCCCTATGTCATTGGATGGATGGCATACGGATGGTTCATTCGGCAGTGCATCCTGTATATGCAACTGGGTACTGTCGGTGGTCACGCCATACTATCGTCCCTGCTCGCCTTCTTTCGCCAGCTCCTCCCAGCTGTCGGTATATCCCTTTTGCTCGGTGCTTGTGTGCTGCTGGTCTTCGGTCTATTTGGCACCGTGGCGATGATTTGGACTGGCATGCTGGCGCTCATTCTCCAGCAATCGTATCATTTTGTTACTAGTCTGGTCAGGCTGTGGCATATCAGTTCGCAGTACAGACTATGGCATACCGATATCTCTAGTAGAAGCTAAGCCCTGCCTTTATGTTTTTTTACTTCATTTCCGTCTGTCGAAAAACCTTGATTCATACTCGCGCAAACGACACATAACTGAATACTGTTAACAAGATCTGTTCCTGGGACATTAGGAGCAGATTTTTTTTGTAACTTTTTGCAATGAAACATTTGCCAAAGTCAGCCGTCTTTGTTACAATAATCGCAGTGAACTGATAGTAACAACTTTGTAATCTTTATTGTAACCTTTATCTCAAAAATAACGTTATTGTGAATACTGCTCTCCAAGGTGCACATCTTAAGTTAAGCCTAATTCCTGGCACCTAGGAAGCGGGGGAACCAGTTTGGGTGAATTGATCTCGCAACAGAGTGGTCATAGGGGAACCTTCTACCGAATCCTTAAGCTAACCTCGCAGGCATTGGAAGGGGTATATTTTTTTTGAAGAAGAAGCTAACGATCGCAGCTATGGGTCTTGCCATTGCCTTTACATCTTTTACATTCGGTGGCGGCAGTGCATATGCAGACTCTAAGATGGACCAGGTCATCCAAGATGCCAAAGGAACGAACTACAGAAGCGGAGGCACTACACTCGAGGGATTCGATTGCTCCGGCTTCACAATGTACGTATACAACAAACTGGGAATTAAACTTCCGCATCAATCAGGATCACAATTCAAAATGGGATCTTCTGTATCCCGCGATGAAATGAGACCTGGGGACCTGGTGTTCTTCAACACCACAGGAAGAGGCATTTCCCATGTAGGTATCTTCGTAGGTGAAGGGAAATTTGCCCACTCCTCGACTTCACGTGGTGTAGTAGTTAGCTCACTGAACGAAAATTATTACGCTAACCGCTATGTCGGTGCAAAAAGAATTATGAGCACAGACGCTTACCATTCTGTAGCTTCAGACATTCCTGATGACGATAACGTAGAATAACTAACGCACAGCAAGCTAACCCTAGCCGCAATTTGATTCTGGCCGGAATCGAATTGCGGTTTTTTATGTCCACAACATCAGCAATTATTATCTTTACTGACGAACTGAGACCTCAAAAGGTTTCAATTGTAGCGAACATCGTCGGTTTTACCGTCACCGCTGGGGGAGCATATGAGCAGTAATTCCTTCTTATTGAATGTATACCCGACTTAGGTATGAAATAAACACGCTTGCCATTCCTCTGCAACTTGTCTACAATCTGTTGTTAATGATTGAAGTACCTGTGTAAAAGGAGGATGGAACACATGCCGGCCTCAATATCCAACTATCGGATCGTACCGATGGACGAGCATCAAGCGGCTGCAATCTGTGAGTGGCACTATGATCCACCTTATAACATATATGGTTGGCTCCCCTGGGAACAAATGAAGGCGCTTGAAGTCGAATTTGGAAGTCCCACGCTTCGCCAAGAGCAATATGTTGCCGTACTGGATGAAGAGAACAAGCTAACAGGATTTGCTCAATATTTTCCTATGATCGGTGTGACCCGGCTAGGTCTTGGAATGCATCCTGACAGGTGCGGACATGGCAAAGGCTCTGATTTTGTCCGTGCCATTGCAGAGGAAGCTCAACGACGCAACCCGAAGAATGAAATTGATCTAGAGGTGCTCACTTGGAATGAGCGCGCTATCCGGGCCTACAAGGCGGCTGGATTTAAGCTTACAGATACCTATGAACGCCAGACTCCTGATGGCAAAAAACCATTTTATTGTATGGTATATCGTCCCGAGCACCCAACCCAGATTCTATGATAAAAGCGCCTTCGGCATACAACCACGATGTTGTATAGCGAAGGCGCTTCTATCATCATACGACAGATCATTACAAGCTCAATGACTGCTGCGCATTTTTTCAAAAGCTTCATTATATTGTTGGGCTTCCTTAATATCCACGGCCATAATACCGCCGTCGTCCCAAGAGGTCAAACGCAGAGTCACGGTCTTATAATCAATCGTAATAAATGGATGATGATTGAATGCTTCAGATATAGCGGCAACTTCATCCACGAATGCAATCCCTTTCATAAAACTGGAAAAATTATATTTTCGGACGATCCAACGTCCTTCCTCCAGTTCCCAGCCCTCCAGTTTCTCCAGATGTGCTTCAATCTCTTCTTGTGTAAAAGGCATGTTACGAACTCCTCCCCGTTTATACGGAAGCCTTTCGACCGCTTAAATACGGCCAAAACTACGATATATTGGTGTACATATTACCACGGCCCCGTTGATAAATCCATAAGACGGACCTCAAATCAAAGGGACTGACGTCAGCTCCTCGTCCCCAATAAGTACATAGATGCGATGCTGCTCCGGCTCATAGATCACAACGCTACTCCCTACAGTGATTGTGGGCTCTGTACCCAGTGCATAAAATAAGTCTTCTGCCAAAGCTTCATTGACTTCCTGACGTCCCGCCGGGTCCAGCCTGTCCCAATCTTCTGCTTCCATCTCAAAAAATTCATAGCTATCTGGGATGCGCCCCACAGCCTCTGTCAAATCGTTCAAAATTTGTTCATACTCACGCCCATGCTTTACTCCCATGCCATTTCCTCCAATGGTTCCGCCATTCAATACATAATCACCTTATTATACCGGAAATTCGCACTTAACAAAAAAGAGAGTTTTGTCGATAAATACTATAATCCGTCTTGTAATGACGCGCTTGGGGCAAGGACGACCCCGGCGGCATGAAAGGATTCAAAATCTATTCTCATGGATGAGGTGTATCATGCAAATTTCAACCATTATCGGACTTGTGCTCGGGATTATGTCACTGGTCGTCGGGATGATCTTAAAAGGCGCTCCGGTCGTCAATTTGGTCAATAATCCCGCTGCTTACATGATTATTTTCGTCGGAACGGCAGCGAGTATATTTATGGCCTTCCCGATGGCAGAAATCAAACGGATTCCGAAGCTGTTCAAGGTTATTTTCACCGAACAAAAACTGTTAGACCGCAAAGAGCTCATCGGTACGTTTACCGAGTGGGCATCCATTACCCGTCGTGAAGGTCTGCTCGCCTTGGAATCTAAGGTAGAAGAAATCGATGATCCCTTTATGCGTGGCGGCATGCGAATGATTATTGACGGCAATGATCAAGAATTCGTACGGGACGTTCTGATGGAGGATATCAATGCTACCGAGGATCGACATCGCTCTGGCGCACTGATCTTCTCCCAAGCCGGTATGTACGCTCCAACGCTCGGGGTACTCGGTGCGGTTGTAGGTCTGATCGCCGCTCTGGCTGACCTTAGTGACATGGAAAAGCTCTCTCATGCCATTGCAGCAGCTTTCATTGCGACGTTGCTCGGTATTTTTACAGGTTATGTCCTGTGGCATCCGATGTCCAACAAGCTGAAACGGTTATCCAAAAAAGAAGTAGAGCTTAAATTAATGATGGTCGAAGGTCTGCTTTCCATTCAATCGGGGATATCGACAATTGCCATCAGTCAGAAACTGACGATCTTCCTGACTCCGACCGAACGGGCTACATTGACCCAGAAGGATGGCGATTCCAGTGAGTAAAAAGAGACATGAACCGCATGAAGAGCATGCTGACGAAAGCTGGCTGTTGCCATATTCCGACTTAATGACCCTTCTGTTGGCTCTTTTCATTGTCTTATTCGGTATGAGCTCGCTCGACGCCAAAAAATTTGAAACTATGGCTCAATCCCTGAGTTCAGCTTTTAGTGGCGGCACTGGCGTGCTGGATCACTCGGCCGCGAATCCGTCGTCACAATCCATGGATATGGGCAAAAATAAAGAACAAGTATCACAACCCTTAAAATCAAAAGCTAGTTCTACCTCTGAACTGCAAAAACAGCTTGCCCAGCGGGAAGAAGAAGATTTAAAAAAGCTTAAAAAACAGATGGATCAATATATTCAAAATAACGGCCTGTCACCTCTGCTGAATACCAAGCTGAACCAATCCCAGCTGATGATCACCATTAGTGATAATGCCCTGTTTTCATCCGGGCAAGCCGAAGTAAAACCGGGAGCGAGAAAGCTGGCCAAGTCTATTTCTAGTATGCTCCAGCAGTTCCCTGGCTATGATGTTATCGTATCGGGTCATACGGATAATGTACCGATCTCCAACAGCCAGTTCCCGTCCAACTTTGATTTGAGCGCCCAGCGCTCTCTGAATTTCTTGCGTATCTTGTTGCTCAATCCAGATCTCGATCCAACCAAGTTTGTATCCATCGGTTATGGCGAGTATCGTCCATTGGCAAGCAATCAAGATGGCCAAGGACGCTCCAAAAACCGTCGTGTTGAAATATCTGTTCTCCGCAAATATCAGAACGGGACACAAGTCATCAGTCCTACCTCAAGCTCGAATGAAGGTTGATTATGCATATGTTATATGAACAAAGGCACCGCCGCATTTTTATGCAGCTGGTGCCTCTTTGTTTAGTGCTTCCTATAATCTGGACTTTCATATACGAGGATCATACGCTGTAGGCTATACAATGCCCCTCTGGCCTTAGCTAAGCGTATAATCGAGCATCTGGCCAAGCTCCTGCTTCTCAGCCTCTGTCAGGTCACGCCAGGCACCTTTCTGAAGGGACCCCAACCGAATATTCATGATTCGCAGCCGTTGCAGTTTTTTAACTTCATAACCGAAGGCAGCACACATACGCCGGATCTGGCGATTTTTGCCTTCAGTCAGGATAATACGGAATACATACTCAGATACACGCGTCACCTCACAAGGTAGCGTCCGCTGGCCGAGTATTTTCACCCCGCTGGACATGCCCTGCACAAAAGACGGTACGACAGGGCGATCCACCGTTACGATGTATTCTTTCTCATGCTTGCCTTCTGCCCGTAAAATCTTATTTACAATGTCCCCATCATTGGTAAGTAAGATGAGACCTTCCGAATCCTTATCCAGGCGTCCAATCGGGAATATCCGCTGTGGGTGCCCCACAAAATCAACAACATTGCCTCTAATATGGCTCTCGGTTGTACTTGTAATGCCCACCGGCTTGTTCAATGCAATGTAGACGTGATCGGACTTCTCGCGCAGTGGCTTGCCATTCACGCGAACATCATCGCCTTCTTCCGCTTGACTACCCAGCACAGCCACTTCGCCGTTAATCGTCACGCGGCCGCTCTCTACCAGCTTGTCCGCCTCGCGGCGCGAGCAAAAACCGGTTTCGCTGATAAACTTGTTAATGCGCAACCTGTGTACCCTCCATTTCTACTAACACACTTCCTCCTGCGCCCAGCCCGTTACTCCGGCTTGGCAATCGGAAGCTGCACCAGGGCTGTCGTTCCCTCTCCCTCTGTGCTTTCAATATCCAGTGTGCCTTTATGACTCTGTATAATACGCTGACTGACCATAAGTCCTAGTCCTGTCCCTGTTTCTTTGTTTGTGAAAAAAGGTTCTCCTAGCTTGGACAGCATTTCTGCGGGAATACCCGCTCCCTGATCCCGTATAGAGATTTTAACGCTTTCTCCCTCCAAGAACAAATGAATCGTGATGATACCACCTTTACTCATAGCCTCCATGCTATTTTTAAGTAAATTAATGAATACCTGTTTTAACTGATTTTCTTCAGCGTATACTAGGGCAGGCTCGTCCGTAACCTGAAGATTGAATACAATGCCCAGCAGGTGCGCCTGACTATCTAGTAAAGAAATCACGTCGCTCACAATATAGCGAACATCCTTTTTCTGAAAATGCACTGCCTGTGGCTTCGCCAGTATTAAAAACTCGCTAACGATCAAATTAATGCGATCCAGCTCAGACATCATAATATCGTTGTGTTTCATATTCAACACTTGATTTTGCTGCTGTAGTTGGAGAAAGCCTCGTAGCGTAGTTAGCGGATTACGAATCTCATGCGCTACGCCTGCCGCCAATTGTCCGACGGTTGTCAGTTTCTCTGATCTGCGCAACAACTCCTCCATTCGGTTGCGACCCGTAATATCACGCGACACGCAGATAAACCCCAAAATTCGGCCTTCTTCATCCAGAATAGGCGACGTGCTCATACTGATCTCTACTGTACTTCCATCCTTACGCATTCTAAGGGACTCACTTGATACGATGCTCTCTCCTTGAAGCAGGCTCTTCTTCTGAAATTCATACTCCTCCTGTTGCTGCGGAGGTACAAACTCCAGCTTACGACCAACCAATTCCTTCTTGGTCCAGCCGTACAAAGCTTCGAAGGCATGATTGACCCGAACGACGCGATCCTCCTCGTCGGTTACATGAATCGCATCCGCTGTCTGATTAATAACCGATTCCAGATGCTCCTTTACAGAACGGTTCTCTTCATACATCTGTTCCAGTCTTCTCGTGTACATCCCTAGGTTGTAGGCCATCGCATTGATGCGTTCACCCAACTGTGCAAGCTCATGACCACCTTTTATTTCTAGCCGTGTATCAAAATGACCATCAGCCATCTCATTCACTTTCCCCAGAATCGACTGAATTGGGCGGACAAACAGACTTGCCAGCACATAGCTTCCAATGATTACAACCTCCAAAAGGACAATGGAAATAGCAATTAAGCTTATCAATTGCTTGGAAATAACAGAAGTAATCGTATCATAATTCATAACAATACGGATAACATAGGCTTCGCGGTTAGCCGGGTAAAAAGGTATGTAACTGACGAGAACCCGTTCGCCTTTGATATAGCAGTCTTGTACAATACTCTCCCCGGAGAGGATAGCTCTGGACACGGCCAAACGATCTTCCTTCACTCTCGTTAGTTGATACGTGCCAAATTGGATCGGTTTATTGTACATGTAATAGTATTTCGAATCGTTCCCGTTCTTGTCCATCGAAGCGCCACCAAAGGTTGCAGGGTTAATTCCTGTAATCTCCATGATGCGATAATCCACTTGTTGGGTTTGCTTTACAATCTCATCGGGGCTCAGGATGGTTATGAAATCTTGCACTGAGGTATCCTGAAAGGAAATTCGAATTAAGTAGTTACGTTTTTGGTCATAATAAAATCCCCATTTGTTAATCTGTGAGGAGTCTGAACCGGTGTAGTCAAATGATCCGGTCCAAAAATGATCCAGTTTCTGACCTTGCGCCATTGCAGCCTGTCCGTGCTCATATAATTGGTCAACTGCATTTTTCCAATACCCTGTCAATGGATCAGATGGCGTTACTTCTTTTGGATCCGAGGATTTAACAACCTTATACCCCTGCCCGTCTCGAATCATCAAAGAAATATTAGTATCTCTGTGGAGTGAGGCCACCTTTTGAAGCTGTTCCTGCTGAATATTTCGGATGTCAGGACCTAGCTGATTAGCAGCCAACGTGGCAGAAAGCCACAGATTATATCCGAGCTGCTTGTCAACGGCCTCCCAGCTATGTTGGGTTTGTTCGATAGCTCCTCCGATAATTTTAGCCGTCAGAACCATTTTAGTTTCACTGTCACTTCTTAGATTTTCGTGGGTCGTGTAATAATTGAGGGCGATGTTTAATAAAAGGATAAACAGGACGGACCCCGACAAAATGATCGTTATTCTGATTTTTATCGACACACTGATTTCTCACCTCTTGCCGTATGCTGGCGATTACTGGCAATTGCTAACTCAATGATACCGTAATAGCGCCTGTGATACCAGCATTTACATTTACCGGATATACATAAATACACACCTTGTGTACAGTATTGTCAATAGACGAGGGTTTGCCTACAATATAAGAAGATAATCATCCACAAGTAGTCCACAAATACACAGATTTTATTATAAACTGTGGATAAACCTGTGGACAAGTGCCATGTTATCCACAATTTTATTCACATCATGTTAACAACGGAATATTTGTTCGTTGGATAATTCCGCGTTTTGAAAGGAGCATATTTCCCAGTGACCACCATGGATCACGCCTATTGGATGAAAGAAGCCATTCAGGAAGCGTATAAGGCAGAAATGTTAGGTGAAGTCCCCATCGGGGCTGTCATCGTAAAAGATAATGAAATCATCGGTCGCGGCTACAATTTGCGCGAGACGGATGCTGACCCAACCGCACATGCAGAGATGGTTGCCATTCGTCAGGCCAGTGAGCACTTAGGCGCTTGGCGCCTGCTGGATTGTAGGCTGTATGTCACTTTGGAGCCGTGTCCAATGTGCGCCGGAGCCATTGTTCAATCACGGGTTCCCCATTTGATATACGGAACTACAGATCCCAAGGCGGGCTGCGCAGGCACGCTAATGAATTTATTGCAGGAGCCTCGGTTCAATCATTGTACAGAAGTAACCAGTGGTGTACTGCAGGAGGAATGTGCCTCGCTGCTAACGAACTTTTTTCGGCATCTCCGGCAAAAAAGAGCGGCAGCCAGATTGTCTCCTCCCCCATCCTCATCCTGAGGGGGAAAAGTCCAAAACACTTCATCTCATTGCTAATTCCCCATGGAAGGAGACCAACCCATGCCTATGAGCTTGTATAATACGCCTCAAGGTATCTTTTTACGGCCATTTAGCTTGGCGGATAGCGAAGCCCTTCTCGCCCTTAGGCACCGTAATAGGGATTCCCATGCACCTTATGAGCCGCTTTACGAGGATTCATTTTTCACATTAGAGAAACAGCAGGATTATATCCGTCAGAAATTGCGTCAAGCCGAAGAGGATCGAGGTTACGTGTATGGTATCTTTCTCTTAAAGGAAGAACGGCTCATCGGTTATATCTCTATTTCCAATCTAGTACGTGGAGTTGGACAATTCGCTGATATCGGCTACATGATGGATCATCATGAACAGGGTAAAGGGCATATGACCGCAGCCTTAAAGTTGATCATACAATATGCCTTTCGTGCCTTATCTCTACATCGTCTCCAAGCGGGTACCCTTTTGCATAATGATCCCTCACAACGTGTATTAAAAAAGTGCGGCTTCCAGCCAGAAGGCATTGCTCGCAAGCTTGTACAAATTCAGGGCGCATGGCAGGATCACCAGATGTTTGGACTTTTAGCTGAGGATGACGTGTGGCAGAGCTAAATGACTGCACAGGGACAACATTAACAGTAAACAAAAAACCGCCCGGCTTATGCCGAGCGGTTTTCTTACATCATATTCGAAAAAAATGATGTTATACAATCATGTCATCCCAAACTTAAGGAGCAACAGTTTGCATTTTTTGTTGCAGCTGTTCCATAGTCAGGACTTGATCACCTGTTGGAATACCCACTTTAAATGCTGCTTTAGCATTGATTTTACTGTATTGCGTGTAGCCTGTTACGGACAATTTTACATTGTCTTTTGTAGCCGGATCATTCATCTCTACATTCGCATTCAGGTCTTGATACACAGGAATGTTATCCTTGTTCAAAGCTGTGTTAATGTCAAACTGTTTCACTGTCAAGTAGTTTTTCAACTCATCCAGCTTTTTGCTAACTTCGCTGGTGTTGGATTGCAGTTCTTTCTTCGCTTCAGCCAGCTCTTCTTTCTTCACTTGAAGCATGCTAGCATATTCATCTTTAGACATCACATCAAGGACTTTAGGAAGCGCCTTAGTGATAAATGTATTGGTAGCTTGCTTCACATTGTCGTTCGTAATTTTGAATTGAACGACTTGTTTAGCTTCAACGCCTTGTGGCAATTTAGCGTCTTTAGGATCAATATCAAAGAAGTACGTAGCTTGATCATACTCGTTCATAATAGCAGCAATCACTTCATTCGCAAATTTCTGCGATTTTTCCTGATCCATGGCTGCAGGATTAAATTCTTGTCCTGATTGTTTAGCCAGTTCTTGTGGATCAATGACCAGGAATTTACCTACAACATCCTGTGGAAGTGGGTAAAATGGAATATTAGGAATTTTAACGTACAGTTTATCTTTAGTCATTACCATTGGAATCGTGAAGCTGGTGGAAAGATCACCTTTCAAATGAATGCCGAGCGTCATTTCAGATTGGAAAGGTTCTTTTTGGTATACACCATCCAGCGTAATATCAGCATTTTTCAGCATGCTAGTTACCATTGCACTTTGCTCACTTGGAACAGAAGCGGATGTAATGGTCAGTTCCTTAATCGTGAATTGACTTTTGGATTCATAAGAGTTCAACTTCATTGCATTAGCTGTACCGGTCGTAACAGCTTCCTTCGGTTCTAACTTCTTGCTACAACCTACCAGGGCTACCGTCAAAAGCAACACCATAGTGAGTACCAAGACGGATAACTTTTTACTCATTGTGTAGATTCTCTCCTCTCGTAATTAACCCCTTTTTTATGCTAACAAAAAAATACACACCTCCTATTTTAACTCATATTCTCAAACGGCGAAACACTTATTGGAAAATTTTCTTACAATAAGCACAAAGACACCCTGGCTCTCTTACCAGGGTGTCTTACACTATGCAATATATTTTAGGAGAAAGGTCTGCCTGCTTATGAGCCTTCTCTATTATGATGATCCACGTGATTCCGCTGTTTCACCTTCTTGGAACCGGATAACGGCTCCTGCTGATGACTACGCTCCCGCTTTTCGTTACTTCCACCAGAATCCTGTGCTTCGGGGACAGGAATGGCTTTAGGTTTGCCCATTTATGCATCCTCCATTCTCAGTCTATATTTGTGGTACATCAACGAATCCGTTTATTACCATTTAAAATAGGACTATAGATGGTGTAGATCTTCCGTTTTATCGTGATTTAGTGAATCCTGATGACGGCGATCATTACGATCCTGCTGCACTTGCTGTGCCTGATGACTATTAACTGGGCGTTGCTTCAAATCATCAACAATGTTAGACAGGTTTTTATCCAGACCGTTTTTGGCTTTTGTCATGTAGTCTTCCTCCTCATTCCTTCATGACCTACGAGTGCGTCAATGACTGTAATGTTTGGGCACATTGATGAATATGCCGAGTATAATCGGACACTAACTGCTGAATGATATCTGTTCGTTCATCCACAGACTGTCCGTCCCGTTCTACATCGACTAAAGTAACCTGTACTTCCCGGGAGTCTACATAAGTACATGCAAAATCAAAGGAGTACATTTGTCGGCCTTCTACCTCGATATGGATCCGTATAGCCCGGTTGTCAGCTTCATCTGCCTGTACCTGTGATTTGTCCCCTGAATTCAAAAGAATCGGCAGTTGTTCCTGCCAGGCCTCTACCAGCTTTTGCTGATCTACTGTCATTTCTCGATTCATGCCAGCACCTCCACATCTGATAACGTGTGAAAAAAACGAGCTTTTTATACAACAAAAAAGCCACTTTCCACGCTTCCTAATCATTAGCTTATAAAGGCCAATGTATCAGCTATCGTATTTGAATGGCTTGGTTTATTTAGAGTATGGCGGAGAGGATGGGATTCGAACCCATGTGAGCTTGCACTCTAACGGTTTTCAAGACCGTTAATACCTATGAAAAGGCGCCGAGCCTTGGTATGACTGGGTTTGTGAAGTTGGAGGCAACCAGGTGCACGGAGCTGCCCCGATAGCTCATTTTTATTGCACCAAAACTATAATAACTGATTGAGCTTGCTTTCAGGCTCTTCACCATTTTCTACACGTTTTATATTGTTTATAAAGAAATCATATCTTTTTTTATGAAATTTTCGACCATCAGGCATTCCTGCTGTATGGGGAGTAAGTATCACATTACTCAGATTCCGGAGCTCACTGTCAATAGGAAGCGGTTCAGATTCAAACACATCCAGGCATGCGCCTGAAATATCCCCGTTTTTTAATGCATCAATCAAGTCTCTTTCGTTGACAATCCCGCCACGGGCTGTATTGATAAAAAGAGCGGTATTCTTCATTTTCTTGAATGCCGCTTTGTTGATCAGTTGTTTGGTTTGCTGATTCAAGGGTACATGTACACTGACTATATCCGATGTGCTTACAAGAGTATCGAAATCCGTCATTTTCACAAAACCGTCAGATTGTACAAGAGCATTTCTCGCATAAGCCAGCACATTCATATCAAAAACCCTGCAAAATGCAGCTACTTTTTTTCCGATAGCGCCCAAACCGATAATCCCAATCGTTTTGCCTTTTAATTCACTCCCTGTATAGTCCAATTGATTTTCATCCATCCTGTTTTTCATGAAAGTATCAAGAAACGGTATGTTTTTATAATAAGACAATATCAGTGCCATTACGTGCTCGGCCACTGCCTGTGCATTCACTCCTGCAGCATTGGCCACCCAAATGCCGAGCTGTGTACAGGCAGGGACATCTACATTATCAAATCCTGCACCCGTCTGTACCAATTTTAATTTTTTCGCGATAGAAAGCAGGCTGTGATCCACTTTAATATGTTCAGGGATGATTACCTGGCAATCTTCAATATGATGCAGCATTTCTTTTCCGGGCGGGACAATTACAACATTCCAGTCTTGAGGAAAATACCTTACAGTATTTGATTTCGAGGTCTCGCTAAAATAGCCAACTATGAGAATCTTCATTGCTAAACCACCTTTCATTACCTATACCATTCTTCGAAGAAAACCCGTTTGATGATCTTCATTTTATCCTTTTGAAGAAGAAGTAATTATTTCCATATTATAGACTTCATCGGCAGTACAACCTCTTGAAAGGTCATTGATCGGTGCATTTAGCCGCTGCAGGATCGGACCATATGCCTCAAAGTTTCCAAGACGCTGCGCTATCTTACAACCCATATTACCGGCATGAATACCTGGGAATATGAAAACGTACTATAATAAAATTTGACCCCTCGTCTTTATTAAAGATAATTTTAAACATAAAGAATAATGTTGTAAAACTCAAATATTTTGTGAACTATATTAATCATTTCTATATATTGAGGAGGTATTCTATGTATTTTCCTGGGATTGAAGCGTTTTTAGCTATCGTACGGACCGAGAGTATAAGCAAAGCGGCCGAATTGCTGCATCTGTCACAAGCTACGGTGAGCTATCGGTTAAAGACATTGGAACAGGAAATGGGTGGCCTTTTGGTTGAGCGAAGAAAAGGGGCACCCAAAATCAGTCTG
Source organism: Paenibacillus sp. S29 (assembly GCF_049319765.1). NCBI lineage: Bacteria > Bacillati > Bacillota > Bacilli > Caryophanales > Paenibacillaceae > Paenibacillus > Paenibacillus sp. S29. The sequence goes on along the minus strand of NZ_JBMOUI010000026.1, from coordinate 7,778 downwards.
ACCCCAAAAGGGGAAAACTTTTTTAGCATTGCGGAAAGATGGGATGCTCTCTGGAGGGAAACACAAATCTTGCAGGCTAGCGGTTCGCAGTTAAGTCTGGCAATAAGCGCTGCCGAAAGTATAAGTCAATTTGTTTTGCCTCCTGTATATAGAATGCTTAATCAGCATACCCCGTCCATCCGACTGCAAATTCGTACGCAGCATACTCAGGAAGCTTTTGATAGTATTGAGCGGCGCGAGATGGATGTGGCGTTTGTGGTGCGAGAAATCGTGTCGCCTAGTGTCACTGTTAAACCGTTTTTTACTGAAGAAATGATGCTGTTGCGCCTGGCTGTGTCGGGGCGGCAGGCCGGAGATACTGTTGAAATGGAAGAATTGTCGGCGCAAGACGAAGTCTTCATAAATTGGAATAGAGAGTTTCAATTCAGACATGACCAGTGGTGGGACCCTCTTTGCCCGTCCCGTGTTCATCTGGACTCAGCGGGACTCATCACTACTTTTTTGAAGGACGCTAGACAATGGTCGATAGTTCCCGCTTCGATTGGCGCACATATGATGCGGATGGGAGATTTTGTTCTTCAGAAACTATCGGTATCGGTGCCTCCAAGAATATGCTATAAGGTAACTCATAAGTTTCCAAACCAAGCTTTACACGAGCCCCTTCGTATTCTTGATAACTATCTGCAAGATATATTTGGAATACAATGATCTGACCTGTCGAGATATTAGTTGCAATTGATTATAGGCCTGCAAACTGATGTATGAAAAAAATAGAGTATGCGGTGTAATAGCGTTTGAACAGCCCCTCCAGTGTCAGAATCTCAGGCGATACGCTCGCTCTCTCATCCTGCGCCACCCGAGACGTTTCCAAAACCGATGGACTCAGACGGTCAAGAAACCGCTGGGGAATGTCCAAACTATTCTTCCGCTGCCCGCGTTTACGCGGTTTGCCCCCCGTGTTTGTATTCATAATCCTATACCTCCGTCAGATGTTTATCCAACGGTCACGAACACAAAAAAACGCACCACACCGCTATCCAACGGTAAAGTGCGTTTCAATCATACTTGCTACAAATCCTTATGCAGCAAGGAAATTATTAAACTGACGGAGAGGATGGGATTCGAACCCATGTGAGCTTGCACTCTAACGGTTTTCAAGACCGCCCCGTTATGACCGCTTCGGTACCTCTCCAGGTGGTAAATGGATAAAGCTGCTTCCCTTTCAAACATACTCAGGCGCAACAAAATTATTTTACCACAGAACTTCTAAGAATGCAACACTTACTGTTTAGGAGCAATAACCTCAATGCCTCGCATGTATGAACGCAACACTTCTGGGATCACGATGCTTCCGTCCTCTTGCTGATAGTTCTCCAAAATAGCAGCCACAGTCCGCCCTACAGCCAATCCTGAACCGTTCAGCGTATGTACAAATTCAGGCTTTGCCTTCGAATCTGGACGAAACCGGATGTTCGCACGACGCGCTTGGAAGTCTTCCGTATTTGAACAGGAAGAAATCTCACGGTACATGCCACTCTCAGGCAACCATACTTCCAGATCGTACGTTTTGGCAGACGTAAAACCCATATCTCCAGTGCAAAGTGCCAGCACGCGATATGGAAGTCCGAGCAGCTGTAAAACACGCTCAGCGTTATTCGTCATTTTCTCCAATTCCTCATAAGAGGTATCCGGGTGAACCAGCTTAAGCATCTCTACCTTATTGAACTGATGCTGACGGATCAGGCCACGTGTATCACGTCCTGCTGATCCTGCCTCCGAGCGAAAGCAAGAGCTGTATGCCACATAATATTTCGGAAGCTGCTCCGCATTCATAATCTCTTCACGGTGGTAGTTCGTTACCGGAACTTCAGCCGTAGGAATGAGATAATACTCAGTATCACGCAGCTTGAACAAATCTTCTTCAAACTTCGGAAGTTGACCCGTTCCGTACAAGCTGTCCCGATTTACAATGTATGGAGGAAGCATTTCTTCATAACCATGCTCACTGCTGTGCAGATCCATCATAAAGTTAATCAGCGCACGCTCTAATCTTGCTCCCAGTCCTTTGTAGAACGTAAAACGAGAACCCGTTACCTTGGCTGCTGCCTCAAAATCAAGGATATCTAGATCCTGAGCCAATTCCCAATGCGCTTTGGGTGTAAAAGAAAACTCGCGCGGCTCCGACCAGCGACGGATTTCTACATTATCCTCTTCCGATGCACCTACAGGTACTGTATCATTAGGAATATTCGGAATAGACATCACCAATTCATCGATCTGAACTTCTAGTTCGCGTACTTGCTCATCTAATTCTTTGATACGATCGGAGACTTGACGCATTTCTGCAATAAGATCATCCGCATTTTCCTTGTTCTTCTTCAACTTGGCTACTTCACCGGATACCACGTTCCGACGATTTTTGAGCCCTTCACTTTCCTGAAGTAACTCACGACGGCTTACATCCAGATCTGTAAAACCATTAATCAGATCCAGAGATTTCCCCCTGTTCTGCAAAGCTTTCTCAACCCGACCAAGCTCATTACGTAAAATCTTTATATCTAACACAGGTAATCCCTCCTACACTACAAGCCTGACTTTCACTATTCGCGGACCATATCCACAAAATATTGATGTAACCGGTAATCGTCTGTTAACTCCGGATGGAAGGATGAAGCCAGCAAATGACCCTGACGGGCTGCCACGATCTCGCCGTTATACTCAGACAGCACATCTACTCCCGTTCCAACAGACTGTATTAATGGCGCGCGTATAAATACAGCACGAACCGGTTCGTCAATCCCTTTAATGTTCAAGTCTGTTTCAAAGCTCTCTCTTTGGCGACCAAATGCATTACGCGATACTGTAATATCCATGAGTCCCAAATGTGCTTCTTCCTGTCCTTGAATCGTTTTAGCCAGTACAATCAATCCCGCGCAAGTGCCAAATACAGGCTTGCCCTGATTGGAAAACTGACGTATAGCCTCTATGAAATCATACTTGCGCATTAGCTTACCAATAGTGGTGCTTTCACCACCGGGAATGATAAGACCGGACAGCTCATTGAGCTGTTCGATCTTCTTCACCGCTATACATTCCGCACCCGCACGCTCAACGCTACGTATATGTTCAGCTACAGCGCCTTGCAGCGACAATACACCTATTTTCATGCCGGTCCCTTCTTTCTTACCAACCACGATCCTGCATGCGCTCATGCGGTGCCAGTTTGGAAATTTCAATGCCTTTCATAGGAGTTCCCAAATTCTTGGAGACTTCTGCAATCAGCTTGTAATCCGTATAATGAGTGGTCGCTTCCACGATTGCACGTGCAAACTTCTCAGGGCTATCCGACTTGAAAATACCAGAACCTACAAAGACGCCATCAGCGCCTAAATGCATCATTAACGCGGCATCGGCAGGTGTTGCTACACCACCCGCTGCAAAATTGACCACTGGCAGTTTGCCAAGCTCATGCACTTCCAACAGCAGTTCATATGCAACTCCGAGGTTTTTCGCTTCTGCATACAGCTCGTCCTTCGACAAGTTTTGCACCTTGCGAATTTGACCATTGATAAAACGCATATGCCGAACGGCCTCAACAATATTCCCAGTCCCCGGTTCGCCCTTCGTACGGATCATAGATGCACCCTCACCAATACGTCGCAGCGCTTCTCCCAGATCCTTGGCTCCACAAACAAATGGAACGGTGAACTCACGCTTATCAATATGGAAAACTTCATCCGCAGGTGTCAGCACTTCGCTTTCATCGAGATAGTCAACACCGAGAGATTCCAGTACCTTTGCCTCTACATAGTGACCGATACGAGCCTTAGCCATAACAGGAATAGAAACAACCTTCATAACTTCTTCCACAATCGTTGGGTCAGCCATACGAGCAACCCCACCAGCTGCACGGATATCCGAAGGCACCCGTTCAAGAGCCATTACAGCTGTAGCTCCTGCTGCCTCTGCAATTTTAGCCTGCTCAGCGTTCATGACATCCATGATTACGCCACCTTTTTGCATCTCTGCCATACCTCTTTTTACACGCGAAGTTCCCGTTTCCATGTCGTTGCCTCCTATAAGGGTTACGTTTAGATTCTAACTTAATATTTTACCGCACGAATGCCAAATACACAATCATTTCAAGCTGCAAAATAAGTAATGAAAAACAAGGTAGATCGCTTAGCTTCGCTTTTTTAGAAGAGGTTCTTAATTCCCTGGAACAGATCTCCGAAGAAATCACCGATTGCCCGGAAAAGCATTCGGAACCAGCCGCCCTCTTCTACTGCCGTCGTAGTAACCAGATCCACGGTTTTCGTCTGCCCTTTATCCACACCGTCTGTCTTGTACGTGTACGTAATTGTTCCGACTTTGGCCCCTTGCTTCAAAGGTGCCACCAGAGAGCTTGCTGGTGTAATATTCGTTGTAAAGGTCACCTTAGGATTGCTCGCACCCTTAGGTACGATAAAGCTTACTGCATCCTTGGTGACGATCGGTACTTCTGTTTCCGTACCTTTGGTCACTGGCACATTCTCAACACCCTTAACCACCGTCTTTGGAGCAATAACCTGCTTCACTTCAAAATTATCAAAACCATAGTTCAGCACTTTAGCTGTCTCTGTAAAACGGTGTGCATCTGAATCAGCTCCCATAACTACACTGATGAGACGCATTCCGTTGCGTTCAGCGGTTCCTGTAAAACAGTTTCCAGCATTAGCCGTGTGGCCTGTTTTCATCCCGTCTAAACCTGGGTAAGCAAACTTTCTAAAGTTAGTAATATTTTTGTTTGCTTCTAGCATCCAGTTATAGTTAATAATTGGCGCCTTGTCAGTAGGACGGAATTTGTAAGATTGAATTGTCGTAAATCGTGTGTAATCTGGATGATCTTTAATGATGTAACCAGCCAGAGTAGCTGCATCTCTCGCTGTCATCACAGTTTCCCGGTCTGTATCCGGCTGGAAGCCTTTCGGCATATCACCACGATCCAAACCAGTCGAGTTGATAAAATACGTATTTTTCATGCCCATTTTCTGAGCTGTTTCATTCATTAGTTTTACAAAGTCCTGCTCAGTTCCAGATACTCGTTCAGCAAGGGCTACTGTTGCATCATTAGCAGAACCTACCGCCATTGCAATATAAAGCTCTTCTACCGTATGTTGATCCCCTTGAGCCAAAAAAATACGTGATCCAATGCTCTTAGAAGCATTCTCGTTAACCGTAACTTTATCCGTCCACTTGAGTTTACCTTGCTTAACCTGTTCAGCCACGATGTATTCTGTCATCATTTTAGTCATACTTGCTGGCGGAAGTGGCTCATCTGGGTTCATAGACAGCAATACTTGCCCAGTGGAAGGCTCGATCAAAATGGCGGAACGTAGTGCCAGACTAGGAGGATTAATAGAACCTGTCCCCGTAATATTGGTTGCCTGTGTTGCCGCTCCAGCTGCAAAAGTAGCCACGCTCGAATCGAAATTGCCTACAACAGGCAATGCCGACATATACATCATATTAAGAACCATGACTGCAGTCACACTCTTTTTAATCATGCTGCGTTTTTTATTCTGCTTTAAAATGTTCGCTTTCAAATGAATACAAACTCCTCTCGTACCTTAACCCGATCGCTATGAATAACGAGACGGTGGTTACAGCCTCTGCTTGGCCAATGTAATTAATGTTTAAGTGTTATAAAATCCAGTTTCACTTCGTTTGCTTAGTTGTATCCTGTCATGAGCATTTTCTGCTCGAATCTTCTTTACTGGTAGGAATCGTCCAAAAGACCTACGTGTCCTAATTCGTCAATAATTTCGTCAAAAAGGCGGACACTTGTCTATTCTATCACAGGGGTATCTCTAAAAAAAGACAGGCAGAGCGAAATACGCTCTGCCTGTCGTCAAGTCTACTACAGCCGAACTTTATAGAGAGTAATTTGGTGCTTCTTTCGTAATTTGCACATCATGCGGATGGCTCTCACGCAGACCAGCGCCTGTAATACGGATAAAGCTTGTATCGTTACGAAGCTCCTCAATATTAGCTGTACCGCAATAACCCATACCGGAACGAAGACCGCCCAACAGCTGATGAACAGTGTCGGAAAGTGGTCCTTTATAAGCAACGCGTCCTTCGATGCCTTCCGGTACCAATTTCTTGTCGTCATCTTGGAAATAACGATCTTTACTACCTTGCTTCATCGCAGCCATAGAACCCATGCCACGATATACTTTAAAGCGGCGTCCTTGATAAATTTCAGATTCGCCTGGGCTTTCTTCCGTACCTGCAAAAAGACTTCCCAGCATTACCGCAGAAGCGCCTGCCGCAATGGCCTTTGTAATTTCACCGGAGTATTTAATACCACCGTCTGCAATGATCGGAATATTATATTCACGTGCTACTGTTGCACAATCATAAATTGCTGTTACTTGTGGAACACCTATCCCTGCGATTACGCGTGTTGTACAGATGGAACCTGGACCAATACCGACTTTTACGACAGATGCTCCTGCTTCAATCAATTCGCGCGTTCCGTCACCAGTAGCTACATTACCTGCTACAATCGTCAGATCAGGATAAGCTTCACGCAACTTGCGGACCGCTTCAATAATGTTAATATGATGGCCGTGAGCAGAGTCCACAACAATCATATCCACACCAGCCTTTACAAGTGCTTCAGTCCGATCAAATGTATCCTTGGAAATGCCGACAGCCGCACCGACCAGAAGACGCCCTTGTGCATCTTTCGCTGCGTTCGGAAATTGAATAGCTTTCTCAATATCTTTAATGGTGATAAGTCCTTTGAGATAATTTTCATCATCGACCAAAGGGAGCTTTTCAATTTTATGCTTTTGCAAAATGACTTCCGCTTCCTGTAAAGTCGTACCCACAGGTGCAGTTACCAGTTCTTCCTTCGTCATGACTTCACTGATTTTAAGGTTAAAATCGTGAATAAAGCGAAGATCGCGGTTAGTAATAATACCCACCAGTTTGTTTTCTTCGTTTACAACAGGTACACCAGAAATACGGTATTTACCCATAACTGCTTCAGCATCGGACACCAAATGATCTGGAGTCAATGAGAATGGATTGGTGATAACACCGCTCTCCGAACGTTTAACCCGATCCACCTCTACTGCTTGCTGTTCAATCGACATATTTTTATGAATAATACCGATACCGCCCTCACGAGCCATCGCGATTGCCAACACTGCCTCAGTAACAGTATCCATACCAGCACTCATCAAAGGAATATTCAGCTTCACGTTATCACTCAAACGAGTCGCCACGCTTACTTCTTTGGGCAGAACCACCGACTTGCGAGGTACCAGCAAAACATCGTCAAAGGTAAGGCCTTCCTTACCGAATTTATCTTCCCACACCAAGATGATCCTCCTTCAAATTGTTTAGTCTGTATTGGTCTTGTTGTCTGTCCGACATGGACAAATCAAGGCTCTCTGAAAATATATTATTGCAATCTTAGCAAAGCGGTATAGGGGTGTCAAGCCTTCATCAATAGCCCTAACCTTTAGTATTTCCCTGTACAAACAACTGTACTCCTACGAAGGACAACCTTTAAAAGTAAGCGTTTCCAAAGGTAATAGCTATTCACAAAAGCATATCTCCTCTTTGAATGCGCAGCATAGAAGCAATTGTATAAGTGGTTTGTACCGTAATATACCAAAGAGGACCATGATCTCATTGAGATCATGGTCCTCTTTACTTGTTGCTTGGCGACGTCCTACTCTCCCAGGACCCTGCGGTCCAAGTACCATCGGCGCTGGAGGGCT
>NZ_JBMOUI010000025.1:0-38709 GCF_049319765.1 Paenibacillus sp. S29 | reverse complement strand
CTTGCATGTATTAGGCACGCCGCCAGCGTTCGTCCTGAGCCAGGATCAAACTCTCCATTAAAGACCAACCGAAGTTGGTTTATAGAAAGAGCGATAAGCTCATTTTGAAACTGACGAGATAAAATATCTCTTGTTTGATTTTGCAAGCAAAATCGTTTTACTCACTCGTTGTTCAGTTTTCAAAGATCAAATCTGCATTATGTCTTACTTTGTTTCACCACCGCATCTCAGCGGCGACTTGATTAATATAACACACATTCGGGATTTAAGTCAACACTTTTTTAAAATCATTTTTTAATTTCATTTAAATGTTGTTTTCACAAAAAAATTCCCGGGCTTTAAGGGCCGAGAATTAATGTATCACATTTTTGAATTCGCCGTCAACTATATTTTAAAAATAGAAACAATAACATTTAAGTTTTCATATAGCCTGTCCGAATAATACTATTTTCAATCCCAGTAAAAGGACAATCCCAGGCAAACCTAATATCGTTACCGCCCCCATTGTCACTGGATTGATCGGGATGTACACCTGCGTAATCCACCCTGAATAATTGATAACATACAATGCGATGGCTGCCAGGCCCATATGTGCTCCGAATACTACAAGCCAGCTGATACCCAAACGTTTTTTTAAGATTAGAAATAGTAACATCCCGACACAGGCAATCAAAACAAGCCAGACCGCCCCTTTCATTCAGCTCTCCGCTTGTGAACACGATCCGTATCATTGGCATACCCCGGTTCGTCTGCAGGCAGATGGAAACGATGCAGGCCTTGCTGTTTCGCACTTTTTAAATGTATCTGATATTTACGTTCTGCAGCTTCTAGAACAAATATAGCGTAGTCGATCTCATCTTTACCCGTAGCTTCATGAAATAAACGATGCGCTCTTAACCATTCCGCATGCGAAGCCCGAATCTGGGCAAACAACTCCTGCCGATACTCCGCTTCTGATTTGCCATTCTCCTGACGACGGAAATTTTGTTTCATCCGTTCCCACATCCGTTCATCCTCCTCACAAGCTGAATTATGTGCACAGTCTGCAAGATTACCTTATTCATACTTATTGAACAAAGGACAAACTTAGAACCAGGAACGATCTATACTGCCATCTATCACCGCAAATAAAAAAGGAGCCATAGCGGCTCCCCCAAGTGAGTCGAGAATACCCTAAGGACATTCCCTCCCTATTTATAACGTATAAATACACCTATTAATTGAGCTCTCTACGGCCTTCTAACGCTTTGGACAGGGTAACCTCGTCAGCATACTCCAAATCTCCACCCACTGGCAATCCGTGAGCAATACGAGTAACCCTGATTTCAAAAGGACGCACTAGCCGAGAAATGTACATGGCCGTGGCCTCTCCTTCAATATTCGGGTTCGTAGCTAAAATCAGCTCCTTGACGCGTTCATCACTGAGCCTGTTCAGCAATTCCTTGAGTTTGATATCCTCAGGACCAATCCCCTCCATAGGAGATATCGCCCCGTGAAGCACATGGTAAAAACCATTAAACTCCTTGGTACGCTCCATAGCCACCAAATCCTTGGAATCCTGAACAACACAAATGACGGAAGCATCCCTCGTCTTATCCTGACAGATCCGACAAGGATCCGTATCCGTAATGTTGCCGCAGACTGAACAGAAGTGCAGATTGCGTTTTACATTGACCAGCGCTTTGGCAAAGTCAATCACATCATCTTCCTTCATTTTCAGTACGTGAAAGGCCAACCGGGCAGCCGTCTTCGGCCCTACTCCTGGCAGGCGCGTAAAAGCATCAATTAGCTTTGCAATCGGCTCCGGATAATACAATAGCGTGTTTCTCCTTTATGCAGCAGACTAGAACAAGCCCGGAATTTTCATGCCGCCTGTAAATTTACCCATATCATCATTAGCCAGTTCATCTGCTTTGGACAAAGCATCATTGACTGCAGTCAGTACAAGATCTTGCAGCATTTCTACATCATCAGGATCTACGGCTTCCGGTTTGATCGTGATGGACAACACTTTTTTATGTCCATTTACCTCCACCGTCACAACACCGCCGCCAGAAGTACCTTCGATTACTTTTCCGCCAAGTTCCTCTTGGGCTTTCAGCATTTGTTCCTGCATTTTTTTCACTTGCTTCATCATTTGGTTCATATTGTTCATTTCAATCATCTCCTTTAATGAAGTATACATCTAGACACTTGATTTAATCTTTAATGACTACCAGATCTTCCCCGAAAAGTTGAATAGCTTCATCAATCCAGGGCTCCTTGGACTTTCCCGGCGTATCATGCTCCGGCTCCAGTTGCAATTCTTCGGCAGGCTGGTCGGAAACTCCTTCAATCGCAGCATTCCAATCCTTTTGCATCATTGTTACTAAACGATAAGGATGGCCCAACTGCTCATGCAATACTTTCTCGATGACCTGCTTATTGGCAGGCTTTTCGGTAGTTTCACGATGAATATTGTTCTTAAATGCGACCAGTACACTGTCCTCTAACACAGAAACTGGCTCACCGTCCATAAACCAGGCATGAACCGTAACTTTCGCCTCTTTTACCCCTTGTAAAATCTGGCTCCACTTACGCCCCGCTGCTGCGAATGCTTCGCTCGACTTCTCAGCGATATAGCGATCCAACTGAGAGGGGAGTTTGGCCGGCGCTGAAATCCGCGGAGCAGGGGCACGACCCCCGGAAGCCTGACGGCCGCCCGACGATGCTTCCTGTCCAGCTCCAGCGCCCAATCCACCTTGCAGCGCGCGCTCCAGTTTCTTTTCCAACTCAGCAAGCTGGCGCTTCAACATTACCACATCTTCCTGCTCAGCTGCAGCACCAGAGCGCTGTGCGGCCGGCTGAACACCATCTCCTGCTTCCCCCGGAATACTGCATAGTTTCAACAGAGCTACCTCAAACAAAGTTTGCGGCTGAACAGCATACTTCATCTCGCTCTGATAACGATTAAGGGTGTCAATCATCGCAAAGAGCTGCTCCTTGGTAAAAGCATCTGCCACTTCCTTAAATCGCTCTGGATCTAGCACTCGCTCCGTCATTTTGGTTGCCTGAGGCACCATCTTGATCATTAGCAGGTCTCGGAAATAGTACAGAAGATTCTCCATGCACTTATCCGCACTTTTACCTTCCTGCATAAAGTTCTCGATCATTTGGAGCACCGTGCCCACATCTTCTTTCAGCAATGCCAAGGCAAGCTTACCGAATTGCTCGGACGCAATACCTCCCGTCATATCTAGCACCTGCTGATAAGTAACCCGACCATCTGTAAACGAGGATATCTGGTCCAAAACGCTAACTGCATCTCGCATCCCGCCATCTGAAAGACGCGCAATGTACTGCAGTGCATCTGAATCAGCCTGTATGTTCTCCTGTTGACATATCAGGTCAAGCCGCTCTGTCTGTTCTTCCAGCGATACCCGCCGGAAGTCAAACCGCTGGCAACGCGAAATAATTGTCGCCGGAATCCGATGTGGTTCAGTCGTAGCCAATATGAACATCACGTGTGGCGGCGGCTCTTCTAGTGTCTTGAGCAGCGCATTGAACGCTTCCGTCGTCAGCATGTGCACTTCATCAATGATATAAACCTTGTGCCGCACTTCTGTGGGCGCATATTTGACTTTATCGCGCAAATCACGAATCTCTTCAACGCCCCGGTTGGAGGCTGCATCAATCTCCTGTACATCCATGACCGCTCCGGCCGTGATCCGTTTACAGGCTTCGCATTCGTTGCAAGGTTCCGGCGCAGGTCCATGCTCACAGTTGATAGCCTTGGCCAAAATTTTGGCCGCACTCGTCTTACCTGTTCCTCGTGGACCGCTGAACAGGTAGGCATGGGACGTGCGATTTTCGCGGATGGCATTCTGCAATGTCTGGATAATATGCTGTTGTCCTACCATGTCCTTGAAAGCCTGCGGCCGCCAAGCACGGTACAACGCTATATGTTCCAATGCGCGTTACCCTCTTTCCCATTCACTTTCATGACCATTCATGGTCACCTCATTATACTATACTCCCGTCCGAATCTAAACCAGACACCTTCCAATTTATAAAACACAAAAAAACATCTTCGCAATGATTGCCAAGATGTTCTAATCACTAATATATACCGTGCACCTGTTATTGATCGTTGTGATCCGAGCGGCAATCCTGAACAACAACTCGGGCTAGGCAACCCTCCGGCACAAGAGTGAGCTTGCTTATGGCTGCTTCCTTCCGGACCTGACCAGGTTCACAAGTACTCATTGCGGAGGACCCAACCGTCAACATTGTGCGCAGGGACCAGCCTCACATCAACAACACCTCTAACAGGAATTCAACCTCGCTATAGCGGATTGCGAGTTACAGGGCACCGCTACCTCCCCATCTAGCACGGTGAAAATAAGTATATCTTAAGGCCGCATAAAAAGCAAATACACATTATTACAAAAAGAGCCCTCTGCAGTTGCAGAAGGCTCTAATAACTTTATAACCTGCGGTAATCCATTAGATACCGTATTTCTTTTTGAAACGATCTACGCGTCCACCAGCATCAATAAATTTCTGCTTGCCTGTGAAGAATGGGTGGCAGGCGGAGCAAATCTCCACACGCAGAGATCCTTTTACAGAACCAGTTTCAAACGAATTTCCGCAAGCACAAGTGACAGTAGTTACGTTAAATGTTGGTTGAATAGCTTGTTGCATTGAACTTTCACCTCTTTCCGCCCTGAACGTCCTATCAGTCCAGAGTTGTATGAACACATGTTCACATTATAGCACTTGAATATGAGCGTTTCAACAACTCTTTTCCGCATTCAAAGATGGCGTAAAATAGGTGAGTTTCAAGTTGCTATTGACCGTTTTAGGCCTTGGCAAATTTGGGACGTGCCAGCCCTTGTGGGGGTACATGAGTGTAAGAACCGATGACTACATCAGGCAGTTCCTCACGATAAATCTCAAGCATTTGCTTCATGCCAAGGATCTCACCTTGAGCAGGTGGAATCAACTCCAGATAGCTTTCAGGATCGATATTCAAGTTACGCATTTGAATCAGCTTGAGCTTAGTACGTTTGGCAAATTCAATCATTGCCTCAATTTCTTCCTCTCGGTCTGTTACACCCGGAAAAATCAAATAGTTAATCGACGTATATACTCCCTGCTCAGAAGCATAACGAAGTGATTTTTCTACATTAGCCAACGTGTAGCCGCGCGGCTTGTAATACGCATTGTAGTGATCGTCCAGTGCACTGATGGTACTAACGCGCATCAGATCAAGACCCGCATCCACGATTCCCCGGATATGATCGCTCAATCCCGCATTCGTATTGATATTGATGTATCCCATATCGGTAATGGAGCGCACCTCTTTGATCGAATCAATAATCAGTTTGGCTTGTGTGGAAGGCTCACCTTCGCAACCTTGGCCAAAACTGATGATGGACTCCGGTGTCTTCAAATGTTCCAGCATAACTTCTACAATTTCTTCGACACGGGGACGGAAGTTCATTCTTGTCTGCGGAGATACAAAGCCACTGTCATCCGGCTGTTCAGATATACAGCCAAAGCAACCCGCATTACAAGAATAAGATACCGGAACTCCCCCTTCCCAGCGATTCAGGAATGTGTTCGAGGAAGTAAGACATTCGTAGCCCAGCGCACAGTTAGACAAATGTTGGTACAGCCGATTTTCGGGATATTGCTCCGTCATCCGCTGAACACCCAGTTTAACTTGATGACGGTCACAGTTTTCCGGATTCCACTTGGATGGACTGTCACTCTGCTCTGCCGTTACATAAAATGCCCCGTCTTTCCAGACTACAGCCGAATAACCGAACAAGGGAAGTTTGTACTCCTTATCGGTCTTCACATATCCCGGCAGGCACAAGCGCGTAAAACCTTGCGGCAATAAAGCCCCTACTGCTTGCATATCTCCGGGAAGAGAAACCATTTCCCCTGTTTCAGGGTTCATACCGACCGGGCGAGTGCTGGGCAGGCTTACCAATGTAGCTCCTTCCGGTAACGGAATAAGCTCATCCTCCATGATTTCAACAATCATGTCTGCACTACGGGCAAGCCCATACAAAGAAGCATGATCATATACATTGCCTTTTTCGTCGGCATACACCAAATACATTATGGAGCTCCTTTCGCTCCGTTAAGCCTACGCCATTAACAAAATGAATGGTAACGACTGTGTACTTACGGAACAGATAAAATACATGAATGGGTTTTAGTTGGTTGTGGCAGGGACTGACGCTGTGGTAGAACGCGCAGTTCTCCGTTGTTGCCCACCAGGACTGCTTTGCGAGCTACTGGAAGAAGGTGCCGTCAAATCAAACGAAGCCAAAAACTCAGCATTAGTTTTGCTATTACGCAGCTTTTTGAGGAAGCCTTCCACAAAATCATGGCTTTCCGTCATGTTTTTACGAATAGCCCAGATGGTATCCAATTCTTCCTTGTTCAACAACACTTCCTCACGGCGTGTGCCGGAACGACGAATATCAATCGCAGGAAAGATACGACGTTCTGCCAGCTTGCGGTCCAAATGCAACTCCATGTTGCCTGTACCTTTAAACTCTTCATAAATGATATCGTCCATGCGTGATCCTGTATCAATCAGCGCTGTAGCAAGAATCGTCAAGCTACCGCCTTCCTCCACATTCCGAGCCGCACCAAAAAAGCGCTTTGGACGGTGAAATGCCGCCGGATCAATACCCCCACTCAAAGTACGACCAGAAGGAGGGATAACGAGATTGTACGCACGAGCCAAACGTGTGATGCTATCCAACAGGATGACAACATCCTTTTTATGTTCTACGAGACGCAGCGCACGCTCCAACACGAGTTCTGCCACTTTAATGTGATTTTCAGGAAGCTCGTCAAATGTAGAGGCCACAACTTCACCTTTAACAGAACGCTGCATGTCGGTCACTTCTTCGGGGCGTTCATCAATCAACAAGACAAAAAGCTCGATCTCGGGATTGTTAGTAGAAATGCTATTGGCAATTTCTTTGAGGAGAAGCGTCTTCCCAGCTTTGGGAGGTGCTACAATGAGTCCGCGCTGTCCAAGTCCGACAGGGGCCAGTACATCCATAATTCTCGTAGACAAATGGTTGGGGGAAGTTTCAAGGACTAATTTGGTTTGCGGATACAGTGGAGTCAGTGCAGGAAAATGTAGCCGCTCAGCAGCTTGCTCAGGACTTCTTCCATTGACGGCGTTAACTTGAAGCAATCCAAAATATCGTTCATTCTCTTTTGGCGTTCGGCATTTACCGGAAACAAGATCGCCTGTTCTCAAGTCAAACTTGCGGATTTGTGAAGCAGAGATGTAAATATCTTCGGTACTCGGGAGATAATTGATCGGCCTCAGAAAGCCGTAACCTTCGGGAAGGATTTCCAGAACCCCCTGCATAAACATCAATCCGCTCTTCTCAGCTTGTGCGCGCAGGATCGCGAATATTAATTCTTTCTTCTTGAGCGTTCCGTAGTACGGGATCTGGTATTGCTTGGCCAGCTTGTACAGGTCGGTCAGCTTCATTTCTTCCAGATCGGAAATTTGCAGATCCATATAATAACCACCTATTCAATTATTAAGTCCATTCATACATCTAAATGATAGACAATGATATCATAAACACCATTAACATAATTTTAACCAAAACAAATAAAGTTATGCAGCCATCTGCCTGAATTATACCGAATTATTCCGGTTTTCCGATAAAAGATTGTTAGGTATGAACCACAATCTTTTATCAAGCAGCGGCTGCATAGGTGTTGCCCGTTCTATCGCTTTCGTTCCGGGAGTTCGAAAAAATTGCATGGTCTAACTATTCAGTCTGCCGCCATACATCCGCGCCCAAAAGACGCAGGTTGGAAACAAGGTGATCATAACCACGGTCAATGTACTCGACACCCGTCACCTCAGTTACACCTTCGCTTACTGTAAGTCCAGCAATGACAAGGGCCGCTCCGGCGCGCAGATCTGCCGCTTTTACTTTAGCTGCATTCAGTTGACCACCCTCTATAATGGCAGACCGACCCTCTACGCGAATTTTAGCCCCCATACGCACCAGCTCAGGGACGTGCTTAAAACGATTGCTGTACACAAAATCGCTCAATACACTGACACCCTGCGCTTGGGTAAGCAAGCTGGTCATGGGAGATTGTAAATCTGTAGCGAATCCGGGGTATATCAAGGCTTTAACGTCGACATGTTCATAGGAAGGTGTACCCAGTACGCGAATACTTTCATCATATTCCTCGATGCCGATGCCCATTTCCTGCATTTTTGCAGTGAGAGCCTCCATATGTTTGGGGATTACATTGTCAATCAATACATTTCCACGGGTTGCCGCAGCAGCAATCATATATGTGCCCGCTTGTATACGGTCAGGTATGATGGAATGACGGCAGCCATGCAGCTCCGACACACCTTCAATTCGAATCGTTTCCGTACCGGCACCTTTAATAATGGCCCCCATCGAGTTTAAAAGAGTTGCTACATCTATAATCTCAGGCTCTTTAGCCGCATTTTCGATAATTGTGGCGCCTTTGGCACGTGCAGCCGCCAGCATAATATTAATGGTAGCGCCTACGCTGCTAACATCCAAATAAATCTTGGTTCCGCGCAGTTCTTTGGCGTGCAAATGAATAGCGCCGTGCTCGTTCGTTACCGTGGCACCCAGCGCTTCGAAACCTTTGATATGCTGATCAATGGGCCGGGGTTCGAAATTGCACCCTCCTGGCAAACCGATGATCGCTTCCTTGAATCTGCCCAGCATGGCTCCCATCATATAATAAGAGGCTCGTAATTTCTTAACAGGCCCATTCGGCATAGGAATGGATTTAATGGAGGAAGGATCTATTTTCATCTGGCTACCTTCCCAGGTAACCGTTGCACCAAGTTCCTCCAGTATTTCGGAATACACCGCCACATCACTCAACAGTGGCAAATTGTCCAAAATGACTTCCGACTCTGCCAGAATGGCTGCGGGAATCAAGGCGATGGCACTGTTTTTGGCACCGCTGATGGAAACTGTACCTTGAAGCGGCCGTCCACCGGTGATCATCAATTTTTCCATAAGCTTGAGGGTCCCCCTACGTGTTTTGCAGTCGGTCAAACAATAATCTCAAATCATAAACTTTTAACTTTTTTAGTGGTGAAAATGGAAAGACACCGGCTAAGCGGTGTGCTTTCCATACCAAACTATTCAACTGTACAGATTTAAATATTTTGTGCAGCAGAACTACAGCTACAACTAAGAAATACATCTAGCTCGTGCAGACGCACGACCAGTTTGATTCATTATTACGCTTTGTTGTTGGAACCGAACTCACGAATTTTACCGATAACGGTTTGTTTAATCGCTTCACGACCTGGAGCGATGAATGTACGTGGGTCATAAGCATCCGGTTTCTCAGCAAGCACTTCACGAACCACTTTCGCAAATACGATTTGGTTCTCAGTGTTTACATTGATTTTGGAAGTTCCCAGAGAGATTGCTTTTTTAATGTCATGTGTTGGGATACCAGTACCACCGTGCAGAACGAGTGGAAGTTTGATTGCATTGCAGATCTCTTCCATTTCTTTGAATCCGAGGTTTGGCTCGCCTTTGTAAGGTCCGTGTACGGAACCCAGTGCAGGTGCCAGTGTATCGATACCTGTTTCGTTAACGATACGCAGACAGTCGTCCAGCTTAGCGTACATTACGTCGCCGACAACATCATCCTCTTGACCGCCAACCATTCCAACTTCAGCTTCAACAGAAACGCCTTTGGAATGAGCATATTCAACCACTTTTTTCGTTGTAGCAATGTTTGTGTCGATCGGGCTGTGGGAATCGTCAATCATAACGGATGTGAAACCAGCGTCGATAGCTTCTTTACATTTTTCAAAGCTGGAACCGTGGTCCAAATGGATCGCAACTGGAACGGTGATTTTCATGTCATGAATAAGACCTTCTACCATTTTAACAACAGTGTAGAATCCGCCCATGTGACGTGCTGCGCCTTCAGAAACGCCCAAGATTACTGGGGATTTTTCTTCTTCAGCAGCGCCCAAAATAGCTTGAGTCCACTCCAGGTTATTAATGTTGTATTGACCTACTGCATATTTTCCTTCGAGTGCTTTGTTCAACATGTCTTTCATAGATACTAATGGCATGGTTACAGTCCTCCTAAAGGTGTTTGGGTTTGTCTATATTTTAGCCGACATCACATACGGGCTTATTATACCACAACCCATGTTAAATACTAAACAAGCTTTTGCATATCAACACATACAAAAATCACGTTAGGACGCCGTTTTTTCATAGAATTGTATAAGGAGAGGATTTACTTTCAGTATTTCCCATAATCACAAACAAAAAACCCTGTTGTGTTAACAGAGTTCTCAACCATAGTGACTCACCTAATCACCTCTGAGTTGTTTGTTCACAGCGATCCGCATTTCGTCAATATCAAAGGGCTTGGTAAAATGCATTAGCGCACCTAGCTCCGTCGCCTCTTTAATCATGTCCAGTTCTCCATATGCTGTCATCATTATAACCTTGATATCAGGATTCATGGTTTTTAGATGCTTCAGAATTTCGAGTCCGTCCATACCTGGAATTTTCATATCGAGCAAAACCAGATCAGGTGGTTCCTTCTCAACAATTTCAAGTGCAATTTTCCCGTTCGCCGCCTGAAAGGTCTCATAACCCTCACTTCCGAACACTTCCATCAGTAAAATCCGTATTCCATTCTGGTCATCGACGATTAATACTTTCTTCTTTTCCAATGTTTTAACCTCCTAAGATCTTAAAACGAGGATCATGCAGCTATTGCCATAACAGCGTCCGATGACGTACAATATCCGTCCCATACCTAAAACTATATTCGCTCCTGCAAAAAGAAAATCCTGCTCTTATACATAATTGTGGAATATTCTTTCATAATCAGGAAGCATGGGATAAAAAAAGACCTCCCTGAGGAGGTCTTACAAGCCATAGCATTAACCTTGAAGCTGCAATGCTGCCTTTACAAATTCACGGAACAAAGGCTGTGGACGATTCGGACGGGAAGTAAATTCTGGATGGAATTGTACCGCCAGGAACCACGGATGCTCAGGGAGCTCCACAATTTCCACCAAGCGTCCATCCGGTGAAGTACCGGAAATACGAAGACCCGCTTTTTCAATAACTTCACGATATTCGTTATTGAATTCGTACCGATGACGGTGTCTTTCGTACACCAGCTCGTCGTTGTAGCAAGCCGAAGCCAGGGAACCTTCCACCAGTTTGCATGGATACAAGCCAAGACGCATCGTACCGCCCAAATCTTCGATGTCTTTTTGGTCAGGAAGCAAATCGATGACAGGATAATCAGTAGCCGGGTTAATTTCCGAGCTGTTGGCTCCTTCGAGACCAGCCAGGGAACGGGCAACCTCAATGACAGATACCTGCATACCCAGACAAATGCCGAAGAACGGAATTTTTTGCTCCCGTGCATAACGAATGGTACTAATTTTGCCTTCAATTCCACGATCGCCGAAGCCACCCGGTACGAGAATGCCGCCAATGCCGCCCAGCATGTCAGCTACGTTCTCGTCCGTCACTTCTTCAGCGTTCACCCAACGAATTTTTACGTCTGCATTCGCATCAAATCCAGCGTGGGAAAGTGATTCAACCACACTTAAGTACGCATCATGTAACGCAACATATTTACCAACAATGGCAATCTCAACCGTTTTATCCAGCTTGCTGATTCGATCAACTAACCCTTCCCATTCGGTCATATCTGGTGCAGGTGTTGTCAGCTTGAGGTGGTTAACTACGATTTCGTCCAAGCCTTCTTCACGTAGGTTCAACGGAACCTCGTAGAGGGTTGAAGCATCGCGGCATTCTACCACTGCATTCGCATCAATATCGCAGAACAATGCAATTTTAGCCTTCATATCGGAGGACAGTTCATGCTCTGTACGGCAAACAATGACATTCGGTTGGATACCGATACTGCGCAGTTCTTTTACACTGTGCTGAGTTGGTTTGGTTTTAACCTCACCAGCAGCTTTAATATAAGGAATGAGTGTTACGTGAATGTACATCACATTCTCGCGCCCAACTTCGCTTTTGAGCTGACGAATAGCTTCCAAAAATGGCAAGCTTTCAATATCGCCCACCGTACCGCCGATTTCTGTAATAATTACGTCCGAACCTGCTTCACGGCCAGCACGATACACGCGTTCCTTGATTTCGTTCGTAATATGAGGAATAACTTGCACCGTACCGCCCAAATATTCTCCGCGACGCTCTTTGCTGATTACGCTGGAATATACCTTGCCTGTTGTGACATTGCTGTTCTTGGACAGATTAATATCAATAAAGCGCTCATAGTGTCCCAAGTCAAGGTCCGTTTCCGCACCATCATCCGTTACAAACACTTCACCGTGCTGGTAAGGACTCATCGTACCCGGATCGACATTCAGGTAAGGATCAAATTTTTGGATCGTTACCTTCAGTCCCCTGTTCTTCAAAAGCCTCCCCAGTGAAGCTGCCGTAATCCCTTTGCCCAAGGAAGACACAACCCCGCCTGTCACAAAAATATACTTTGTCACTGTTCAAAACCCTCCTAGATAAGATGCAAAATTCAGGCGACATTATGATGTTATCGTAACCCGTTTGCACGGATTATCATCCATGAAGAAGGCAGCGGAATCATTTTCCATGTCCGCCGCCCTTAGCCCTCTTTCATGAGTGAAAACACCCCTATAAAAAACAAAAAAGCACTCCCGTAGTACGGGGCACTTTTATACAAAAAGCAAACATATAAGTGAATCAATCATAAGCCCAAGCAATAGTTTACCCCGTGTCCAATCCGCTGTCAAGGAAGTTATCCGTGTTAATTTGTCCATTGAACCAGATTGGAGAGAATCCACCTGAAAGCTTTAAATCAGAAGAGGTTTTCAAGAAAACGGTCATGAAAAAGGGGAGAACGCATCTCCCCTTGCAGCCTGTTCCTAACGAAGCGAATCGTCGTCTTCCGTCGACTCATCGTCGTTTTCATCTTCTGAATCTTCCTCATCACTGAGGTCTTCATCGTCTATAACCACGTCTTCATCACTATCATCATCATCTTCTTCTCCGTCGAACAGCTCATCTTCGCCATCCTCGTCTTCGCTATCTGCATCGAAGTCGTCATCAGAGTTGTATGTTTCTTCTTCCTCATGATAGTCATCTTCATCGTCATCGTCTTCGTCGTTAATAATACGAGGACGCTTGGCGCCTGTCAGGGCATCTTCGGATTTATCTACCGGATACCAACGTTTCAAGCCCCACAGATTCGTACCGACACAGGCAAAACGCCCGTCAATGTTGATTTCAGTATATAGCTGAGCAATAACGTCATTAATTTCTTCGTCGGAAAAGCCACGCAATTTGGCGACTTCCTTCATCAGGTCACGGTAATAATACGGAGTATTGGCTGCTTTCAATACCATAAATGCCAAATCCACCATTGGAGTCTCGTGGACTTTCTCCGGGTCAATCTTCAAGTTGAGTGGGGTACTCACCTAGGGACACTTCCTCTCACACGTAATTCACAAGAACATGTTTCAGAGCATACACGATACATGCAATACTAACATATCCATTATCAAAACTAAGTAAAACCTATTTGGAAGCAAATTGCAAGTTAAAGATGGGTATCATCATAATTTCCAGGAATATCCCTCTAAACAAGACGGCATACATAAAAAGACGGGGTTCCCCCCGTCTTCGACTGTACCCGCTCCGGGAGAACCCCCCAAAGTTGTTGCACAAGAGCTTATGCCCTCCATGTATCGTATGTGTCCACGGCCACTTTGACACGACAAGCAGGCCTATTTCCATAAAAAAGGGGCAGGTTTCCCATGCCGCAGTTGACGCTTGCTCATACAATACCTCAGCATGGCTCATCGGAGGGGGACCGTCTCAAATGGACTATCCGGATTTTTTGCAGCGTTTGCATGAGGGTATTTCGGAGCCGTCCGGCAGTGGACGGAACAAACAGATCATCACGTTCGATAAGCCTCACCAATACCGGGAATGCCTGTCCTATCTCAGGAAGCTGAAACCCGAGCTTGCGGGATTACGGCAAGTACAACCGGCCCGACTAATCCGTGCTTTAATCGCTCCGCTTTCAGGGGGAGACAGGCTGGGCAAATATCACAACGGTGTCACCGTTGAAGAAGATACCCGCATGAAGGTCCACGCTGAAACTGCTCATATACCAAAAGCAGAAAAGAACCTTTCCATGCCATGGGGAGTCAAACAGGTACGTGCATACAAGGCTTGGCCTTCCTCGACAGGGAATCGGGTCAGAATCGGTGTGATCGATACAGGAGCGGATTTTCAACATCCTGATCTTCGTCATTCTCTCGCCAGAGGTATTAATTTGCTTAACCGAACCATGCTACCCTATGACGATAACGGCCATGGTACTCATATTGCTGGAACTATCGCGGCGTCCAACTATGACGAAGGTAGGGTCGGCGTAGCACCACGGGCTTTAATTCATCCCGTAAAAGCATTTGATCATAATGGAGCCGCCTACGTCTCCGATATCATCCTTGGTATCGACTGGTGTGTATTAAATCGTGTCGATATCATCAATATGAGCTTTGGTATGAAGTCGCGCAGCAAGGCACTACTTGATATGGTGAATAAAGCATATCATAACGGCATTGTGATTGTAGCGTCCTCGGGAAATGAGGGCAAGCGCCGAAGTATTGACTATCCAGCCCGCTATTCCCAGACGATTTCAGTGGGGGCTACCGACAAATACAGACGCATCGCGCCTTTCAGCAACCGGGGGCAATTTGTAGACGTGTACGCACCTGGCGAAAAGATCACATCCTCCTGGATCCATGGCAAGCATCACGAAATGAGCGGTACCTCTATGGCTACTT
Source organism: Paenibacillus sp. S29 (assembly GCF_049319765.1). Taxonomy (NCBI): domain Bacteria; kingdom Bacillati; phylum Bacillota; class Bacilli; order Caryophanales; family Paenibacillaceae; genus Paenibacillus; species Paenibacillus sp. S29. The sequence goes on along the minus strand of NZ_JBMOUI010000025.1, from coordinate 23,807 downwards.
CCCATGTGACCGGAAGCATCGCACTTCTCCTTTCACTGAGGCCGGAACTGGGGCCTGGAGAAATCAAGGCGTTGCTTAAGCGTACCGCCACACCGCTCCGTCTGCGTAAAAGCGCCGGACGTAGCTCTATCTCGACCAAACTTGGAGAAGTCGATGCCTTCCGATTGATGCAGGAGGGCACAAAGTGAATGATAATGGGATGCTAAACCTCTAGTGTAGCGCCCGGCTCCAGAGAGTGAACTTTTCTGGCAGGACCTTCACATCCACTATTTCCTTCTCTTATCAACTCATCTCGTACCAGGTCGGTCTGCAGCTTTGGCGCATGAACGAGTACAACCTGTTTGCTAGGCAGCTCCTTCAGCATTTGCCGCACATCTGATAGTCCCTGATGCACCTTATAAATCAAATGCCGAGCTACACAGCTGTCATTTTCATTTGCACGTTCCAACAGATGTTTGCCAAAAGAACCATGTGGAGCATGCCCGGTCAATATAACACTGTTGCTAATGCTTTCTCCGCTATCTTCACCCTCCCCCATGTTGCGGTTATCCGATAGAAACTGATAGTACCAGCGCGCCTGTGGGGAATCCATCATGCCGTCTCTTGTTATGATAATAGCCGTTGGGTTCTGTTCCAGCAGACTCACTCGTTCCGCAGCATCACGTGGCACGAAGACCCTGTCACTGTTTAGCACATGTTTTATTCGCGCTGGGGCTTCCGGACGTAGCCATTCTTTCCAGCGGTTTAACTGTTTCAATCCCTGCCATATGTCGTGCTCTACAATCATTGCCTGTTCAGGGAATTGCTCGCTAGCCCATACGATCATGTCCTGTCCTCTGCCAAAGGCAGGCACCGGCAACAACACATGACCACCAGACCATAATATCCGCTCCATCTCGACCCTCAGCCGCTCCAGCTTAACAGGCTGCGGGTCTATATCCATGCCATAGGCATTGTCCATAATGGATATGTCCGCTACATTGGGCTCTGACTTCCATTCAGGTAGGTCATGCAGCCCCTCCCCAACACCCAAGTCTGGCGCATCGGCAGCAAGAAGTTCAGATTCGCGGCTGTAATCTCCAGAAAAAAACAACCGCTTCCCTTCCATTTCTACCACATACCACACTGCACCAGCCAAATGTCCACTGCGTCCCCACATGATTCTCACACCCGGACAAGCCTCAAGCCATTCTCCTGCTGGCGATTCATCCTCTAGATAGCGATAAGCAATGGATTGGATATCCTGTTCGTCGTATGGCAAGTCGGCTCCTCTCGATTCAACATAAGTATGCCAGGAGCGAAAATAGGAGCCTAACTGCTCAGCGGTGGCCTTGGTCGTCCAGACCACTCCCCGGTATCCATACTTGTACAGTAAGGGGAGCGCCATGGAATGATCTTCATGTGCATGAGACAGCAATACAGTAGTCAGTCCCTCCGCCTTTTGCGGCGGAAAAACCGGATATTGTCCGGTTCCTTCCTTTTTCACGCCACAATCCAGCATGACGCGATGCTGCGTTCCTTCAAAAACATAGCAGGAGCGGCCATGTTCGCCCGCTCCTCCCCAAATCCTAAGCTTGGTCATGATCATTTCCACTTTCTTTGCGAGTTTAAGCTTTCGATTAAGATCAGCAGCAGTGTGGTCATTCCGACCGATATGACGGCCATCGCCATCCCAAGTGACACCTGTCCCTGCTCAAATTGTGCAAATATGTAGGTTGCAGACGTCTGAACGGATGGCGGCAAAATCAGCAACGATCCTACCAGCTCGCGTGAAGCGATCGTAAATGTCATCATCCAACCAGCGAGCATTCCCGGTACAATCAGCGGCAGTACAATCCGGCGGAATATGTAAGACGGTCGTCCGCCAAATACCTGTCCCGCCTGAAAAAGACCCGTGTCCACCTGTGTAAAGGCGCTTTTGACATACTGCACCGTATAAGGAACAAACAAGATAACATACGTCAGAATGACCATGCCGTATGTGTTATACAAAGGGATCGGCATCCACGGCGAGTTCCACCACAAAATCAGGCCGACCACCATAACAATTCCCGGAACCGTATTCGGAAGCAAGCTAAATGCATCAACCGTCCGTTGGATTCTCGTGCGTGAGCCGCCAATGACAAGCGCAAACCAAGTGCCCAGCACCACAGCAAGCGTCGAAGCGCCCAAAGAGAGAAATACGCTGTTCAGGAGCGCCTCCATGCTCTCTGATCTCCAAGACAGCAGTTCCTTGTAAGAGTCGAGCGTCAAATTATCCCAGGCAAGGCCCATTCCTCTCAGCTTCATCGTCGAGGCTGAAAGAATTGAAAAATAAGGAATGCCAATGGACGCAATGAGCAACAATAGAATAAATGCAACACTCAGCCCCGTAGTCCAGCCGGATATACGGAGACGGGACGGACGCGAACCTTTACCACCTACCAGCCTGTACGTAAACTTTCGGTTGATCACCGACTGCGCATACCACATGAGCAGGCAGGCGGTTAACAGCACCGAGGCCATTGACGTCGCTTTGCCAAAATCTATGGGCCAACTGGAAATATACTTGTGGATTTCCGAAGTCATGACCTCATACCCGATACGTCGCCCAAAGGTAGCGGGGGTACCAAACTCGGCAATCGTTTTAACGAAAATGAGCAACGCGCCCATTCCGTAAGCTGATAGCAGTAACGGTAAAATAATTCGACGGAATCTGTATAGAAAGCTACCGCCCATTACGGCACCCGCCTCTTCCAGGCTCCCGCCTATCCTCACCAGCGCCCCGCGCAGCAGCAGGTACAGGAATGGAAACAGATGCAGGCTCATGATCATCACCATGCCACCAAGGCTGAAGAAGGACGACGTTAAGAAATGCAGGTCCGGGAACAACTGCTCCAGATATCCGTTTTTTTGCATAAACAGAATCCAGCCCATGGACCCGATATAGGGCGGGGTCATAAACGGAATCAGCAACACGACATCCAACCAGCGCCAGTGTGCAAGACGAGTGTTGGACATGATCCAGGCTAGCGGAAGTGCAAGTACCGTCGTTCCTGCAATCACACAGATGCCTAGCCAAATCGAGCTAAATAGCACGCCTGCAAATGGTGAAGCAGCTAACGTTCGAAAAGGCGCATCCCATTGGAATTTTCCATCAACATACACACTTTGGATAAAGATTTGCAGCAACGGCATCACAATCAGGAAAAGAAGCGCGATCAGAGCCAGCGTCAGACACCACGCTCTGATGTGTTTAACGGATAAGCCTCCCATCGGCTTACTTGAACATTTGCGTGAACTTCTCCGTCACGTCTGATCCGTGCTCGCCCATCCATTCCCAATTGGTCTTCAGCAATGGGATCTCGTCCAGGTTGGCACGCTTGTCAGCTTTGATATCCGTGCGACCCGGGAGTAAGGAGGCATCTGCTACTAGTTTCTGTGCCTCGTCCGACAACAGATAGTCAATGAATGCCTTCGCATTCTGCTCATGCTGCGTTGACTTGAGAATTGCGGCAGGACGTGGGCTGATGACTGTCCCCTCTGTCGGATAGACGATATCAATCGGCTCACCTTTGGCTTTAGCCTTGTAGGTCATGTAATCGACCGCAGCGACGACTACACCTTTAGCTCCGGTAATCACGGGGTCCAGCGCTTCCTGATTGGCACCAGCCATAGCAACACCGTTAGCCTTGTACTGCTCGAACAACGTCCAGCCTCCATCGCCCTTGGCGCTCAGATAGCCTGTCATAAAATCCAACGCTGAGCCGGACAGGGATGGATCGGGAATATTAACCTGATCCTTGTACTCAGGCTTCGCCAAATCAGCCCATGAAGTTGGTGGTGTTTTCACCAGCTTCGTGTTATACGCAATGCCCAGAGCAGAAGCACTGGTACTGAAGTAGTTGCCTTCCTTATCGGACCAGTCTGGATTTAGCTTGTCTGCATTCTTGGCATCCGGGTAAGGCAGCGTGAGTCCTTCCTTTTTCAGGCCTTGTACAGACGGAAGCGATGCCAGCACAACCACGTCCGCTACCGGATTCGTCTTCTCGGCTTCCATGCGGGCCAAAATTTTCCCTGTCGTTCCCTGGAACAGCTCTACCTTAACTCCGCTCTGCGCCTCATACCCTGCTACCAGCTTTTTCGCCAGTCCATCCGGGCCTGCGCTGTAGACCACCAACTTCTGATCAGTGGACGCCGCCCCTGCTTGTCCTGCTGATCCAGTAGCTGGCGCCCCATCCTTGGATGTTGTAGCTGTTCCGCAACCCGCCACAGCGAGTCCAAAAGTCAATGTTAATGCGAGCATCGTTCCTTTTTTCCATCCTGTACGAAAAACATGCCTATTCATCATCTTGTATATACCCCTTTTCCCTATGCTTCAAGTTGGTGGATGTGTTGCGGTGATACCCAAACGTGCATTTGTTGACCTATGGGCAAGCGGATGGAATGATATGCAGTCCAATGCTCGCCGTTCTCGGCTAGTATACGAATTTCATAACGATCACCGACATAGCTGACATGCAGGATCTCTACTGTAAAAGCATGCTGATCCGCTTGCTCCTGTTCCCAACGGACATGTTCAGGACGAAATAGTGTCCGTTCCGGCTCCAGCCAGTTGGATTTGCCAATAAACCTCGCCACCTCTGGATGAGCTGGGCAACCGTAGATCACCTCTGGTGTTCCGGTCTGCAAAATATGTCCACTTTTCATAACAACCACTTCATCAGACATGGACATGGCCTCGATCTGATCATGGGTGACATATAGGGCGGTCAGCCCCAGATCGCGCACAAGCGATAGCATCTCAATGCGCATCTCCTCCCGTAGCACCGCATCCAGCGCACTGAGTGGCTCGTCGAACAACACAAGTCGAGGCCGGATAGCAACCGCTCTTGCAAAGGCAACCCGCTGCTGCTGGCCACCGGACAGCTGATGAGGATACCGATCCTCCATCCCTGACAATCTGACCATGTCGAGCGCCTCCAGCACCACTGTCCGCAGTTCCTTGTCTCGTACGCTGGCGAACCCTTTCCCTCGCTTGCCCGCACGCAGGCCGAAGGCCACATTTTCAAACACCGTCATATGCGGCCATAACGCGAAATCCTGAAAGACCATGCCAAAGTGGCGGAGATGAGCGGGAATATCCTTTTTGCGTTCTGCCGAAAAAAGAATTTCCTTTCCCATCGTGATTGTGCCGGTATCCGGTGTCTCCAGACCAGCAATCAAGCGCAAGAGCGTTGTTTTCCCACAGCCGGACGGTCCGAGCAGTGTTGTGAATTTGCCCCGTCGTACTACCAGATTCGTCTCATGCAGCGCGGTTATTTGGCTGAAGGTTTTACTTAATCCGTGAATATATAGATCCTGATTCATCGCATTACCTGCCTGTTCTTCTGACTGACCCTAGTGTAAAACTTGAAGTCGCAACCTGTGTTATTGGAAAGTTAAAACAAAATTAATTATTTCAATGAATTGTGTTAACACTCATAGATTTAATCTATATAGAGGGATTGATGCTGCTCCCCAAAGAAATAGGCATGATTGTTCGATTAACCTGAAAGCGAGGCATTCTAAGTGAACTTGAGTCTTCTAAAGTTACATATTGTAGAGCTGCTAAATAAGCACCATAAAATCACCACGGTCGCCGAGCTTCTTGGCCTGAAGCAACCCACCGTTACTTTTCATATGAAAAATCTGGAGCGTGAATTCGGAGTAAAGCTGTTTGACACACGTATGGGAAAAATCATCCTGACGGATGCCGGAAATGCACTGCTGCACTATGCCAGCAAAATTAATGCACTGGCTGCTGAAGCTGAGCGAGTCGTCCGCGAGTTCGATACGCTCCAGCGGGGAAGTATACGTATTGGCGCAAGCTATGTACCCGCTACCTACTTGCTTCCTGCTGTGCTGCACCGCTTTGCCCGTGAGCATCCGGGCATTCACATCGCCTTGTCTGTGAAAACAGCGCCCGTGATCAAGGACATGCTCGCTCGCCACGAAATTGACCTCGGCATCATTTCGGCAGAGCCGTTTCAGTCCCCAACGCTACTCACCGAATCCTTGGGCGAAGATGAACTGATACTCATCTGCTCACCCACTCATCCGCTCGCCAACGAAACCGATTTGACGCCCGAGCTGATCGCTTCTTCCTCCTTCGTATTACATGGCAAGGAATCCAGCACACGCCATGTGACCGACAAATGGCTGGAGCGTGGGAGTCGGCGACTTCCTTCCTATCTGGAGCTGGATTCATTGGAAGCCATTAAACAGGCGGTTATGCTGGGAGAACACATCTCCTTTGTCTCTCGCATTGCCGTTCAGTCAGAGGTTGAGCGGGGCTTACTGGTTGTAAGACCTATCCCGGGGCAGTCTGTTGAGCGGTACATCTATATGGTCAGCAACAAAGACCGTCATCGCTCGGCGCTCATTCACAGATTCACCGAATATTTGTCATGGAACCAAGATTAAATCTTACCTGTCATATAGAAATTATGTAATTTTTTAACCGGAGTACCCTCTTGCTTTGACATACGACTGACAATACACCCGTAAAGTGTAGCGTGTAACCTATTCGGACGAACAGGAGAGGATGAAATGAAAACAGGCCTTCGTATCACCAAATTGATGTCGGTAGTAACTCTGAGTGCAGTGCTGCTCGTAACAGGATGGAAAGGAGCAGAACCGGTACAAGCCGCCGCCAATGCCACACCAAGCTATGAGGTGAAGCTACTACTGGATACAGCTCAGGTCCTCAATGCGGATGGCTCATTAAAAAGTGGCATCGTGAACGAATTTCAAATTAGCAACGATGCACAACGATTGAGCGTCGAGTATTTTGATACAAAGTCATTGCAATTAAATGACGAGGGCTGGAACGTGAGATTTCGCAAAAAAGAGGACAAAAAAAATTATGAATTAACCTACAAAAAGCGCTATACGGTCACAAATGGAAATATCGACGCGGCGCTCACCCAAGCGAATAAAGAAGGGTTCAGCGCATCTGATGATAATTATGAGGCTGAGGTGGATTGGGGATACAGCAAACAAACACTAAGCTTTTCCAATGATAAAAAAACAAACGCCTCCAAAGGATTGGCTCTGCCTTCCCCAGATCAAGCATTAAAGCAATTGCAGGATAATCTTCCGGGCAAGCTGCAAAACTGGAAAAACAGCAATTGGGGCAAACAAACCTTGGCAGACTCCAGAGTACGCGGTCCTGTACAGGTCAGTAAATACGAGGGTAGCTTTCAGGGATTGGATACCGACGTTGAAATATGGCCTATTCGCAGCGCAAACGGATCAGGTACAGAGCATATTATCGAAATCTCCTTCAAAACCTCGGATTACAGTGTTGCCGCCAGCAACCGCACCAAGCTGATGAACCTGCTGCAATCCAAAGGATGGCTGGTTCCCGCCGATTCCCTGAAAACGAATTTGGTACTGGAACGCTACTAAGCTAATCCAACATAAAAAGGAACCGAAGCGCCACCCTGTTGAGGGTGATACGAACGGTTCCTTTTATTATTAATTATATGACTACAAGGTCATTACGTTAAAGTTGTTTGCTTACATACGTTCTGGTGCAGACACGCCCACCAGCTTCAGTACGTTGGCAATGGTCGTGCGCACCGCACCAAACAACGCCAAGCGTGCCTGCGTTTGAGCGGCATCCTCTGTGATGACGCGCTCTGCCTTATAGTAGCTGTGGAACAATGAAGCCAGCTCGTAGACATAGCGAATCATACGGTGTGGTGCAAAGTTTGCAGCCGCTACCGATACTTCTTCCGGCAGCTCGCCGATTTTGCGTAACAGATCGTATTCATGTTCAGCCGTCAGCTTGGACAAGTCAACTTCTGCCAACGGTAGCACAGCAATACCTTGCTCTTCGGCTTGACGATATACGCTGCATGCACGTGCGTGCGCATATTGTACGTAGAATACTGGATTCTCATTGGAAGTGGAAATCGCCAAATCCATGTCAAAATCCAGGTGCGAATCCATGCTCCGCATAGTGAAGAAGTAACGGATCGCGTCTACACCCACTTCTTCCATCAGATCTTCCATCGTCACGGCCTTGCCGGTACGTTTGGACATTTTTACTTTTTCCCCATTTTGGAACAAGCTGACCATTTGGGCAATCAGCACTTTAAGCTTATCTGGATCATTGCCCAGTGCCTCCATTGCTGCCTTCATCCGTGGAATGTAGCCGTGGTGATCCGCTCCCCAGATGTTGATGATCGTGTCATACCCACGAGCATATTTATCGCGATGGTAAGCTATATCTGGGGTTAGGTACGTATATGTACCGTCATTTTTGATCAAGACACGGTCTTTATCGTCACCGTACTTGGTCGTATTCAGCCATGTAGCTCCGTCCTTCTCGTAAATCTCCTCACGGTCACGCAACTCATTCAGCGCTTTAAGCACTTCACCGTTTTCATACAGCGACGTTTCGCTGAACCAGGAGTCAAAAGGTACACGGAACAGCTCCAGGTCGCGCTTAATCTTGTTCAGTTCCTTTTCCAGACCGTAGTCACGGAAATAAGCTGCGCGATCTCCCGGTTCCATGGACAACAGAGAATCGCCCTTTTCGGCCACCAGTTCCTTGGCAAACCCGATGATATCCTCACCATGGTAACCATCCTCCGGCATCTCCGCAGGCTGTCCGAGCTCCTGCAAATAACGCGCTTCAATAGAGCGGCTCATGTTGTAAATCTGGTTGCCCGCATCATTAATGTAGTATTCACGAGTTACTTTGTATCCGGCAAAATCAAGCACGTTGCAGAGAGCATCCCCTACGGCTGCACCACGTGCATGACCTAAGTGAAGGCTACCTGTCGGATTGGCGCTGACAAACTCGATTTGTACCTTTTTGCCTGCACCTTCCTGTATACGCCCGTAATCTGTCCCCTGCTCCTGCACTTGTCCAATGACTGCATACAGGTAGCTCTTGTTCAGGCGAAAGTTAATAAAGCCCGGTCCAGCGATTTCCGCACTTTCAATAGAAGCGGAAGCTAAATCCATATTCGCGATCAAATCTTCAGCGATTTGCCGTGGGTTCTTCTTTGCAATGCGGGTGAGCTGCATCGCAGCGTTGGTAGCCAAATCACCGTGTGACTTGTCCTTTGGCACCTCCAGCGTAATGGTCGGCAGCTCTTCGCGGCTCACGATTCCGGTAGCCAGCACTGCCGCTTCGATTGCTGAAGTCACCTTTTGATTAATAAGTTCCAGTGGATTGCTTGTCATGATTATTGCTCCTCCTGTATATGCAAACTGATGGCAAAATGCCCCGAGAAATCCTCAAATACGTACAGATCATAGGTCCAGCTCACATGTCCGGTGAAACCATCCATCCGAATATCGAGCTTCTGCGTATGCGCAGACATGTTCAGGTTTAAATAAGGCGAGCGGTAAAATCCAGGCAACCTGCGTCCCAGCGCAAACGACTGCTCTGATTGTACCTCACCGTGACGAATCAGTTTTAGCTCATCCGATCCGATTTTGACTGTGTTCCGTGTCGTACCGCCCTCAGGACTTTCTTGCGGCTCATCGTACCTTATATATAGATGCTTCCCACGCACGATCGCTTCTCCGGGAAGTTCCTGTACCACATCTTCTCCGTCATGATGACTATGAAGACGGATTCGGACCTTTGCATTATGTGGCATGTATTCAAACTCCATTCTATTGCTATCCTACTGTACTACTATATCCAGTTCCCGATTGCAATTCAAATGAGTTTTTACAAAAAGATGCTTTCATCCAAAAAATTCAGCTACCTTAAGTCAGCTCCATCGGATGCTTGGCTAAAACTTTCGATGAATCGAGAGGCTAGAGAAGACATGTATTTATCCTTCAGCCAGACAGCCGCCACACGCGTATGCAATTCCTCACACATAATTTCCTTAACGATTAACTGGTTATTGCTTCCGAGTGACAACGCAGACCGCGAAATCATACCGATCCCCAGCCCTTCATTAGCCCAGTGAAGCGTGGTGCGAGCATCATCGTTTTTACAAAAGAAATTCGGCTCAAAGCCATACTTCATACAAGTATCGTGGATCAATTGTTCAAAGCGGCGATATACGATGAGTGGCCTGTTCTTCAACTCAGACAATGAAATGGTCTTCTGTTCGGAGTTCCAGTCATATTCTTCTGTCATCACTGCTATCATCGGCTCAGTGGACGCATACCTACACCCTAAATCGGTAGTATTAAAAGGGGTTCTGACGATACCGACCTCGACAATTCCTTTGTTCAAAAGATCGAGAATCATGAACGTATTTCCCTCATGAATTTCAAATTTTACACCCGCATAGGTTTTATGAAATTCGGAAAGCCTGTCTTTCATCAGCGTTGCCCCAGAGGAGGAGACCGTTCCAATGGTGAGCGTACCTTTCATCCCCATGGCAAAATCGTTTATCTCTCTTGTCGTGGCATCTGTCAGCTCCAAAATCTGCTTGGCCCTGTTCTGTAAAATGATGCCGGCCTCCGTCAATTGGATGCTTCGTGAGCCTCGATGCACGAGCTTTACACCAAGCTCTTCCTCCAGCTGCATGAGTTGCTGACTTAAGGGAGGCTGTGCAATTTTCAGCTTTTTGGCTGCCGCTGTAATCTGTCCGGCCTCTGCAATCGCCAAAAAATACTTGAGATGTCTCAATTCCATCATTATGGACCTCCGGTACTGATATATGTAAAACCTATACCTCTAATATATATTAAATATTATTCATATGGTTGGGGATATGCCATAATCAAATTCAGTTATGCTATTGCGGCATGAAGCTAGATACATTATTTAGGTTAGGTGATGGTTTATTTGCTGAAATTTGCTGTTTTTTTGAAACCCTATAAAAAGGAAACGATTCTTGGACCTCTGTTTAAACTAATTGAGGCCATCCTGGAACTATTGCTGCCTACTATGGTTGCTTTAATGATCAATCATGGTGTAGGTAAAGGAGACACCCATTATGTTTGGCAGATGGGTCTTTTGATGTTACTCATGACTATACTGGGCTTTGGCAGTTCATTAGTTTGTCAGTTTTACGCAGCTCGTGCCTCTCAAGGATTCGGAACTACGCTGCGCAATACGATGTTTAAGCATATTTCTTCGTTTTCTTATGCTGATCTCGATAAATTCGGTACACCCTCGCTCATCAACCGGATTACGAATGATGTCAATCAGCTGCAAACAGCTGTAGCGATGTTGATTCGTTTGGTCATTCGCGCTCCTTTTATTTGTATCGGGGCGATTATCATGTCCATGATTCTGGACTTCCGCCTTGCTTTGGTGCTGTTGGCGGCTACACCGATTCTGGCTTTGATTCTGTATGTAGTCATTACGAAGGCTTCTCCCCTGTACCAGCTATACCAGAAAAAACTCGATAAAATCGCTCTGGTACTTAGCGAAAATCTTACAGGCGTACGGGTCATACGTGCATTTGCCAAAAGAGGAGCTGAACGAGGAAAGTTCAATGCCACCTCAGATGACCTGACCCAGACTGCTATTCGTGTCGGACGTATTTCTGCTTTGCTAAGCCCCGCCACCTTGTTGGTGGTGAACGGAGCTATTATTGCTATCCTGTGGATCGGCGGTATCCATATCCAATATGGATCTCTTACACAAGGGGAGATTATTGCCTTTATTAATTACATTACGCAAATTTTACTGGCTCTGATTGTGGTAACCAATTTAATTATTTTGTTCACCAAAGCTGCCACTTCAGCAGCGCGTATTCAGGAGGTCCTAGACACGCAAGCTTCGATTTCCGACACTGCTGCTACTTCTACATCTATAGACAGGGAAGGAACAAGTGAGCATGGCGCTGTACCAGCCATCTCTTTTGATCATGTTTCCTTTGGATACAATAAGACAGGACAACTGGCACTGAGCGATATAGTGGTAAACATCTATCCCGGTGAAACGGTCGGCATCATCGGAGGAACAGGTTCTGGGAAATCCACCTTTGTGAATCTTATTCCCCGCTTCTATGATGCGGTAGAGGGTCGTGTGCAGGTTGATGGCATCGACGTTCGGCAATATAAGCTCGAGCAATTGCGGCAGAAAATCGGAATTGTCCCTCAGAAGGCACTGCTGTTCACTGGTACTATAGCGGATAATATCCGTTGGGGGCATGAACACGCCACCGATGAGGAAGTCGCTCAAGCCGCAGCAATCGCGCAAGCGGATGAGTTCATTTCCAACCTGCCGGAGAAATTCGATGCTCCGATCACCCGAGGGGGGCTTAATTTGTCAGGAGGACAAAAACAGCGACTTACCATTGCCCGTGCTATTGTCGGCAATCCGCAAATCCTCATTTTGGATGACTCCTCAAGCGCACTCGATTTTGCAACCGACGCCGCCCTCCGTAAATCGCTACGGGAAAATAGCACCAGCATGACCGTCCTGTTGGTCTCGCAACGAGTAAGCAGCGTACAGCATGCTGATAAAATAATTGTGTTTGATGAGGGACGGATTGTTGGTATCGGCACACATGAACAGTTGATGAGCAGCTCAGATGTATATCAGGAAATTAATCATTCCCAGCTCTCAACGCAGGAGGTAGACCAATGAGTGGCAAGGAAACCTGGAGAAGATTGTTAACCTATGTGGGTCAATATAAAACAACAACATGTTGGGTCATCGTCAGTGCAATTCTCAGCGTGCTTGCCAGTCTGATCGGACCCTACATGATTGGTCAGGCTATCGACCATATGGTGGATAAGGGAGCAGTGGATTTTAAAGGTATTACGCAGATTCTAGCTGGATTAGGCATTGTATATATTGTAGGCAGTCTATTTAGCTGGCTGCTCACGTATTTGACGAACCGTATTGCTTTTCAGACCGTAAATGATATGCGGCGGGAGTTATTTGATCATTTTAATATCCTTCCGTTAAGCTTTCATGACACTCATCCACAAGGAGACAGCATTAGTCGTTTTGTGAACGATATGGATGCTGTGTCGGATGGATTACTACAAGGCTTTTCCACATTGATTACCGGGATTATTACGATTATAGGCTCCATTGTACTCATGCTGTATATCAGTCCGATAATGACGTTGGTCGTATTGGTGTCTGCCCCGATCACATATGGCGTAGCACGGTTCATTACCACAAGATCGCAGCGTATGTTCCGCGAACAGGCCAAAATTTTAGGAAGCCTGAACGGTTATGTGGAAGAAATGATCGGCGGGCAACGGGTAGTTACCGCTTTTCATTATGAAAACCGCTCGCTTGAGGAATTTTCCGCCAGAAACGAACAATTGTATCAAGCCGGGGTGAAATCGCAGTTTTACGGATCATTGTCCAATCCCTCTACCCGTTTGGTGAACAACATGACTTTTTCAGTCACCGCCATGATTGGCTGTATCTCCATTATTTTAGGTGGGATCTCGGTAGGCGGATTGTCGAGCTTTCTGATTTATACCAATTTGTTCGCCAAGCCTTTTAATGAAATTACGGGTGTGCTGACCCAGTTCCAGGCAGCTACGGCTTCTGCTCAGCGCATATTTGCTATTTTGGATTCACCGCCAGAGCAGCCCGAAAAATCGAACGCCGTACAGCTCGAGCGCAGCAAAGGCACGATTGTTTTTGATCATGTCAAATTCTCCTATAACCCGGAACGTACGCTCATTACGAACTTTAGTTTGGAGGTAAAGCCAGGCACTCGTGTGGCTATTGTCGGGCAGACCGGAGCTGGCAAAACCACACTCGTCAATCTGCTCATGCGATTTTACGATGTAGACAGCGGCTCGATATCCATCGACGGGATGAATATCAACGACATGAGCCGGGACAGCCTACGGACTAACTTTGGTATGGTGCTTCAAGATACATGGCTGTTCAGCGGGACCATTCGGGACAATATCGCTTACGGGAAGCCAGAGGCCACGGATGAAGAAGTCATCGCGGCTGCAACAGCTGCCAATGCGCATAGCTTCATCAAGCGACTGCCTCATGGCTACGATACGGTCATTAGCGGGTCAGGCGACAGCCTGTCGCAAGGCCAAAAACAGCTGCTCACCATCGCGAGGGTGATCCTCGTCGATCCACCTATGCTAATCCTGGATGAAGCGACCAGTAGCATAGACACCCTGACAGAAGCGCGTATCCAAAAAGCATTTATGAAAATGATTGCCGGACGCACCAGCTTTGTGATCGCCCACAGACTATCGACCATCCGCGAAGCGGATTTGATTTTATACATGAAAAACGGCGATGTCGTCGAAAGTGGTACCCATGAGGGACTGCTTGCCAGCGGCGGCCATTATGCCTCGCTCTATAACAGCCAGTTCACTACAGCTTAAAAGACTGAACGGATACGGTCGCATCATTAAGGTCAACGTTCTTTAAAAAAAGTCGGTTGCTTTTTAAGCAAACGGCTTTTTAATTTTTCTTTGATAAATCCCCCCCTTATAATATATAATAAAACACGAACAAACGTTTCCGTTTCATCTAAACCTTATGGTTTGTGTATAGCCAACACCTATGCATGGGTTTCAGTTGGGAGGCTGAATATGGATATTAATGAATTTCAAAAGTGGGTCAAGCAATATTATCAGGAGAGAAACTGGTCGGATTTAGATATCTTCGTCCGAATTGGTTTCTTGGCAGAGGAAACCGGGGAGGTTGCGAGAGCTATTCGCGCCCTGGAGATTGGCAGAGACCGGCCTGATGAGATCGATGGTTCATTCGAGGAGAACAAGGAGCATTTAACTGAAGAACTTGGAGACGTACTGGGTAATCTCATCGTGATCGCCAACAAGTATGACATCACCTTGGAGGATATATTTCGAACACACCAGCAAAAACTTGCAAAAAGATATACATAAAGGAGAATCTCATATGAAAAGCATTGCTGTTTTTTGCGGTTCCAGTAATGGAGCGTCTGAGATTTATCGAGAGCATGCTGTTGCTCTGGGCAAGGCACTTGCCGAACAGGAAATAAGCCTGGTTTATGGAGGAGCAAGTGTTGGTTTAATGGGTGCAGTCGCTGACGCGGCACTTCATGCAGGAGGTCGCGTCATCGGTGTGCTCCCTCACTTTTTGCAAAGCCGTGAAATTGCACATAATGGCCTGAGCGAATTAATCATTGTTGATTCCATGCACGAACGAAAATCTAAAATGGCAGAGATTGCGGACGGATTCATTGTTTTACCAGGTGGCCCAGGTACAATGGAAGAATACTTTGAAATTTTCACATGGGCGCAATTAGGCTTGCATGAAAAGCCATGCGGTCTTTTAAATATTAACCATTATTACGATCCTCTTATTTCCTTGTTTGATCGTATGGCTCAGGAACAATTTATGCAGGAAAAATATCGTGCGATGGTAGTTACGGATACTACTCCGCAAGGAATCCTACGGCAATTTACAAATTACACTCCTCCTGCCGTCAAAACATATCTCACGAGCAAACGGACCTGACATTAGCAATGGCACATACTGCTCAACAGACATACCAATTAATTTAATAGTTATAAAAGGAACACCACCGTCAACGTTATTCCAGTGGTGTTCCTGTAGAATTGAGGAGAATTGCAGGCTTTTATTCTACCTAATCGTCACGTTCACTTTTACACCTGCATTTAATTATGTACTCATCCAATGAATGCTGTCACGCCTAACGAGAACCCCTATTTTAAATCCCAGCGCCCGTAGCGGTTGGATGGTCCATTTGCTCACTTTCCTGAAAATCCCTGCGGTACAACCAGCCGATCAAGATAGCAATGGTCGTCATAATCGCAGCCAACAAATACACCTGCACCATACCGAAACGATCTGCATACCAGCCCATGAATAACAAGGACAGACCGAAAGCGAGATTTGTAATCACATCAATTCCTGCCATCACTTTGGGCAACTGGGCTGCCGGTGCACTGGTTTGCAGCAAGGTGCGGCGAATAATCCCTGCCATTTGAACAGGTAAGCCTGATACAGCAAAAAGAATAAGTGCAGCAACGGGGATTGTATTCAGCGCAAATACAATTGTAATCAGTACATACACCAGCAACGCTCCGAGCATGTATAAAAAGCTGTTCTTTTGCAAGCGCTTGACCAAACCAACGACAATCAATCCACCCAAAATTGTGCCCGAGAAAAAGGACGCATTCATAAAGCCCCACCAGCTCGCATCCCGATGCAGCACTTGGCTGACGTACGCCAAAATAAATACGCCGAGCCAGGAGACTCCCCCAATACTATCCACACTATCGACGATCATCAGAGAACGAATACGACGGTTGTGCCAAATGATTTTCCAGCCTTCCCCAAGCTCTTTCCAATGGGAGCCTTTTTCCTTTCCCTTTGCAGGTTCTACTAGATTTGTTGAGGAATCCGAAGCTTCAAGACTTAATTCCTTCTGATCCAGCGGATCACGGATGAAGGACGTGACAGTTACAGCAACAAGATAACAACAGGATGCGATCACAAGCGTATTCAGGGAACCCAGCCAAGCCACAATAATTCCGCTCAACGCCCAGCCTGCACACTTGACCACCTGATCACTGACCGCTACCATGCCGTTGGCCCGCATTAGTCCTTCACCCGTAGCCAAACGGGGTACAAGCGCATTACGCGCGGGATTTGTCCAGCCATCCAGAAAAGACATACCAAACACCATCACAAAAATAAATAGAAACGACCTCTGCTCAGGTACGATCCACAAATAAAGCAGCAGCAGCGTAAAAATGACAAACTGCCCAAACTGGGAAAATAGCAACACGCGCGTTAGCTGAAATCGGCCAAGGACGATCGGTGCAACGAGCCCACTAAGTACTTGGGCAGACAATCGGAACAACGGAATTAAAATAGTCGTCATTAAGGAATTACTTGAACTGAACACCAATACCACTACACTCAACATGTAGATGATATCTGCTACGTTGGAGATTGTCTGAGACCCCCACAGGTAATAAAAAGAGCGTCTGATCAAAAAAGTTTCCCCCTCTTTGGTACATCGCCGATTGATGTATTTCCATAACCAAACCGTCCCTGTTGACATTACAAATCTGTTAAATGTCTGGTTTTTTGTATATTCTACGCACACCCTTAAATTTCCTTCTTTTATCTTAAAAGGAAATCCAGTGTCCAGTATGCTTTTATACCCTTTTTCAAATCTTATCCAACACAAAAAAGCGCCTATAGCGCTCTTTCCCACCCAAAAACAGGCAATAAAGACCACTAAGGCGCTTTTTAAGATGTTTACTTCGTTAAATCTTCTACAAACTTAGGTAGTACAAACGCCGCTTTGTGTAGACGCGGACTGTAATATCGGGTGTCCATTTCTGGAATTCGGGTCTCGTCTACTTCGAGCGGATCATACTTCTTACTCCCCAACGTGAATGTCCAAAGACCACTCGGATAGGTCGGAATGTTCGCACCATACACACGCACAATCGGGAAAATTTCCTTCACATCTTTGTTGACCTTCTGAATCAGGTCTGCCTTGAACCAAGGGTTATCCGTTTGCGCAACGAAAATGCCGTCTTCCTTCAACGCCTCAAAAATACCTTGGTAAAACCCGCGCTCGAACAGCGGGGCTGCCGGACCTACCGGCTCCGTCGAATCGACCATAATGACGTCGTATTCATTTTTGTGTTCAATAATGTGCATATATCCGTCATTGACTAGCACTTCTACATTAGGCTCGTCCAGCTTCCCTGCGATTTCAGGCAAATATTTTTTGGAATATTCAATCACCTTACCATCGATCTCAACCAATACCGCCTTTTCTACTTCAGGGTGCTTAATGACCTCACGAATAACGCCGCCATCGCCACCGCCCACAACCAAAACTTTCTTCGGATTCGGATGTGTATTCAAGGCCGGATGTGCTACCATTTCGTGATACACAAATTCATCCTTAACCGTTGTCATCACCATGCCATCCAGAACAAGCATATTGCCGAATTCCTCTGTCTCGATCATAGCCAGATCCTGAAAATCTGTTTTCTCAGAGACGTAGGTTTGTTTGATTTTTGCTGTAATGCCGAAAGAGGGAGTCTGCTTCTCCGTAAACCACAAGTCCATCATTCCAACCTTCTTTCTGATCAAAGTATGTGTCCGGCAATCCGGTAGCATAAACGTTGACTTTCCTTATATCAGCAACACGCAAACGCCGAGTTTGCTATATTTATTGTACCAAACACATTGGAATTTCACACTTTTTGCATTATAAGTGATACCTGAATGGACTGCAAAAGCAATTTGGAGATTTAATCTTGTTTAAAATAGACACGTGTGTGTATCTGATGAATAGACGCTTTCGGATTGACTATACTGAGAACATCAACTATGGAAAGAGGTGGCATGATGACCGATACGACCGGGCGATCCCCCAAGCGTAAACCGCTTTGGCTTCGATGCTTTCAAGGACTAATGTCTCTCACTATTCTGACGGTCATCGCCGCCTGCATCCTGCTCGCCTATTTGTACACGACCAGCCTTCCGCTCGCGGATACGGATAGGAATTCACGTCTG
Organism: Paenibacillus sp. S29; assembly: GCF_049319765.1. Classification (NCBI taxonomy): domain Bacteria; kingdom Bacillati; phylum Bacillota; class Bacilli; order Caryophanales; family Paenibacillaceae; genus Paenibacillus; species Paenibacillus sp. S29. Next base: position 5,347 of record NZ_JBMOUI010000025.1, on the reverse strand, counting down.
CTCGATAGTCAGGGACAAGTCATCGCCACTTTCTCTGCTGGAGGCAAGGAATCCATTCCGGTCCAGCTTGATCACATTTCACCCGATTTGATTGCAGCTACCCTGGCTGTGGAAGATCGGAAGTTTTACGATCATTTTGGCTTTGATTTCAAAGGTCTGGGCCGGGCGGTAATCGTTAATCTGACCCGCTGGGATATGTCGCAAGGGGCCAGCACGCTGACTCAGCAGCTTGCACGCAATCTGTACTTATCTCATGAGAAAACGTGGACGCGCAAAGCCAAGGAGGCCATTTATACCGCACAGCTTGAAATGAAGTACACCAAAAATGAACTGCTGCAAATGTATTTGAACGAAATTTACTATGGTCACGGCGCCTATGGCATTGAAGCAGCTTCGCAAATGTATTTCGGTAAATCCGCAAAAGAGCTGGATTTGGCCGAAAGCGCCCTGTTAGCAGGTATTCCGAAAGGACCGACCTACTATTCACCGTATAATCATATGAAAAATGCAAAGGATCGGCAGAAAATTGTACTGGACTCCATGGCGCTCACCGGCAAGATTACTCCGGCCGAAGCCACCAAGGCCTATGAGGAAATGCTGGCCCTGCGGCCCGAGAGCCAGCGCCGGACAGTGGAAACCGCTCCCTGGTTCCGCGATTACGTCCGCCAGCTGGCGACTCATCAACTTGGGATTAGCGAAGGGGTGCTCGAGCATGGCGGACTGAGTATTTATACCACGCTGGACATGCACATGCAGCAGGCAGCCGAGGCGGCTGTAAACGAAGGCATGAAGAACAGCAACGGACTGGAAACCGCGTTAATCTCCATGGACCCGCGCAACGGACATGTCAAGGCCATGGTCGGCGGAACGAACTATGTCGGGAATCAATATAATCATGCGCTGGCCACAACCCGGCAGCCGGGCTCAGCCTTCAAGCCGATTATGTATCTGAGCGCGCTGGATTCCGGCGAATTGACGAGTACGTCCAAGTTCGAAAGCCGACCGACGTTGTTCCACTACGATAACAACCGCAAGACCTATAAGCCCAAAAATTTTGGAGACAAATACTTGGGCGAAATAGATCTTCGGCGCGCAATTGCGGCGTCCGATAATATTTATGCCGTTAGCACCATTTTGAAGGTGGGAACGGACAAGGTCATGGACCTCGCCAGCAAAATGGGCATTACAAGCGAGCTCAAGCCCGTACCCTCGCTGGCGCTGGGTGTGTCACCCGTCAGCCCGTTCGAGATGGCCTCCGCCTTCTCGGTCATCGGCAGCGGCGGGCAAAAGGTGGCTCCGGTGGCAGTGCTGCGCATCACCGATGCGGCCGGGCGGTCGCTGTACGAAGCGCCCCAAGCCGCGCCCGTGCAGGTGGTGAAGCCCGCCTCCGCCTATGTCCTTACACGCCTCATGGAAGGCGTGTTCGAAGAAGGCGGCACCGGCAACCGGGTCGCGAAGCTGATCAAGCGCCCGGTTGCCGGCAAGAGCGGCACGACCAACACCGATGCGTGGATGGTCGGCTTTACCCCCGAACTATCCACCGCTGTCTGGGTTGGCTATGACAAGGGCAAGGACATCAGCACACAGGATGCCCGACGGGCGGCTCCGATTTTTGCGCAATATACGGAGAAAGCGCTGGAGAATGTGCCGCCCAAAATCTTTCCTATCCCCGACGGCGTAGTCAGCGCTTATATTGATCCGGCCAGCGGCAAACTGGCTGCACCGGACAGCCCGGATAAGCGGCTGGAGGTATTCGTCAGCGGCACGGAGCCGAAGGAGACGCTGTCGGGGCAAGATAACCCACCGGCATCAACACCAACTGACCAAGCGGAGCGACAAGCCGAAAAGAAATCATGGTGGGGCAATTTTAAGCGTTGGTGGATGGATTAATAGCAAAAAAAAGACTGAGAGAACGCGATGAGCGCTCTCTCAGTCTTTTTATTTTCGCTTCACTTACCTCATGTACCCATTTACCTCTCTTGACAGTGCCATCAGCCATCATCCCGTTAAGCCCCGCTCTTCCCTAAAGCTGCGCTATTACCAATAACAGCTAAACGACTCAATACGGTTAGTGTCTACACCATAATAAAACCAAAAACGTCCACTCCACCGAAAACCCGCTACGGATGTCCTGCCTACAAAGACAGGGTACATCCAGAAACGCTCTCCGTTCGTCAGCCATACAAACGTGTTGCGGAACAAACAACCAAAGATGGCTCCAGGGTCAACCGCATACGCCGAAACCAGCGGCTTCGGTGGCGTAAATTGCGGTGGTGGGGAAGTTGGTGCTTGAGTTTGCTGCCCACCTTGCGGACCGAATGGCCCCTGCGGCGGCGGTGAGAACGGCTGTGGCGAAAATGGCCCTGGGCCTGGTGGCGGACCTATCGGAGATGGGAAGGAATCCTGCATATCAGGAAATTGTGGAATCGAAGGACCTGACGGCGTGAAAGGACCCGGAGTACCCGGTTGCGTTCCGAAAGGAACTTGTGGCAGTAAAGACATGTGTTTCACTCCTTGTGTTCTAGGCTGATGTATCCTATGCGGGACATCAGCCCGCGGACTGGGCGAATCCCCATATCCCCGCCAAACTCCGCCATTCGTCCTTTTACATCAAAAATTCTTATATCCCGACCCGATTAACTCCCTGTCCGAACATGCTCCAGCTCAATTTCATGCACCATTTTAATCTCGATTTTTTTCCTTAGCTCATCATACTGCTCCAACAGTCGGTGCTCAACCCCCAACTGTTCGTTCATCCAGCCTACAATAGAGTCATCGTGATGTTCGTTAGACCAGCTAAACAAATCGCTATATAGCTGACCAAATGATTCCTCATTGCTGCGAGCGAACCGGATCGGTCGGGCTGTATAGCTTAGCTTTAGTTCCAACATCTCATATAGCACGTCCAAACGGTATTCCAATGTCTGTACATCTTTTTTGGATGTATCGTAGCTTTTTATATCCTGAACAAGCTCCCTAAAGGTTAGTCCTACATGCTGCATAGCAAAATAAGACCACACACAACTGCCTGTAGCCGTTCCATGAGCCTCCCAAAACGGATTCCACAGGATAGATCGGATCGTCTCCTTCTGCCCTTCTCCAAACAATGCGATTCCAGCAATAATTCCTGCATTACAGTCTACGGAAGCATGTTGCTCTCCCCAATGTACCAATCGCGGAATCATATCTTCAGTCGTACATTTGAAGCTTAACAGAGGTAAGAATTCATTAAACAAATTCTGATTCAGCGCTTTTTCCAATTCAGCTGCCAGTTTCTCACGATACGGTTCGCATGGAAGATGTACCAGTCCTAAACAGGCATCCACAGACACAGCTCCATACGGTCCGTTCACCAAAGCGACGAGATCAGCAGCAGCCTCCACATAACCCAAATAACCTAGCGCATACAGCACACCGTCAGGTATATGTTCTGGGGATGCCTGATTTCGGACGTAACGCTCGTACATATCCTGCGCCAAAGTAACATCCCCGCATCTCATGATCGGCTGAAGGAGCAACCCCCGGATATAATGATGGGGATCTTCTACAAAAAGCCTATATAACTCCCTCGCATCTTCCACTGTCCCATATTGGGCAACCACATCCGTATAGGCAGAAATGATGCTGGCATCCAGCTTCTTAGCTGAGCCGAACATATCCATAAGTCTTGCTGTCGCGTCCATTATCCTGTCTTTCTCCTTTCACGTGTGTACATCTTCATGAAGCACTTCTCTAATGCTGAATATTTCTATTAAAAAAGAGGAAAGATGTTATCATCTACGATACAATCTAGGGAGTTGATCTCATGCATGATTCCAGTCCAAAAATCACAACATTTTTCATGTTCTCCGGTCAAGCAGAAGAAGCCATGCAATATTATACCTCTGTATTTAAACCGTCTGGTATCATGAGCATTTTTCATCAGGAAGATGGGACCGTGTTACATGCCGTATTCAACCTCAAAGGGCAAACTTTTATGGCTATAGACTATAACCATCAGGACAAACACCCTTTTACCCCAGCTCTATCGCTATTCGTCACTTGTGATTCGGAAGAAGAAATCCATAGCGTGTTTGACCAGCTATCTCAGGAAGGCCGAGTTCTAATGCCCCTTGAAGCCTCTCCCGTAAGCCAACAATTTGGGTGGGTTGAAGATAAATACGGAGTCTCATGGCAATTGAACCTGGCAAAAGACTAGATTTCTTCTCTAAACGATCCAGCAGACTCTAGAAGTCTATGAAAAAACAATATACTATACCCCATCTTTTTTTGGTAATATTACATTTAATAGGTGCCAGTAAAAGGATGTGTGTTTATTGTATAGTGCAAATTGTGAACAATGTTTTGGTTTATGCTGTGTAGCCTTGCCTTATGCAAAATCAGCTGATTTTGCTTTTAATAAGGATGGAGGAACCCCTTGTCAAAACCTCAATGCGGATTATCGTTGTGATATTCATAAGAATCTAAGAAACAACGGCTTGCGAGGCTGTACGGTATATGATTGCTTTGGAGCAGGTCAAAAAGTTTCCCAAGTTACATACAAGGGAAAAAGCTGGCGAGACGATCCGGCAATAGCTGAGGAAATGTTCAATATATTTCCCATCATGCAACAGCTTCATGAAATGCTTTATTACCTCAATGAAGCCCTTAACTTAAAAGAAACTCAACCCATCTATACAGACTTACAAAAAGCTATGGCGAAAACCGAGCAGCTTACGGATCAAGATCCAAAATCCCTCATAAATCTTCATGTACCAACCCATAGGGCGTTAGTCAATGATTTACTTTTACAAACAAGTGAGTTAGTACGAGAAAAAGTTAAGAAAAACGTGGAGCACAATAAATATAGTAAAAAAATCAGGAGTAGAGACCTTATCGGGGCCAATTTGAGAGGCGCTAATCTTAGAGGTACCAACCTGAGAGGAGTTTTACTTATTGCTGCTGATCTGCGAGAGGCTGATCTGAGAATGACAGACTTGATCGGTACGGATTTTAGAGATGCTGATTTAAGTGGGGCTAATCTGGAAGGAAGTATCTTTCTTACACAGGCGCAATTAAATTCGGCTAAGGGCAATTGTAAAACCAAACTGCCCCCTTCTCTAAGCATTCCCGGTCATTGGCTGCATTAGAGTTTATTTTATAGTACTCTCCAAGAAAATACGTAATTAAGTAATTAATATCTCAAGACGCAATTTCCTTGATGATCATGTTCGGCATGTTCATTCTGGCATTGCTTACCTACATGAAAAAGAAATAGACCGCCCCGATCCATGAAGTGCACCCCTTAGAATAGACATTGGAATAAACCCCTGGTTTATCCGATGAATTTCTAGGGGGTGCATTTTTT
>NZ_JBMOUI010000024.1:0-38887 GCF_049319765.1 Paenibacillus sp. S29 | reverse complement strand
GTTCTCGATAATTGAGAGATGGGTCCTTCCATACATAAAGTTTTCAAATCATACCCCAAAATATCAGCAGCCTCTTCAAAAATGTGACCTGCCTCTGAAAAACCATCATGCCATGTCGCTCCCATCCCGACATATTGAGACCCTTGTCCCGAAAAAAGCAAAGTCATGCGGTTCATGTCCAACCCCTTTCCTCACCATAAAAAAAGCGATAAAACAAATATTTATGGGATCCAGATGTTCACATTCCTATGTATTTAAAATAGATACAGCAAAAACAACAAAATGTCTTGCCACAAACAAACAGTAATCGACATGTTAAAGTAAATCGTTTTTGAGTTTCATGATGTAGTTAGAAATAAAAAGTGCGTAAGTAGACTTGGAAGTGTAAAAAAATGGAGAGTGCTGAAAGTTCAGGCTTGATACTTAGAAACTTCAGCATCATAGATGAGTGTAGTAAAACATAGATTAAGGCTATTAATTTATTATAAACATTAAAATGAATTAAAGTACAGTGATATATAATACATATATTTTATAAACAAAAACAATACCCTCTTTTGTTTAAAAAAAGGAATTGTTTTCAGCTTTTTAATGAATTTACATGAAAATTTCATGTTCTAAACTATTGACTGGCATCTATCGTTAAAACAAAAAAGCCGCCAATTTGGCGACTTTTAAACATTGTTTCATTCGACAGTAATCGACGGTTAGGCGTCGTCATAGATACGTAACTAAATAAGTAGAAAAATGCAAAGCGATTTATCTCCTTATGCAGTTTCCTTAATGGCTACAATGTGCAAGCGGCTAGTGTCGATCCTCCACTGACTTCGTTGTAGCTTCGTACAAGCGCTGTAAAATGGTAACAGCTTCAGCCCGTGTGACTAGCGCTTTTGGGTGAAGGTATCCTTCATTAGCAGTAAGGACTCCCATCTTTGTTAGGGTGTAGAATGCTTCTGCCTTTTGATCCTGGGAATCTCCATCATAGTTGTACTCTTCTCCAGTCTTGTCGATGTACAGCACCGGATAGTAGGCCGAGAAATTGTCATTGTAATTGGCCTGACGAACTTTCATATCCTTGTACTGCGCAGCTGCGGAAATCACTTCCTCAATCTCAGGATGAAGCGTCTGATTGGTATAATCCGTCCGAAGAGAGGCGATCATCATCACATCCCAGCGGGTCAATAGTTTGTCAGGTTTGACATAGAATTGATAGTTTGGATATTTCCCGCCAACACTTTCAGCATACGGCCAGACGTAGTCCCCGTTGAATATTGCTGCAAAATCTTTATTCGCCCAGTGTTTACGCGCATCCACAAAGTCCGAAGGTTCGCCCGAAGAATGATCGATTTCTGGAAAAAGCTTGTGAAACATATGTACAAATTCCGCTTTCGTTATGGTTTTGCTTGGCTTGAAGGTCCCATCTGCATAGCCCTTGACAACGCCCTTGTCGACCATGGAACGAATCGATTCGGTAGCCCATTCATATTTTGTTCCTTCCACATCAGGAAACGTGTTTGCCGCGAATGCAGATTGACCGAAAAACAGTGTCGTCGCAACCAACGGGGTGATAAGCCATTTCTTTTTCAACATCTCTTTCCACTTCCTTTAGGTAAAATTTATGTATAAAATAGTTCTCTAGACTCAATTTTATATCGGCATTTCAAAAGAAAATGATGATATTAGAGAGAAAAAAAGCAATGTTAAACAGTATTTTGGAATATCGACTATCAGTGTTTGAAATATTCGTGTATACCCGTCGGGAATTGAGAAAGCTTGTGGAGGCCTTCATGGGCCGTTCTCGCTTTTTACTCTTCTGACCTAAGCCTGTAAGTTCGACCCTAGCATCGATTAACCGCTTCATGCGATGAGGAATCTGCATTAGTGTAATCTGCCCGTTAGTTAAAAAACAGCCGAGCGCTCGGCTGTTTTTGGTAGCGTTGAACTATCGTTTTTAGTTAGTTTAGCGAATTCCACCCCATAGGACTGGGAAGCTCATTCGCTCCAAAATATTGATACGCATCTACGCTTATAACTGCATCGAAGTATTGCTCTGCAAAAGGCAAGTGGCAGGCATCTGCATGAATGGGGATAATTTGGCTTTCCAAACCAAACTCTCTGAATCTTCTATAGTTTTCAGATGCACTAATCCATAAATCGACAGCAAATACGGTTATGTCAAACTTTTGCGCCAGATAGATAGAAGTAAGTCCGGTCCCACAACCCAAATCCAACACTCGCATTCCTTTCTGCAGAATCAAATTTTTCGATAGCTCCTCGAGCATGATAATCGAACTAGGCCCCATTAAATTTGCTCTTATGAAATCTACGTCATCTAGATCTCGACGGATCATTTCTGCTGACCCCCTCCTACTTTCTTCATTTGATATTTCCAATAAAGCAATTCTTCATCTTTGTGATCAATTTGAAATCCTAACTTCAATAACAAATTCTTAGAGCTGTTATTGTCAGGTACGCATCTTGCCGTTACGATTTGGACTTCTTCATGATTTAAGGACCACTCTATTAATTTTTGAGCGGCTTCATAGCAATAGCCTTTGCGGCGATGACTTTCATTCGTTGCAAAACCGATCTCAATCATACCGTTCTGATCAGGATCTCCTAAAAAACCAATCCCTCCAACAATTTCTTGGGTATCCTTCTCCACAATGATCCAAGAGTCAAAACCTCTAGTGCCATTATTTTTTATCAAAAGTTCTCGAAAATAAGGTAAAGCTTCAAAGAAATCAGGACCCGGCCATTCATCACTGGTTTTATAACCCAAAGCTTCAATAGCACCTATATCACGTTGGGCTGCTGCTTCGATTAAATTAAGATCAAGTGTTTTTAATATGAGCCGATTCGTTTGAAGTTTCATGTAATGTCCACCTTTCTACTTACTTAGATTGAAACTTTCATTCAAGAAGTCTGGTTGTATTTGACCAAATTGGAGTAATTCCCTTCTATCCCCCTTTGCTAAAATTAGAAAAGGGCAGGAATGAACATACGTCATTCCTACCCTCATATCACCTGCTATTTAGCCACAAAAAAATCCGCGCTGAACCAGCACGGATTGGACTCATTATAACAGGTATCCCTAAGGATCTGGTAATATCCGTTGTTCTTAACTAATTCCGAAGCTTTCAAATCCCCACCCGTAATACAAAAATTGGGCAGACGAATAGTAGGTGCATGAAAACCTCTTTTTATGGAATTGGATTAGTAAAGAACAGCTCCAGACAAAAAAATCTCTCCTTAGTGAATTACCCTTATTATACCAGGGCCAATTTTATCTGCCAACCTTTCACATGTTACAAAAGCGTTTCATTAGGACTATCCTGCTGGTTAGCTTAAAAGCAACCGAGTGATCGGCTGCAGTGGTAGCAGCAACTGCATCATGACCCTACAGGCCTTTTCCCCCTAGAGCACGCAGTTTAATGGGCTCCGCTCCAATAATCAACGATCGGCCGCGTTGTATCGACGCCAGTACCTCTTCGTTCTTAAGGCTGGCTGCATGGGCATCTGCATCTTTCCACAGTTCGGTCACATACACCGCATTCGGGTCGTCGTCTGACACATTGACTATATACAAATAGCAGTCATTATTCGACTTCAACAGATCGGCCGCTTCTAGCAAGATGTCTGCAAGAGCGTCCCTTTGCCCTGGACGTGCCGTCAACTTTCCATACATAGCAAAATGGTTCATGATCCTCATCCTACCATCGAGTGATATTTGACTTCATCTTATTATAATGTTCCGCAATGTCAGCGCTAATTTCAGCAAGCTTCTCCACAAGCGCTAAAAAATAGTCGGTACCATTCCCCCATCCATACGGATTGGAGAACCTTTAAATGCAGATGCATAAGGACTACATACAAATGTAGCTAGTCTACCTATTTCAATAGGCTTGATAAATCGCTGTATTTCAGATTGAGGCAGGTTTGTAACCATAAAATCTTTCTCTTTTTCTGAAAAAGTCATATTTTCATGAGGATACATACTCTCAATGATTTGGTGCACATTCTCAGAGAGTGTTGGTCCTGGCATGATCGTATTGACTGTAACTTCTGTCCCTATTGTTAATTTAGATAAGCTTTTTGACAATGATAACAACATAGATTTTGTCATACAATACTGCGGCATTTGTCCTGAAGGCATAATTGCTTCTTCACTCGCAATAAAAATAATGCGGCCATAATCATTTTTCAACATTTTAGGTAAATAAAACTTTGATAATCCATTTGCAGCAAGAACGTTAGTACGGAAGTATTTTTCCCATACTTCATCGTCTACGTCCTCATATTGCATAATTTCATAAATGCCCGTATTGTTAACCAAAATATCAATACTAGAGTATTTTTCAAATAAAGCTTCTCTTTGTCCAATATCCACAATATCGGCTGTCGCATTTTGAGGGGAGGTAGCTGGGAAATTTGACTTAATTTCATTTACAGTTCGTTCTACCTCTTCATAATTTCGTCCATTAATTAGTACATTAACACCTTCTTTGGCTAGTTCAATGGCAGTTGCTTTACCTATGCCTTTCGTTGATCCTGTAACTAAAGCTGTTTTATATTTTAATCCCATATCCATAATACACTTCTCCTTTTTTAAAACAGTCTTGTGCTCTGGATAGTGATTATATTATCTTGTCTGGATTGTCCAGTAACTAGCATATTGCGCCAAAGTTCTTGTTTAACACGCCAAATGATAAAACTCATTAGGCAGTCCTAACGTGCTCCTGATATCGAGTTTGTACCTAAGTGTTCAGTCCGCCAATTTGAAGGTGTATCACCCTCCCATTGGCGGAAGGCGCGGTAAAACGAATTCTGGTCTTCATATCCAATCAAAAATGCCACCTCTTTAATATCGAGCGAGGGGTCTGCCAAGTACTCTCGTGCCTGCTCATGCCTAGCTTGTGTCAATAGAAACTTGAAGCTCGTATTTTCGTCAGTAAGCCGGCGCTGCAAGGTACGATCGCTCATACTGAGCTCCTTCGCCACAGCCTGAATGTCAGGACGCCCTCCTGTAAGGCTACGTTTCAGGATCCATTTGACCATCTCAGTAATTGAGCGGCTGCGCTGCTGCTCATCCAGCGATCGGTCCAGAGCAGGAGTCAGGATTTCCAGCAACTCTTTGTTGTACGAGACAAAGGGACGATCCAGATCTCTTCGATGTAGCGTCAATCGGTTACATTTTGCACCAATTCGGATGCGACAGCCGAAGAATGCTTCAAGGGCTTGTACATCGCCCATGGAGTGCGAAAATTCAACAAGCTGCGCTGTCAAAGGTTGACCTGTCCCCCGGCGTCCAATCTCCAGAAGACAAGCCAGCGTAATACCCACCAGCATCGGCGGGCCAGATTGCTCGGGAGACAGCCATTCCAGATCAATTGTACAGTGCTCGCCCTTCTCAGTGATATGTAGGTTTTCCGGGGGACAGAGTTGTTTGTACCGAGCCATTCGGTTTAGAGCGTCGCGGTAGTCCCGAGCATGGTAAGTCGCTAAGACAGTCGGTGGGTACTTCGCTGTATCAAAGACGGTCGCAAGCTTGATGATTCCTTGTGCAGTGTCACCAATGAGATCAGAATATGCCTGCCAAATCGCGAAATATTGAGCGGTGGTGACTACTGTTTCAGTACTAATGGTGATCGGCAATCGTGCTTTGCGAGCTACGTCGTGGGCGCCAAACCCTAACTGACATAATCCTGCCCACAATCCTGGCGGGATTTTAATACGGTCAGAGGTATGAGAATTCATATATATGGGCCTCCTTTATCTACTTGCATATACATTAGTTTTGGTTGCGATGGGGTCCCTCTTAAGTACACATAAGAATACTCTTAAGTACGTTAAGGTGTCTACATTAACGTACTAAGCTGCGAAAAATGTTACATCTTCTTGTTATCTGTGCTACTTTCAATCAATGAAGAGGAATATGGCGAATTACTTAATCATAATAAAATTCTGTTAATGGCATGAACGACTCATCCTCAACACCAAAAAACACACCCATATGTTTATGAGTGTGTTTTTAAAACCTCAAATCACGACACTCCTAGGAATGTCATTCCTTCATGCTTCTTATATTTAAAAATTAAGGCTTCAAGAAAGGCCCGTTTTCACCGATCTTACCGGAGGCAGGATTATCCGGGAGATCAAGTACAATAAACCTTTTGCACCCCAGCGGCTAGAGTAGTTGTACACAACATCCTGTATGATTTTATATCTTTATCGTGTGCAGCATTAATCAAATCTTGGTAGGTTGCACCTGGTGACTCTCATTGGATCACTGTTGGCTGCATTGCCGCTTGAAACATGATTCGCACCACCTCGGTTGTTCGAAGGGTCCGCATCAACGTTTTTTGCATTGATCAGCATTGATCGGCGTTACAACAATTACAGATGTTAATACAAGTATCCCCGTGACGATCTCTCCCTTCCTCTTTTCTCGTACAAATGATTATTCTATCACTCTCATGGATTATTTTATGTTTTTATGGAAGAATTCAGAGTAGAATATGTTGATTTATAAGGAGGAAATAGCGGATTTTATGTAAAAACTTCTTTTCTCTTTACGTGTAAATTAAACCTATTCGAAATCTCAGCAACTTAAAAATGATCAAGCAATAGAATTCGGTTGTGGAGCGATACCCACTTGGTTTTATGGTGGGCAAAATTATTTTGCTCACCATTTCAAAGGTTTACTGATTACTTAAATGCATCCCAAAATTTCATTAGATCAATACTGTTTGGTTCTCTCCAGGATCCTATATCTCTCTCTTATGACGGATCGAAAAATAGAGCGGATTTAAATAGTTCTTCGAATCACGCTTTTGGTTGCTGCCGCCTCAAAAATCGTCTCAATCAGCAACAATACACGGTGTACTTCTTCATTTTTGATCGCAATCTCCGCTTTTCCTTCGATGGTGGAGACAAAATTCTCATAAAAGCTTTCCGCAGCAGCAGGTATTTTCTCAATCGGGAACCTAAGGGTGGATTCCTCAGACGGCGGCGCCATCGTTTTCGTCAATCCTTGACCTGCTTGAATCGGCTTGGGTTCCACGTGAGCGACATCTGGATTTCGGGTGACGATCTCTCCACTCAAATCCCAATCTCTAATCATTGCGGTTCCTTCAGTTCCTTTAATATACCAGCGCGGCAGCTTTACGTAATTGGTTGTACCCACTTCAATGACTGCGGTCAGACCGTCCTTGAACTCAATAAAGCTGGTAAAGCCGTCATCCACTTCAGTCCCCAAAATATAGCTAAGGGTAGCAGCTACGCTTTCTATTTTGCTGTCCGTAATCTGAAGCAGCTGGTCCAACAGATGTACTCCCCAATCCAGTAGCATTCCTCCTCCATACGCCTTTAGTTGCCGCCAGTCACCTGGGATGCCATTAGCCCCCTGAACTCGCGATTCCAAGTGGAAAAGATCACCTACGGTCTTATTGCCAATTATATCTTTAATAATTCGGAAGTCTTCATCCCATCTACGGTTCTGATGTACTGTAAACACACGATTTTCTTTCTTCGCCACCTCAACAATGTCCAATAAATCCGCGCTCGTTATCGTAACCGGCTTTTCACAAATGACATGTTTTCCGGCTTGCAGTGCCTGGATCGCGATTTCCTTATGAACATCATTAGGTGTTGCTATCAAAACAATATCCACGGCCTGATCGGCAAGGACGGCATCCAGGCTGGCATAGGTTTTATAGCCGGCAGCCGCAGCCAGTTCCATTCGGTAATCGACAATATCATATACACCGCCAACGGCAAGTTGCTGATTAGATTCGATCAATTGAACATGGTAGCTTCCCATGCCTCCATAACCGATAATGACTACATTGTATATACGATTGCCCATTTTCATCTTCCTCCACTCCTGATTTAAGCCCACCGCATATCAAGTGGTTGCTCATAGATCAATAAATCTTAATGTCCTGCGTAACTCTCCCTTCACTTCATCGGATAGCTCTATCATACAAATCTCATGAAAAGCTTTCCTCCTCATTTCTTGCTGTTTTATTCCCGAATATTGTCCTGCGGTATTTCAATGGTGATGTTCCTGTTGCTTCTTTAAAGAGATGATGAAACGTCTTTACACTACTGAACCCTGCTGCCTCTGCGACCTCAGTGATCGGATTGTTTTCATTCAACAAAATCCATTTTGCCTTATTCAGTCTGTAATCATTCAAAAATGCTACAAAGGTCATCCCCGTATTCTTCTTAAATAGCCTGGCGAAATAATAGGGGCTGAACCCCATATAATCAGCGACATTCTTCAGCGAAATGGTTTCATGATAATGACATTCCACATACTCAAAAATACGTTCCAGTTTATAAAGGGTGTCCTTTGATTGTGTTAAGGGTCTTTCAGAGATTTCAGGAAGCCTTGGCGCCATGCTTCTCGGCACTTCACGCATAATAAGAGTCAACATCTCAAACAACTTCGCTTTGATCATATAGGCATGACCTTCGTGGTGGTTGACGTTCTCATCATAAATGCTTTGAATCAGAGGAAGCATTTTAGCTGCTGTTTCTTCTGGCCAGTTCCAGCTTGATTGCTCCATCTCCGTAAATATAGTTCTAAGAGGGCGTTTCTGATCACTTAATGTGGAAACCTCTTGAAAAAAGCTCAGATCAAATTGAATAACCACCCGTTCGCTGTCGGGAGAAGCCAAGAAATAATGAACATCACCCCCATTTATAAACTGAACTTCACCTTGTTTCATGCGTATCGAAATATCGTTAATTCCCAGATCCAAGGTTCCCTGGGTCACATAAATAATTTCAATTTCTTTATGCCAATGAGGATAGCAAAGCACGTCGCCTTTATTAATAAAACTCCGGAAAGGAAAATGTCGGTCAAGCTCCGGGATTTCTAAATAAAAATTCATTTTGGTAGACTCCTTTTGTTGTAAAGTTCAAAAAAGCCGTACACATGACTATTGATAATTATGCTGCACTGCATTCCTTCTTTTCTTTTCATTTTTCTCCTTCTCGACTTTCGAATAAAATTCCCTCTCTCTTTTGAATTGTAAGCGGTTAACATTCTTTTTCCTACCCTATCAATCATAGTTGTATTAAGTAAAACAACTGTTAGGTATCCTTACTAACCTAATTTTGCAAACACAAAGTTATGCCTCAATTATGAGCGGTTTGGCGCCCGAAAACAATTTGGGCTGATCTTATTACGTGTAAAATTGTCGAACGATTATTTTTACATTTTTTATATAAATACGTATATACATTTCCAAGATAAAGGTATAATCTAGTAATGCAACAGAATCCATATAAAAAATATAGACTTATGGAGGGACGGACCTTGAAGAGACTATTCGCTTTAAGTTGTGCTTTCTATCTGTTAATCGGCATTACTAGTGTGGTGCTTGGAGCATTACTGCCGGTCCTACTGCCTTACTATGGACTGGGGTACAGCGATGGCGGATTATTGTTGTTCCTTCAGTTTTTCGGATTTCTTGTCGGTGTTCTGTTCTCCCCCTTCATGGCTCTACACATCGGTCGCAAGTCTATGCTGTCCATTGCCCTGGTTAGTATCGTAGCAGGGTATGCCATCTTGGGTGTACTCCCCTCATGGACCTGGGTTATCGTGATGACCATCTGGGTTGGCTTCGGCTCAGGCATCATTGAGTCGTCCATCGGAGCGTTCACGATTGAGTTCACCGAAGAGCAGAAAGCCGTAGCCATGTCCAAGCTGGATGTCTATTTTGCACTTGGTGCACTGCTCATTCCCGCAGTGGTAAGCCTGTATATCTGGCTTGGAATGTGGTATTTGACCTTCTACACCATCTCCCTTCTGACGTTTATTCTGGGGCTATTCTGGATTACCATGCCTACTTCCTCCTCTTCCCACCTTATCCAAGCAGATCTCCAAACCTCTGAGCGATCGGTCGAACAAGCCCGGTACTCTGTACAGCACCGTGTGTTACTGGGAATATTCATTGTATTCTTCTTTGTTTACATGGGGCTTGAACTGGGGCTCATGAACTTCCTGCCCTCTATTCTGATCGAGACCCTGCAGATTCGGGAATCCGTAGCTTCGTTGGGTGTTAGTATACTATGGATTGCGATGATCATCGGCCGCATGTTCTCAGGGAAGATTGCAGAGTCCGCAGGATATATTCCTTTCCTGCTGTGGAGCGGAATCGGAACTTTCTGCTTTCTGGTCGCAATGGCGTTTGTCTCCAGTCAGTGGGCTACATACCTTCTGATTTTTGGTGCAGGGTTATTCATGTCCGGTCTCTTCTGTATTGCCCTCGTCTATGCGAACGTGCTGATTCCGGGAATGACCGAGAGAACGACCAGCATTCTAATTGCGTCAGGCGGAATTGGCGGAGCAGTGCTTCAATATGTAACAGGCTGGAGCATGAGCGAATGGTCGGTGACGGCTACCCTTTGGATTTTGGCGGCTTTCAGCCTAATTTTGCTGCTGGCAGTCATTTTCTCGTATCTGTGGAATAGCAGGAGCAGACGGGTAGTTGACTCCCTTGTCCATCAGGGCAAGGAAGGATGAGATTCTTTATTCTTGGGGGAGGTGAGGCCCACCGCTTTATGTAGTAGCAGGGCAGTACATTTTTTAAGGATGTACTTAATGAGAATGTATATTCTGATATGGAGGGGAACATCGTGCATACCTTAACCAAAGAACGCTTCAGATACGGAAAAGGCATTACTCTGATTGACGATTCAGGTAAGGAATATTTAGATGGCGTATCTGGCACCTTCAATCTCTCACTCGGTTATAATCACCCTCATGTCGTCACCAAAGTACAGGAACAAGTCGCCAATCTTGCCCACATGTCCTCATCCTTTACCGAGCCCTATGTCGAGGAAGTCCTGGATCATTTGATCCAGTATACGCCGAACGGCATTGACGCGGGATGGATGAGAGATATTACGGGCTCTACGGCGAACGAATGCGCTGTGAAGCTAGCCCAGAAATACACGGGAGCGCTCGATATAATCAGCCTGTATCTATCCCATCATGGGCAGACCCAATTCGCAACAGGCATATCCGGCAACGCCTTCCGGCGGAGGAAGTTTCCCAACTCGGCTGCAGCAAATTCCCTTCATGTACCTGCTCCCTACTGCTATCGCTGCCCGTTTAATTCTTCGCCTGACAAGTGTGGCTATCAATGCGTCGAAGCCATATCGGATGCTATTGAGTATGCAAGCTCAGGTTCTGTGGCCTGTATGATTATTGAACCCATCCTGGGCAACGGAGGCAATATCATCCCACCTGCAGGATATTTTAAGCGTCTTCGTCAGCTGTGCAACGAGTACGGGCTGATCCTAATCGCTGATGAGGTGCAGACCGGGATTGGGCGGACAGGCTATATGTTTGCAAGTGAACTGTTTGATATCCAGCCAGATATCATTACTCTCGCCAAGGGTCTCGGCGGCATTGGTGTACCGGTAGCAGCAGTATTGATGCAGTCTCGTCTTAATGTCCTCGAGAAGCACGAGCACTCCTTCACCTCAGGTAGTAATCTAATCTCGGTTACGGCAGCTAAAGCCACGCTAGAGGTTGTATCTGAACCCGGTTTTCTGGAAGCCGTTCGGTCCAAAGGAAGCCTGCTCGGAACCCTGCTGACGGAGATGGCCGACAAGCACGATTGTATTGGTGAGGCTCGCGGCGTCGGCTTGATGTGGGGACTGGAAATTGTCGACGAGGATAATGCCCCAGACGCAGTTAAGAGCAATGCGATTATCGACCGCGCTTTTGCCGAACAGCAGCTGATTCTCAGAGGCTCCCGTTACGGTTATGGCAATGTGGTCAAAGTGAGACCTTCTCTCACGGCTACAGTAGATGAGATTGTCGAAATTGTTAAACGGCTAGATGCCGTTCTTGCTACCCTTCACTAACCATCTGCCTAACAGGCAAAAGGAGGAATTATTCATGCTTGCACTGGTATACAAATCGGCTTGGGATGTCGCACTTGAGGAAAGACCTATCCCGGAGATAAAAAAAGATAACGATGTACTCGTCCGAATTCGGGCGACAGGCGTATGCGGTACGGACCTAGGTATCATTAGTGGCAAATATCATGCCGTTCCGTCCACTATCTTGGGCCACGAATCAGCGGGGGATGTGATCGCTGTAGGATCAGCCGTCAGTTCACTGCAGCCTGGGGACCGGGTGGTGATTGATCCAACATACTACTGCGGCCAATGCGAAATGTGCCGGACAGGAAGACAGAATCATTGCACACACAAATCCGTAACCGAGACCGGAGTTAGCGCCGACGGTACGTTCACCGATTATTATGTGACTGAGGACCGTTTTTTGTACAAGCTGAAGGACCATATCAGCTACGAAGAAGCGACGCTGACCGAACCGCTGAGCTGTATGCTGACCGGAATCAACCAGATTCACCTGCTGCCGAACTTCACAACCGTTATTTTAGGCGCAGGTCCGATCGGGATTCTGTACAGTTATGCTCTTGCTTCGAAAGGCATAACTGGTTGCCTTGTTGACATCTCGGAGGAACGGCTCGCTATAGCGGATTCTATTGCTCCCGAACGGTGGTCCGCGCACGCCACACTGGAGTCGGCCATTCATGAGCTGGCTCCGTTAAAAAATCAGGTGGACATGATTGTGGATACCACAGGAGTGGTCGGCACTGAGGTACTAAGCCAGCTTGCGAGCGGCGGGTATTTGATGCTGGTGGGGCTGAGAGATGGGATAAGTTCGTTTAATCCGAAAGAGGTAGTTGACCGTAGCCTTAAAATCATCGGCTCGATTGATTCTCTGGGCACGTTCTCCACGGCGCATTACCTGATTGAGCAACAAATCATTCCCGCCAAAAAAATCATAACCCACTCGTATCCGCTTGATGACTACCATGAAGCCTTTAAGACGCTTGGATGCAATATCAGCGAGCGGACACTTCAGCCTTCGTCTCAGGCGATCAAGATTGTACTGCAATCTAATGGCTCCGGCAACTAAATTTAGCTACTAACAAGGGAGAGAATGGACATGACGAGCATCCATCATGTTACACCGACCAATAATGAATGCACAGGAGACCTATCAGCGTCCGTTCCGGTCAAAGCAGTCATCTTCGACATGGACGGGGTGCTAGTAGACAGCGAACCGATTTATTTTGAGATCGAGCGCAGCTCCTTTGCCCATTTTGGTGCGCCCATGACGGAAGAAGAGCATCACACCTATGTCGGAGTGACACTCGAATCCATGTGGCGTCAAGTGCTGAACAGGCATCAGCTCACCAATACGGTGGAAGAGGCCCTGTCCTATCACCGAAAAAATGTGATGCAGACGATGATTGCGCACGAGGGCCTTGTGGCGATTGACGGACTGGAGCGGTGGCTGGACTGGCTGAAAGAGAAAGGGATTCCGGTCGCGGTGGCCTCTTCCTCTCCACGGGCGCTGATTGATCTCATTATGGAAAAAACAGGACTTGGCCGTTACTTCGACATTCGAATCACCGGTGAAGAGGTATTGCAGGGTAAGCCTGCACCGGACATCTTCTTATACGCCGCCGAGCAGCTAGGCATTGCACCGGCCCATTGCATCGTTATTGAGGATTCACAGAACGGGGTCCAGGCAGCCAAAAGTGCAGGAATGTACTGCATCGGCTTTCACAACCCCGGCTCCGGCCGGCAGGATCTGTCCAGAGCCGATCGCTGGATTCTCAGCTATGACGACCTGTGGGCGATCAAAGAGAATCTACCGTTCGATGAGCAGTTGCTTGCTAAGAGCAAGAGCTGAAAGGTACCGGAAGGTATACCCCCTTTATAATTATATGGAATCGTCCGATCTTTACTATGATTGAGGGTATTAAATAATGCCCCTTGGAATATACACGGGAGAATGTCATTTATCCTTCCCTGTGTGTACTCTAAGGGGCGTGCTTTGCATCCAAGTGGTCTAGTTGAAACGAGTAATTTCCCGGTTCAACACACAACTGTCGTAAAAACTGTCTTTTTGGCATATAACTGATCTCCTGACGGTTTTAAATCCTCTATTCGTATGCAGCAAAACTTATATAGAAAAATGGGGTGCTGTTAACACCCCAAACTGGATTCATCGATATATATCCTGCTTCATCTGAACGGTAATTTTGCCCTATATTCAGCTCTTTCTGTCTTCTTCGGTAATTAGAGAACTGTAAGCCGGAATTGTAACTGTTCCTTTCTTCACCTTTACATCCTTTGAGGTGGAAAAGATCACTTTCCATTTACCCTTATCGAAACCTTTTATCTGCAAGGTAACCGGCTCTCCAGACAGGTTATGATATACATACATTGTTTCTTTGCCTGAAGTACGTTTAAACGCGGTCACGCTGGCAGAACCTGCTTGTATAGGTTGCAGACTGTCGCTACGTAAAGCTTCATGTTCTTCCCTCAGACGGATGAGTGTGCGATAGCTCTCCAGTAAGGAATCATCGTCCCTCAGCTGCGCTTCCACCGATACCTTGCCTGTGTTGTATTTGGGTTTCTCCCACGTCGTTTGACCAGGGCCATCTCCCTTGTACCAGCGCATAGGCTCACGAAGATACTCATCAGGCTTCTCTCCCTTCATGCCGATTTCTTCCCCGTAATACAGGAAAGGCTGACCCGGAAGCGTCAAAAGAATGGAAGCGGCCAGCTTGGCTTTTCGCACATCCCCGCCCAGTTCGCTCATGACACGGGTCTGGTCATGGTTGCTCAAGAACGGAGCATCGAGTGCTGCCTTATTATACGATTTGTACAGTTGCAGCGTTTTCTCGGCGAATGTCGCGATACCCTGATCTCGGCCGTTTTTCACGGAGTTCAAAATCGTTCCACCCAGGTCAAAATTAAATAGGGAGTGGAGTGGTCCGAAATAAGGAGCTATGGTCTCCGGTTTGTCCCATACCTCTCCTGCCAGATATACATTTGGATTCACCTTCTCCATCTCGGAACGGAATTCATTCCACCAGGCGATGTTCTTATCCGCACCATCCTTCGTCTGTCCTCTAAAAATATGCATCGCCGCGTCAAGCCGGAACCCGTCTGCACCCTGCTGCAGCCAATACTTGCCTACTTTGATCATTTCTTTGCGGACTTCGGGATTGTCAAAGTTCAGATCCGGCATGCCCGACCAGAATGTACCGTAGAAATATCCTTCGCCGTTCGGATTCTTATGCCATACCTGCTGACCCCAAGATCCCTTTTCTTCCAGATCTGTGTTCTCATCCGCCCATACGTAATAGTTGTGGTATTTGCTTTGTGGGTTGGCACTGGCCTCCTTAAACCATGGGTGCTCGCTGCTCGAATGATTGATAACAAGGTCCATGATCACCTTGACGCCCTTTCGGTCCGCTTCTTTCATCAAGGTGCGAAAATCATTTAGACTCCCATACTGCGGGTCCACCTGATAGTAATCAGTTACATCATATTTATGGTAGCTTGGAGATAGATTTAGGGGCATAAGCCAGAAGCCGCTGACCTGCAAATCCTTACCCGAATGGGGTTTGCCATCGTTTAAGTAATCAAGTTTTTGTGTGATTCCTTTCAAATCACCGTGTCCGTCTCCATTCGAATCATAAAAAGAATTGATATAAATTTCATAAAATACGCCGCTTCCAGTAGAAACCGGAGGCTTATGTCTGTTCAATTCCTGCTCTGCCATTGCACCTGAAGCGAACATCGTGAGCATAGGCACCGTTAACATGGCGGTGGACAATCTTCTTAAGCGTTTGTTACGTGTCAAAACAAATCAGCTCCTTTGATTGTTATGGGTGCGCTTTCATTATAAATAGAAACAATCCAAAAAAAGGGGATATTTATTATCTATTATGGTGGAAAATATCGATCTTATTGTTATATCTCTGTATCAAGCAAAAAAAGAGCAGACTCTATGTCTACTCCGCTTTTCATCCAAATCAGTTCAGGAAATATATCTTAATTTAATGCGTTTTGAAGCTCTGTGCAGCGAAGACTTTACTGAATTTTCACTCTTGTTTAAGATTCTAGCCGTTTCTTTTATGGAGTATCCTCGGACTACACGCAATTCAAGTACCGTCCTTTGCTCGGTATTACTTGCCATCAAAAGAATTCGATTGACCTCCTCCTGAATTTCAAAATCGAGGGTATCCCAGTGATAGTAAAGCAGCTCCTTACGTAAGTTATATTCATCTATCTTTTTCCGTTTTCTTATTAAATCTATAGCTAAATTTTTGGCAATTCTCAGAAGATAAAATCGAATACGATCTTGAGGCAAGTCAGGTGAAGCTCTTATAAACCGAATAAAGCACTCATGCAACAAATCTTCGGCATCCTGTTTGTTATGCAATATCCTCAATAGATATCCAAAGAGATCTGATTTGCAAGATAAATATAGATCCTCCACATCTTTAATATCCATATTATTGCTTATCCCTTCTGTTTTGATTTAAATCGGTACGTTACTTGATAGTTTTAGATTCATATCCCTGCTTATTATTCGTATCTCAATGCATCTATAGGCTTCAAACTTGCTGCTTTATAAGCCGGGTATACTCCAAATAGGATGCCTGTGCCCGCAGAGCTAAGAAACGAATATATGATAGGCGAGATCGTAAATTCAATGGTCATATGTGCAGTTGCCTCAAGTATTTTGGATGCCCCTATGCCTGTTACAACCCCGATTGTACCTCCTAATAGACCAAAGATGACCGCTTCAGATAGGAATTGAATCATAATATCTCTCGGCTTGGCGCCAATAGCTTTTCGAATACCGATTTCTCTTGTACGCTCTATAACCGACACCATCATAATATTCATAATTCCGATTCCCCCTACCACGAGCGATATCGCGGCTACACCTCCTAGCAAGCTGGTCATGATATTATCTACACCTGAAGCAGCACCTGCTGCTTCTGACAGACTCATAATTTGAAATTGATCCGGTTCCGAGGGTTTTAGCTGGTGCGTTAAACGCAAGCTTTCCAATATGTCTGAACGAGCCTGATCCATCAAAGCTGGTGACTTGGCGGATACGTCCAATCCTGTAATGTTCTTCTCACCCAGACGGTTCATTATGGTTGTAGCAGGGATGTAAATTTGTTCATTAGTGCTGTAGCTTAATTTCGTTACTGGCTGAGTATTTAATACTCCAATTACCTTGAAAGGGATCTGTTTAATTTGAAACGTTCGTCCCAATACATTTTGGGTATCTCCACCAAAAAGACGTTGAACCGCCTGACTTTCAAGAATGGCGACATTCATGCGTTTATCCATCTCATCGTTGGTAAATGTTCTGCCCTCGGCAAAGGAAAACTTTTTGACTTTATAGAATGAAGCGGAAGTCCCTACAATAGTGGCGTTATAGTTGTATCGCCCCCACGTAGCTTTTGAATTGCTCGTTATATTTGGCATCAATGCATCTATGGAATTCTTTTGTTCCAACGCCTCGACATCAGCCCAAGTAAACGATGGAGTGTTGTCATAATCTATTTCACCATCGACCATTGTCATAGCTGGCGCAACCATCAATACGTTATTCCCTAATTTATTAATTTCCGCCTTTATGCGGGTTGTAGAGCCGTTTCCAATCGCCATAATGGCAATAACCGCTGCCACCCCGATAATAATACCGAGTATTGTTAAAAAGGAGCGTAGCTTATTGGTTGTTAAACTGTTAATTGATACACGGATCGTTTCCATTAAATTCATAGGCTTGCCATCCTTGATGAAATTCTTCTATTCATAATGCTCTCATCCCGCTCAATATTCCCATCTCGAAAGCTGATCAGGCGCTTGGCATATTCGGCAATTTCCAGCTCATGAGTAACCAAGACAATGGTTTTCCCCTGTTCATTCAAACCTTGAAACAGCTCCATAATCTCGACACTCGTCTTTGTATCTAGTGCCCCCGTTGGCTCATCCGCCAGCAGAATAACAGGATTATTCACCAACGCACGCGCGATGGAGACACGTTGCTGCTGACCACCAGATAGCTCATTAGGCTTGTTGTACATCCGTTCTGCAAGCCCTACACTTCGAAGCGCCTCCACAGCTCGTTCCCGGCGTTCCTTGGCAGGTATACCTGCATACATCATAGGTAGCTCTACATTAGCTAATGCTGTAGTTCGGGGAAGTAGATAAAATTTCTGAAACACAAAACCCAGTTTCTGATTTCGAATCTCGGAAAGCTCGTTCTCACGAGCATCCAAAATGGAATACCCATCCAAATAATACTTCCCCGTATCAGGATGATCGAGGCAACCAATGACATTCATCATAGTGGACTTACCCGAACCAGAGGGACCCATTATGGCAACAAACTCACCTTCGCTAATAGATAAATCAACACCACGCAGAGCTTGAATCTCCTGACCGCCCACCTCATATATTTTTTTAAGTTCTTTAATTTCAATAACGCTTTTATTCAAACGAACTTCGTTCATTGTGCCTGACCTCCATCAGGGTCTTGACCCTCTTGACTGCCATTTGGACCAGCACTACCACCCTGGGGCGGAATAACAATGGTTTCGCCTTCCTTGACACCAGACTTGATTTCGGCCTGATCCGCTGTATAGACCCCCAGCTTCACTGGTCTGAATTCATAATCTGCAGGGTTAGCCGGATTCTTCGCTACATATACTCCATCCACTCCACCTTCGGATCTCAATGCGAACAATGGAACAGACAACGCATCTTTATGTTCAGCCAAGAGGAGTGATACATCCATGTTCATCCCTGGTTGTAGTCTTATCTTTTGACTATCCAAAGACAATTCAATTTTGTATGTAGTCACATTGGATTCCGTAACCGGCTCTGGAGAAACAAAGAGGACTTCGCCTTTAAATTGTTTGTCCGGGAATGAATTCGTGTGTAACGTAGCCTGGAGCCCAGTCCTCATTTTAGCAATGTCACTTTCGTTAACCTTGGCACTAACCTTCATAACGCCTGTATTGGAGTTGTTCATAACAATGAAAGGTGCTGTAGGACTGGTACCCACATCGCCATTAACCTTCAAAATAATTCCATCCCACGGTGCCGTAACCTGTAATTTGTTCAGAACACTTTTCTTCTGTTCCAATTCCGTTTCAGCCTGTTGTAAAGAAGCCTGTGCGGATTGAATATTGGAGGCATCAGGCGGGGACTGTGCTGCCTTTAATTGTATTAAAGCTGTTTTATAGCCCATTTCCGCATCCTCAATCGCCTGAACTTGTCGATTCCATGCCTTCTTGTATTGAAGTTCAACATTATTCATATCCAATTTTGCCTTATCCAGGTTTTGCTTGGCCGTCGCCAGGTCACTTTCTGCAGCTGCTTCATTCTGGACTAGATAAGTCTGGTCATCATAATCCTTCTGGGCTTTATCCAAAGTCATCTTAGCCGCCACTTTTTGTGCAGCGACTTCTTCCAGCTCCATGGAATCCTTGGCTGTTTTAATCGCCATCTGCGCCTTTAGGACATTTGCCTTCTGGAGCTCAATATCACTAGACTTTGGTCCGCGCTTGGCTTCCTCCACCTTGGCTCGGGCAATCGCTACATTGGATTCAGCATTTTTAATTTGTAACTTGGAATCCGAATCATCCAAACGAGCCAACACCTGACCCGCTTTGACACTATCTCCTGCTTTAACATTGACGGCAATGAGCTTGGCACCCTCAACATTTGTAAAATTGATATTGACTTCCTTAGAAGCCTGAACGGTTCCAGTTACTTTAAGCGATTCGGTCATGTTTGTTTTCTGTACCTGTACGATCTGGTTCGCAGGACCCTCCACGGGCTTTTCCTGACTTCTATTCATATAAACAGTACCGCCAATTCCCGCTATAATAATCAAGACAAGAATACCTATGATCCCTTTCAATCTTTTTTTCCTTCTTAACACTTGCAATGCATCTTTCTTTTCTGTTTCCGACAATGTTATATCCCCTTAAAATGTATTTTTTCTAAAACCTATACGCTCCACGGTTTGTTTAAAGCATGTTGCAGCATTGTCATTTGAATAATGAGTTCATCCTTATTCCGTTCAATTTGCTTCACTTTTAACTGATTCGTGGCGACCTCCGTACCTGTGGCAAATCCACGTTCCCTTTTTTTACGAGATATGTCCAACACTTTAATAGCGTTCTGTAAATTACTTTGCATTTGTTCGTATTGTTCATCATTTTGCTGTAAGTTAAAGTAGATACTCTTTAGTGATTCTGCCAATTGATCCTTGGTATTTTTGAGTCCGCCTTCCGCTGAGTCTACATCAATCTGTTTAATTTCATAATCGTCCGTTCCCGAGTTCCATGTGTAATATTTAACTTCCATTTTGGCCAGCTTGACAGCCTCCTCCTGTCTCCATACCGAAGGACTCGCCGAGATTGCACGCGTCACAAGCGTATCCAAATTCGTGTTATCCATTTTCCGGTAAGCGGGTCGATCAACCAGTTCATATACCGTACCTTGCGGCTGCCCCATTTGGGTGTTTAGCACCTCTAACGCTTTTTGCAGCGCAGATTTTACAATCTCTACATTCTTTTCAGCTTCTAAACGAGTCTGAATAATGGTGCTTTGTTCACCTGGAGAAATTTTTCCACGGTTCGCTTTCGCCTCAGCAGCTTTTTCCTCCAATAACGCAAGCGAAAGTGCATCCTCACTACTCTTCACTTTGTTGTCAGCCAAAAGTACGTCGTAATAGTCCTTCATTGTGGTGTAGTCTGTCTGATCTTGAGCAAGTTCGATTTGCTTCTTGGATTCCAAATAAGAAACCGTCGATGAGGCATACCCCTTCCAAGCAGAACTACTAGCCGCGTCCTCTTCACCGTTGCCTGCACCTGCTGGAATGAAATCCAGATTCTTACCTGCATTTTTTAGGTTAATCCGGTTACGATCTATCGTTTGCTGGGCTTCTTTCAAACTAAAGCTATTAGACCGTGCCCATTGCTGGGCTTGACTCAATGTTAGTTTCACACTTGCATTGGAAGCCAATTGCTGCCCCTCTGCTTGAACAAAGGACCCTGAAAAAGAACTGGTTGATAAGGCCAACAACAATAAAATAAACACACTTTTTTTCATAGATATCCCCCTCTTTCTAAGTTTGTTAAGTCTAATAAATACGTTGTTATATGAATTACAATTCTTCCTCTACACTACAATTTCTTTGTATGACTCCCCATCAAGGAAATCGCGAATTGAGAGCTGCATCGTCTATAATCCGTGGAGATTCCAGAAAGGAGGAACCACTCCTCCCCTTCTGCAACTTTTTTACACACAGCTTATCGTTCCTTATAACATCTTCAAATCCAATTGACGAAGGTACAGGAACCGTACAATAAGAAAGGAAAAGAATTGGATTGCCCAAAAGCACAGCATAATCTGAATAAGCGTAATGCGAAAGGGTACTACATATATTCCAGATGGTTCTGACATAAATAAACAAAGCACTATTCCTATGGATGATACGACTAATGGCAGAAGAAATAAGAAAGCAATTTGTCTGGATGCAGCTCGTCTCATTTCTCTTGAGTTTAGTCCGATTTTCGATAAAGCTCGGTATATTTCCTCATCCCGTTGAAGATCTACATACAATCTGAAATACAATAGACTTACAGTGCTTGCCAACATAATAATGGCGATAAATCCGCCAATAAATTCGCTAATATTCAGATCCATCTCCGATGTCAAATAATCCACTGCTCTAGAGTTAAGCACTCCTTTATTCACCTTGTGGGCCAACACGGAATACAACCATATCTCCTGTTGAGTTTCTGAAGTATCTAAAGAAAGTTGACCATTCTTCCATTTTGGCACAAAGTAGTAAACAGATTTGTATGCCAATGGATCATTGAAATACCGTTGTTCAATTAAATGGTCGTAAGTTCGATCTGGAACAACAAGTAACCGTGCTAGTTCAGAGATGATGTTTTCATCAGACTTTAAGTTATGGTCCAACTTCTGAGTATCCATAATCTGAATATTCATAATCTGAGATTTTCCTTGATTGTAAGTTAGCTTTTTTTCAAAAAAGGTTTTCTGTTCTTCTAAAGACATCCCGTTTGAATCAAAAATGAAAAAGCCTTGATGATCCCGAAGCGCTACTGCCTGTTTTAGCTCCTTAAACCTGGAAGCAAGAGCCTCATAATTGGATTGTTTCATCACTGGCGCGAGCTGTTCATGAAAGGGAAAGATCAACACTTCACCTTTCGAATAATCTACCCCAGCCGTATGAAGATTTTGGTCAATCTCTTTTTCAAGCTCTATAGAACTTACAACATCAGAAGTAAGTGCAAATGAATAAGATTGCTCCTTAAGAAATCTTTTTTGCTGCTGCATGGAGTCAAACGTTGACGCTGCTCCTACACAGGAAATGATAGAAATTAGGGTAATTAATGAAAACAGCCCGGCATTATTCCTGATTTTGTATGTGATCTCAGATATCCATAATAAGCGTATTCCGCTCCAAGACCATTTCCTGTTAGCTCTAAGCAATTGAATGAATAGTACACATAATTGAGTGTAAAATAAGTAAACACCAATAAATCCCATTACAATTGTATATTTAAATGTGTCTCCAACTGAATAGTGTAATATATAAAAAGAAAGAGTCCCCAAACGATACGGTGCCAGATAAATGTAGGGTGGAAAATCAATCCTCATCAAATATACAGCCGCTCCTATTAATACTATGGCAAGAAAGGACAGGCTCCATGAAGCTTTTAAATCCGTTTTTAGCTGTGAAATCTTGCTAAAAGGCTGCTGTAATTTAAAATGGCGTATGAAGAAAACAGACACAAATGAGATCAATATAAACAAAAACATAAAGCCCACCACGGTGAAAGCCAGTGCTTTCCAAGGAAAATAAAACGTTAAATACATTCCTATGACATTGGAGCCCAAAAGTAGAAAGAATTTCGCTGAAACGAATCCTCCGATAATCCCGGTAATTAAGGATAAAAAGCCTATAATTAGATTTTCATATGCGACCAAAAAATAAATTTGTCTGTGATGTGTCCCTAAAATGGTCAGTATACCAAATTCTTTTTTTCGTGCAGCAACAAAAATATGGTTTGTGTATAATACGAAGAAGAAGGAAAACACAAAAATCAACAGATCAGCAACTTGTAATCCCTTTTTTACATTAGCTGCTGTGATTGCATCTGAGACATCCGGGTGAAAAATAAATATCGCATATACGAAAAAAATCGAAATCATCAATGAGCTGCTTACATAGTAAGGTACATAAGCACGCACATTGTGCTTGAGATTATTCCATGCTAACAGACGAAAGCTCATGCGCATGTCTACTTCCCCCCAAAAAGGAGAGTATATCTATAATTTCTTGAAAAAATAATTGCTGACTATGACTACGATGGATTTCATTATATAACTCACCATCTTTTATAAAAATAACCCGATCGCAATAACTGGCTTCCACGGCTCCGTGTGTTACCAGCACGATTGTGGAATGATCCACACGACTGATAAGCCCCAGCATTTCCATCACAACACGTGAAGACATGGAATCGAGATTTCCAGTGGGTTCATCTGCGAGCAAGAGTGAAGGAGAGTGAATAATAGCCCTGCCTATAGCTGCCCTTTGCTTTTGTCCCCCTGACACCTCATAAGGCCGTTTATCCAAAATATCAATAATATCCAGTTTCTTCGCTACCTCTTCCAGTTTGTGCTCCATTTCCTTTAATCCTTTTTTATTCAGCATCAGAGGAAACAGTATGTTCTCTCCCAAAGTGAGAGTTTCCAGCAAATTATAGTCCTGAAATACAAATCCCAGCTCTTTGCGACGAAATAAAGCCAGCTTATCCTTCTTGAGCTGATGTGGATTTTCCCCTTTAATGCAAACCTCGCCAGAAGTCGGCATATCAATGGTTGAAATCATGTTTAATAACGTAGTCTTCCCACTACCAGACGGCCCCATAATGCCAACAAACTCGCCTTGTTTGATCGTTAAATGGATGTTGTTAAGGGCTCGGTAGGGAACCTTGCCATAGTATATTTTGGTGACTTGATCCATTCGTACAATCTCCATAATTCATTCCTTTCTCTTTCCTATGTCATGATCATAATCCATCCAGACAAGTGAAGCGATCGATTAACATTACAAAAACCTTAAATCTGTTGTAAGGTTTCTCATTTGCGAATTGGAAACAGAATTTGAACCGTCGTCCCTTCACCAACCGTCGATTTTAACTGAATGTTATGATTCAGTCTTTTACAGATTTCAGACACCAAATAGAGACCCATCCCGGTTGATTCACGATACTTCCGCCCATTTTCACCTGTGTAATAAGCCTCAAATACCCGTTCTACGTCTTTTTTAGGGATACCAATCCCCTCATCCTGTACTTCCAACACAATGACATGATCTCTTACGTGAGACATCAGTTTCAGACTGTGGGCATGACCTGAAGAATACTTCACCGCATTGGTCATCAATTGGTTAATTATGAATCTTAGCCACTTGGCATCGGTTATCACACACAACTGCTCGTCCACTTCATTGGAAGGATAAATTTCGTTACGAATCAATAGTCTTTTGTTATCATAGATCACATCACTAACCAGTTTTCGTAATACAACAGGCTCCACATGAAAATCAGGTTCAAAGGATTCCAACCGTGACATATATAAAATCATGTCTAGTCCTTTTCCCATTCGATCAATTTCATCGTAAATCTGATCAGATTCAGGATCTATTTTTCCTCTGAGGATTAAATGAATAACAGCAAGAGGAGTTTTCATCTGGTGAACCCACTGATTGATAAATGTAATATGATCACGCTGCTGATGCTCTAACTGATGAATTCGAGACTGATACAATCGGTAATATTGTAAAAGCAAGTGTTGCAAAGAAGAGGCTAACGGATTAAGTACCTTCATCTGAATAAGCTCATCTAAATCTCTTAGGTTTGCAGTGGATAATATTCGATATAAACCAGAGTACAGGACATATCGGAAGAGCAAATAAACCAGCAATATGGAAGCCCCAAAAAAGACGGAATACAGGGCCGTCGACCAGTTACGGTAACCATCCAACCAATAGATACTTAACACAAGAAAAAGTTGGATGATATTAAAAATCACCAGCGAAAAATGGTCACGCCAAAAAAGCTTCACCGTTCATCCTCCTCAGTCAAGTGAAGTCGATAGCCAGCCCCTCTAACCGTCTCTATGATATCCCCCAGTCCTAGCTCGCTCAGCTTTTTACGGACACGAGTGACATAAACATTCAATGTGTTCTCGCCCACATATTGGTGATCATCCCATAAAGCCTCTAAGAGATGAACTCTACCCACAACCTGTTTAGGATACGTCATTAATAGCTCTAGCAGTGCTGCTTCTTTCTGGCTAATTTCGACCTGCTTGTCATGGAACACAAGTTCCATAATATCGGGATATAGCGTCAAAGCTGACACTTTTAAGGAACGTGATTTTGGAGCAACGGCATAAGAACCATAGGCACGTCGCAGATTACTTTCTACTTTGGCTAACAGTACTTCGGGATAAAATGGTTTCGTAATGTAATCATCTGCTCCGTTTTGCAAAGCAATGACCTGATCCATTTTATCATCGCGTGCAGACACAAAAAGGATGGGACATGTAGATTGAGTCCGTATTTGTCTACACCAATAAAATCCATCGAAACGAGGAAGATTCACATCAAGTAGTACCAAATCAGGCTCCACCTTTTGAAAGGCAACTAAAACTTTATCAAAATTTGAAACAATAACTCCTTGATAACCATATTTTTCAAGATAGGATTGGAGCAAGGAGCTGATTTGAGGGTCATCCTCTACTATTAATATCTTTTGCATTATGTTTTCTACCTTCTTAGTGCTTGAATTTTTAACAACTGATTTCTCTATAATGCCTTTATTTGATCATTCAAGCAATAACAACAATCTAATCCCCTTTGGTTGTAGATTTAGGAGGTTTTCGTGGTGGTGTATATAGAACCCCGGATAATATGCATGGTGCCAAATACCAGAGTGATTAACAATATAATTATAGTAACGACAACTATTACTGTTATAATGGTTTTTTTACGATTTTTTAATATTTCATTGAAACTTTGCTTTGGATCTTTCAAAAGTCTGCTCACTTCTTTCCTTGCCTAGCTATTTACCAGCATAATTAGTTTCTACATAACGAACAACAGTTGAATCTTACAAAAACATTTCTTTGCTGTAAGGTTTCTGATTACCTACAGACCATCGTCGGTTTGAACTAACGTATGTACATAACAAAACTGCCCGGGGTTGAGAATCTTTTTCTGATTCTCAACCCCGGGCAGTTTATCCTTTCTATCCTTTTACAGCCGAACCTACCGTCATCGCCCGCTCCACTTGTTCACTCAAGAACAGATAGACGAGTACCATCGGTAAGGAAGCCATGGTCATAACAGCCCCCATGGCTCCCCAATCTGTGCTGTAAGAGCCTTGGAAGAAAAGCAAGCCGAGTGGCAATGTCTTCATATTTTCATCAGAAATTAAAATATAGGCCAAAGTGAACTCATTCCAGTTGTTCAAGAATTGAAAAATGGCTACCGTCGCAATTGCAGGCAATGCAAGTGGCATAATGATTTTCAGGAACAGTCTATAAATATTAGCTCCATCCATGCATGCCGCCTCTTCAATCTCCTTAGGAATTGCTATAAGAAACCCGTAAAAAATCATGGACGAGAAAGGAAGGCCAATTGCGATATAAGGAAGAATAAGAGCTCCATACGTATTGGTAAGATGAAAATCGCGAACCAGAATCGCCAGCGGTATCATGATAACCTGCAGTGGCATAAACATTCCTATGATCATATAAGTCCGAACGGCAGAACGAAACCTCCATCTCATACGAGCCACTGCGAAGGCAAACATCAGAGCCAGTAAAAGGATGAACAGAGTCGAAATCGTTGATACGACCAGACTGTTCAGAAAGTAACGGGGAATATTAAACTGCGTCCAGGCATTAATGTAATTCTCGTAACGAAAATGTGTCGGCAGTCCAAATGGATTAGAGACAAAGATCTCATCGTTGTTCTTGAACGAGTAGGAAACCATCCAGAACAACGGGTAGACCGAAACAATAAAATACAACCACAGCGGTATCTGCAGAACAGCTTGTCTGAACTTGCTCAAAGCGGTTTTACTCATTTCGTTCTCCTTTTCGATACACGCCTTATCAGGCGGTTTGTCCGCGGTCGAACAGCTTATTGATGACTACAGTTGCCAATAGTGAGATTAGTACAAGCAGCACGGATACAGCACATGCGTACCCATAGTTGCTTTCCATGAAAGCATAGCGGTAAATCATGAATGTCATTGTATAGTTTGTAGTGCCGGGGCCACCATTTGTCATAATCAGCATCTGCACAAAGGCCCCAATTCCAGAGGTAATCGCAATAATAAAGCAGAATTTGTAAGTTTCCCTCATCAGAGGAAGTGTGACATGCCAGTGCGCTCTCCATTTGCTGCAGCCGTCAATCGTGGCGGCTTCAAAGTAGTCCTCGGGTACTGACTTAACTCCTGCATATAGCAGCGCAAATTGATACCCCATAAACTGCCAGGCATTAACGAAGGCGATGGCAATAATCGATGCTGTCGGGGAGCTTAGCCAATTTTGCTGATAAGGAATGTTCAAGAGATCAAACAGCCGGTTGATCAATCCGTTAGTTGGGTCATAGATTGCAATCCACAGCTGGCACACCACGGTTACCGATAAGACAACTGGGATAAAATAAGACGTTTTCAGTATTTTTCGCCCGCGTGTGCGCGGGTCCGCACAGATTAGCGCTAATAGTGTTCCCAGTCCGATCTGAAAGACCGCCAGCACAATGGCAAAGATTAATCCGTTCTTAAGCGAAGTAGCAAGTAGAGGATCGGAGAACAGTTCCCGATAATTACTCAGTCCCGAAAAGGTCAGCGTACTCAGGCCGTCCCAATCATAAAAGCTGCGAAGAACAGTTTGCAGAACGGGATATATCAGTATCACGCTATACAGTATCAAAGCAGGGAGGAGAAACAGTGCGAGCGCCGATTTGTTCCCCAAATATTTATTCATGTCTTGCTTCCACCCCTTATCTTTGGAACAGCATCCCCCAGCGACTTATCCGCCAAGGGTTGCCGAATTCCTGAATTCTCAGTTTTCTTTTTCCAATGTACTATTCAGATTGTTCACAAAATCCTGTTCAGAGAAATTGTCTACCATTAAATTTTGAGTATTGTCATTAATGGTGTTCTGAATTTTTGTATTGCTCAGAAGTTGAGCATATTCCTGCGCGTTTGGCAGCAACTCTTTGACGACTCGCTGCATCATTGCTGGGACATTAGAGGCCATTGGCTTATCCACTTTCTGCGAAACAATTGGACTTCCAAGTTGGGTGTATCTGTACTCGGCTGACTTTGTGGCAAGGAAGGCCGCTACCTTTACAGCTGTTTCCTTGTTCTTGCTACTCGGTGATACTGCGTAACCTTGTGGTGAACCCGAGCCGTCTATGAAATATTTGGAATTCTCGTAGGTTGCTTCATCCTTTGCAGGCCAGTACATCCAGTCAACCTGGTCGCCCAGCTTTTCTTGTGAACTGTAAATTTCCCATTGTCCGTTCACGAACATAGCAGCCTTCCCTTGATAAAATAAGGACGATGCCTGATCATAATTGGTATTCGTGGCGTTGGCATCGAACAATCCAGCTCTCTGCAATTGCTTCATCTGCTGAGCCGCTGCTACAAATGCTTTCGGCAATGCTATTACACCTTTCTGATCAAGTGCTCCGAATCCATGTGGCTGCTCCCTTGTAACCAGTCCATTATAAAAAGCGGTCGTTATCCATTTTTCCTTGGCAAAGATTGACATAGGTACATAACCTGCGGCTTTTAACTTTTTCGCTGCATCGGCCATTTGGTCAATCGTCTTAAGCGGTGTTTTGATTCCGACCTTCTCAAAAATTGACTTGTTATAATAGATCATTTGGAATTCTATACCGGTTTCGGGATAAGCATATACATGATTGTCTGGAGCTACCAAACGCGATTCAACACCCGGGTTAAGATTCTTCTTGAATTCGGCCGTTGTGTCATAGTTGTCCAGCACCTCAACATTTTTCGATTTTGCGAAAGTTTGCAGAACTGACCAATCCGCTAAATAGATGTCTGGCATGTTGCCCGTTGCCGCATAGGTTTTCAGCTTCTGGCCTCCATCCTGCACGGCAGGATCCAGTTCAATCTCTACGTTTGGCATCTTCTTTTTGAGCTCTTCCACCGCATAATCGAACGGCTTTATGGTATCGTCATCAAAATGCTGCGCATACACCTTCAATTTGATCGTACCGTCCCCTGCCTCGCTCTTGGAAGAGGTCGAGTTATCTTCGCCACAAGCGACCAATCCAATAGACATGGTGAGCACTAGCAAAGCTGCACTCCAACTTCTGTAAGTTTTTTTCATGTGTTTAATCCCCCTCATGCAGTGTGTTTTATGATTACGCTTTCATTTGCATGACTACAGTATACTGCCGCTTCTTTTTTTGATTAAGGAATAAAACGGGCTTAATCAGTAAAAAACGGGACAAAAAGATCTGCGGTTCTCCATATATAGGAAAACCGCTAGGCTTAAATCGATTTGTCCTGCCTCGTAGGAAAGGCGCTACCTTTTTTTGAGTTGCTCATATTCAGTCGGTGTCATGCCAAAGCGTTTCTTGAAGCATTTGCCAAAATAATTGGGGTCACTGTATCCAACACTTTCAGCGATTTCTGACAGCTTCCGATTTCCATTCAGCAAAAGCTCCTTGGCCTTTTTCATCCGGATGTGTGTAATATGATCCACTATGGAGAAGCCAGACTCCTTGCGAAAAACGCGCCGGAGATAGCTGGGATCGACGAAAACTCCGCACGAAACCTGCTCTGCAGACAACTCTGTGTCTGCATAATGTTCCTCGATATAATTGATCGCCGCCGCAAACAAATTGGAAGCCTTCGTAGGACGCATATTCTCCATCAGCTGGATCAGCTTGCGGTATAGGGCGAGCATCCAACCTTCAGCAGCCTCCCAGGAATCCAACTCCCGCAGCCGGTCGTAAGGAGATTTGTTCCCTCCTTCATCCCATAGCCGATCATAAGGAATACCGCGTTCACTTGCAAAGGAAAGTGCTAGAGATACGATTCCCATAAGCATCGCATCTGCGTATTCATCCCCCCACTTGTATATACTAAGCTGCCGGATTGCCTTACGGACCTCCTCTAACGTTTCACTGTCTTTCATTCGGAGGTCTAGGACGACCGCATCACGCAGATGGCCCAAATCAGGCATACCTGCTCTGCCGTGCAACGCTTCGCTACCATGCTTACCCCACTCGGTACTTTCGCTCTCCTGTGGAAACACCGGTAGTTTCGGCTTAATACGTTCCAACATCGAGAGCATTTCTTCTGCATTGAACGGCTTCAACAAATAATCCTGTACTCCGGTTCGAACCGCCTTCTGTAGGTATTCAAATTCGTTATGTCCGGATATGAATACAATAACGATGCGTTCGAACTTGACTTTTAATCTCTCGGCTAATTCAATTCCGTCAATAAAGGGCATATTGATATCTACGAGGGCGAGATGCGGCTGATGCCGCTCGGCTTCCTGAAGTGCTTCCTGGCCGTTCCTTGCTTCGCAGCAAACCCGAAAGCCATGACTTTCCCAATCTATCTTAATACGCAGAAAGTCTCGGAACAGCGGTTCATCATCGACAATCATCACTTTATACATCTTGGTGTTCACTCCCCTTTGGCAGCATCGGCAGCAACAGGTCAACAGTTGTTCCCTCCGTGAGCACACTTTGCACGGATATCCCATACTCCTCGCCAAAATACAGGCTCAGTCGTTGCTGAACACTGTAGGTACCGATTGATCGTATTCCTTTTTTCGGTAAATGTCTGGACATGATAGTCTGAACTTGGAATTCATCCATCCCCACACCGTTGTCCTGCACCCGAACGATCACCTTATCGCCCTGTTTAAAGGCAAAAATACGGATAAAACCTTTTGTTTCTTTCTTCTTAAGACCATGGTAAATCGAATTCTCGACAAGCGGCTGAAGCGAGAGCTTCGGGATCGGTGTACCTGCAAGCTCGGGAGGGATATCCACTTCATAGCGAAACACATCGGGATAACGGATTTGCAGAATCGTCAGGTAATCATCAGTAATCTGAGCTTCCTTTTCTAAAGTGATTAATTCCCGTCCCTTGTTCAGCACCATTCGATAAAAATCTGCCAGCGCTTTTGTAGTATCTCTCGCCTCCTCATTACGATCTAACTCATTGAGTGCATAAATGGTATCCAAAGTGTTGTACAGAAAATGCGGTTTAATTTGGGCACTTATCAGCGCAAGTTCATATTCACGCTTACGGTTCTGTTCCTGCCTTACCTCATCCAGCAGCTCCCGAACTCGTCTTATCATAAAATTAAACGCTTCAGCAATGGTACCGATCTCATCCTCTGTGCGGACTGTTGTAACCGATTGCAAGTCACCGGTTACAACAGTCCGCATGGCCCTAGTTAGTTGTTCGAGAGGGCTAACGACCATTTTAGATAGAAAGCTAGCGCCCAGCCAGGAAAAAATAAGGCATAACACGCCGATTAAGAGCGACAGTCTAACATTTTGCCGGACATCAGCCGTAAGCAGGCTAAGAGAAACAATATTGACCAACTTCCAATCCATCCGGTTATAATCCGTGACCGTTACCAGATTGCCCTCATACTCGAATGAGCACGTTCCATGGGATGCATTAGGTGCACAACGTTGGATGGCCTCACCCAGCTGTGGATTCACCAGATTCATCAACATCTCATTGTCTTCTGCCACAGCCACGCGCATTTCGTTATCTAAAAAATAATAAGATTTGGGTGCATCTGGATCGCTGGAACGAAAGTAATCAGACAAACCTTCTTCCTTCACTAACAGAAAAAGCGTTCCATAGGGTTCGCCGGTGTCTATATTAATGACCATCTTCCCCAGCGTCAAAACGGGAGAGCTCCGATCTGGTGTTAGGAAATCCCTCTTCTCCATATCAAACCAGAGGGCCTGTCCATAACTTTCAGATTCCCTTACCTGCTTAAGCATGCTATAGATCTTGCGATCATCCCCGCTTTCGGTATAAGAGGCGAAAATCGTCCCTTCGTTATCAATGAATACAGCGGCATCCACCTCACGAAAGATTGACAAATCAATGGATAAGCGGCTCTGCATCAAGTTTCCAAACTGAATAGGCTCCATGGCAGTATTAGGTTTGGCACCGTATGAATCATACATCCGGTTAATATTCGTGACCATAATATTGGCCGCCGTTTCCACACTCCTGAATATATAATCGGTCCTAGACAAGATGAGCTGAGACTCATCGACCACATTGCTGGTGGTTCGATCTATCAAAGAACGGCTGAAAAGTTGGTTTGACAATAGTCCAAGAATAAGCAGAGAAATAATAATTAGCGGAAGAAATACCGTTATAACCTTGCTTTTAAAGCGAAGTCGACCGAACCACTTACGAGCTAGTGACAAAATATTCAACTAGGACCCCTCCGTCATCAAGAGAATATTCATCATGTTAACACAAACAATCTCTACAGTAGTAGTTCAAAAATAAAGTTAAAAAAATTCAACCGTTCTTCTTGAAAGTGCTTTAGAGATATGTTAGGATAAAGTCGATTTTTAGTAAAATTATTAACTAAAAAGGTGTGAGCTCTTTTGGCAACCATTAAAGACATTGCCCGCGAAGCGGGTGTGTCTGCCGCAACCGTTTCAAGGGTTTTAAATAACGATCTGTCACTGTCCGTAAGCCCAGACACTAAAAACAGAATTTTTGGGGTTGCCGAGCAACTCGGGTATAAGCCTACCCGGCTGAGGCAATTAAAGCAGAATACGGAACGTGCCGGGAAAACGGTCTCCCTCCTGCTGTGGTGTTCTATTGAGGAGGAAAGAGACGATCCGTATTACGCTTCGATCCGCCGTGGAATCGAACTGCGCTGTGAAGAGCTTGGCCTGACGTTGGGCCAGACCTTGCGAGGCCGCTCATCCATCGGCACCCTGCAGAAGGCGGACGGTCTGATTGTTGTGGGCGGCGTTGACCCTGAAGAGGTATTCAAGCTTCATCCTGACAAGAACACCATTGTCCTTGTCGACCAGTACCATGAACAGCTGGAGTATGATTCTGTACGACTTCATTTCCGGCAAGCTGTTGATCAGGCACTCGGTCATCTACTTGAGCTTGGCCACCGACAAATCGGATTTATCGGCGGTAAGAGCGACGGTGAGCGAAGAGCGCATTATTTTGAACGATTCATGCGGGAACAGGGGTTGTACAATCCTCAATTCGTCCGTATAGGTGCCTGGAGTACCGCGGATGGTTATCTCATGATGAACGAACTCCTAACCCAACAGGAACGACCGACAGCCTGCTTCGCTGCAAGCGATCCGCTCGCTATTGGTGCCCTCCGCGCCCTTCATGGACATGGAGTCAAGGTACCCGAAGATATGGCTGTTGTCGGCTTCGACGACATTGAGATGGCAGCCTTCGTGCAGCCTCCGCTAACCACTGTCCGTGCCTACCCTGAACAGATGGGAAAGGCGGCCGTGCAACTGCTCTCTGAACGGTTTGAGGGACGTGAACCACCTGCGTACAGCGTGATCGGGACTAAGCTTGTCATTCGGGAGAGCTCATGCAAAAAAGGCTAACATCAGTACTTGAGAGTCTTGTTGTCATTGATCAGTACCCTTACGTAAAACAATAATGATAACCCCCTAAGGAGTGAATATCATGAACATTCATGTTAACGAGGCGCTTGGTTTGTTTCATTTGCAGTCCAAGGATTGCAGCTATATTATCCAGCTTGTAGAAGGATATCCCGCACATGTCTATTGGGGAGCTCAACTTCATCATGACCAAAGTCTCGCAAGTATATTGGAGCTTAGGGAGCGTTGCTCCTTCTCTCCCACTCCCGTTTCTTCCAGCCGTACAATTTCTTTGGACACGCTTCCTCAGGAATACCCCCAGTATGGAACAAGCGACTTTCGTCAACCAGCTTACCAGGTTGCACTTGCGGACGGAACTCGGACTACGGAGCTGAAATATAGTGGTTACCGTATTGAACCGGGTAAACCAAAGCTCGAGGGACTTCCTTCCGTCTATACCGAATCGGATGATGAAGCCACAACCCTCTTTTTGATCCTTGAGGATCAATACTCGGGGCTTAAGACTACACTGCTCTATACTGTATTTGCGAACCACAGTGCTATTGCTAGGTCTGCTCTTTTTGAACAAAAGGGAAGCGCTACCATAAATATTGAACATGCCATGAGTGCCTCTGTCGACTTCGCCGATTCCAACTACCAAGCTCTCTACTTATCTGGAGCCTGGGTTCGGGAAAGACATATCCAACGCCGTGATCTCGGACCGGGCTCCATTCGGCTCGAGAGCCGACGGGGTTCCAGCAGCCACCAAATGAACCCCTTTCTGGCACTGCTTCGTCCTGATGCGACTGAAGATCGTGGGGATGTTTACGGTTTCAGTCTAATCTACAGCAGCAACTTCGTCGCACAGGCAGAAGTAGAGCAGTTCAATCAGACTCGTGTAAGTATCGGAATCAATCCTTTTGACTTCTCCTGGCGGCTTGAGCCGGGTCAGTCATTCCAGACCCCTGAAGCCGTATTGGTCTTTTCCGAAGAAGGTCTTGGAGGCATGTCACGTACCTATCACCGACTCTATCGCACACGTCTGTGCCGAGGGGCTTACCGTGACAAAGAACGTCCGATTCTCGTGAACAATTGGGAAGCCACGTATTTCGACTTCGACGCCGACAAAATCGAAGCGATTGCCAAGGAAGCAGGACCCCTTGGAATTGAGCTCTTTGTTCTAGATGACGGTTGGTTTGGTAAGCGCGACAACGATGACAGTTCGCTTGGAGACTGGTTTGAAGACCGTCGCAAGCTGCCTGGCGGGCTTGCCGACCTGGCAAAACGGGTTAATGAACAGGGATTACAGTTTGGCTTGTGGGTTGAGCCGGAAATGGTATCACCGGATAGTGAACTGTACCGTAGCCATCCCGACTGGTGCCTGCATGCCGAAGGCCGGCGGCGGACGGAAGGCCGATCCCAACTGGTGCTCGATCTCTCCCGCAAGGAAGTATGTGACTACTTGTATGAGACACTTAGCTCCGTATTCTCGATCGCTCCGATTACTTATGTCAAGTGGGACATGAACCGTAATATGACGGAGATTGCTTCGGCTACCGCTCCTAGTGAACGTCAAAAGGAAACTGCACACCGATATATGCTCGGACTTTACGATCTGATGGAACGTCTGACTTCCCAGTTCCCGGACATCTTGTTCGAAAGCTGTTCCGGAGGCGGTGGACGATTCGATCCCGGAATGCTCTACTATATGCCGCAGACATGGACCAGTGACGATACCGATGCCATTGAAAGATTGGCTATCCAGTACGGCACAAGCATCGTGTATCCAGCCAGTACCATGGGCGCACACGTATCGAACGTACCAAATCACCAGGTGGGACGAATCACCTCCCTCGCTATACGCGGCGACGTGGCAATGAGCGGGAATTTTGGCTACGAACTTGACTTAACTGCCTTTACAAATGAAGAAAAGGAGCTCGCTGCCAAACAAATTGCCCAGTATAAGGAAATTCGTTCCCTCGTACAGCAGGGAGATATGTATCGACTCCTTAGTCCATTTGAAGGTCGAGGCGATACGGCCTGGATGTTCGTTAGCGAGGACCAGTCCGAAGCTTTTGTCGCTTACTTCCGCGTACTAGCTGAACCGAATGGGCCCATCCGGCGACTAACTCTAAAAGGACTTGACCCAGATAAAAAGTATATAATCGAACACGGAGCGACGGGCAACACAGCAGTCCATGCGGGTAATACCTTAGTAGAAGATGGCGATTCCCCCTTCTGCGTAGCATTTGATGGCGAAATTTTTGGAGGTGATCGCCTAATGAAAATTGGGCTTGTTGTCTCGGATCTCTCTGGAGATTTCGCCAGCTCTACCTTCCGCCTTAAAGCTATCTCTAACTAATAACAAATGCAGTTAGCAACGGTGAATATCGATGAAAAAATTAAAACAAGGCAGTCCGATTTTCCGGCCTGCCTTGTTTTATAACTTTAGTCCCTGTAGATTAAAGACACACAAGAGATTGCCAAGCAATTGATCATTTAATAGCATCCTTGACTTTGATTCTCCATATCATATGATCAGAGCCTGCTCCCCAATAATCTTTTAATAAATAATCAGGAGTTCCAAATTTCTTTTTCCATATTTTCTGCGCAATACGATATCCACTATCTAAACAAAATTCTTCTACTCCTCTATTCTTCAGCGCCAAATACATTGATTTCAACAATAAATTCCCTACCCCAATCTTCTGGTAGTCAGGGTGAACAAATACAGTTCCTACCTCGCATAACTTTTTAAATGTATCACTGGTAGATTTACTTATTAGTTGACTTACTGGTCCATATTCAATAGAACCCATTATTTGATTCCCATCTACAGCGATTAAGAAATATCGCTGCTCACCGTGACTCTCCAAGTCACTTTCCAAATATAACCTCTTAGTATCAATTTCTTCCTCTATGTCTTCCAGCATATGACCAATGCCTTCTTTAGCAAACGTGTCTGTAATCACAACTCTAAACAAT
Organism: Paenibacillus sp. S29; assembly: GCF_049319765.1. Taxonomy (NCBI): domain Bacteria; kingdom Bacillati; phylum Bacillota; class Bacilli; order Caryophanales; family Paenibacillaceae; genus Paenibacillus; species Paenibacillus sp. S29. The sequence goes on along the minus strand of NZ_JBMOUI010000024.1, from coordinate 2,253 downwards.
TCATTTAACTTTTCGATGTCCTTAATTTCCGGCCTTCTGATTTCGACATTATTCATCTAGTTTCAGCCGATGTATGATTCAGTACGGGATACTTTGAAAGTACACTATTCGGCAGCTCCATCAAACTTGTTATTTCATAAGTAGGTTGAATCCCAGACGCATTTGATTTTCTGGAAGGGTTGAACCAACAGGTATCAATTCCGTATTTGTTCCCTCCTTGAATATCAGAGGTTAAAGAATCGCCGACCATGAGAACCTTACTTTTATTAGAGATGGCCAACTTGGTAAATGCGTAATCGAAAATACCAGCTTGTGGCTTTTGGCAACCCACTTCCTCTGAAATAATTACCTGCTCAAACACATCACGCAGCGGCGAAAGCTGAATTCTGGAGGTTTGCACCTCTTTGATTCCATTCGTAATGATCGCCAAACGACAGTCGGATAGTACATTACATAATTCAATCGCTCCGTCCATCAAAAAAGCACCTTCACCCAAATAACGTAAATAAGCAGCACTAAAGGCATCTGGATTGAAGTCTAGACCATGAACAGTAAATAATCGCTTAAACCTCTCGACCCGTAGCTGTGCCGAGGTAATATGTCCTTCCTCTGCCTCTCGCCACAACGAGCTGTTGATTTCATCATAGCTGGATTTATACTCCGTGGCCCCATGCGGCAATCCAAATTGGGCAAACGTATTATGTAGCGCATGACTCTCTGCCATTTTAAAATCAAACAGCGTGTCATCAACATCAAACAAAATAATTTCGTATTTCATAACGGCCTCCATATCATTGCTTTACTAAATTGTTCAGTCCCCTTGATCCTTTGAGCTGTTCCAGATAGAAGTACAACAAAAAACTAACAATACATTATTACCTTTCGGTTATTATACAGAACCTAGTTAAGCCGTCAAGTCACTAATAACAAAGTCATAGTATTTTGTCATCGGTGCAAAAGGTAAATAACGCTCAATAAGAATGCCCGTAAAATGAAGGTGATCTCATTTTACGGGCCACTGAGCATCTAAGAGATGATATAGCAAAAATCCTAGTGATCTTCATTAATCCATTTAGCTAGTGTTTGATCAAAACAATGAGGTTCTTCAAACATCGGGTTATGCCCACTATATTCAAAAACCACTTTTTTCACGTTCTCGTAGGTGTCATCGACCCTATCCCATAAAGAAACTGGCGCAACCAAATAATCATACCTTCCCAAACCAATAAATACGGATTTATGGATATCCGCTAAGGATTGTATCAAATTCATGTTTCCGAATACTTCTCCCCATAAATAATCAATGATAGGCATGTTCGTATATACATCATTCCACGTGTAAGCCGCATCATAGGCATAATCATAAAAGCTTTGAGCTCCCATACGTATACACATGTGAACAAATCTTCTATCAGGGTCTCTTTTGATATCTTCCTCTAATAAAACAATGTCCTTTTCAAAACGTTCCTTTCTTTCTGAACAGGCCGTTTCATTAAAGAAAGAAAAGCTTTGCCGTTGTCTTTCTTGGCTGTTTGTAGGTGCTGAATTTAAAAGTACCACTTTTTGAACATAGTCCGGGTATTGTTTAGCATATTCTAAAGCCATAAAAGCATGCCCGGAATGCCCTAATATGATAAATTCATTTAGATGAAGGCATTGTCTTGCTGTTTCTATATCATTAATAACTTTATCCAAAGTATAGTCTTCTGGTTTTAAAGCTCGAGTCGGTTTTGCAAACCCTCTATGATCCAGAAAAATAAACTGAAACTTTTTATATAAATGGTCTGAAAATAAGCAAGGATAATATACACTACTGCCGATCACCAATATCGGTCTTCCGTTACCTCTTATAGCATATTTCAGCTCAAATCCATCACTAACAACTGTTTGATAAGTGCTCATTTATAATCTCCTTTTCTTTTTTAAATCACTCCCTTTCCTTTGTGTAATTCCCTTGTATTCTCCATAGAACGTTCCAACACTTCAACTCACCTCAGAAAGTACATTTATTTTTATGAGAAAAGTTTAACATGGTTTTTTCAAAAACAAAACGGGTTTACTTTTGTCTTACTTGTCTTGACTTAAGGGATTCATACTTCATTTTTGACAAGCACATCTTTTTGGAAACAAAAAAACCGCGATTATCGCGGTTTTTTATGTTAACGTCATACTTTTATTTGCTTGGCGACGTCCTACTCTCCCAGGACCCTGCGGTCCAAGTACCATCGGCGCTGGAGGGCTTAACGGTCGTGT
>NZ_JBMOUI010000023.1:0-45614 GCF_049319765.1 Paenibacillus sp. S29 | reverse complement strand
TCTCTATACAATACAATGTGGTATTCATATGTAATAAGCGCTCATAAAAGAGCGCTATAAATTAATTATAAAGTACCTCACCAATATAAGCATCGAAAAATTTGTTCTTTACGCCTTTAACATTCGTTTCATCTGTATGCAACACTATTTTAGAACACAATGTGAAAATCATATCTTTCTTTTCTTCATCATTCATTTCAGGCCATAACTGATCAAGCTCTTTTAAATCATCGGATTTGGGAACAGCAGACATCATATTTTTATTTTCTGCCAAATGTTTTTTGATTTCTTCTTCGGCCGCATCTTCTTCAGTGATTCGTTTACGGATTTGATCTTTAGTTATAAGACCTTCGACGAACATGTATTGCCACTTCTCGCGTCTGTCAGCTATTTTTTTTAACTCTTTCTTTGCCAAAGCAATTTCATCTACTATTTTAATCTCATCATTCTGCATAGTAGCAGCAACTTGCTTTACGGTTTCCTGATCCGTGGTGACTTGCTTAATATACTCCATAAATAGATGCTCTACATGTATCTGTCTAAATGTAGGCATGTCACAGCTTTTATTGGCGTGTTTATTAGAGCAGATATAATAAGGCGTACGAACAAGGCTTCCATCGGTTCTTTTTCGCTTGTTTGTCATTCTGCCGAACATAGCTGCTCCACAGCGTCCACAACGCAGCACGCCAGAAAACCAGTAGGTCTGTACTCTCGAGAATCCTCCGCTAGTTCTACGTTTCATATATTCTTTTGTTTCTTCATATTCTAGGCGCGTAAAGATAACGGGATGTTCCCCATCACCGTACAGACATTTTACTCTGTCATCGCGGCCATGGTTAACGTAGTTTCCTCCTGGTAGTTTGGAACCCAAGCGTAGGATACCAGCATAAAAAGGGTTTTCTAAGGTGTAAGTTACCGTTGCGGCCGTCCACAGCTTTCCACGACGAAGCTTACCTTCACGGTTAAGCCTTACTGCTACTGACTGGTAGCCAAGACCACTCATATATAGTTTACGGGCATAGCGGATGATTTCTGCTTCTTCTTCTATAAGCTCACTTTCCTGTGTGTATCCATAGGGCAGGACACCTCCAGGACGTTTGCCTTCTAATATCATTTGCTCAATACCGAAGCGTACACGCTCAGAGATGGTGCCGCGTTCCCATTCTGCCATCGCAGCAACGATTGTGATAAAGAGACGTCCCATAGCAGTCGTAGTATCGAATATTTCTGTCGCTGATTTGAACTTTACGCTATGCTTATCAAAACGCTTTAGAAGGTCGTGCAGATCGCTTACAGAGCGCGTGAGACGGTCAAGCTTATAAACGAGTACCACGTCAAATTTATGTTCTTCCATGTCCGAAAGCATGCGCTCCATTTCAGGCCGCTTTAAATCTTTCGCTGACTGTCCTTCATCTATGTAAAAGTCGTGGATTTCCCAGTCTTGAGACGCTGCATAGCTTGTGAGCCTTGTACGTTGTCCTTCAATAGAGAAGCCATCTTCTACTTGCATGTCGGTACTTACCCGGATGTATACTGCTACTCTCATAGTGTGCCTCCTAACTGTCTTATCTTTGATTGTAAGGTTAATATGGCAAAATAAAAAGCCCTCTTAACAGAGGACTAATGTGGTATAATCTGGATTGTACGACATAACGGCTATCAAGGGCGGTCGGCTAATCTCCTGTAAAGGGGGTGAAGCCATGGAAGTTAAAGACACGCTGATGTTGATGATTCAATTTGCAACATTGGTGATTCTGATACTTTCTTTCCATAAACGGAAATAGACCGCCCTGGACAAGGTACCGGTCTATTTCCTGATCGCAAACCCGAGCCGACCGCTCTTATAGCGGACATGTTGTACAGGGGATCGGTTGCACCCGGTCCCTTTTTCTATTCTTATGGTAACACATATTTTTTATTCATTGCAATTCAATTTCCATTTTGAATACATAAAAATCAAAATCCCCAACCTTAAGGCTGGTGCATGCCTCTGTTGGGGATTTTTGCTTACTTACATTGATAAACGAAAGTGACCTGCTCAAAGGTTGCCACCAGTGCGGGTCACTTCTTATTTATTTTACCGAATATGAATCATTCAGACAAATCATTGTTTTCAGGCTTTACCCATCCCTCGTTAAATCTGAAATAAGTTGTTTCTCCTGTGATCCTGTTTATTTTGACCAAAGTTTCTTTTGAGTGTGTATATAAATATGGTGTTGGATAAACATAGTAAAATATAAATAGTAAAATCATCAGTATAAACGCGTATTTGAAAACATCCTTTATTGCTATTACTGCTAAACTCTTGTCTTTTTCTTTTGAAAAAATTAATGAAGCAGTACCAATGAGTCCTAAAATAATGAAGATGGATGTTAATCCAATTACGATGTAGATAATAGTAGTAATCAAAACGTCAACTCCTTAGTTACTGGTTGTTTTCTTCCAGCTTAGTTAATGTATTTTTATATGACTCCATATTTTGTCTGAAATCAACGAATACTAAGCTAGGTTGAACTCTTCTCCCGCGGATCGCTTCGTATCTACTGATTTTTCCGTCACCATCAGTGTCCTCAATTTCTGATTCTGGCTGTTCTGTATTTTCAATGATAAGGCTATAAGTATAATTTAGATTGTTATATGCAGACTTCAAGTCACTAAAAGCACTACCAACTACTTTATCATCTTGCCACTTCGGAGTTAGTTCTACTAATTTTTCATTCATCGGTTTAAGAATTTCCACCTTGGATAATGCTTCTTCATAGGTTACATTATCAACCATTGTGTTGATGCCATCTCCAAGCGACTTTAGTTTTTTATACATTTCTTCTGTATCTTTTGTAAAGTCATCAATAACTTTATGGTTCTCACTTTTTTCTTTCTTTTCTTTTGCCTTTTTCATTAACGCAATTGCATCTTTGTTAGTTGGTTCTTCAATAAGTGCATTATCAAGGTTTTCAATGGCTTCATTGTAGTCGTTATTTATCAGTGCGTCTTTACTCTTTCTCATATATGTGTCAAATGAACTGTCGAAACATCCTGAAAGTAATAGCGCTGCCATTATAACAGTTATTATTGGTTTCATTAATTTCATCTCGCTTCTTTATCTATTCTTCTATATTATCGTCATTTCCCACAATTTCCTTTGGTAGCATTTACCCATGACCCAGTAGTCAACTATGATTTATGATGTATTGTGAAAAATACCATACATCAGGAGTTGGCATCATGATTGGAGTTAAATTGCTTAATAGAGCAGGAGATGATACGGATTTTGTTGAGTTCGGCTTAGAGGAAGTCAACTATATCGACTTATGGCAGCCTACTAAATTTTCTGCTAAGGTACCTTGCCATCACACACAACACGGTTCGTACTTATCTCTTCATACACTTAAAGATATCTCACAAGCTTATTATTCTTTTGGTTTTAGGAGTTACGATCAGTCCACAGTGGTTAATGAGAATAAGATAGAAGATGTCGTGCCAGTTAAAAACGGTACAAGAATAATTTTCACAGATGGTAGTTATGTAGTAATTAGAAAGAATATTTGATTTGTCAAGCCCCTCTAACCCTATTCGTCGACTGATTCACGGCGAAATTCGACAGCATATGACAATTATTATCTGATATAGTGTTAATAAAGGTGAGCAGGGAATGGCTGCGGTTGCAGTTAATTTTTTTATAAAGCAAGTAACAGAAAATTGTTACTTTTCCCCGAGAGTAGCTGATGCTACTCTGCTACCGCAATTCCCACACAAAAAGATCGTCAATTTTGCAATTAAGGTGATAAGCTAATAAAGCTGCTCTTTTTATCGATATATTATCCATTCTGAGGTGTACAATATTCGATATACGTTGTTTGGGCAGTCCAGTCTTATCAGCTAACCATTGTTGGTTCTTATTGATCCTTTTGAGTAACTCGGGAATACGACAGCGGACGGGTACTAACTCCATCTCACTGCCACCTTGTTCTCTTTTTTTAACCAAAAACAGAACATACGTTCCTGAATACTATGATTATGTGGTATTATGTTAAAAACGGCTGAAATAGACACAAAGGAGCTGCTAACATGGATGAACAGTTGTTGATGTCGGCAAGTGTAATAATTTCTAGGACTTGTATTAAAGAAACAAACAAATCGCTAATTAATCATTTTTCTGAGTTGATTGCTTCATCTTTGCAAGATTGTTTATCAAATCACGAACTGCCGACTCTACAACAGGATCATCCCTCAGGCTAACTCCATAATGTGCCTCAGCTTCCTTAATGACTTTTGATATAACTTCCTCTGGGAGCGTGTACACGCTCTCTTTTTCGTCTCTACCATAAATCCAGTTAATAGATACTTCATAAAGATCAGCAAGTTTCTTTAATGTTTCGGAATCGGGATCTCTATAATTTCTTTCATATCCTGATATAGCTCCGTTAGTGACATCAAGTTTTTTAGCTACGTCTTGCTGAGTAAAACCTTTCTTTTCTCGGGCCTTCTTTAATCTAGATCCCAAACTATCCACAGATCTCAAAACCTCCTTCCTAATATACAAATATAACAATATTAAGCGATCCGCATAACAAAATAAGCGAAACGCTCTAAAAACTTCTTGACTAAGCGAAATGCTTAGTATATATTTAGATCACAAGGTAAGCGAAACGCTTAGTCAAGGAGGTGAAAAACGTGAATTATGTAGTCAAAAACATGGAAGCCATTCGTACTAACAAAAGAATGACAAAAACACATGTAGCAAAGCATTGCGGTAAAACAATAACTTGGTATAAAGATATCGCAAAGGGCCGACGTGGTGTTTACCTTGATGATGTACTGTTAATTGCAGAAGCTTTGGAAGAGGAACCGATGGTTCTTTTTAATCCAAAACTAAGCGAAACGCTTATTGTTAAAAAAACAGCTTAAAGGAGCGAATCGAATAATGAACGCATTCCCACAAATATTTAATCATCCCGATTTTAAGCCAGTAAGAATAATTGATATTGAAGGTAAACCATTTGCAGTTGGAATAGATGTAGCTAAAAACTTAGCATACGCAAAACCAAGCCAAGCGGTAATTGACCATTGCAAAGGTATCCGTAAGTTGGGGATACCCTCTGCTGGAGGAGAACAAGAAACAAATCTAATTCCAGAAGGAGATATTTACCGCTTAATAATGAAAGCTGCAGACCAAAGCAAAAATGAATTAATCAAGTCAAAGGCTCAGAAATTTGAAAGTTGGATTTTTGACGAAGTCATTCCTTCCATTAGAAAACATGGCGTGTACATGTCACCAGAAGCCATAGAAAAGACGCTTTCAAATCCTGATTTCATAATCACCCTTGCCACAGAGTTGAAAAAGGAACAGGAAAAGAGAGCATCGCTTGAACAACAGATTTTGGATGACAGCGATAAAGTATTCTTCGCTAAAGCCCTACAGACCTCTAAAGACGCCATATTAGTTGGTCAGTTAGCAACACAACTTAAACAGAACGGCGTGAATATCGGTGAGAAACGATTGTTCTCCTGGCTCAGAGAAGAAGGCTACCTTTGCAAGTCTGGAGAGAGATACAACCTACCGACTCAACGTTCTATGGAACTTAAGTTATTCGAAGTTAAAACGACTATGTACGGCAATGGTGAGGACATCAAGGTTAGAAAGACACCTAAAGTCACTGGACGCGGTCAGGAATACTTCATTAATAAGTTCCAACGCTTTCACGCCGTTGCTTTAACTGACACTTTGAAATCAACATCTTGACGCATATGTAAGAACAACCACAACCCATTGTACATCTAGGAGGCGTCGGAATGAAAGGTAATTCTACCCATGGTGAATTAAAGCAAAACACGCCAGAACTGAGTGAACGCACACGACTAGAGTTCACCCGCAAAATTATATTGCTTAACCAAAAGTACGGACATCGAGTTACGAACCTGGAGGGAGAGAAGAAAAGTGGCTAAACATCCAAGAGAGATAGAAAATCGCGTAGTTACCCCGTTCCCGTTTAAACGTCCAGATACTGAACCTACTGTGAATGTAGGCAAATGCGGATGTGGAGCTGATCCAGATTATGAAGTATACGGTCAACCTCACTGCAAGTCATGCATGTTAGAAGCAATCGACAATAAGAAGTTTGTGATGGTGAAACGTTGGAATGGAGGTTTTGATGATGCCAGCTAAAGGATTAAGAAGCAGTGTGGACGTTATGACGGAATACCATGTGTTAACTGAATGCGGCCGCAATCTTGCTGAATACGATTTTGATATCGAAAGCCTGCGGCGACGGCTGAAAGAGCGTAATTACAAGCCAGAATTAATAGAAACAATAGAGGAATACGAAGCGAATTTGGCTGCATATGCCAAGCGCGCTGTTGAATTGGACAAGATGTTTCATCCAGAAGATCGGGAGGGCAAACGGACAGCATGAGTTTCGCAACGTAGACGATATTTTAAAGCATTACGGTTGGGGAGGTGAGGTCAAACTTGTGGAGGTGAAGAAGGATGACGGATCGCAGGGTGTTTCTGGAGCTGGCAAAGATCGCAAAGGAAAGAGGGATGCTGACACCCACATTGTTGAGGGTGTATCTAAAGAACATGGTAATAGCCTATAAAAGAGAAAAAGCCGCCGAGGCAACGGCAGCTACGCTTATAAAAACAATTACGGAAATTATAGCATTAGAATGGAGGGTTAGCAATGGTAACTATATACCGTTATGTACCGAAACACAAAAATGGACATTTCATAAACATATACGCGGAGCCCGTAGCAGACTTTATGAAAGCCGCGAAGTTTCATGATGAAGATGAACTGGCATTCTTCCTCACTGGCAGATATGGTCCAGATGATCCGCAGAACTTCCGAGCATTTCCTATACAAATAACCTATGAACCGGGGGTGGGACCAGATGGACCCGAAGGAGATAATGAAGTCTTTACAAGCTCCATTTCTACCAGACGAGATCGAATGGCGCGTCGGTTCAACGAATGGTGATAAATCCAAAGGTATTGCCTTAGCTTATGTAACTAATCGTGCCATACAAAATAGGCTTGATGATGTATTTGGGGTATTTGGTTGGAAAAATGAATACCGCGAATGGAAAGGCAGCAGTCAATTATGCGGAATCAGCGTGAAGATTGACGGTGAATGGATAACTAAATGGGATGGAGCCGATGACAGCAATATGGAGGCTGTCAAAGGCGGCTTATCTGACGCCATGAAACGGGCTGCATACCAATGGGGGATTGGCAGATACCTTTATAAGTTGGAAAACGTCTGGGTTAAGATCAATCCTGCTGGTAAATCGTACAAGCTTGCAGAGGAACCGCAATTACCTGACTGGGCACTACCAGAAGGATTTTCTTACAGAACTAAATCCGTTAACAAGAATACAAAGCCACCAGAGGAACCACAGGAAACTAAACCTGAATCTAATACTTCATCACCTAACAACGAAAATAAAACACCTACAAGCATGCTTATTAGTGAAGCTCAAGTTAAATACAGTCACCGTATTAAAGATGAAAAAAAGATATCAGAGGAAGATTTCAGGCTGATGATCAGACAAGTGAGCTCAGGCAAAGAGAGCATCAAAGAGCTAACCAAAAAAGAAGCCAGTACCTTGATTAATCAACTCAACGACTATCCTGCAGGAGCGTGAAGATATGAACAAATATGATCGCGATAAAGACCCATTTTACGACAACGGTGGCCCCTTACCCGATCCCATTGACGGACCATTTTAGGAGGTAGCTATGGCACTCGCGAAACGCAAGAAACCTATACCTGAACATCGTAAAAATATCCTAGCTCACCATAATCGTAAAGAAAGACCTAAGAAGAAACGTTATATCGATCCAGAAGCCATTAGCAAGGACAAGGTACGCTCTGCTGTGTCTGAGCGTGACACATCCGTAGGCGCACACAATTGCTGTCTGTTGTGCGGTAAGCCGGGACCAGGATTACACCTTCACCGCATCATATACGGCGGCATGGGCGGCGGTGGAGGTCAGTATGTGGTGGATAACTGTGTGCTGGTCTGTCATAACTGTCATGATCTAATCCACAGCAATAAGCGAGTATGGCAGCCCATATTACTAGACCATATCAAATGTATGAAATATGCAATTGATATGACTCCAATATATCAAGCAAGGAATATATAGCCCCCAAGGGCAGAGAGGACATAACACATGGATAAAGTGAAATTGACGAAGGCACAGGCGTGGCATTTGGAGAACTTGAGAGAACATCATAGTAAACGCGATATTGTGGCGATCGCTATAAACGATCCGGGAAGTACAGCACACGTAAAAGGAGGTATCAATTCAATAGATCACGATACCTTGATTCGTGCTCTCTACGTTGGATATGAAGTGGAACAAACGGTGGAAGAAAAACTGCTGGAAGCATATAGGGCGGCACTACCATACCAAGCTGCACCTGATGTGCAATCAGCTTACCGCGAAGGCGTGAAAAAAGCGTGTGAAATAGCGGAAATTGCAGTTAAGTGGGCCAGAAATTAGCCCCATAGGGGATAAGAAGGAGGGGCAACAGCAGAGTGATTACAGCGAAGAGTTACTTTAGCGGAGCTGGAGGTTTGGACCTTGGAATGATAGAGGCCGGGATAAATGTCATAGAGTCCTATGAGATAGACAGAATTGCTTGTGAGACTTTGAAACAGAACTTTGATCACCAAGTGAATGAGGCAGACATAACCAAAATCACTGTTCTGGACCAGCATGACGCAGATGTGTATATCGGTACTTTTCCTTGCACTAAATACAGTACCATCGCAGACATCCATGGCACACGGACGGGAGACGACTTATTCCTTCACTTTTTCCGGCATGTGGCGCTGGCACAGCCAGAGGTTTATGTGGTGGAAAATGTTCCAGGGATGAAGAAGTTCCAAGTGGTAATGGAATGCTTGACCAGACTGCCAAACTATTATGTCAGGGTTGAATGCCCGGTGAATGCAAACATGTGGCTACCGCAGGAGCGGAAACGGTTGATTGTAATAGGCACTAAGAAACCTCTTAACCAATTGCCCTATCCAGACGAGAACCCAATATCCATGAAAGACATCATAGATGTCGGAGCTGAGGTATACACGCCTGAGTATGTGCAGAAGCGTTTAAACGGCGGATACAGGGATTTGCCCATTATCACCGACTTGGAAGGCAGAGCGCCTACATGTGTTGCCCATTACGCCAAGGATAGATCAACGCGACTGGTGAATGATGGCGTATCAATACGACCCTATACTGTTCGCGAGTATGCGAGATTACAAGGCTTCCCCGATTGGTTCCAGTTCGCAGGGACAGACAATGACGCTTACCGTCAGATAGGTAATGCTGTTGCTGTACCAATGGGCAGATGGGTTGGCCAGGCAATTAAAAAGTATTTTCAAACAGCTTAATTTAGGAGGCTTAGCCCTCCATAAGGGGGAGAGACACATTAACCTTGAAGAGCATTTAAAAGCTGAAATTAAAAAATACCGACTTTGGGCGTTTCTTGAATCACACGGGAGTCGGGAAGGTCGATATAGTTCTGGCTATCTTCAAGCCTTGGAAGATGTGCTTTCCAAACTTAAAGAATGTGAGCAATTAACACTATTTTAAGGGGGATACACCCCCTACTACCTATACTAAAGGAGAGATAAGAAATGGATATGAACTTAATCATTAATAACCAATTGGCAGCATTAAACGAAGAAGGCTACGTAGAAAAAATCATTAGGAAGCAACTAGAAGAAACTATTAAGGATGTTGTCGAAGATTCCTTGCGTAGTTGGAGTGACTTCGGAAAAGGGTTGAAAGAAACGGTAAAAGGGCAACTGCAAATCAATCTTGATAAGTTGGACATCCCTTCGTACAACCAAGTTATTCTGAACGTTATTAAAGGTGAGATAGAGCGTTCGATTCATGAAGAAGGCGCAGCGAGAATACAAGAGCAGTTACAAGAGTTGCTAGGAACAGGGAAGAATGAATATAGATTGTCAGAATTAGTAAAAGAAATGGTTGAGGATGAACTTAAACTTGAAGAACTGTCTTATGAAGAGGTTGAGCAAATCACGGTTATTGTAGAGGAAAAATACGGAACCAAGTACGTATATATGGACCCGAAAGAAGATGTTGAGTGGTACCAATGCAAATACATGATATCGCTTGAAAAAGATATGACCGTATCAAGAGCCGAGGTTTCAGATAAGAAATTCGATAACCGTGTGATTATGGGTGGTATGTACGGTTTGGATGCGACTCTGTTCAAAATGTGGTCTCAAAAAGCAACACTGATCATTGATGATTACGAAACAGAATTCAGCAACCCCGAGTACGAATAGGACAATTCGAAGCGATTTAGAGGGATGAGGCATAACAGCCTCTTACCCTATACCCCTAAGGAGATGATAGAGCAATGAACGCAGCGAGTGAATGGATCAAGTATGATCCAACAGATAGATCAATCAAAAGTCACGTAGACCACTTGGTTATAACAAGTTCAGGGGATTGCAGTATTGCACAACATGCTAAGTCACTGGTTAGTGAAGGGTATGTTTGGTACGGCATTGGTGGTTACAGGATTAATAATGTAACCCACTATGCGGCAATAAAGCCACCTATTAAAGAGTTGGAGGAAGAGCAGTCATGAGCCCCAGCGCAGTCAAGGAAGGTCAGACATACCACAACGGTAAAGGTGAAAAAAGAACGGTAATCTTGATTGGCAATCGTGTTGGTAAAGACGGTGAGTTGATTACAAGAAAGAACACGTTCGCGGCTGGTACCTTATGACCCTAGTAGGCTTTGCAAGGTGGGCAAAAGGTGAAGTATCAGCATTAGGGGAGTAACCACCAATACAATACGCTCTGAGCGTTGGAAGGATGATAGATATGTTGGATATGACAGACCAGCAGCTTAATAGGGCGCTGGCTGAGTTTATGGGGTACAGCGTAACGATCTACACTAACAACTTTGGATGGCTCATTGCTCCCAATGGGGATACGGCACAGGAGTCGTTGGTGACGATTGATGAGGCGTGGGATCATGCCCCTAACTACTGCAACGATCCTGCCGCCTCTCTGGAGGTACAGGCAGCAGCATGCGAGGTTCATCCAAACACATATATCCGTAACTTGGAAAAAATTAAATGGGGGCAATCGACCGGATGGAAGGTGAGCAACCGCGTGGTAGCGCAATTGTGCAATGCTAGCCCACGAGAACGCGCAGAGGCTGCTTATATGACATTATCCAGTCACCCACTAAGGGAGGATATATAGATGCCAGTGTTCACTTATGGACATTTTGAAACGAACATAGATCCCAAAAGCGAATTGAGCGGATATCTGAATGAAGTCAATGAACAACGTGAAAATAAGTTAATAGTAGAGTGTGAAACAGTAAAGAGAGGTTTGTGGAAGAAACCAGAAACTATCTACAACCTATACGCTGATATGGGTTACGGAGAATACCAGGAGATTGAGTGCGCCAGTGGGAATGAACGAGTGACTATGGCTTACTTACTAGGCATGTTATCCGGAATGCGTATGGGGAGGAACAACAATGACAGATAAACCACGTAACTGGCAAGAGGATATGAAACTGTGTCAGAAGGCTACGGGCGAGTTAGATATGATTCGTGGAGAAAAACAGGTGTTTACACAATGTGGATTTGAAGATCAGCGAGTAGCTGATTTTGAAAAAGAAGAAGATGCAATTTTTATGATAGAGGCACGTGAAGCCCTTCCTTATTGGATAAAACAATCTCAGAAGGAGAAGGAACGGGCAGACCAAGCTAGAGAACGGCATGCGGCTGCTTCACGAGATAGAGACGCTGTATATAAGAAATTGGAAGATGCTGAATCCCTTATACAACAAAAGGATGCAGAGATAGCCGAATTAAAACGCCTGGCTGAATTTTGGGAATCGCAATATAGCGATGCTACTACGCATGGAGATGAAACGGAAGAACGCCTAAATGCAGAGATATCTAGACTCAAGAAGTCTATAGAAGGTCTGCGGCTGATCACCAAAATAGAAAGGTCAACGCGCGTGCAACCTGAACATACGTCTTTCCTGCGAGATAAAGGAGACAAGCTATGACCATAGCTGATTGGATGATGGCTCACCCTTGGATGGCATTTTGGATGTGGATATTCCTTTGCATCGCATCTACCTATTGGGGGAAACGCTGATGACCTACGCTTATACCTCTATATTAGCTGCTGTACTGTTGTTTATAGGTGTAGTGCAAGTAGATAGGTATATGATCATCACGTCGATTGAACCGAACACATTGAGTATAGGGAGAGTTGCCCATGAGTGACGCTATACGCCCGTCTCACTACTCTTTCGGTGGCATTGAACCAATTGACTTCATGCATGCGAAAATGTCTCCTGTGGCTTACAGAGGCTTTCTAGCAGGCAACGTAATTAAATATATTTCTCGCTATGAGCATAAGAATGGATTGGAAGATTTAAAGAAGGCGAGATATTACCTTGATCGTCTCATAAAAGACTCGGAGGAAAGTAAAGATGGCAGTAAACAACGATTACACACTACTGAAGATTGACCTCGCCTATGCTGTAGAGAAGCGAGACGAGGCCGACAGATACGGTAATTATGCGGATGTCATGCACTACGAATGGCAGATAGACCGCATCAAGCAAAAGATGGACCGTATGGAGAAGAGAGGGGCTTAGTCCTCGTCTGGTACGTACTCCAGTAGATCGGCAACTGTGCAATTAAAGTAGGCACAAAGTTTATTGAGAGTCACATAATCAATTCCCTTATTCTTTTCATCATAAATGTTGGTAAGGGTACGGCGGTCTAAATCAGTCTCCCTTGCCAATTCTGATATGTTTCTAATTTTCTTTTCAGACATTAGAATATTCAACTTATTTTGAATCATCATAACACCAACTTTTTAGATAATAACTAATTCTTATCATAGTCATATTGAGTGATAAGTAAACTATTACGCCTAAAATGTACATTATGATGTACAAATTGTACGTATTATAGTAAAATAGAGACAAAGAGGTGATAACAATGTTAGTAGACGTAAAAGAACTGCAAAAAAGGTATATGATCAGCCGACCTACCGTCTACGAACTGGTCAAAGAGGGTATGCCTCACATTCGTATTTCGGAACGGATACTACGCTTTGATCCAGACGAGGTCAGACGTTGGTTTGAAGAACGTCAGAGCAAGGCGGTGTAAGCTGTGGCTGAGAAAAGGATGATAAGTAAGAGTATC
Source organism: Paenibacillus sp. S29 (assembly GCF_049319765.1). Taxonomy (NCBI): domain Bacteria; kingdom Bacillati; phylum Bacillota; class Bacilli; order Caryophanales; family Paenibacillaceae; genus Paenibacillus; species Paenibacillus sp. S29. The sequence continues at coordinate 32,373 of NZ_JBMOUI010000023.1, read as the reverse complement.
AGCATATCAGAGAAAGTAAATATGCTGCCTGACGTATTCGATATGCTTTTATTCACTTGGATTATTCCTCACACTGATGATTTTGGTCGGTTGACTGGATCTCCAGCGAAGGTAAAAGCGCTCGTTGTTCCTATGTTGGACAAGTCCATGAAAGATGTTGAGAGGTCTATAAAGTCCTTGCACGACGCTGGTTTGATTATCTGGTACCAAATCAATACGGATAAGTACATTCAAGTGATTAATTTTGATAACCATCAGCAAGGATTGCACAAGAGAACAAAGTCTAAATTCCCGGAACCTCCAATAGAAAACACATCAATTCCGGAAGATTCCCGGAACTTCCCGGAATTTCCTCCTGAACTGAACAGAACTGAACAGAAGGGAACAGAAGGGAAGGGAACAGAAGGATATGTGTCTGATGCTCAACAGATTTTAAATTGGATTAATAAATATGAGTTGTCTTGCAAGGGTACGTTTCAACTGGATGAAATAACATCCTATCTCAAGGTGGTAGAAATTGAAGTTATCGAAGCGGCTATTAAACAGTCAGAGAAAAAGAGTGTTTCATATGCCATGAGTATTTTAGACAGGTTTAAACGAGAAGGTAAAACGACTAAGGAATCTTTAAACACACTGAAGGTGGTTCCTAGCGGACAGGGCCGTTTGGACTTTGTAGATAATCTATAGGAGGTAGCCATGGACAGAGAAGAGGCTAAAAAAATATTTAAGAAGCTGGCCGCCAGTTATCCAAGCTGGAAGGTAGATAAAGACATTGCTGAAAGTTGGATCGAAGAGCTAGAAACGGCAGATGCAGAAAACTGTTGGGCTAATGTATCGGAACATATTCGAACAAGCAAGTTTGCTCCATCTTTAGCTGAGATTATTCGACCTAACGAAAGAATTGAGGCAAAACGAGAAATCGAGAGGACTCGAGAAATGATCCGTAGGCAGGATGAAGAACGCAAAGACATACCGAAAGATCCGCCATGGGTCAGGGAAGGTATAAGCAGACAAGCTTGGATGCAGAGGTTATTGGCAGAGAAACGGGCTGAGGCTCAATGAGCTACTTCAGCTTAGAGGCAGAACAATCTGTACTTGGATCCATTCTGTTAGCTCCAGATTTAATATACGAGTCTCTACTAATGCCAGATGCATTTTATCACGAGGGTCATAGGGTCATATTTGAAAACATGCTCTCATTACGAGAAGAAAATAAAAAGATAGATGTTGTATCTATAACTTCCCGTATGGGACAGGCTTTGCAGGATGTCGGCGGTATGAGCTATTTGGTTGACCTGAGCAAGTCGGTTCCATCCGTTTCGGACTTCGCTTCACATGAACGTATTGTGAAGGAAAAATATTTAATGCGAACCGGATTGATTGCTGTCAAAGAAGTATATAGTGGCGGTCATGAAGACCCTGTAGAGTTTGCGGCAGAGCTAATGAGCATTGCCGAGAAAATCGGTGACCAGTCACGGGATAAAGAAGGCTTCTCGCATATTAAAGATGGACTCATGAATCACTTCGAGCTTTTGAATGACAAGAAGTACAACGGACAAGCATTAGGAGTCAGTACAGTTGGCACGGAGTTAGACAGGATAACAGGCAAATGGCAGAAGCAGACGCTCAATATAGTGGCTGCAAGACCTTCTATGGGTAAAACAGCCTTCCTCCTAAACAACGCCGTTAGAAACGGTAAGGAGGGCCTTACAGTCGCTATATTCAGCCTAGAGCAGCCTGAGATGCAATTGTATGACCGGATGATAGCTGCAGAGTGCTATATAGATGGTGAGCGCATCCGAACCGGACAGCTGCGAGACGACGAATGGGAGACATATACTCTTGGCTTATCAGTGCTGACAGAAATGAATGTGTTTATAGATGATCGTCCAGGACTGAGTGTCCAAGAAATACGTGCAGCTGTCAGAAAGCTGAAGAAGAGGCATCCTGATTTGATTGTATATATCGACTACCTGCAACTCATAAAAGGTGGCAAGAAGTTCAGCAGCCGCAATGAAGAGGTGGGTTACATCAGTTCCAGTCTTAAGCAGATGTCGCGTGAAAATGATTGTCCGGTTATATCGCTTGCTCAGCTCAGCCGTGGTGTGGAGCAACGCCAGGACAAGCGCCCAATGATGTCGGACTTGCGCGAGTCTGGAAACATCGAACAAGATGCAGACACCATATCCTTTTTGTACCGGGACGACTATTACAACCGAGATACCGAGAAAAAGAACATTATCGAAATCATTGTAGCCAAGAATCGTGAGGGATCGGTAGGGACTGCGGAAATGATGAACCTAAAGCAATACGGTAAATTCAAGGATTTTGACTATAGACTCCAATAAGAAGGGAAGAAGATACGGATGAATATTTTAAAATCGCTGGAGTTAACAAGGGAATACGCCATCTGTCCAAAGTGCGGAAATGAAAATGTGGGAAACGGAGAAGGTGTTCTGAGAATCGAAGAGGACACATTTTTCCGGGCTTGTAAATGCGGTTGGTCGGTATCTGTTGAAGGAGAGGGGATAGAGGAATGATCCAGTGGACTAAATACGACCCGAAAGATAGATCAATCGAAAGCCATGTTAACTACTTGGTGACAGACGGACACACGCCGCAGATAGCACAACGCGCAAACCTTGGGTCTGGTTTATATGGATGGATTGATCGTACTAACCACCGAGTGTTCAATGTAACGCACTACTCAAGAATTAATACGCCGTAGGCCCCCGAAGCGACCGAACAGCCTAGCGAAGCGGCAGCCGAATAAAATCACAGCCCCTAAAGGGCAAGGAGAGGAATAAGACATGACTGCAAACATCTCGAAACATATGAACGTTACCACACTTGAGATCAAAACAGGATTGAAAGGTTTCGTGTACATCCATAATTACGGCAGGCACTCAATACAGGGATCAGGTTGGGGATTTTTAGCTGGTGGTAATCCTTACGCACTTAATCTTGTCATGGTAATCAACAACAACGATGACGTGCATAAGTGTATCGGAAAAATTAACGAAATTGACTGGATCGAATTGTATGACAAAGCGGAATGCACAGACTTTTTGCGCCGGATGATTAGAGATTAGGGATTACTAGCATATCAAAGGAGAGGAATAAGGGATATGACACTAAAAGATTTAATAATTGAAGCTCTGAATGAAGGTGCTGTTAGAGCACAGTCTGTAAATAAAGGACTTATGGAAGTAAGCAAGGCCAGCAGAAAGAAATCAGGATTTTTGAAGATAGCTGTAACTGATGAAGATGCGGCAAGGCTGATGAGAGGCGGTAAATCGGACGTTGGGATACTACTTTACATTGATCGAGATAAATTCGATTCTTTGGCTAACAAGGAGGTCTAAACCATGGATAAGAAGATACAAGTGAGTAGAACCATCAAATTTAGAGCGTGGGACGTATTCGCAAAGGAAATGGACTATGAGGTGACTATTGATCCAGACGGCAAGGTGGCGGCATTCAACCCGCTTGACGGGCAATATGTACGTGGCTTCTCGGACGACGAAAAAGTGATCATGCAATATACCGGACTAAAAGACCGTAACGGTAAAGAGATATACGAGGGAGATATATTGGCGTGGCAGGATCACAAGCATTTATGGTCTACGGCTGATGATAGTTTCACTGCAAAAGCAACAGTGAAATTTGATCTTGTGGAATTAAAGTATACGGTTGGTCATTTATCCTTGTCGGCAAAACGTGAGTTTGAAGTGATCGGCAACATCTATGAAACCCCACTGGAGGATACCCCATGAATCCAATAGACCCCTACGAGCTAATGGACAAAGACTGGGACGAATTCATACGTAAAGGATTAGCAGAGTTAGAGTGGGAGAAAGCACAGGAGGATGAGGCAGCATGATGAAAAAGCATTATCGTACAGGTGGATCTATACGGGAGCAGGCACGGCCAGTTAAAAGCCAGAAGCTACCACAGACCGCCGACAAGCTCATAGCAAGCCTGTATGAACCACTTTCATCAGAGATAAGCAAATATATTAGCCAGCAAGCAAAGGCAGGCGTACGGCGCTCAGAGATCGCTAAAAATGTTGGTATATCAAAAGCGAGAGTGGTACATGAATTAGACAGGCTAAACAGAGAAAACCAGGGAGGCGTAGCATGATAACGTTTGAGGTAAACATTACGCCAATGGGTGCAGTTCGTATGACGCAACGGAGCAAGTGGAAAAACCCGTCAGCACAAAATTACCTCACCTACAAAACTAAGATTGGTTACTTGGCGAGAAAGAAGTTTGATAAGCCATTATCAGGACCTGTAGGAACAGAGATCGCATTCTATTATCCGGTACCGCAAAGCTGGAGTAAGAAGAAAAGAGATGAGGCGCTGAAAGGAAAAATATTCCCTATAGTCAAGCCTGATATTGATAATTGTGTCAAAGGAATTTTTGACGCTCTAAATAAAATAGCTTGGCAAGATGATAACCGAGTTGTCGCTCTTATCACACGTAAGTATTATTCCGAACGACCACGAATCGTAATAAAAGTATGGGAGGTAGAAGCAGCATGATAGCATGTTGGATCAACCACAAAGACGGATATACCCTTATGGACGATTCAGGGAGTCGTATAGGCGTAATAAAGGTGATGGATAACCGAATACTAGGGAGAAAGTTAAAAGGTCTCTACGAGCCTGCTACGTGGTTTAAAATGGATGGTCATAGATTCATAGGCAAACCACCGGATAAACAAATAGGAGCCTAACATGGATTTAATAGCAGCGTTATTGATATATGCAATTGTGATGGTAGCCATTCGTAAATATTTGAGATAGTCAAGTGACAATCACATACGAAATGTTGTGTAATAGTGCGAAAAATGTACTATAACGGCACTACATGTGGTATAATCATAGTATAGAGATGAAAATAATCGGATTGAGGTGTGTAGTAGCATGACAGACCAAATAACAGACCAAATTATTGAAACGCAAGAAGAACAACAGCCTACTAAATATCTGCTGGATATTATCGATACTAAAGGTGTAAATGTAGAAAGTTTCTTTGCTTCGGAACAAGCATTTAACCTTATTCGTATGGCTGTTGAGGCTAAAGTTGGGACTATGACTAATGGTTATAAAGAGCGGATTGATGAGCTTCAAAAGGAATATGAAGAGCAAATTGCAAAGCTTATTACTGAGAATAACGAAATGTCGGACAAACTGGCTCAAGCTAAAACGGAATTGAGCAATGCCAAGCTGGAGATTGAGGACATTTCATCTAAACGTGATGCGGCTGCTGCTGAATTGACTGGTGCTAAGGCTGAGATTGAACGGTTAAACGATCACGTGCAGGATCTGCGTACTGAAATTGCTATTGGAGCTAAAGCGGCGACACGGGTTGTTGATACCAATCTGGAAACAAATCTCGCTGAAGAGATGGAGAAATTTAAACAGGCTCGACCAGCGATCTATGATGTACATCAAACGGATAACAAGGGCTCGCAGTTTACTGCTAAGCTGGCTGAAACGGATGAACCAATCACATTTACATGGCTGGAAAAAGGTAAATACCGGGAGGTGACCGCTGAAGAAGCGGATCAGTTTCGAAGAGCAGCCGAAGAATCAAAACGTGCTAATGAGGATCTGGCACAACCTGGCGGTGTGGAAAAGGCAGACGTTGTAGAACTGCCTACGCAGTTTCAAACCGAAGAAGACACAGCCGACGGAGTGGCTAAAGGGAACGTTAGTGAGTCGGTGGCAGGACAGACAGTTACGCGGGAAGAGTTTGAAGAACTCAAAAGACGCGTAGTTATTGTGGAAAAAATGGTGAAAAGACCAGAAGAGGTAGCCTAACGGCTGCCTTTTCCTAAAAGAAGGGTAAACATGCTTAAACGTGATAAAAGCGTGATGCAGCATTATCGGCTTAATCATCCTGGGATAGAGCACCCATATAGCATAGCCATTGATTTGAAGGACGAAGAGGCAACAGGGACGTTGCTGGTCTACTTCGACTTTGAACGGCATGGATGGAGTATAAACCGATGGACCAAGCCATCATTTCATTTGATAGAGGAATATAGGGTATATGAAGGGTACAGAGAGGTTGCTTTTGTGCCATTAGTAGAACTGAAGGAGGGAATGTGATGGACAAGGAAAAAGTTATTAAAATGCTTACAGACTACAGGTCTTATGAATTCGCTGTGAGGAATATGGATTTAGGTATCGGTTCATCAGGACCATTGATGCCAATAAACATGAAAAATCACAGGCTAATGAGGGCAGGTGATTGGGATTATAGACGGTACTCATTGATTGTTAAAATGATTAAAGGCGCAGTTGATGAAGTATTATCTGATAACGAACGAATAGTAATAACACGTAAATATTTGGACCAAAACAAAAAGTCTATCAAGGAAATAGCGCATGAAGTGCATCGTGATCGTGGGACAGTGGCTGCATGGCACACATCAGCATTAAAACAACTGATAAATGCGTTAAAACCACTGGACGATGAAATTGAACATATCGAGAACTTTGACCACATGTTTGATAGGGACGGACTGTTTCGATATCCCGCATAAATCCAGCATAAAACCCGCAAATTATTCCCCCAAAACCCGCACGGGAACGGGTATAATAGTAGTATAGGAAATATGCGATGGGCAACGGTAGCTATTTGCGCAGTCGCTGTCCACGCTGTTTCTTTTGATAGCCACATGCATAAGGGGCTCATCGGATTAGCCATCGGAAAAGATGCATGAAAGGGTGCATGCGAATAATCGATATACATGTATCTGAGGCTTAAATAAACTGATGTGGTGGCGGAATAGGTAGACGCGCCTAGGGGTAAGAGTGGCTGACTGCAAAACACATGCCATCAGGTGTCGCCCCCTTTGCAGGGATAGATGGTGGTCAAGCTCAGGGCTTAGACGGACGTGCAAGGTGCAAATCCTTGTCCACATCAAAAATGATATCTGTACAGAGAGGGTAACGGGTAACCGTTGCTCTTTTTGTTTAAAAAAGAAAGCCCACCTTTCGGTGGACTCATTTCTTACGGTTGTATATGCTGGCTTCTTCCTTACGCTCCAGAACATCAGAGCGCAGGAATAGCCGTTCGCGGTTAGTCTCTTTAACAGGGACCAGCTTACCGCGCTTCACAAAACTGTGAAGGTTCTGCCGACTACAATTGAGCAGTTCCATAGCTTCATTGGTGCTGACTATCTCAGACTGTATCCAAGCAAGTAATTCATCTTTATCCTTAAAGCTGTACATTCGTTTTCACCACTTTACGATGATTATGGTTATGGCGGCTAAGTTGATAATCATGGATGCTACACACATTATCATTGTAGCCTTGTTCATGTTGGATGCATTCATACATTCAGCCCCTTTGTGTTATAATGAGTCAAGAAGAACGAACCTCGTATATTTCACCAACCCATTGGGAAAGCCGCTTGCGCGGCTCCCCTTTCGGGTCGTCTGATTAGCGAACCAGAGCGGTGATGAGGGTGATGATAGAAGTTGTCAGGCTAATGATTGCAGTCACTAGCACGACTTTAGCAGTTCTATCAGCGCGTCGTTCTTCTTTTCTCGTTTTACGCATATTGTTCACCTCCTTACATGTTTAATTATACCAAACATATTTACGTACGTCAATATATATTTAACGGGATAAGTCACTTTTTTGAGTGGCTTTTTTGTGTTGGAAAGGAGAATAAAATGGACAATGAAGAGCCAAAGAAGGCGCAACATCCGTTTCTATTGAGCAACGACAATAGGAATTTATTTACTCTGAGTGTGTTTCATAAAATTAACATGGATAAGGTGCAAACAATTGAGGATATTAAACTAATTTTGGAACACCTTGATATTACAGTTCAAGAAGGTACAACGGCATACGAGAAATTAAAACATCTGCTGTAGAGGTTTTGTGTTTTGCCGAAGGCCATCGAGTCGACCGAATAGCTTAATGAAATGGAGGCCGTATAGAGGGTTTTCCTATAAGGAGGGATACAGTTGGCATATAACGCAGAAGAAATGAATAAAGACAAAGTCATTGAAATGTGCGAAGGTCAAATAAACAGCATCGGAACACGTTTGAGTAAACACATATCTGAGGAAGCTAAAGCAACACTGATGCAAGCAAGATCAACAGCTTTGTTAGCATTGGCAATAGCCGTTCAGGAAAGAAAGTAGGCAACATGATTCTATTACTATGTATAGGTATCTGTTACATCGCAGTAAGCTTTATGTTTGAGCTAAAGGAGTTCCCATGGTACATGAGGATAGCCATTAGGATAGGCTGGTTACCGGGATGTATAGCGTTGATGATGGCGTTACAGTGTTACAGTTGGTTTGGAGAGAGGAGGTAGACACATGGCAGAGCTGAGACCGCAAATTATGCTATTTGTGAACGAGTATTTGAAGAACGGTAACAATGCGACTCATGCTGCAATAGCTGCTGGGTATAGTGAGAAAACAGCATCAAGTCAGGGAAGCAGATTGTTAAAGTCTGTTGAAGTTCAACAATATCTTAACAAAACTGAACAGAACCTTAACAAGGACTTGCGAATGATGTTTGCTGATGATGCTGTTAAGGCGCGAGAAGTTATGTTAGAGATCATGAATGATAAGACTGCTCAGCATAAAGATAGATTGGTTGCGGCAAGGGATTTGCTTGATAGAGCTGGGTACAAACCAGTAGATAAAATGGTTGCAGATGTGCAGGGCGAGGTGAATCACAATCATGAGTACACTGTCGAACAAACCATCACAACAGACCCAGACAGTGCAGAGCTTCTTAAACAGCTATGGAAACGGCAAGCCAGTACCACTCAGTAGGCAATGGGAGATACTAGCCAAGCATGATTTTGGCTTCTTCATTGACTACGACAGTGAGGGCAGAGATGCAGAGGGTAAGCATTTAGATGTGCTTGATAAGGCACTTATGGATGTGTCTGCCGGCAAGATCAAACGATTGATTGTAACGATGCCACCGCGTCATGGTAAATCAGAGAGGGTGTCCAAGAAGTTCCCTGCATGGCACATTGGCAGAAACCCGAACGATGAAATCATCTTGGCATCCTACGCGCTGTCACTGAGCCGGGACAACAACCGGATTGCACGAGACACCTTTGTTGATAGGGAATCTGTATTTGGCGTTAAGATATCATCTGCCCGGCAATCTGCTGAATCGTGGGGCATAGACGGATATCGTGGTGGTGTGAATGCTGCTGGTGTAGGTGGTCCTATCACTGGTAAAGGCGCGCGCATAGCTATTATTGATGACCCGTTAAAAAACGCTGAGGAAGCCAACAGTGAGGTTATACGAGAGGGATTATGGAGTTGGTACACATCAACACTCTACACACGTTTAACACCTGACGGGCGCATTATAGTCGTTATGACACGATGGCATGAAGACGACCTAGTTGGGCGATTACTCAAGAAAGAAGCTGACGAGATACGTGAAGGAACACATAAGGGCGAGCGTTGGACGGTAATCAACTTCCCGGCATTAGCTGAGGATAATGATTACTTAGGCCGAGAACCTGGAGAGGCGCTTTGGCCTGAATTTGGCTTTGATGTTCCGCGTCTCGATCAGATCAAATCGGACGTTGGCTCATATGTATTCAATGCCTTATATCAGCAAAGGCCAAGCGCAGCAGGCGGTACAATCTTCAAACGGAAGCACTTCCGTTACTTTAAAGAGGAAACAGAGCACGTCATAACCAAATATTTTATCGTTGGTGAGAAACGATACGAAAAGTCGCGATGCAAAGTATTCCAGACGGTTGACACTGCAAACAGTGAAAAGACCATCAATGATTACTTTGTCGTCACGACTTTTTATGTTACTCCAGACAACGACATATTGATTTATGACGTGTACCGGACGCATATCACAGGTCCTGACCAAAAGCCGCTGATGAAGGAGCAGAACTACCGCTATAAGCCAGCATTTCAGGCGATTGAAGATAAGACCTTTGGCACCAACTTGATACAGGAGATGACCCGCGAGGGCATGAGTGTGATGCCGATCAAAGTGGATAAGGACAAGGTTACTCGTAGCTTACCAATTGCAGCACGTTATGAGGTAGGCAAGGTTTATCACCGCGAGGATGCGCCATGGTTAACTGACTTTGAGGATGAGCTATTGAGTTTCCCACGTGGTAAACATGACGATCAGGTGGACACGATATCCATTGCTGGGGAACTGGTGCATACGATGGTGTACAACGATACACCTTGGGCTGCTATACCAGAGGGTAAAGGTGCAGGAAACTTTGATGCTGATGACGATGATAGAGACGGATCAAGCGTAGAAACATTCTGGTGAGGTGAGACGATGACAGACATACAGTTTATAGCTGGTGTATTTACAGTTGGAACAATAGGCGCGGGCATATCCGCAGTGCTTATATACCGAATTACGATGATTCAGCAACAGACTATACAGGACTTGACCAATAAGCTGATGGCTAAGGACTACGGGGAATATAAGGCGTATCAGCAGCCTGTAGTAGTTGATGACAAGCCAAAGCGCAAACCACTAAGCTACCATGATGATCCTGACATAGATGAAGATGATGAAGACACAAGTCGCCACTAGCGGCTTTTTATTTTGCGTGAAAGGGGTGATACACAGTGTCAACTGTACTAGAAAAAGCGAAGAATAAATTCGCTGGGATATTCGGTGTTGAAGACGATAAGCCCTCTGTAGAGCCTATCAATACACCACAGCAACAACAGATTGTGGCAATGGTGCAGAGGGATTTTGATGAGGCTCGTTCTGCAAGACAGAGTGTCGAGGGACATTGGGAAGAAGAACAGCGTTTCTACATGGGAGATCACTGGCGCGGGTTACGATCTGAAGCTGTCTCGCGCAAACGTCCTAATAGCGTAGACAACATCATCTACAGCCAAGTTGAGTCTATTGTCGGCAAACTTACTGGTTGGGCACCTTATCCTGATTTCCAAGCACAGGAGGAAGGTGACGAGCAGAAAGCATCTGACTTGAACGACTACATGCCTTATGAACTAAGGCAGATTAAGTTCAAACAGAAGTATATCCGGGCGATTCGACGCATGGTCATTCACGGTCCACTTATATTTAAAACCATCTTTGATCCGACAGTAGAGGGTGGAAGAGGGCAAAACAGATTTGTAGGTCAGAACGATATTATTCCTGTTGATCTGGCTACGTTTTTTCCTGATCCGCGCATAAAAGATTTTATCAATTTGCAGGAAATGGGCGCCATTATTATCAAGTCTAGAAAGCCGCTGGAATATTTCAAAGAACGGTTCCCTTTACAGGGGGGAAAGGTTGAATCTGACGAAAACACAGATGATATTGAAATATTCAACCACACAGGTGTGAGTAGTGAGGGATTTAATCGAGACAATGGAGCCAGTTACGGAACTGGAGTGAAAAAATCCCAAACCGCTGGACTGTTGGAATACTGGTATCGTGGTCTACCTAAGATGATGAGTAACGATGATAAAGAGTTATTCCGTGAACAGGCAGAAACGAAACTAAGCGAGGGCAAAGACCCTTCAGAGGATTATGCCAAAGCAGAAGGAAATATGGAGGGTGTACATTGCATCTACATTAGCTCAAATGGTGTATTCCTTGAGCATAAGTCCTATTTTTACGATCATGGCAAATATCCATTTACAGCCCGTACCCTTTACCCTTCTGAGCAAGATGCATGGGGCAAAGGTTTTGTCCGGGATATGATCAAACCTCAAATCATGCTTAATAAGTTTGCTGAACTCGCAGTTTCTACTATGGCTAAGCAGGGCGGCAGCGGCATGATGTACGAGGAAGGCGCTATTACTAAGCCAAACACTTGGAAGGAACAGAGATCAACTGAGGGTGCCATGCTTCCAACAGCTCCTGGCGCGATCTCTGGTAACAAGATTAGAGAACTGCAAGGCGTTAATGTTCCATCAACAGTCCTTAATATGCAGCAATATTATCTGGAGATGCTCCAGAAGCTGCCCGGACAGTTTGACAGTGCGAACGGTCAGGCAAGTAGTAATGTAACCAGTGGTGAGCAAGCCAAGTCACTCATGGCTGCTGCAAGTACACGTCTTAACACGGTGACTGACACGATAGAGGAAGCCTTGCAAGACGTGTTTGAGCAGTACATTGAGCTTATGGCGCAGTTCTACACCACGGAGCGTGTAGCGCGTGTAACGGGGCGTTCAGTCAGCGTTAGTAGGGATTCTCTTGTATCTCAGGCGCCGTCACAGTATGACACAGGCAACACTGCTATTGATCCAACGACAGGCGAGGAAGTGCCTGAAATTCATGATGTAGCCGAGGAGTATGTACCTGCATTCGACATACTGGTTAATATCAGTGCTGATAAACCACAGGATAGAGAATATTACATCCAAATGGCGTTTAATATGCTGCAAATGGTAGACCCAGTCACACAACTTCCGATGATTGATGGTGAGGCTGTTCGTTACACCATTGATAATGGTCGCATGGAGTCAATGGATGTAATTAATCGTCGTGTGCAAGAAGAATCCGGTATGCAACAGCAGATACAACAAATGCAAGAACAGTTTGGTCAGTTGCAGCAGCAGAACCAGCAAATGCAGCAACAGCTTGGTGAGTTGACTGGACAAAAGCAGATGCAGGAGCAGCAAGACCGGGAGTTCAACCAGAACCTACAGCAACAGAAACTGGACATTGAAGCCAGTAAGGTAGCTGGTGGGCTGATGAATCAGATGGGCGGGGGTGTAGCGTGAATGCCCCTACAATGACCAAACAAATCATTATTGAGTTTGATGTACTTACAGGTGATGTGGACTATAAGAATCCAGACCAACTAACTTATATAGAAGCTTTGGGCATGATCGAATTTGCCAAGATGATGATCATGGGTCGTTATATTGAAGAAACAAACGAATAATGCAGGCCGTTCCCAGTCGTGGGGCGGCCTTTTATATTGCTTATCTCTGCTGCCAGCCATAGCAGCTTATCCGATAGGAGGCAACACAAATGGAAGGAAATGAACATGAACAAATCACCAGCCATAGTGAGGACGTTCAAACCACGGAAACACCAGATACACCGGACGTCGATATCAACGCAGCTTTGAGGGAATTCGGCATCATTAAGGATGAACCAATGGGCGAAGATCAAGACGAACCGGAGCAAGACGAAGAACTTGAGCCAGAGGACGAGCCGCCAGCCATAGCGGACGAACCCAAGAAGCTCAGAGTCAAAGTTAACAAAGAAGAGATTGAAGTCGATGATGACCAAATCCCTGAGCTAGTACAGAAGGGTTTCGGCCTGGACAAGGAGCGCCAACGTAGAACCGAAGCTGAACAAGCCTTGCAGCGAGCAGCCAAACTCGCCGGGTTTGAAACGGCAGACGAATACCTCGCCAACTTGGACAAAATCGAGCAACAGGCAATACAAAAAAAGCAGGATGATTTTGATCTACTTAAACAGCAATTGCGTGAGGATGCCGAAAGCGCTGGGATTGACCCCGATTACCTTGATCGGTACCTAGACGCTCACCCTTTGTTACAACAAGCTCGTGAAGTGGTTGAGCGTGAATCCAAGTCACAGGAGACACGCAAGCAGGAAGAACAGCAGGAACAGCTACTTAAAGGCTGGGAAGAACTGTTCAATCAGCACCCTGAGTTGGTCGAGAACGCGCCAGCCGAAGGAGAAAAACCGGAGTGGCTTACTGCGGAAATGGACGCACTCATTAAGCAGGGTTACAAGCCAGTACATGCTTATGAGGTGACCAACCGGGATAAATTCTTGGCTGCCGAACGTAAACGCACTGAGCAGGATGTTATCAAGAAGCAACGGTTAAATAAGCGGTCTCAAGTGGTAACGCAAGCATCAGCAGAAATGGAACCGGAAGTGCCGCAGGACTTGGCGAGTGCTTTTGCGGCCTTCAACCTTGATCCAAAAGCAGCAAAAAAATACGTAAAAAAGTGAGGTAAAAACATATGGCATTCAGTTGGGTATACAACGATTTTGGAGCGCCACAACGGCGTGTGAGTCACATTCTTGCAACGAATAGCGAAGCTTTTGTAAAAGGTGAAGCTGTAAAGCTTGCTAGTGGTCGATGGACTAAGGCTGGTAATGGTGATGCTGTAGCTGGTTTTGCAACTCAGAAACTAGATGCTGGCACAGACAAGGTTCTTGAAGTAGCCTTAGCGCGTGAAGGAGACTGGTACGATGCTCCTTACACTGGCACACCAGACGCTGGTTTTGTTGTTGGAGTAGGAACGGCTGATGTTTCTACAGATGGGCTATCCATCCTTTCCAGTGACATTACAGGCGGTGCTTTTGCTGTCGAAGAGATCAATACAAATACAAAAACTTGCCGCGTAAAAGTTAAAAATCGGCAGCTTTAATATAAGGGGGATATAAAATTATGGTACAAAGTGCATTGAGTTGGGATCAAAAAGTTCTGGAACCTGTGTTTAGGGAGTTGTACTCACAAGAGGTAAAGGGAATGAAAGACTATATTCCTGAAATGTTCGATGTTCAAAACTCAGACAAGGCAGTAGAGAGTATCGAAATGATTGGCGGAGAGGGATTAATGGAGGAATGGGGTCATTCTAACAAACAAGTCTACTACTCTGATATCAATGAACTCTGGCAGAAGTATTTCCGCCATGATAAATTTTCAGACGGTCGTCAAATTGACCGTGATTTCATCGACGATTTGAAATTGACCGCTATTAAAGATCGTATTAAATCACTGGCACAGTCGGTTTACTATACGCGTCAAACCATGGCGGCACAATGGTTTGTTAACGGCGATAAGACGACAGGAGCAGTTGATTACCGTGGTCGGACATATGATGCTTCTTTGCCTGATGGAAAGGCTTTGTTTGCCACCGACCATCCTTTGGCACCTGGAGACACAGGCCCAGGGCAATCTAACAAAGGCACTGATGCTCTGACAATTGATTCATTCGACGACACTGTAGTAGCTATGCAAGAATGGACGAACGACAGAGGGAATCTAATTCCGGTAATGGCAGACACACTTATTGTTGCGCCGTATAACAAACGTGCAGCCTTTCAAATTGCAGGAATCAGCGGTAAAGGTGAAGGCTATGAGCCAGGATCTGCTGACCACAACATCAATATCTATGAAGGCGACATCAAGGTAATTGTCAATCCGTTCTTTAGTAAAGGTAATAAAAAGGCTTGGATTGTTGCCGACGGTCGTCGTATGAAACGCTCTATGAAATGGTTTGATCGTCGGAAACCGGAAGAAAACAGTATGGTTGATTTTGATACAGAGATTGCAAAGTACAGCGTGATTATGCGTAAGTCTTCTGGTTGCATTGACTGGACATGGGGCTTCGGTCACTTCCCAGTATAAGGAGGGGTTAAATTGTCTAAAACACATTTTGATGCTATTGAGACTAACAGCCTGACAGTAGCGGGCCAACCCGTAGGAGGTTCGAATGTTATTGCAGCGACAGTAACGTTTGATCCTCCTTCCTTGGCCACGATGACCGGAGCGGTGTCGAGCGCAATTACCGTAACTGGCGCTGTCCTTGGCAGACGTGTAGAGGTATATCCTCCATACGATCTGCAAGGCGTGCAGGTGCAGGCTTATGTATCTGCTGCTAATGCCATTAAATTTTCCTTGTTCAACCCAACTGGTGCTACTATCGACTTGGCATCCGGTAGTTGGAAAGTAAAGGTGGTGGCACCGTGAGAAAAGATGTTGAATGGACCGTGAGCGGAGGCGGCAAGGGTGTAACGCCCAAGCACAAGTATGTTCCTCGCCTGAAGGTATCCGACGACTTCAACGACTCACAAAAGCAAATGGTTGAAACATATAATTCCATGCGTGATTGGATTGATAAGAACGGTGGAATGGAAACCAAGAAGGGGAGCTAATTGCTCCCTTTTTTTATGTATAGGAGGTACTTGTGATGTCGTACAGGATGGAGATTGACGCTTTAAACGCGCTGGTTAAGGAGCAGCAGCGAACGAATGAGCTGCTTGAAATCATAGTAAAGCAAACGAGAGGTGAAGATGATGAGCACGAGAATGTCAAGCCGACTAGATCCGCTACCCGTAAAACAAGCAAGTGATTACGTGTCTGTCACGCCAATCGATACAGCGGACTTGCCTGATGGTAAGTGTGTAGGTATTTACTGCGGTGTAGGTGGCGATGTGGCTGTTGTAAGCCCGTCAGGTAATGAGGTAACGATTAAGGCTGTACCAGCAGGCGTACCGTTATTTTTGCCTGCTAAAAAGATCAAAGCGACTGGGACGACAGCAACCAATATTTTAGCGCTGTACTAAGAGAGGTGCCACTATGCGCGTACAGGATGTAGTAGAGGAAATAGTCGAGAAGCTACCGGAGAACAAAATCCCAGTCGTGTCTATCTTGCGGAAGCTGACTAACGTAAGAGATATGCTGTTGCGTACACCAACCGCAGCACAGCAGCAATCAGAGGTAATCGAAGAAGCCATAGACACCGTTGTGGGCGAGGGCTTATATGATCTGCCATGCCCACCAGGAAACGTCACAGACGTCGATATACGCCGTGCAATCTACGATAATAGCGAAGGTCACGACGATAGCCGGGATTGGCACAGGATACCGCTCAGGCAGTTTAACGAACGCATGAAACATACCTATTACTACTTTGTAGCTGGTCAGATTGGTATATTTCCACCACCTAAGTATGCGAAGGCCTATGGCATTAAGATATTTTACACGCCCGTGTACCCGGAAATCACGGTGGCTGATCTGCAATCAACAACAGGCTTCGATCCAGATTGGGACATGTTGCTGGTTTACGGCGTGCTGCGCGATATAATGCCAGAAAACAACAACTTTGATGTGCGCTATCAGCAGCTACTTGCCGACTATCGCACGGCCACAAGTGGTTATGAGCGTTATGTAATAGAGGAGAGGTGGTAACGTGGCTAATCCTTATCCATGGAAACACGGGAATACAAGTGAAAATACAGCGGCAGAACTGGACCCGCGCTATGAAACACCGCTTGGCGCCCAGGAAAAAGCAGACAAAGCCGAGCAGAACGCTAAGACGTACACCGATGCCCTAGATGATCGTTTTAAGGATCATGCTGCCGATCAGACAGTCCATGTTACTCAGACAGACCATAACAAGCTAGACGGCATTGAGTGGGGTGCAGAGGTCAACCAAAACGCCTTTACCGTTATAAATGGAATCCCAGCTAATGCAAAGATGACTGAATTCAAGATACTACAGGGCATCGGCATACGGGTAACACAAGATCCGGACGACAGAGCAATCACCGTAACGGCAACTGGGCCAGTAGATATTGACCCTATCCCATTAAGCAAGGTATACGATGCTGGTAACTCTGCTTACTTGGACGCTGGCACAGCAGCCGGAAACGTACCTGTGCTCGATGAAAACGGCAAGCTAGATGCTGTTGTTGTGCCAGCTATAGCGGTCACCGATACGTTTTTGGTAGCTACTCAAGCCGATATGTTGGCTCTTGTAGCCGAAACGGGTGATGTGGCTGTCAGGACTGACCTTAGCAAGTCTTATATTCTCAAGGGTACTGACCCTACGTTATTAGCCAACTGGCAGGAGTTGCTTACTCCTATGTCACCTGTGCAGAGTGTAGCCGGGAAAACTGGCGTCGTGACGCTAACTAAGGCTGATGTAGGACTAAGCAACGTAACCAATGAGAGCAAGGCTACCATGTTTACCAGTCCAGCACTTACAGGTACACCAACGGCTCCTACAGCTGCGGCGGCAACCAACAATACTCAGGTAGCAACAACGGGTTATGTAAAGCAACAAGGCTATCTAACGTGGGCTGATTTCCCGTTTACGTACCTTCGTAGCGGTCTACTAACCTTGCCAGCGAGTCCGACCGTACTGGATGTGCCAATAACCTCAGTGGTAGAGGATAGCTACAGCATGCGCAGCGGTAGCACCGTAGTAATCCCGTTAGATGGCTGGTATAGCATTAACCTACTTGCTACTGTGCAGGATTTGCCAGCGACGAACCGCTTAGATCTGACAATAAATCAAAATGGCACGATGCTGACGAGCCGCCAAGTAGTTGGGTTTGGAGCTGGCGCAGTTACGTTTCTGGGATTTGAAGAACAACGATACTTGGCTGCAACGGATGTAATTACGTTTAAAGCATCGCAGTCAGGTGCAGGAACATACAGCTTGTACAACGTGCATATAAGACTTACACGGCTAGGACGTAGGCCGTAAAGGGGTGAATGATATTGGTGCTACCATGGCGTCCTAACACAACACAGGATATTGGTTCACAGCTTAATCCAAGGTACGAAACCCCAATGGGTGCGCAGGAGAAGGCAGATAAAGCCGAAGAAAACGCGAAGAAATATGCTGACGACAATTTTGCTAAGAATGCATTTAAAACGATAGAAGTACCTGGGAAGCTCCCGGTAGTGGCTGATGATAAGGAAGATACATTAACCCTTGAGGCCCGCACAGGTATAGCCATTACAACGAATCCAGAGGAAGACAAATTAATCTTCACGGCTACCGGAGAAGCAATCCCCGGCTTGCATGGATCGTCTCATTTGAGCGATGGAGCTGACCCTATACCAAATTCAACGCTGACTGTGAGCGGCCTGATGAGTCCGCAACAGGTATCAGACTTGAATGATTGGGTCGCAAACAAAAACACTTTTGTCAAAAAAGGCACATACTCGCTTAACGTTAAGGACTATGGGGCCAAGGGTGATGGTGTCACTAACGACACCGCGGCGATTCAGGCTGCGATAGATGCGCTGAAACTGGTAGGCGGATATATATTTTTCCCGGCCGGGCGTTACTACGCTGGTGAGCTCACCCTATACAACGGTATATCTCTGATGGGCGTTAACCAGACGTGGGACTACGAGTATGACCTGGGACCATCACGTATTATCGCTAAGATTGGCGACGAGTTTTTATTTAGGGCTAATGGTGCCAGTCACATCGGGATACACAATCTTACTCTTGTAGGTCAAAGCCGGGTGACTAACGGTATCGACGGATCGGTAAGACTGCTCCAGGTAACCAATTGCCAATGGGCAGGATTTAACACTGCAATAGGTTTTGACCTTGGCGGTACACAGGGGCAGCAGTGGCAGATCAATAGCAACGCTATCTTTAACGCCAATGTTGGGATTAACCTGCTCTATGACTCCAAAGTGTTTGATAATTTTATCTACACTTGCAAGATAGGAATGGTATACAACGGGTCGGCGTGCAACATTGTAAACAACAAAATAGAGTACAATGACATGCACATATCGCTGACTGGCACACAGCGTTCTACGTTTGTGGGCAATGTTTTTGACCGAGGCGAGAACGAAGGCATCTACATGAATAACACAAGGGATTTAGCCTTTGTCGGAAATGTAATGATGGCTTCCGGTTATTCCAATGTAAACGACTGGCAACAAACACACTTACGGATGATAAATTGTGAAGATATCGTATTCAGTGGCAACGTGTTTACGATGGATTACTGGGAGGGTAATGCGAAACCTACGCACCTTGTGACGGGATCAGGTAGTAAAAACATTAACTTTACCGGGTGTAACCTGGATAAGGCTTCATTTGGATCGTTATTGACTGGAGCATCAGACATTTCGGTAGTCAATAACCTTGGGACGTACAAGCGCCAAAAGGCCACACTTACGTATGGTGTAGAGCACACTTTTGATTTTTGGACAGACTCGCTAATTGACAACAGCAAGAAGACACACACCTTCACAATCACCATGAAAGACACCTCAACAGATATCATTTCTGTCAGTCGTGTGTTTTTGGTGGTTATTAGGGACTTTGCTGATGCTCATTTTCAACAGGGCAATATTACCGATGTGATCGGCACATCCAACATCGGACCAGCAGCCAAGCTCAACATTTCCCGTTGGGGTGTGAGCAGCGAAGGCGCTAAGATCTCTCTTACTTTAATCAACGTGGTTAACACTAATAATGCATTTGAAGTCACAGTCGAAGTCGCAAAATCGTAGGGTGATAACATGAAAATAAATGAGATTATCCAAGAAGTAGATTTACTGGTACCCAATGCAGTCGACACAGCAGATAAGTTGATCTGGCTTAATGCAATTAATCAGGACTTTTTCAACGTGGTGAAGATACCAGTCTTTGATTCGTTTACATCAGTCCTGGATCAAAGCCAGTATACTTTATCTGCTAATGTCCGCTTTAAAAATATAGATTACGTGATGTGCGGTGTGGTCAAGTATCACGTACTATCATCAGACGCACCTAATCCTTTACAGAATACGTTTAGATTCGACGATGGAACGAAAGTATTAACCCTATCGCCTCCACCGTATACAGTAGGTTTAGGAGGTCTGGTGAGGTACAGTAGGATTGGCACCACAACCTATACAAGCAGCAACTTAACCATAGAGCCGGATGCGCCAGCAGAGTATCACTGGACGTATATCCCGGCTCTTGCTGCATACATCGCTCATAGTATGGATGATTCCGTTAAGGCTTCAAATTACGAGAATCAATACAAAGCGGCGTGGAATGTAGCATCACAGAACTACCAGAAAGCGGTGGTGACTTGATGGCAATCCAATATCAACAAGCCAATTACCAACCGCTACCCGGTATACAGCAAGCAATTACAGTACGAGAGTGGAAAGGGTTGAGCAGTTTCGACCCTCTCTCTATTGCAGATAACCTGTTCACCAGCATCAGCAACTTTGTATTGGACGAATACCCAGTCATAGCAACCAGGCGCGGTTACAGCGTACTTGGCAGTACGATAAGTACGTCAGTGCTCGGTCTGGGAGTCTGGAAAAACCAGCAGCTGCATGCGGTATTCGGGGACGGTACATGGCGAGTGTTTAACAATAATACTTGGCAAACGCTAGCTTCCGGACTGGATACCTCGGCCCGATGGTCATTTACGAACTTCCAAGGCAACTGGTCAGAAATCCATTTAGTAGGAGCCAACGGAGTAGATCCAATCAAGCATTATGACGGTACTGCAGTAGCTGATTTAACCGGAGCACCAGCCAAAGGTAACTATATTACCACCTACCAAAATAGGTTGTGGTGTGCTGTAGGCAAGGAGATTAAATCATGTGCATTGGATCAACCAGAAAAGTGGGAGCTATACAACGGTGATGACGAGGATAGCTACGGCAAGGAAATGGAATCCATGGCAGGGGAAACCGTGAATATGCTGTCCGGTAGCTTAACCAAGCTTACAATCGGCATGCCTAACAGTCTCCATGAGATGTACGGCGGTGTCCCATCGGACTTTACCACTAAGATGGTGGCTGACCGTATCGGCGTGCGTAACAATCAAAGCGTAATCACGCAGGACGGTGTTATTTACTTTGCCAACTTAAATGGTGTCTATCAATATACTGGTGGTATCTTACCTGATAAATCGTTTAGCGAGGTCGTTAAGGGCTTTATAAACGGTGTCAACAGCACAAGCTGTGCAGGGACAGACGGTAAAACATTATTCTTTTCCACTCACCAAAACGACATACTAAATTATGACCCACGCATCCAAGCTTGGACGATGTTTAATGATATCGACCCACTGTGCTTTGCAGAGATGAGCGGCAACCTCTATGTAGGTGATAGCAAGGGCAGAGTGCTACAACTATTCTCAAGTTCTAAAGATGGCACACAGGACGTTAAATGGTCACTTATTACGAAGCCGTTTAACAATAGCTCAATCGCCCAAAAGCTGAGGATGTACAAGCTATGGGCTGTCGTGGATTTGCTATCTAACAGCTCAGTAAAGATATCGCTGTCACCATCTATTAACGGCAACGATTGGGTACAGGTTGGTGAGATTGCACCAGCTGCTGACCTTATTAAGCATCGGGTAATCATACCTACCGCGAAGATGGCGAATGAAAATTATATACGCATCAAATTTGAGGGTACAGGCTATTTTAAGCTGCACGAACTTACGCGACAACAACGTGAGTTGCCGCTCTATTAGGAGGTATATTCATGGCAATGTTTCAGGCTCCACAGGTAGTAGCGCAGACCAGTCATGACCAATTGTTGGATTTGTTTGCGAGAGTTGTTAAAGAATTAGAGTTCATCGTCAACGGCGCTATAGATAGTAAAAACGTCCGTGAGATTGGCGGCTACAACGTCAATAAAACCGAGCTACAATCCAAAGACGGTGCTGTAGGCTTATCTAGCGCACGAACGGATGAAGATGACCTACGTATATGGGCTGGTGACCCGGACCGAGCCAAGGCAGCGTTTAAGGTGTTTGAGAGTGGCTTAGTTACGTTGACTAAGTTTTTGCTTAGTTCAACAGATGGAGCTTATCCTAAAATTGAAATGGGTAGTGAAGGAAATATATTAGCAGCTTTTTCTAGTGCCGATCATTACATTGCTATTGATCCTAACTATGCTGGAACACCTGCTTTAAAATGGATATTTAACGGAACTCCAAGAGGCGGTTTGAATGACGTGTCTGGTACGATGGAGTTATTTGGAGTAGGCGGTTTAGTTATCAATGTGACTGGTGGAGATTTAGACATGGCGGTCTCTGAAAAAGTAAACTTTGAAAACTGGAACAGATTGTATAATAGGAGCACTAGCAGGACTCTACAACAAGATTTATCAGAAATTTTTGATAGACTTGAAGCATTAGAAGGTTCATAATCCAGCAATGATGTGTTATATTGGTGAAAAATGGATCGAAGGAGACACATCATGAAGAAAATTGTCGCTGGTTTTTTAGCTGGAGCGCTATTTACAATAGGAGCAACATCGTTTGCGGATGAAATTGAAAGTTTGATAGGGAAAAAAGTTCAGAGCGAAACGTCCGTTTCAGTTAATGGAAAAGAACTTGATAAGGCAATTGTAGTAGAAGGAAAGAGTTATGCTCCTGTTCGCTCTATTGGTGAAGCGGCTGGATATACAGTCACAGTTGAAGGTAAAAATGTAGTGTTGAAAGATGGCACTAAAAAGGATGGTGCTGCAAAATTGAACACCGCAGAGGTAAAAGAAAAATATAGATTAGAAAAAATAGAAAGCTATAAAACTGCATTAGCTGAAAACAATAAGAAAGTTCAAGAATTAAAGGATTTTATTGCTGATAAAAAAGACAAAGCAGATAAAGCTACAACCGATAAGGAAAAGGCCGATTATTCGGAAATCATAAGTAGATATGAGCAGCAACTTGCTGATTATGAAAATACCGTTAAAGATATTGAAGCCAACTTAGCAAAGCTTCAAACAGTTGAAGAACCACAACAATAAAATAATGAGCAAAAGGATTCTCATACGAGGGTCCTTTTCTATTAGGAGGAATCAAAATGAAATCCGTAAGAGAATGGCTGATCTTCAAACTTGTTGGAGACCAGCCAGTAATCATGAACATTGATGTTTCCTTAAGGAAGCAATTCTATGAATTAAAGAAACCTATTTTAATTAAGAATGCTCTCTTGGAGTAGGATTGTTGGAAATGTTATATTTAGAGCAACGCGGACACTTAAATGCAAGATTTTGAACTTGCTTGAACTCAACTCCTCGAGCTAAGATATGGTCACAGAAACCGCAAGCAAACTTGTAGCTTCCTGATCCAACGACGAATGGGCGTTTGTCGTCATTGTTTGGTTTAACAAATACGGTGACTTTTCCATCTTGTGGTTCTGGTACGATTTTTAATTTTATCTTTTTCAATATCTTCACCTCCTCTCTAAATATATAATTTTAGTAGAGATTGAAAAATATGAATAGGAAAACTTTGGGATTCTCATACGAGAGTCCTTTTTTATTGCATTAGAATGGAGGTTCAATATGGCAACCACCAATAATTACGGTGTGCGACAGGCACTAAACAACAAGGGTGTTAAAAACAATCAAATAGGCTACAAAGATGGTTTCGTAACGGTGAACGGTAGAAACTTTCTTAAGCCGGGTTCTGTTACAAATGGTTCCGCAATGTCAACGCAACAAAACTTTAACAACGCCTGGCAGGGTATGACACCTACTAAGCCTGTAGCTGTGCCAACTGTAGCTAAGGCTTCACCTATGGTGCAAGCTGCAAACAATGTACGTAATAACACCACTACAACAGCGTATACGCCGCCTACGCCGCGGACAGAGCAGACATTAAGTGCTTTGTCAGGTTTAGCTAGTACGCAAGCTGCTCCACTTGCAGAGTTTAAATATGACGCTCAATCAGATCCAGCGTATCAATCTGCGCTTGCTGAAGCACGGGCTAACTTAGCAACAGAGCAGCGTAATACTAATGCTAGGTTACGGGCTACTGGTCAAGGTAGATCAAGTTGGTCTGATACTGTAGCCAATCAACTAGCCAACCGAAGTATGGAGAGTATCGCTAATACAACATTGCCGCAACTCATGCAGCAGGCATACACCAGACACATCGACAAGGCTAATTACGATAGAGACGCACGACAAAGTCAAATCAACAATCTAGTTAATCTGTATTCTAGCCAATATCAACAGGATGTTACTAAGCCTTTGGCCGAGGCACAGACTACAGGTAATTATCTGTCTGGAGAGGCACGAACAGCGATGAACAATATAATTGCTCTGAAGAATCAAGCTGAGGCTAAAGGTGTGACAGCGGAGCAAAGGAGCGGATATAGTTCGCAAGCCGATCAACTACGGATGCAATTGCAAGCAATGGGAATTGATCCAAGTCTTTATGGTGCCAATGTTAATGCTGGTCAGGCTGCCAAGAACGTCGGTGTAGGTACACGGACACTACAAGGACAGCAAGTAGACCAACAGCGGAAAGAGTCCAATCTTAATGCAGCCAATACTATTAGCCAAATGACCGGACGCGCTGTAACGCCTCAAGAGGACTGGCAAGGGCTTAACCGACAAGCCAATAATCCAAATACGCCGCTTACGTTGCAAGCCCAACAGCAGAATTTTAATAACGGTCTTGCTGCAAGACAACAAGAATTTAATGAAGGACAGCAAAGTTGGGAAAATGATTTCTCTACAGCTCAGTTTGGTAATACAGTGGATCAGCAGGCTCTACAAAATGCATGGTCGGCTTCTGACCAGCTTGGTTATGTAACAAGCGAATTGTCATCTTTAACAGGCATTCCACAGGGAATAAGAACGCTAGATGCGCGTCAATTCGAATATGGAGTAGAAAAAGATCGGACTGCTGCAAGTAAAGGTATGACGGCTGAAAGCTATGCGAAAGATTACTTGGATAGTCAAGTAATTAAATCTAAGGATGCTGATGGCAATGAATTCATTTCAAATAAACCGGATCTGGAAAGGTCCATACTTGCAGCTCCTTTGACTGAATATGAGCAATTTAAATTATATCAACGGTATGGACTTGCTTGGAATGGGCAGCCCCCAAAACAACAGCCGTAGGAGGGATTGGGACGCTCTCAAGTAAATATGAATCCAGTGGCAACCCCGGAACTGTAGCACATACACCCGGGGACATTGGGGGCGCTTCCTACGGCACATATCAGCTTGCCACAAATACAGGCAGTGTGAATTCGTTTGTGAATTACCTGAAAAATGTATCCCCAAGCATGTATCAGCAACTGGCTGGTAAGAAACCAGGAACGGCTGCTTTCGATTCTGCTTGGAAGAAAATAGCGGCATCTAATCCGAAACAGTTCAATGCTATGCAACATGAATATATGAGACAAGGCACTTTTGCTCCTGCTGTTTCAAAAATTGTTAAATCTACGGGCTTAGACGTTTCCAAACGATCTGAAGCCTTGCAGAGTGTACTTTGGTCTACAGCTACTCAACACGGTGTTGGGGGCGCTAATAAAGTTTTCAAGAACGCTGGTATATCTCCTAATATGTCAGACGCTGAAATTATCAGACGCATTTATACAGAGAGGGCAGCGAACAACGGTATGAAGTATTTCCCTAGTTCTTCCCCATCTGTACGTAGTGGAGTTGTGAAGCGGTTTAAATCAGAAGTGAATGACGCATTGGGTATGTTGAGATAGGAGGGTGAAACATGGCTGAATCATTTATACAGAAGAGAAAGCGCGAGTTAGGAATGGTTGCTGATTCCGCTCCTGCGAGTAATTCAAACTCCAATTCCAACTTAAGTTTTATACAGAAACGTAAAATGGAACTAGGCATGATAGAAGATACACGCGCTTCCCTACCAAGTGTGATAAAAAATGTTGCGACTTCGGATGTAACAAAAGACTTTGTAAATAAAGGTTTGAACTATGCAGGGCAAGAGATGCAACGTAAAGCAGCTAATCGTGAAAATAACCGTATTAAGTTGCCACCTTCACTCATTGTAGGACCTGGATTTATTGAGAATTCTACTTTTGCCCAAGCCACTCAGGGAAATCGGGACGCTATAGGCACATATAGAGCGGCAACTGGCAAGACAATCAAGCCATTGAGTGCATATGAACAATGGATGGAAGGCATAGATAAAGATGTAGAAAGATTCCCTGCAATCGCACCAGTGAAACCACTAGCACAGGGTATTGCTGGTCTTGTATTGGACAATAAGCCAGGGCAATTTACTACACGTACGTTTGGACAAATAGGTAGCGCTGTAACAGGCGATAAACCTTACTATGACGTTACAACAGGTAATGCGACAGCGGATAAAGTAGCCGATATCACTGGGGGTATTGGTGGTATCGCTGCATTAGCAATCAATCCTGCTGCTCCTGGTATCCAAGGACAGAATCTAATAACTGCCCCGCTAGAAGCTGCTGAAGGCGTACTTGCCACACGTGCCGGGAACGCTCTTACAAATACAATTAGCAGACAAGCCGCTAGAATCCCGGGAGTAAGTGCCGGGACAGCGGACCGCTTTACCCGTGGCGCTCTCAGTGGTGCAGCTGCTGGTGCTGTAGGAAATACTGCCATGGGTATTAATCAGGATCAAACGTCCGGACAGGAAATGCTGCATAACGCAGGTTTAGGGGCGGCTTTTGGAGCAGGCGGCGACTTGCTCATAAGAGGTGTTGGAGCTGGCATTGGCAGAGGAAGAACCAGAGGGGCAACTCCAACAGAGGATACACTCGCTCTACCTCTTGGTCGTGGTGACCAACGCATGGCGCAAGCTGGACAGCGCTCAAGCTTGGCGCGTGGAGATGATGCTATTGTAAACCCTACAGACTGGGCACCAGAACCATTGGGCCTTCCGGCTGGTCGCAATTCTACATTTGTCGGTGAGTCGTCATTGCCTGTCCAGCGTGTAGGTTCTCGGCCTGGATCAAGTCGTGAACCTGTCCAACGGGTGAGTGAATCGTCCATTAATCGTCAGCAAACATTTGATATAAATGATCCTGCTGTACCCAAGTATCTACGTGTACGGCAACAGAGGCTAGAAGCGGCTAATGCCAAAGCTAGTAATGCTGAATTACAACGAATAACACCAGAAATAGAAGCAGAGGAAATCGTCAGAACCATCCAACAACCGCGAGTCAGGGACCGGGTATACAACTACTTGGACCAAGCAGAAAAAGCTGCTAGAGAACGTATTAATAAGCGAAAAAACAATCTTAACTCCAACCCCCTTCCAGAATGGGGTGATCGCACCATTATTGGGGCTGCCAAGATGGGTAAAGGGACTATAAAGTTTGCTGACTGGACAGAAGAAATGGTAAAAGAGTTTGGCGAAAAGTTTCGTCCTCATGCAGAAAGTACCTACCGTGCTTCAAAAGAGGAGCTTCGAAAACAGGAGCGTCTAGCGACAAAAGAAGGCGATGATGCCGTAAGGTTCAATAGTCAGGATATCGGTGACGCTGACACATTTAGCGCGAAAATTAGTAAGGATGTCAACAAACGCAGGACATCGTTTTCACAGAAGATTGAAAGAATAAGAACGCAATTTGAGGATGATGTTCAGTCTTTGGCTGGCTTGGAGAAGCGCGTAACAGGACGCGTAGCAAGTGCAGAGAATAGTTTGTATAAGAAAGCTAGGTTATTTAAAGGTGCGCCAGAAAAAGCAAACCAGATCGTTAAACAACGTCTTGCGCCAGTTGTAACAGCGGCAGAAAAGGCGGGATATACAGCTGACGATATCGGAAAGTACGCACTTGCTGTACACGCTAAGGACGTTAACGCCGCTGGTTACAAATCAGGTTTTACGGATAAAGAGATTGCAGCAGTTATTCAAAAGTATGGTTCAGAAGAGATGGAAGCAGCACGTAAAGAGTTGGTACAAGTCGGTAAGGATATGATGAAAGAGCTTGTTGATAGTGGTGTAATCAGTAAAGAACTAGCTGATGTACTGGATAATCGGTGGAAGAATTATATACCTTTATTCCGTGCATTCGAAGATACCCCCGAGGCGTTTGCTGGTGGGTTATCAAAATCTCTTGCCAACGTTGCTAGTCCAATCAAGGCATTAAAAGGATCTGAAAAGAAAGTAGTCGATCCACTTGAAAATATGGTCCGTAATATCTTTCAAACGGTGAACGCATCTGAACGGAACAAAGTTGCTATGGAGATTTCGAAGCTCGCCAAAAAAGACGTGGATGAAAACTTTATCCGTCGTTTAGGTCCAGACGAACAAGTTGGACGGAAGAACGTGATTAATGTAAAAGAAAACGGTGAGAGCGTCAAGTATGAGGTAGAACCGGAAGTGTACCGAGCTTTGATGAACTTGGATAAAGAATCAGGAAATATGTTGATGAATATTTTATCTAAGCCTGCTTCTTTATTACGTGCTGGTGCCACACTCACTCCTGAATTTAGCTTGCGGAATCCAATGCGTGACATTCTGCAAGCTTATGTAGTGAGCAAAAGTGGATTTAATCCGATTACTGACTTTGGCGCAGGTTTAATCCAGTCCATTTCAAAGGGTAAACTGTATCAAGAGTGGATTGATAATCTTGGAGCATACGGTAACGTGCTATCTATGGATAGAAACATTCACCGCAAAGCGTTGGAATCGGTGTTGAAGGAGAAGCCGAGCAAGAAGATCGTAAACATTTTTACTGGTAAAGCCTTCATAAACATGCTAAGAACAATTACAGATGTAACGGAATCTGCAACAAAAGTAGGTGAGTATCGGGCTGCATTGCGGAAGGGTGTAAGCCCTCAAGAAGCGGCATATCGTTCACGTGATTTAATGGACTTCGCGCGTGCAGGTTCAGGTATTCGTCAAGCTAATAGAATTGTCGCTTTTCTTAATGCGAACATTCAAGGTAAATCAAAATTGGTTCGTGCAATTAAAGAAGATCCTATCGGTACAACCACCCGTATGATTGTGTCTACTACGCTACCAACTTTAGGAATATATGCATTGAATAGTCGATTCGCAAACGAGAAGCAAAAAGAAACTATAAGTGAATCTCCTGACTGGATGCGCGACACCTTTTGGCTTGTTGCTATTCCTGGCACTGATACAGTAGCCCGGATTCCCAAGCCATTTGATATAGCACCATTATTCGCTAATCTGCCAGAGCGCGCATTGGAATTCACGAAAGAAAATGACCCTGATGCATTTGATGGTTTTGTTAATCGCATGCTTGGTGATGCTGCACTACCTGCACAAATTACGGGTTTGTGGCCATTTATAGAGGGCATGTCCAATTACTCTTTCTTCCGACAAGGTCCAATTATTCCACAACGTGAACAAGGATTAGAATATAAAGATCAGTACGATCCAGTAAGAACTACTGAAACAGCAAGGTTTCTCGCTGGGGTAGTAAATAAAGCGACTGATGGAAAAGGAGCTTTCAAAAACTTCTCATCCCCACGTATTATGGATAGCACGATTCAGGGGCTTACTGCTGGTCTTGGTAATTATGCGACAACTGCTACAGATGCTATTCTCAAGAAGACTGGGTTAGTAGATCGTCCTAATCCACCAGAAAAAAGAATGGAACAATTGCCATTCGTAAAAGCATTTACAGTCGATCCGTTACAAAGTACCAAATCAATAGAAAAAATGTACGATACAAAAGAAAAGCTTTCTAGCCAAAAAGCTTCAGCCAATCTCAACGAAGAAGCCTTTACGCGAAACCGTGATCTCAAGGTATTGGAGAAAGCAACGAAAAAAATCAGCAAGATCAATGCAAGTATCCGGGATATTGAAGCTGACAAGACAATGAGTTCTGCTGAAAAACGAAGACAGATTGAACCGCTATTGTCAGAGAGAAATCAAATTGCTAGAACAACCATGCAAGGGTTTCCTAAATAATCGTTTACAATATGGAAACTGGTGGTAATGATTACTAACTACACACCTTATTAAGGACCCCGGGTTATCTGGCGGTCCTTTTCTTTATGGAGGTCATTATGGAGTATATAGAGCTGGATGATGATAGCCGCGAGTGTGCGGTATCTCCAGAGTTTTTGAATATGGTTTTATGGTTGCTCGGCCCGACAGCACGAGACAAGTTTCTATACCCGGCGGTGGACAGCAATGTACGACTTCATAATTTCAGCAGCAGAACAGATCATCAAGAATGGGCTTTCGCTGTCGACGGCAGCCGGAATAATATTTTTGATCCTGAAGCAAAAGAAAGTGAAAAGATTACTTCGGAAGTGGCTTCCTTGGCTGCTGACCGAGGAACAAGATATACGAATGATGCGGATGGAATCCAAGATAGATTTAATCATGCAGGAGGCCGGGATTGAATGGGATGCGAACACGCCAAACGAAGATTTGCCAAACTTTCTGAAGGGGCCAAGACGGCCCTTTTTATTATCCTGGGTGACGTTTACTTATGCCCAAGATGCCGACAAATCCAACAACTGGAGGGACAACGAGATGGGGAAAAAGACGATCGTAATTGACGCAGGACACGGAGCGAAGGACCCGGGAGCACTCGGGCCAACAGGTAAGAAGGAAAAGGATTTTAACCTGACTATGGCTATTAAGGTGGAAGCATTTTTAAAAGATAATCCTGAGCTAAAGGTGATTCTCACACGTGGTACAGACGTATTTCTGGAGCTTAAAGAGCGTGTATCCATCGCTAACAAAGCTGGTGCGGATGCCTTCGTATCCATCCATGCGAATAGCAGCAGCAATCCAGATGCAACAGGCACAGAGACGTACTATATGCGTCCTACCAGCAAGAACCTTGCTAACACTGTACACAAGCATATGGCAGCAGCTACAGGGCTTAGAGACCGCGGCGTAGCTTATGGTAACTTTCAGGTAATACGCTCTACCACAATGGATGCTGTACTGGTTGAAGTAGGCTTTATCAGCAACGCAGTGGAAGAAGCAACGCTCTTTGACAACGACTTTCAAAACAATGTTGCTCTGGCCATCGCAAAAGGCTTGTGTGCTCACGTAGGCGTGCCATTTACAGGACCAGATACAAAGCCAACACCTACGCCTACGCCAGTAACTCCTAAACCAGCAGAGACAGCGCCATACCCGACAATGGAGGTCATTGTAAGTGGTCAGGACTTTGTGGGTTACAGCATAAAAAATGTAACCTTTGTGCCATCCAGACCAATTGGCGAGATGCTTGGCGGTAAGATCGGCTATGCAGGCGGTAAAGTAACTATTAACGGCGACGCAGTAGAGACGGTAAACATCAACGGTATTGGTCATGTGCCAGCTCGTGCGCTAACTACAGCGCTTGGAGCACGTATTTTCTGGGACAAGACTAATCCGAAACGGGTAGATATTTTCCCTAAACTATAAAATAAGAGGAGTGACATATAATGAAGGAACAATTAATAGAAGCGGCTCAACCGTATGTGACCATTATTGTAATGGCGTTTTTTTCGCTTTTAGCTTCCATCGCCACAGGTGCAATAAAGAAAGCACAGAAGAAAGCTGAACAATACTATATGGCTAACACGTCAGTAAAGGACCGGGAATTATTTCATAAGGTTGGTGTTGAGGCTGTTGCCTATGCTGAATCTGTCTTCAAGGGTTCTGAGGGTGACAAAAAATTGCGAGAGGCTATTGACTATGTGATCGGAAAACTAAGAGTGATGGGTATCAATGTGACAGAACAGGAGATACGGGCCGTAATCGAAAAGGCTGTACAAGATTACAATGCGAATGCGAAAAAATCTGCTTGAGCCCTTCGGGGCTCTTTTTTGTTATACTTAATTTGGAGGTGAGAGGATGAACAGTGTTGTTGCTGAATATATGTATTTTGATGGGCCGCGCGAGAAAAGAAAGTCTATTGGTTTCCAGACAGAGCTTAATGACGAAACTGAGATCGAAGAGCAAGCCAAGAAAGAAGCTGCCGCTATTGTAGGGCAACCCGTTAAGATTATAAGAATCAAAATTGTATAAGAGGTACATACATGACGCTTGGACAAATGTTCAGGCGTTTTTAGTTTATCCACAAGAAAATCAATACCACATTATATTAGATGGATCTCTATACAATACAATGTGGTATTCATATGTAATAAGCGCTCATAAAAGAGCGCTATAAATTAATTATAAAGTACC
>NZ_JBMOUI010000022.1:0-58756 GCF_049319765.1 Paenibacillus sp. S29 | reverse complement strand
TAAAAAATGCACCCCCTAGAAATTCATCGGATAAACCAGGGGTTTATTCCAATGTCTATTCTAAGGGGTGCACTTCATCACTGGTCAGGGGCTTTAATTTTGAGCTAGAAAGTGCCGTGACCATATTTTGACCATATTTATTATTCTTGATCATTCGTGACCACATCTGAACCAGCGATTGGAGGTTCAAACTCTATGAATTTTTCAAACCGATCAGCAGTTTTTTCTTTTACTGCTTTTGTTACATGTGTGTAAATGTTCATAGTCATTTTAATGTCCGAATGTCCAAGACGTTCCTGAACTTCTTTAATGCTGGCCCCAGCTTCAAATAAAAGGGATGCATGGGTATGTCTTAAGCCATGTACGGTTATTTTGTGTAATTTGTTAGAACGAATGATTTCATTTAGTTTGTCGTTTGGATAGGCCAAGCGAATTGGTGTTCCATCCTCACGTGTAAAAACCATTCTGTCATCGTTAAAACCTATTGGCTGCACAATGCCTCTGCTTTGCTCTGTACGGTGATTTTTTAGTAAGGCAAGGGTTGTATCATCTAAACTAAGAACACGTCTGGAGGCAGGCGTTTTGGAGGTCAAAGGCGTGAAAGTTTTTTATCAAAAAACAATGTCTTATCAAGATTAATTGTTTTTTCTCTAAAATCTATATCGTTCCAACGTAAGGCCAGAACTTCCCCTTTTCTCGCGCCAGTATAAATTAATAGGTGAAACATCAATTGATCACGATAGCTATATGCTTGCTTGGCTATTCCAAGGAATTTTTTGATTTCGTGTTTTTCCCAATAATTTCTCATTTTTTGTTCCCCCGCTAATTGATCACTTTCTTTTTTTGGTATGATGATGCCTACATCCATTGGATTGCTCTTGATTATTTCCATCAGGACTGCAAAATCGAAAACTTGATTGGCATACATCTTCATGTTTTCCACTGATTTAATATCTTCTGCAATTTTGTTAATCACATCTTGGCAATATGAACGGGTTATATCTTTTATTTTTATATTACCGAAGTGTGGAAGAATTTGACTTTTAAAACATGAGCGAACTGTTTTTCTGGTTGGAAGCTTAAATCTTTTATAATTGGTTTCATACCACTTCTCATAAACCTCTTCAAAAGTAATTGACTTATCTTGTATGATGAATTTACCGTCTTTTACCTCCTTTTCAGTTTGGGCTGCGTCAAATTTTGCTTCTGCTTTGGTTTTAAAACCACGTTTGGTAGACGATTTTTTCTTCCCTGTTACTGGGTTGATTTCGCCAGTGTAATACTTATACAGCCACATATTTCCTTCTTTCTTTGTTGTGTACTTCTGAAAGCTAGCCATAACCCTTTCCCTCCGTGATTCAATAAATTCTGCCCCGATTTATAACTTCTTCTAGGTCCTTCATTTGCAATAGTAAAGTTTTAGAGCCTGTGCCGTATCTGCGGACTATTCGGCCTAGCATGAGTTTTATATTTCCAGGTTCGAAATAAACAATGTCATGCTGAAGAATTTTCACCCCTTCAAAGTGCAATAATTCATCAATTTCGATCTGCTTAAAAGGACCATTCAAAGGTATTGGAAGTTCTCTTTTTTGAGTTAACGTAATTTCATCTAGATGGAATACCAATTGGGACGGACCCTCATAAGTAAAAGATGGATCGTAATAGGCATAAATTGTTGGTTCACAAATCTGCGGTATTTTTTTAGACATCACCCCTTTCGCAGTATTGGTCTGCTGTTCAATGCTTGTCCGTATTTGCCCTTCATAATTCCTTCGCATGATTTGATTCAATCTTTTTCTAGCCAGATAAATAGGGACCTCGAATATATCAGATAGATATAAAAGGGCATCGTTGTATAAGGCCGGAAGCTTGAGTCTAGAAAGCATAAAAAAAGGCATTGAAGCATAGAGGACGAATTGATCTGCATCTGCCTCTTGGAGCTCTATGAACGCCTTAGGCATTATTGTTTGATTGCCTGCGTGTCTAAGCAAATGGCTGACTTCGTGAAGAAACTCAATACGTTGTTCCTTCAAGGGCAAGCGATTATCCAAAAGTACGCTGCGTAATCCCGCTACTGATTCATACGCCTTGCTTTTTTGTGAAGATGGATAAATCCATATATTCAAAGCAGCAGTAATTTTTTCGATGGTTATATGTTGAGGTTCAGTAATACCATTCTTTAAATACATATTTTCTATAGAGTGTTCCAAGTATGTAGCTTCATAATGAGATATCATGGCAATTCTCCCGTAAACAAGAATATATGTTCGTATGTATGGGTAGGAGGAGACAGCCCGCTGGCTGAAACCGCGATTAATGGTATGAATTAATTATTCTCCTTGGCGATCTTTGGGCTTACGGTTTTTTTCTGTTTCCTGAATGAATTTCCAAAATTGCATTAACTCCCGTTTTCGTTCCTCTGGCGCTTCTAAATAATCCTTGAAAAATATCCCATGTTCAGGATTCTTAATAAATGCCTCAAATTCAGCTAATTCAGCTGCTTCCAAGGTCGAAATTTCTTCCTTACCTGACGCAAGTTTCTCAAGTTCATCTATTGTAATTCCGAGTCCCTTCGTAACCTTTAAAACATTATCAATTGCCGCTCCACCTACACCACGAGTTAACATTGACTGAAGCGTGGTTGATGGAATCCCTACTGACTCTGCGAAAGCTCGTCTACTGTATCCTTTTTCTTCGATCAATCGTGATATCACTTTGGCTCTTTCCACGTTAACCCTAACCCCCACGTTTCTTTATTGTACGATATTTCGTACATGACTATATATTACATTAAGACAATAATGTTGTAAATGAATTTTGTACGAAATTTAGTATGAAATTCATTTTGACTACTTGACCATGAACGAAATATCGTTCATGAGGAAGGGGGGCAGGCGATGCTGTACAGAAATCTTCGCTCAGAAATGAAAAAAAAAGGAGTAACAATTTCAGATATCTCTCGCGATCTAAAAATGAGACGAGGAACAGTGAGCGATAAAGTACATGGCAGATTCAGATTTTACTATGATGAGGCTCAAATGATTAAAAATAAGTTTTTCCCAGAATGCGAAATTGAATATCTGTTTTCAACAGAGATTGATTTCAAATCTAAAGTAGCAAAGGAGGAGGTAAAATGGTATCCCCAAATTTCAAAATAGTCATTGATCCTGAGTTTATTCGGGATCTAGCAGAAAAAGAGATAAAAAAATCGCTTGAGGGGTTTGGAAATGGATCTTGGTGGGATATGAAGCGATTAGAATTAGAAACCTGTCGCAAACGTGACTGGCTGTTGGAAAACATCTTACTTAATCCTAATTATAAAAGTGAAATGTCCGTTATCACCAATGGCTGTGATGGTGGACGTTGGATGATTCGAGGGCCAGAAATGAGTGCTTTCTTAGATAAGCACTTTCATTATTTGAATTGTCCCTCTCATAGAGGTGCCAGCAATAAAGGGGGAATAGCATGACTCAGTTGGTATTTATACACGAAGGACAAGCCGTAACAGACAGCTTGACCGTAGCTGAGGTGTTTGGTAAAGACCATGACCATGTAATGAGAGATATTCGCCAGCAACTTAACAAGCTTCAAGAGGCTGGGGAAGCTGAATGGGGTGTCTCCAACTTTGGGGAAACCCAGTATCAACATCATCAAAACAGACAATGGTACCCAAAATTCGAAATGACAGAAGACGCCTTTGCTATTGTCGCAATGTCATATACAACTCCAGAAGCTATGAAAATGAAAGTTAAGTTTTTAATCGAATTCAAGCGAATGCGAAACGAATTGACTATCAATACACAAGCATTATCGCCAGAATTGCAAATGTTTAATCATATGTTCCAGGCTGTTGCAAAAGTAGAGTTGGAAAACTCGCAACTAAAAAATGATGTGAACGCCGTAAAACAGCAACTTGATAACCAAGCCGAAATTTTGGCCCTGAACCCCACAGAATGGCGCAAGAAAGTCCGCTCCTTACTGAATAAAATAGCTCAGAAACGCGGCGGTCATGATGCTTACTCAGAAGTGAACAGCGAGAGCTACGAACTGCTTGAACAACGCGGGAACTGCAAACTGGGCATCCGGCAGGAAAACATCAAGAAGCGCATGGCTCTGGAAGGTGCCGCTAAATCGAAGATCAATGCAATTAGTAAGTTGGAAGCAATTGCTGAGGATTCGCGATTAACGGAAATCTATCTAGCTATTGTTAAGGAAATGGCAATCAAGTACAGCGTTAAGGTGGACTAATAAAAAGGAGTGATTAACTTGAATTTAACTAAACAAGAAAGTGAACTTATCCAATTTATCCGTACGTTAGATTTTGATGACATGTTGAACGTGTTAGACGGCATTAAAGCAGTAGCAGAAGACTTGTCTAATAAATCTGTGGTGTATGCAAACAACGGAATTGACAGAACCGCACAAGGATTTAAAAGCCAAGCAGAAAACATGGACAAGCTGGAACAGTTGCTAGGAGATGCAAATGAAGAATACCGTAAGGAAATCTATTCTGGATTAGAAGAAGGAGAATGAATATGAAGCGTAAATACTGCGGCGGTAAACGCATTGGCAACCTGTTGTATGTGAATGTCGGGGGAATATGGTTTGAAATAAACTACCTTATCCAAGCTGAACGTGAATGCGCTCGTTACGGAGCATATACAGTTTAATCCAAATCTATCAAAGGGAGTTGATAGGTATGTGGCGGTGGTGGCGTAAGAAACCTGCGGCAGTCACTAAGAACCTTACGGGGTTGAGTGTACTGACGGACGAGCATTTGGAATACTTGGGCCGATTGTATGAGCAGGAACCGGAATATGGCCTTATCAAAAATCGCATTACCTTTGGTCGTTATGTTGAGTTGTCTCAAAAGATTAAGTGGGAGGTTTGATATGGTGATCAGATGCGGATGCGGAGCTGAGGCAAAGTATCTGGTATACGAACATGAGGAACCACACTGCAAAGAATGCATGTTGGATGCTGTTGAGTGTAAAAATCAGGTCCTAGTGAGGGTGATAGACGATGCATATGCAAACTCGTTGCAAAGGAAGCAATAGCTACTCCGATCTACAGGCCTTGTTACAAGTTGGTGGACAAGCCATTGAGCAAGAAAACGGGAGCATTCAATTCAGGTTCAACAGTGATGTTGCTTATCGGGAGTATCGTCGGATTAGACGTGAGCACAAGGAGGGAATGAAACGTGAAAACGCCGTTAGAACAAGCTATCCGGGTTCTGGAGGAGCTTCAAGCCGAAACTGAAATACGTGGTAAATCGCTCAATAACATCGTAGAGCCATTGTTAATTTTTCGGGATGGTAAGTTGCAATATGTGCTCGAAGCGCTATATGACGTGCGTAATGCGTTAGAAAGTGAAACGACCCTGGCGGCAACCAGAGTCGAATCAGAAACATTTAAATAAACATTTGTGGTCACTATATCAAAATTTTAGGAGGCTGTAAAGATGTCAGACAAATTATTAGTCATTCACGACAACCTAAACAAAATGTTGGATGAAAAAAGCGAAGCAATGCCTACTAGCTTTAACAAGACAAGGTTTTTGCAAAACTGCATGGCTGTTTTACAAGATACCAAAGATATCGAACAATGTGACGCTAAAAGTGTAGCTAGAACGATGCTCAAGGGTGCGTTCTTGGGATTAGATTTCTTCAACAAGGAATGCTATGCGATCCCTTATAACGAGAATTTAGGTACTAAAGACAAGCCTAGATGGATTAAAAGTCTACAATTCCAAACGGATTATAAAGGCGAAAAGAAGCTTGCTAAGAAATACAGCACACGCAAAGTCAAGGATATTTACGCAAAGTTGGTGCGTGAAGGTGATGCTTTCAGCGAGGAAATCGAAGGCGGACAACCAACGATTAATTTTAAACCACTGCCATTTAACGATGGAGTTATTAGAGGTGCGTTTGCTGTTGCGCTCTTTGAAGATGGTGGAATGATTTATGAAACCATGTCATTAAAAGAAATCGAGAAAACAAGGGACGATTACTCTAAACAGTCAACTGGTAAGGCTTGGACAAAAAGCCCCGGGGAAATGTACAAAAAGACTGTTTTACGCAGGCTATGCAAGAATATCGAACTTGATTTTGACACCATCGAACAGGCGCAGGCTTTTGAGGATTCAAGCGATTTTGATATGAACAAGGAACCAAAGCCGCAGCAACAAAGTCCATTGAATCCTAACGCAACTATTATTGATGCGGAGTATGAGGAAATCAAAGAGGTACCAGCCGATGGACCTGAACAAGAGTAATTATTTCAGCCCAGAAGCGGACCGGCATTATATGTCTGTCAGCCAGTTCAAAAGCTTTCTACCAGCTTATGGAGGGTGTGAGGCGGCAGCTATGGCTAAGATCAGTGGGGAGTATGTACCCACGCCATTAATAGCCTTTATGGAAGGACATTATGTGCATGCTTGGAATGAGGGGGCTCTTGAACAATTCAAAGAGGATAACCCTCAAATGTATAGCAGCCAAGGTAAGACCAAAGGTGAATTGAAATCTAATTTCCGTCATTGCGACAAGCTGATTGAAGTTCTTCAGAACGATCCGCTAGTCATGAAGGCTTTGGCTGGACGGAAAGAAGTTATTATGACTGCTGAGATGTTTGGGATTCCATGGAAGGTGATGCTGGACAGCTATCAGCCTGTTACGGGGATATTCGCCGACTTAAAAGTGCTGGCAGATATCGACGGCAAGTGGTGGAACAAGGACGCAGGGGTATATGAGAACTTCCTACAACATTACGGATATACCATTCAAATGTCTGTATACGCTGAGGTTGAAAAGCGTTTTACAGGCCGGAAAGATTGGCTACTACCGCATATGGTGGTCGTGACCAAGCAGAATCCGCCGGACCATGAAATCATCTACTTTGACTATGACATTATCGAGCAGAGTCTTTCTATAGTGAAAAACAACATTGAGCGCGTGAAGGAAGTCAAGTCAGGTCAGACTGAGCCTGTTCGATGTGAGCGGTGCGAATACTGCCGTAAGACCAAGAAAATCGACCGGATTAAGCATTTTTCAGAATTGAACCTATATTAAGAAAAGAGGAACCACATTGTTAAACCGAGTGATTTTGATCGGCCGTTTGACTAAAGAACCTGAATTGCGATATACGCCGAGCGGGGTAGCGACATGCTCCTTCACTCTTGCTGTAGACCGTCCATTTACGAGTCAAGGCGGCGAAAGAGAAGCGGATTTCTTGCCGATCGTAACTTGGCGGCAGCTTGCCGAGACGTGCGCTAATTATCTGAAAAAAGGGCGCCTAACCGCTGTAGAAGGTCGGGTTCAAGTAAGGAACTATGAAAACAACGAGGGAAAACGTGTTTACGTCACTGAAATTGTGGCTGATAACGTCCGGTTCCTTGAATCAAGCAAGAATGATAGTGGAGACAGACAGCAGCCTTCAACCAGAAACAACAATGATCCTTTTTCTGACGATGGCAAACCGATTTATATAGCAGACGAAGATCTTCCTTTTTAGAGATTGGAGGCATGCAGCATGATACAGTACGGATTTCATCCAGCGCCTAAACCAGCCAAGAGCAAACGTGTGAAGCTCACTCAGCGTCAAAAGGGAGATATCAGCCAACAGGTAGATAAGCAGCTTAAAGCGCGGTCACATGGCCTCTGTGAGCTTTGTGACAACGCACTGGCTACTGAACGGGCTCACTTGATCGGACGTAAGCACATTAACCATAAAACGAGAGTAACGGACTTATTACATTTAT
The DNA here is from genome assembly GCF_049319765.1 of Paenibacillus sp. S29. Lineage (NCBI taxonomy): Bacteria > Bacillati > Bacillota > Bacilli > Caryophanales > Paenibacillaceae > Paenibacillus > Paenibacillus sp. S29. The sequence goes on along the minus strand of NZ_JBMOUI010000022.1, from coordinate 51,000 downwards.
GTACGGCATGCCACGACTGGCTTGATGAAACTCCAGAGGGGATACGGGCGCGGAGAGCGATGGCGATGCTGGCTAAATCTAGCGAGAGGGGAAACGAAAATGAAGAATAACGGGATTAACATCAAAGGTCTGTGCAAGCAGATCAAGGACGATAAAAAGAAAATTATCTGGTCACTGAAAGACGGTGTCCATTCAATTACGAATCGAAACTGGATGATCAGTTTTGAAGAAGTTCCTAGAGAAGTGCGATTGGTTTTATTGTCGATATTCGGAGGATTTCCAGAGGAGGGATACCTCCTACAAAAGACTCCATTTAGCGATGAACCACAAAGGAGTGTCGCGGTAGAACCAATATCATTGAACAGAGAAATGGCGAAGCAGGCTATTAGAACGGATTTTCTTCATACAAGTAGTGGACTTGACAATCTGCGAGTTTTCAAAGCTGGTGAGGGTTTTGTCTATATCAAAGAGCGGTTTTTGCAAGCGATTGACCCCAACTTCGGTTTCACAAACATGAACTCATTTGGCGAAATGGCCCCTATGGTTTTCGAAGATTTGAATTATATTGTGCTCCCTGTTCGGATTGGTAAAGAAAAGGATTTATTGACCCTCAAGGAACTAACTAACGAGTAGGTGGTGAAATGAAAGAGGCATATTACTTCTCTCATGACAGTAACGCCCGTCACGATCCTAAGATTACCGCCATGCGCGGTGTCTATGGATCGGAAGGGTACGGGTGGTACTGGATTCTAGTAGAAATGATGAGGGAATCAGACGGATACAAATTGGATATGCGTTCGAAATACGCTTACTATGCGTTCGCATCACAAATGCAATGCGATTCTGATACGGCGCATAAATTCATACAAGATTGCATCACTGAATTTGACCTTTTTGCAGCAGATGAAACGCACTTTTGGAGTGCATCATTGCTTCGAAGGATGGAGAAAAAAGAAGAAAAATCTGAAAAAGCCAGAAAAGCAGCCGAGGCACGATGGGGCAAAAAAACCGCGTCAGATAAGGGTTCTTCGGAAGATGTCGGAAATGATGAATGCGATTTGGATGCGAACGCATATGCGGACGAATCAAAAAACGATGCCTTAAAGGAAAGTAAAGGAAAGGAAAGTAAAAGAAATAAAAATGATTTAAAAGATATGTTCTCTAATGAATTTGAAACATTCTGGAATGAGTACCCTCGAAAGATTGGTAAAAAGGAATGCTATAAAAAATGGTTGCAGGTTATCAAGAAAGAATCTCCTGAACTCATAATCCAATGTGCTATTAACTACAGACTGCAATGTGATCGTCTTAAAACAGAAACTCAGTTTATCAAGCATCCTAAAAGCTTTTTAAACGAGGATAGATACAAAGATTACCTGGAAGGAGGTTTAGCAGTTGGACATCAACAATCTCAACCTTTCAACGGAGGACAAGCAGCTTCTTCAAAACGTGATGCAAACGGTCAAGCACAAGCCAGCCAGGACAGTTGGTCGTTCACCGATAGGAGAAGCAATCAACAAGATCGGCAAGAAGGAGAACGGCGAGGATTACCGGGAGATTCCCACGGATCCACGGGCACCGGTTCGAAGTACGACATGTTTGTTCGCAGATGATGAATACGAGGGCGTGTACTGCTGCATCAAGTGTCGACAGCAGATTAAAAGAACCTATTTCCCGCCTAAGAAACAATGGGGCCTTAATCGAGCGTGTAAATGCGTACAGGAAGAAAGTGAAAAGGCACAGCTAGAAAGTGACCGAAGGCACCGCAGAGGGCAAATGGAACGTGTATTTGCGAGAAGCATCATGAACGAGGAACTTAAACGAGCGTCCTTTGAAAGTTTCCAGCCACGTACAGGCACAGAACAGGTGCATAGAGCGGCATTAGACTTTATAGATACTACGAGACCAGAGAGACCGGATTGTTGTTCTACGGGGACCCTGGGAACGGAAAAAGCCATTTGATGGCGGCTATACACCATGAGTTGAATCGGCAAGGGTATGTCTGCTTGTTTTTGGACGTGCCGCAGCTCATGAAGCTAGCAAAAACAGCTACTAGATTTGACTCAAAAGTAACACTGACAGATGTAATCAATGGTGCTGTATCGTGCGATTTGTTGACGCTGGATGAATTAGGAGCTGGGGATTTGCTGGCGGATGAATATAAGGACGTACTGTTTCCTATTCTTAACGGCAGACAAGGGAAAAAGACTAATATTACATCCAATCTTGACTTAGACGAATTGGAGCAATGGCTATTTAAAGATAAGTGGGGGAACGTCATTGATAAGAAAGGCCGACTATTTGACCGCATTTTGAAAAGTATGGATATCTATCACAATAGCGGGTCGTCAAAACGACGTGAAGACGCTATGAAACGCATACAGCAAGACTCATAGTCCAATAAGAAGGGAAGAAGATACCCTATGACCAGGGATGAAGTAATAGCTAAATGGAATAGTATGCAACTGAGGGAACGAGATGCTTGGGTGGCCGAGAAAGTTATGGGGCTTGAATTGAGTGATAACATGCTTGCAGCATACCCAAAATACAGACTTCCAGATTACCCTGACTACTTTAGGGATGTACCTAACTACTCCACTGACATTGCTGCAGCATGGGAAGTAATAGACAAATTGAGCAAGACGCATTTTACAGAGGTAGCTATGACTCAATTGGACGACGGTTCATGGGGATGGATGGCTAGGTTTATTTTGGCAGAAGGTGAACCTTATTGGGTGAAAGGGTATAGGATGACGGCTACAACTGTACAAGAAGCCATCTGTTTAGCAGCTCTAATAGCTCAAGGAGAGGGGATAGAGGAATGAAAAAGGAGATAGAAAAAATCATTGAAGACCTGAAGCAGGAACGGGAAGAGTACGGCGAACGAATCGTATCCTTATCCCATGCCTATGACAGTGCGCTAGAAAAGCTTTGTAATTTGGTTGGACAAGAGTTTGTAGCTTACGAGGATAGCTATTAATACAGCCCCTAAAGGGCAAGGAGAGGATACCCCATGAATCCAATAGACCCCTATGACCTAATGGACAAAGACTGGGACGAATTCATACGTAAAGGATTAGCAGAGTTAGAGTGGGAGAAAGCACAGGAGGATGAGGACGAACGTGAGACCGTTTGAAAGCATGACCAATTCTGAACTGGTCATTGCAGCTTATGACTAAACTAAAGATTATGACTATCGAATACTTGCACATGAAGAAATCTACCAGAGGGCAGGTGTAACGGATGGCACGAGAAGAATACAACAAGCTGAAAAACAAGCGTAGGAGCATTTATCTGGCGTGTGAAGAAATGGACTTTACATGGGATCAGCACCAAGTACAACAATTTGACGAAATGTGGTCATCGGGAATTAGTTTGCAGCAAATCGGGGAAGAACTTGGGCGTGATCCAGACGAAGTAATGATGTTAGCAGTAGACCGTATAAAAAAACGCTGCATAGGTAAGCGCCCGGGTGGGGCATTGGGGGCGATGGCATGATTACTTTCGTGATAAACGAACCTCCTATGGGAGCTGTCCGGATGACACAACGAAGCAAATGGACAAGCAAGAGCGCTCAAAGGTATCTGTCTTACAAACAAATGATCGGACTTGTAGCACGGAAACAGTTCTCAGAGCCGCTAGAAGGGCCCGTAGCGGTCGAAATAGGATTCAGATACCCGTTTCCTAAGTCGTGGACAAAAAAACGCTTGAGAGAGGCGCTAGAGTCCCAAGAACTGCCAACAATCAAACCTGATATTGATAACTGTGTAAAAGGTATATTCGATGCCTTAAATAAGATAGCTTGGAAGGACGATTCTCAGGTAGTCGCGCTGGTAACGCGCAAGTATTATTCTGACCATCCAGAGATTGAGGTAAAGGTGTGGCAGATCGGTGAGGAAACGCAAGAAATAATATAAATAATTCATATAACAACGAACAAAGGAGTATTAAAGATGGATAACAAGACTCTTAAATATATCCCTGGCTATTACCCATATCGAATCGACGAAGACGGAAAAGTATTTGCTTCGCACCCACGGACAGGCTTCCCGGTGCTGGTGAAGGAGAGCAATCACATGGTGAACGTTCATTATGGAGGGCAGAAAAAGAGAGTAAAGGTCGCTGAATTATACCGTAGAGCATTTAACAAGCTGCTTCCAGAGGATTAAATCTATAGCCCCATAGGGGATAAGAAGGAGGCTTAGCCCTCCATAAGGGGGAGAGACACAATGATACGCATACACAGCTTTAGCGGTGGTGTAGGCAGCATGACGGCAGCCGCTAGGGATGCGGAGGCAAATGGTATTGATGGCATGATCCTGCTGTTTACGGACACGCTGATCGAAGACCGGGACCTTTATAGATTTATGATCGAGTCAGCGGCTTTCATATACGATTTGCCGAAACCAGTTGATCTTATTGATAAATGTGACAGCATTCCAGATGTGGGCGATGTACCAATTGATCATCGACGGGAATATCTGTTGGACTTGGCTGGAGAGGCCATGAAACGGATTCCTGCGCTTCACTGGATACAGGATGGACGAGATCCGTGGAAGGTATTTTATGATCGAAAGTGGATTGGTAACAGCCGGGTGGCACAATGCAGCGAGGAGTTAAAGCAGAAGCTTTCGCGGAACTGGGTCAAGGCCCGGTACGAGCCGCATGAGGCACTAATCTACGTGGGAATTGATTGGACAGAGTCACATCGTGTGCCAGCCATAGAGCGCGGTTGGAGTCCATACCGAGTCATAGCGCCCATGAAGAGCAGCCCTACTTGTACAAAACAGATATGTTGAATGACCTTAAACTTTACGGGATCAAGGCTCCGCGACTATATGAGATGGGATTCGCACACAACAACTGCGGTGGCTTCTGCGTTCGGGGTGGACAAAGTCATTTTATAAATCTTCTAAAAAATAATAGGCCGCTGTATTTATATCACGAGTCAAAAGAGTTGGAGATGCAAGCTTATTTAGGCCGGACGGACGTGACTATCCTAACCAGGACAGTAAAAGGTGTAGAGCACACTCTAACCTTACGAGAGCTGCGAGAAGAGTGGGAAGCAGGCTTAGGATTGCAAATTGATCTGCTGGATATAGGTGGCTGCGGCTGCTATGTCTAACACTATTCTAGGGGCATCCCCTATACCAAAGGAGAGATATACATGTGGCAAATAAGAAAATACGATATGAAGCATTTTTGGGACGAAAACTATAAATTGATGGAGCTTATAAAGGAGGTTCCCGAAGAACCCGAGACAGACTGTATTCTTGAGATTGATGGAAAAAATTATCGTTGGTGTGCTGTCAGTCATAAAGAAAGGGTTTATGGAGTGAAGGAAATCACCTTGAATCAAGATCCGGAAGAAGAAGCATATGGAGATTTCAAATGTCCTTATTGTGGGTCTGTTGACGATGATGCTTGGGAACGTCCAGACGATGGAACTGTTGAGTGTGGTTCTTGCGGATCGAAGATTGAATATGAGAGAAATGTGGAGGTCACATATACAGTTACACCTGTGAAGATGGCAAAGATCGTAAGGCTTTAACGTGTGGGAGAGGCATAACAGCCTCTTACCCTATACCCCTATATAAGGAGCGATAAGCGATGAGTATTCGTCCAAAAAGAGATGATCGTGTAACAGTGTATGGAAAATCTGGTGTAGTCGTTGACATTGAGAAGATTTACACGAAAATGTACTACTCCATCAAGCTGGATCATAACGGAAAAACCCAAAAATTCCGGGGAGAGGAATTGAAATACGAAAAGGTGGGAGGCGGTAAAAGTGATTGAACGGACAGGTGTGGATTTAGGCCTAACCACTCTATTAAATCGAGCAAAGCAGGAAATAGCCAGTCTCCAGCAGCAGGCGGACGAAAATGGCATGGTTACCGCTCTACTGGAAGCTGACCTATTGGCCACCAAAAAGGAGCTGGCTGAGAGGGACCGGACATTAGCCCGGATATCTGCTGACCTAGATACATCAGTTTCAAGTCAATTAAACATGACAGACAAAGCATACAGATATCAAAAGGCGCTGGAAGAAGCCAAAACAGCCATACAGAAGGACTTAGCACTTGCTAACGGTAAGGATGAACAGGCGTTATTATCGGCGTTTAATCATATCAACAAGGCATTAGGGGAGTAACCACCAATACAATACGCTCCTGGTTGAGCGTTGGAAGGATGATAGATATGGGTGATATTTTAGACAATCTGGCTTTTCAGCCAGGTGACAAAGTAAAGCTTACCGATTGGCATGAATTTTCGTGGTATTGGGATGGGATAGATATGGACGAACATCATACAGTAACGTTGGCGCCTGGAACGATACTTGAAATTTATTCATCTGGACAAACCGGACTCACTCCACCGTTTTACACTTTTGAAATGTCACATCCACAGCATGGAGATATATCCATTGATTTTGATGCAACAGAGGCTATGGAGATTTTTGAGTTGCACGAAAAAGCCGAGGATTAAACCAATACAGGGTGTAGGACCTACACCCACTAAGGGAGGATATATAGATGTTCGAATATTTGAAGAAGAATCCATCTCCATTGTGGGAGCTTGAACAAAAGGAAAGATTTGAACAGGAACTTAAAGAAGACAAATGGGACATGAGCAATCCACGTAATAATCACTTGCTCATGTTGGCGCAAGAGAAAGCAGAAGTGGAAAGGATGCGCAAGGAAATAGAGGTAAGTCGTACCCCAAGACCGCTAGACGAATGGCATGAGGATTATGGAGCTGTACTATGGTGGGAATTCCCGATTGTGGAACCTCCATATTGCGGTACTCCGTTGGATGCAGACTGGCCCGATTACCATGCGCATTGGACACCAATAACCATACCCGTGACGACAGATAAACCACGTTATTTTCAGTGTCACAAATGTTTTAAATATAGTACTGCTGCAGAGTGGAATGAAAAGACAGAAAATACTTTAAGACGCATCATAATTCACATAGAAGCTAAGTGTCTAGGCTTGGAATATATTTGTCCAAAATGTGGGGCTGAGCAAGAGGGTGACGATATTACCGAATGGGAGGAACAACAATGACAGATAAATCACGATATTTCCAATGTGTTGAATGTTTTAAATATTTCACTGCTGCTGAGTGGGATGAAGAGACAGAAAACACTTTAGGACGCGACATAGTTCCCATAGAGTTAAAGGAAACGGGCTTGGAGTATGTTTGTCCGGAATGTGGAACTGGGCAAGATGGGGACGACATTACCGAATGGGAAGGAACAACAATGGCAGCCAGAAAAGAAAAAAGTCGAGCGGATGATTCAGAAAAACGACTATATTTTTTGGAAATCGAAAATGAAATATTGAAAAACAATATAAAGGTACTCGTCGAAACTCAAAAGGAATCTGAATCCCTTATACAACAAAAGGACCGGGAGATATACATCTCAAGAAATCAATTGAGGCACTACTGATGCATAGGGGGATGGATCAGGTTCACGATGAACCAGACCTAACGCATGTGCAGCCTGAACACGCGTCAGGAGACACCCCATGATAAGAGCCTATACCACTATATTAGCAGCTGTACTGTTGTTTATAGGTGTAGTGCAAGTAGATAGGTATATGTTGATTGATCATATCGAGCCGAACACATTGAGCGAAGGAAGGATTTTGGATGTCAGATAACAACGGCATGGTAACTGCTAAGAGTTTTTGGGTTTGGACCAAGAAAGCAGAGATAAAGAACCCTGCTCATTCGCGTGAAGGAGATCCGATCCATGAAAGATATCTCTATGAGGCTCCTAAGTTTATGTTGGATGATGGATTAATACAGGACTCGGCAGATTCGCCGCGTGAAGGGCAGACAAGTATATTCGATTTTATGTAAAAAAGTACAATGGGAGGGCTATGGATGGAGGCGATGCAGATGGAATTATTCCCGACAGCAAACAGGTCAGACATGCAGGCAACCCGGAGCCTTTTGAATCGGTACACCAGGATGCGTAAAACCGTTGATAGCCTGTCCGCCAGGAATGCAATAGGTGAGAAAGAACGGCTGGTTATGGAGGAATACAGACGGAAGACAGAGGCTGTAGAAATGGCTGTGAGCCTTATAATGGATGACAATGTTCGACGAGTAATGGAGTTTCGGTTCATACGTGGGAATACTCGTTGGGGCACCGTAAGCCGTTTCAGCAGCATAACAGACCGATCAGTTGACAGGCGAATTGTGCGAGGGGTAGAATCCGTTGCAGAGACTTTGAAATTGATTGGAGTTATATAGGCGTTAATTATATCAAGAATGATGTCATTTCAGTGAATCTGATGTTATCAACAGCAATCCTTGTACTACAATCCATTAGGATAAGTTAGGAGAGATAATCATGGTTAATGAGACGAAGTATTGTAAGGTTGAAGTGGAAGAGGAACTTGATCTTGATACGTACAGACCAGTAATCCAACGTATTTTGATTAAGGAGACAAATGAAGAGGAAATAAGATTTGCATACTATAACATTGATAAGGACGGTAAACAGAAATTTCAAAAAAGTCCTCTAGATCTTAAAGAAGAAGACATGATTAGCTTAATAGAAAAAGGAGCTAAGAAGGGTATCTTTAGCCAAGAAGGATTACTAAGATTGAAGCAGATTTTCTCGACTATATAATATCAAGGATTAGAATTTATGCGTCTGTAATACGTCTGTAGCGAGTCCGCACTGTGTCTGTGGTTAGGGATTAAAGTGGGAACATAGGGTTAATACCCGGGTGTTCCTGCTAACCCGACCATTGCAGGACTCGTCCATACTGAATCAGCGTTGAAGCCAATTGCGGAACAGAGCGCAAAGGTGGAGCTGTAGCACAAGTAGCATGTAGATGTTGCGGTGGTATGGAAGCGGGGAAGGAATAGGTTAGAATCCTTTCCAGGCGCTCCGCCCGGGCGCGGTAGAAATACGGGCAACAAATAAAATAATCACTCATGACCTTCATGGTAGAAAGTATTGAGTGAAAAGAAGACGAAAAGCGACGGGAAACCGCCGTTTTTTTGCGTTTAAAAAAGGGAGGAAACAACATGCCAGCAGAAGCAAGCGCAGTACGAAATGGTGGATTCGGTTATTTGGACAAAAACGGTATCTTCCATATCGAATCTACAGAGGCAGCAGCTAAAAAGGAAAGTAAGACAGGTAAAGTGGTTAGCTATAGCGGACCTACTACTTATGGTTATCCTGCTGTACCACGTAATGACGGAGAGTATGACCAATTAGCTATTACGTTACATGCAGACGGTTCATTGACCGAACATGACGGTATTGCTATTCCGGCTCATATTGCCAAGGTAGTTCGAGAACTACAGTAGCATTATCCCCGGAGTTGATCCGGGGGTTTACAGCACCTGAAGGAATGCATGCGGTTCGAGTCCGCAAGGTGCTATTAATTAGTGACCATATGTTTGATCAAACCATTGTGCGAAGTTGTTCACCTTTGCTGGCGTTTCTTTTAAAGCATTGAAGACGGAAACACCAAGAGAAGCAGCTAGTATCACTCCCATAATTAGACCTATAGTTATATATTTTGTTTTTTTGGTCACTCAATACACCTCCTTTTGTACTAATACTTTCGGCGCGAAAAAAGGAATATCCTTCCTTAGTGTCGAATTGTTGTGTCGAAAGGAGGTAGAGCAATGGCAGATTGGAAAAAAGAAATCTCGGATTCATTCGCTGCAATTGATGCTCGAAGAATTGAAATACACAAACCGCTGTATTCTCTTTTGGAAGAGTTAAAAAGAGAAAATAGCATTCGCGAAGCATCCTTCGATCTCATAAGTGAGCATCCGCTGGCTTGGAATGTAATCATCAATGGTAAGGCAGTTCAGATTGTAGAATCAGAAGTAACATTTTTTCAAAACCCGCAAGATGAATCGTCTAAAGATGTAACCGAAGCATTGAAGGAATTGCTTGTTAAAAAGTTTACTTGATTCACCTAAGCGCCCTAACCGGTGCTTTTTTTGTTGTGACACAACAGGTAAATAGGCGGTTCGATTTCGCTGTGTGTCTTACAAGAGAAGAAAAATAAATAGTTCATCTAACCCTGCTCTTTCGTGCTATATTTTATATAAAAAATATAAAGGGTGGTATGTATGTCCTCTTCCTCTGGATTATCAATTTCAGAACAATTAATGTATAGCACTGTTAGGATAGAAAGCATAGATATTCTTGGAAACACCAGTACAGGAACAGGTTTTTATTATCGCATGTTGGATAATGGGCAAACCTATGTTGTTGTAATAGTGACTAATAAACATGTTGTTAGAGGCGGCGTAAAAGGAAAATTCAACATAAATGTATCTTCTGAGAAGGGGAAGTTCTCTGGTATCGAGCAAGAAACCTTCATTTTCGATAATTTTGAAAGTATGTGGATTCCACATCCTGATCCTGACGTGGATTTGTGTATAATGCCGTTTGTTCCAATTGTTAATGAGGCGGCAACAAGGGGAGTCGAATTAGCTTATATCACACTTGATGAAAAATTGATTTATTCAGATGCGCAATTAAATGAACTGACTGCTATCGAGGATATCGTCATGATAGGTTATCCAAATGGGCTCTGGGATAGAGTTAATAATCATCCTATAATCAGAAGAGGTATAACTGCTACACATCCTGGGTTTGATTACAATGGAAAAGAAGAGTTTTTAATAGACGCTGCGTGTTTCCCGGGTTCAAGTGGTTCTCCAGTCTTATTATTAAACCAAGGTAATTATGTTAATAAATCTGGTGCAATGATCATTGGTAAGAGCAGAATAGCTTTGTTGGGAGTGTTGTATGCCGGGCCACAACATACAACAACTGGGGAGGTCAGAGTTGTCGATGTACCAACTAGACAGCAAGCGATTTCGTTGTCGACCATACCTAATAATTTAGGGATTATAATAAAAGCGAAGAAGTTAATTGATTTTGAACCAATACTGACAAAATTATTAGAAAAACACAGAAACTAAACATAACAAAAAACAACGCTAGCGAAGGGGCGTTGTTTTTTGTGCACTGAAAAGCTGAAATAAAGCTGAGAGGTGACAGCTAAGTAGGATACACGGGGCTATTTGTTACGGGAAGTGTTAACTAGATTCCTTTTTCTTCTTAGCCAATACATCATCAATAATCAATAGGTGATCAGTAAGTGGGTTGAGGATGAATGTTTCACAAGTATAGAAAATAAAAATAATAAAGCAGATGACTAATGCGAGAGCTACAAGCATATCTGCCGAAAATAAAAGATCAAGGTTATCGCTGCCTTTTTTAAAGTAAAGCGAAGATATTGCTATACCGACTGAAACTATAGGTAAAACACCTGAAGTAAAGTATTTTGTCAACTGACTTTTGAAACTAAACCTTTGTTGCCTGATGGAAATCTCTAATTTTAAATTCTCTAATGATTGGGGGTCATAATTATTATAGTACTCAACAAAAGTATTTGTTTTTTTCTCTAACTGATAACTAAATTCGTCGTGTACTGAGGACTTATATCTTTTCAGTGGTTTTAGAAGATGCCTTTTCACCCATAGATATTGTAGGAACTCAGAAACACATATTGTTACAAACATAACAATGAAAATAACAGCCAAGAAGATTAACAGGATAAGATCAATCATATTTCCAACTCCTATGTATAATGTGCGTTACATTAGAAATTATCGGCTTATTTTCAAATTAATTTATACCAAAACCAACTCAAATAACCTGTCGGGGGTGGTGAAATGTAGTCATGGATTGGTCAGCAATCAGAGAAGAGTATGAAACAACGGATATTTCCTTAACCGACCTAGCTGATAAACATGGTATCAAGTATCCGACCATCAAGAGTCGAAAACAGCGGCAAGGTTGGGACAAAGATGCATCCGAATCCATAAAAGATGCGTCCAACGTTAAAGATGCATCCCAAAAAAGACGCGGCCCGCCCAAGGGTAGCAGAAACGCAGCGGGGCATGGTGCTCCCAAAGGTAACAAGAATGCAGTGGGCAATAAAGGTGGCCCAGGTGGTCCTTATGGGAACGACAAAGCTGTGACGCATGGGTTCTTTCGAAAATACTTCCCGCCCCGCACGATTGAGATCATGGAGCACATAGCAGAACGCGAACCCATTGATCTAATATGGGACAGCATCATGATTCATTACACAGCGATTATAGCCGCCCAGCCGATTATGTACGTTGAGGATAAGGAAGATGTAACAAAGGTATTAACCGAATCTGCTGATAATGCTTTTGGCGGATCTGAGAAATGGGAATACCAGCACGCTTGGGATAAACATGCTGCTTTCATGAATGCACAGAGCCGCGCTATGACCACGCTACAAGGGCTCATTAAACGGTATGAGGAAATGTGCAGGCTTGGTTATGCCGATGAAGAACAGCAGCTACGCATCAAGAAACTTAAGGGTGAAGTTGAGAAGATCAGCGGAGAAGAAAAGAAGCAACCTATACACATCACAGTTGATTATGGTGATGGGTCATGACCGCCGTAACCGTATCGTTCAATCCGAATTTCAAGGAAATGAACTTCACTCGAAAGCGTTACAGAGTATTCAAAGGTTCTGCTGGTTCTGGCAAGTCTGTAAACGTGGCTCAAGACTTCGTTATCAAACTGTCAGATTCGCGATATAAGGGTGCTAACCTTCTTTGTATCCGTAAGGTCAATGACACTAACCGGAACAGCACATACGCAGAGTTACAGGCCGCGATCAATCGCATCTATGGCGACCAAGTGGATGATTATTGGGATATGCCGCAATCGAGGTTGAGTATTAAACATAAGGTTACTGGCAATGAAGTCATTTTCCGTGGTGTTAACGATGCCAGGGACCGGGAAAAGCTAAAATCAATCAACTTTGCTCATGGTAAGCTGACTTGGATATGGGTTGAGGAAGCCACGGAGCTCCAAGAATCAGACATTGATATACTCGATGACCGGTTACGGGGTATATTGGATAACCCGAATCTGTACTATCAGATGACGTTCACATTTAACCCGGTTTCCGCCACTCACTGGATCAAGGGAAAATACTTTGACACTGAGCACGAGGATATCATAACGAACCATAGCACGTACCTGATGAACCGTTTCATTGACGATGCTTACCACCGTCGTATGATGCTCCGTAAAGAACGGGACCCAGACGGATATAAGATTTATGGTCTTGGTGAATGGGGCGAATTAGGGGGGACAATCTTGTCTAACTATACAGTGCATGATTTTGATACATCGTTCGCCATGTTCGATAGTATGACATTCGGGCAGGACTTTGGTTTCAATCATGCGAACGCGATTCTCACTGTCGGATTCAAAGATGGTGAGATTTTTATTTGCAACGAAATATACGTACATGAGAAAGATACGGGCGAAATCATAGCCTTAGCTGACGGGAAGTTGGATAAGCGGATACCAATGTATTGCGATTCTGCCGAGCCTGACCGCATCAAGACTTGGCGTAATGCAGGGTACAAGGCTAGCGCCGTAGTCAAGGAACCGGGTAGCGTAAACGCTCAAATTGACTGGCTCAAGAAACATAAGATACACATCCATCCATGCTGCTCGAACACGATTAAGGAAATGCAACAGTGGAAATGGAAACATGATCCTAAGACAAACACATATACGGATGAACCGGTCAACTTTTTTGACGATGCAATGGCTGCTCTTCGTTATGCCGTAGAGGGAATGCGTAAAGGCCCTACGTTTGAGTTTTAGAGGAAGGAGGACACTATGACATTAGCAGAAGAAATAATGTACAACCTCGATAAGAATGCTCCTATGACCAACCGTGAGATAGCGCAGCAAGAGGTAAATGACTTCAAACTCACACAACGTTATCAATGGATGCTAACGGGGGAAGCTTACTACCGTAACCAAACAGAGATACTTAAACACAAACGATATATCATCGGAGAGGGTGGCGCCCAAGTCGAAGCCAAGAACCTGGCTAACAATAAGTTGGTTCACGGATTCGTTCGGAAGTTAGTTGACCAAAAGACCGGGTATTTATTATCTAAGCCTATCAGCATACAAACAGATGGCCCGGACGAATATAAAAAACAATTAGATAGTTTCTTTGGCAAACCATTCTTGCGTCAACTCAAGAATCTTGGGAAAAACGCTATTAATAAAGGTATCGGCTGGCTGCAAGTCTACTATTCCCAAAAAGGTGAGTTGAGCTTTAAGGTGATTCCGTCAGAACAGTGTGTACCGCTGTGGAAAGATGGTGCCCATACGGAGCTAGACAAAATGATCCGATTCTATCCGATGGAAGTCTATGAGGCCAAGACGAAAAAGACTATTCATATTGTAGAGCTATGGGATACTGACGGTGTGATGAAGTGGGTACAGGATACTACAATTAGCCCCGATCTTATGCTTTACGAGGAATTAAAAGAGCATTTCACGGCGCAAACGAAGAACGGGCAGGAGAAATTGAACTGGGAGCGCGTACCGTTCGTCCCATTTAAGTATAATGACGAAGAAATGCCGCTGGTTGAGATTCTAAAAACACTATTACGACAAGCGTATGAGTGAGAACGCCAATAACCTCGAAGATCTACCAAACAGTATCTACGTTATTAAAAATTATGACGGCACAGATGTGGGAGAAATGCGCCGGAATATGTCTCAGTTACGTGTGATAAAGGTAAGGGATCCGGGCGGTGTAGATACGCTCAGTCTTGACATTGATACAGAAGCGTTTGTTAATCACGTAACTATGCTACGAAAGGCGATATATGAGTTTGGCCGTGGTATGGATACTCAATCGGAAGACTTTAAAGGGGACAAATCAGGACAAGCCATAAAGTTCGCCTATAATGACCTTGATATGGATGCAAACACCATAGAGACGGAGTTTCAAGCTTCTATGGAACAGCTTTTGTGGTTTGTAGACCAGCATCTTGCCAACACGACAGGCAATGACTATTCAAAATATGAAGTTGATTTCATATTTAATCGAGATGTCCTCATTAACGAAACAGAAGCGATAACAAATGCTAAGAACAGCGTGGGGATTGAATCTATGGAAACGATTGTCGCCAATCACCCTTGGACAACTAACACACAGGAAGAAATGGAAAGAAAAAAAGAGGAAGAGTCAGAGCCAGTCAGAGAAGGTTTAGACCAGCCTTACGGTGGCACGGGCGGTAATCCGCCTGAGACAGTGCCAAAACAGGATGAACAATCATGAAGTCCGAGGAATACTGGTCTAAGCGCATGGACGCCCTGAATGAGGCACAGCTAAGCAAGGGTGATGCTTACGTCAAGAAGATGGAACTGGAGTATGCCAAGGCTAACGCATCCATACAAAAGGATATTGACGTGTTCTACCAGCGGTTTGCGAAAAACAACGAGATCAGCCTAGCGGAAGCGCGGCAAGTACTCAAAGCTGGGGAGCTCAAAGAGTTTAAATGGACTGTTGAGGATTATATCAAGGCAGGCCGTGAAAACGCAGTTGACCAACGCTGGATGAAAGAGTTAGAGAATGCATCCATAAGAGTGCGTATGACTCGCTTAGAGGCTCTACAGATGCAGATGCGCCAACATGTCGAAGTTCTAACCGGAAAGCGTCAGGCAGGCGCTAAAGAGCTAATGGGCGACATATACAAGGATGGGTACTATCATTCTGTATTCGAGCTCCATAAAGGCACAGGGCTGGGCGCCACCTTCTCCAAGCTCGACAAGCGGCAGATTGAAGCGGTCATAAGTAAGCCGTGGGCGGCAGACGGTTCGAACTTCTCTGCGCGGATCTGGAAAGACCGCGACAAGTTGGTGCATGAGCTTCAAACCGTGCTGACTCAAGGGATGATACGCGGCGATACACCGGACAAAATGATTAATGCGCTATCTGACCGCATGGGAGTATCCCGATCAGCTGCAGCACGCATCATTCAAACGGAATCGGCCTACTTTGCAGGACAGTCCCGTATGGATGCCTATAAGGAACTGGGCATAGAACAGTACAAGTTTACGGCTACCCTGGATAAACGTACATCAAGTATCTGCAGGCACATGGATGGAGAGGTATTTGCTGTGTCTGAGGCTGAGGTGGGAGTTACTTACCCGCCGCTGCATGCTTATTGTCGTTCTACTACAATTCCTTATTACGAGGACAATATTCAAGAACGCATTTCACGGGATGAGGAAGGCAAGAACCAGGCAGTGCCAGGTGACATGACTTATTCCGAATGGGAAAAGGAATATGTTAAGCCGAACACGCCTAGTGAACCTGCAGAAAGCAATACATCTGAGCCAGAGGTTGAAGAGCCTGGGGGAAGTTTTAACAGGAAGTACAATCCAAAAGCTTCTTACCATGTTGATCTACCTAATGTGTCTGAACCGGTATTAGAAAAGTTAGCTGAGGTTAACCGTAGTCTTGCCCGGGAAGGTCACAAGGCAGGCAAAGAAATCATGGTTATTATGGACCAGACAGCAGGTAAGAAAATCGGCAGAGCTGATGGTGTCATAAATAAGGTTACATTCACGCCTGAGATACACGATTCGCTTATCAAAGCACCGCCAAATAGTGTCATCCTGACTCACAACCACCCGAGAGGGACAAGGGTAAACGTTAAGGATATACGCAACATGGCGATTTATCCCGCTATATCTAGCCTGCTTGCAGTCGGGCATGATGGCGGAGTAAGTGGAGTATCATCTAATGGCAAATCATCCGATCTGCTTGTATTTAATAATGTGCTGGAGTCCACTGCTATGACCGCTCTTGAGCAGTTACAAAGCAGCGAGAACTATGCTACAATGTCAGAAACAGCCAAGAATGAGTATATGGATTACCTATGGCTACAGTTAATAATCAAAGAATTGGGGTGGACGTATCATGAAGACTTCCAAGCAGCCAAAGCGGACTATCGGTTTAATCGATGATACACCGCTGAAGCTAGACTTTACTAAAACGCCTGAAGAAATAGCTGCTGACATGCTAAGGCAAGTCAAAGAGCCGTTTGAAAAACAAAATGGTAAGGATTAAAGCCTGATTGCACATTTAGATGCAGCAGGCTTTTTATTTTGCCCTGCCATACGGCTATAAACTGGGTATTGCCCTCTTTAAAGGTTCGGGGCTGACTGAACGTATCCTATGCGTGGTGGGTTACACGTCATAAAAACTAAAATAGGGGTGCTATTAATGGATTTGAAAGAATTGCTTGGAGAAGATTTGTATAACCAAGTTGTTGAAAAGGCTGGTGATAAGAAGCTGGCAGTCGTTAATGATGGCAACTGGTTCCCAAAAGATAAATTCGATGAAGTGAACAATACCAAGAAACGACTCGAAACGGATCTGAAGGACCGGGATAAACAGTTGGCTGATTTACAGAAAGCGGCGGGGGATGTTCCGGCATTACAGGAGCAGATTACTAAGCTTCAAGAGGACAATAAAGCAGCTACAGACAAGTACAATGCAGACATGCAGGAGTTACGCCTTAATACGGCGCTTAAGATGGCTTTGAACGGTCAGGCCCACGATCCTGATATCGTAACTAGTCTGCTGGACAAATCACAAATCGAGATTGCAGAGGATGGAAGCATTAAAGCCGGACTCGACAATCAACTCACTGGCCTACGCGAAAGCAAGGGCTTTTTATTTGTGCCAAATGAGGACCCGAAACCAGGATTCCAACCGAAAGGTGCTACACCAGCAGATGGAGCAGGCGGAAAGCAAGACCTGGGTAAGGGTGAGCCCAATTACGGGAAGATTGCTGCACAGAATAAGTCGGCGGATAACGAAGGCCTATCTAAAGCCCGTGAATCCTATTTCCAATAACAGGAGGATGAGAAAATGAGTAAATTTGTAACCACTAAATACGGCAATAAGAAGGTAATCACCAAATTCCCTGATCATTACGTGAACCTAGCTATTACAGTGGACGATACGGGAATCACAGCTAATGCAGACGGTAAAAAAATTGTCCCTGCCGGAACGATTATCGGTAACGGCATTCTGAATGACATTACGAAGCTAGGCAAAAAGGCAGTCACAACAACTGGAGTTTCTAATGCGGAAGGCGTGCTTTTTGAAGACGTTGATGTTACCTATGGCCCTGCTTCAGGAGCGTTGATGATTCACGGCTTCGTGGATCTGACAAAAATTCCTACAGCGCCAGCGCCAGAAGAAATTACTGCACTTAAACAAATCACATTTTTGAAATAAGAGAGGATAGGTGAAGACATGCCAACAATTTATGATCTTGTAACAGCACCGAATATCGCTACGTACTATCAGGAGACAGCATCTAATGCAATCCCTTATTTGGGGGCTACGTTATTTCCACCGAAGAAACAGCAAGGTTTGGATTTAAGCTGGATTAAAGGAGCCGGCGGGTTGCCAGTATCATTACAGCCGTCCGAATTCGATGCTAAGGCGACGCTACGCGAGCGTATTGGGTTTGAAAAAGTGGATACAGAAATGCCGTTTTTCCGTGAGGGCATGAAGATTAATGAGAAAGAGCGTCAGGAGTTACTTAAACTTTTGTCGTCTCCTAACGCGGCCTACTATGAAACACTGATCGAGAAAATTTACAACGATAGAAAAACGCTGATTGATGGTGCAGTCGTAGTACCTGAACGAATGATTATGCAGTTGCTTTCCTTGGGTAGAATCGACATTGTGGCTAATCGTCTGCAATACAAATACGATTACAAAATGTCTGACGAACATAAAACTACTCTTACAGCAGATGCTAAGTGGAGTAGCCCTACTGCAACAATAGTGCAGGATATTCAAACGTGGATGGACTTGGTCGAAGACGATACAGGCGTTCGACCAGAGAATGCTATTTGTACGCGGAAAACGTGGAATTATATTCTGAAAAACGTTGGTATCCGCCTGGACATGAACCCTGCTGGTGGTCAGAACATTATTATGACGGATGCTATGATGCGGCAATACCTTGTCGGTAAGTTGGGACTGACAGTAGCTGTTTATAACAAGAAATTCGCATTGCAAGACGGTACTACGGGCCTGTTTTACCCAGATGATTACCTTACCCTTATCCCAGCTAATACACTGGGCAACACATGGTATGGTACTACACCTGAGGAAGCCGATTTGATGAGTGGTGGTACAGATGCCCAAGTACAAATCGTTAATACAGGTGTGGCGGTGACAACGTACAAAGAGCCACATCCAGTAAACGTCAATACTATCGTGTCTGAAATTGTATTGCCTTCGTTTGAACAAATGAACAACATCTTTATCGCCAAGGTTAACTAAGGAGAGGCAAGCGTCTCTCCTATTTATTTTGGAAGGAGTGGATAGAGTGAAAGTGACTCTTACAAATAGTGCAAAGTATGGCGGCGAATTTTATATCAAGGGACAGGAAATTGAGGTAGATCCCAAACATGTGCTGGGCCTGATCGCTGATAGAGTTATCAGTTCTGATACAGAAGTTCCAGAAGTACCTGGGGAAACGGATATTAACAAGATGAATTTGGCGCAGCTGAAGGATTACGCTGAACAGAACTCGATTGATCTTGCTGGCGCAACCAAAAAGGAAGACGTGCTCGCAGCCATTCTGAAAGCGGGTGAAGGAAATGGAACCGAACCGCAGGGAAGCGCTGCTGACCAAGTTTAAAATCCTACTTGGCATCCCAGTTACTGATACAAGTAAGGATGTACAACTTGGATTTTCCTTGGATTTCACCATTGACGGCATTAAGAACTACTGCAACATATCCGACATACCGGAGCAATTGGAAAACACGATGCTCCTGATCGCTAAGGACTATTACCTCAACCAGTTTGTAGCTCCGGCTGCGGCTGGTGAAGGTGAGAAGAATGTCCAGAGCATCAAGCGTGGTGACGTGCAGTTTACTTTCTTTGCGGATGCTAAAGTGGGTGTGGAAGGCACGGCCTTTATCAAGGCGTATGGCGCGCAGCTTAACGCTTTCCGCAGATTGAGGTGGTAGCATGCAACTGGGCAATCCAGCAACAGAACGCAGGCTGCTTGAAATGACCTACACAGGCGTTTGTCGGGTAGAGGGACAGATAACCTACAAAGACCCGGTAACAGGCACAGAGAGACCGCGCAAAGGCGTTATATTAGACAACCAGCCGTGCGCCTTGTCTCAAGCGTCTTTGCCAAGCGCGGCCCAAACGGACACGAACAATGATGTCGCATATGATGGGAAACTATTCATTGCGCCTGATATTGTCATCCCGTCCGGCAGCCGCATTTACGTGGCGCAGGATGGAATGAGCTACGAGTTCCAGCAGTCAGGTGAGCCGTTCATATACCCGACGCACCAAGAAGTAAAAATGAAGCGGGTTGGTAAGGCATGAGCTTTGCTGAGTTTGATTTTTCGGAATTCGAGCAGTTGAGTAAAAGCCTCCGAAAGATGCAAGCCGATTACCCGCACTTTGTGGAGAACTGCATAAGAGAGCTTGCCAGCAGGCTTTTAGCTAAGACGGTGGCACGTACTCCTGTAGATACGGGGATGCTACGGCGTAACTGGCAGCTTGGTCCCGTAGAACGCGTAGGAGGCGGCTACAGCATTGAACTATTTAACCCTATCGAATATGCGCCTTACGTGGAATACGGGCACCGTACCCGGCTACACACGGGCTGGGTAGAAGGTAGATTCATGCTCACCATCTCTGAACGGGAGTTGGAACGTGAACTACCTGCACTCATGGATCGTAAGCTTAAACGCTTCATAGAGGACCATTTGAGGTGATGCAATGGAAGATGTTAAAAACGGAATATTGAAGTACCTGAGCACCTTTCAAACGGGTGTCCCGGTGTACGACGAAAGAATTGAGCAGGGTTTTCATGAACCGTGCTTTTTTGTGTTGATTATTGATGGTGCACAGAACCGGGAATTTAATCGCCGGTACATGCGGACTGATAGTTTCGACATTCACTATTTCCCGAATTCAAAGAACCCGGAAAAGCGCCGTGAATGTGAAGCAGTAGCAGATCGGCTCTATGAAGAAATGGAATACATCCAGTGGGAAGGCAGCCTGTACAGGGCGATTGGCTTAAAGCACCAAATCGTTGATGATGTGCTGCATTTCTTCCTAGATGTGAATGTCCATCTCATGCGTCCGAAGCAATCAGAAACAAAAATGAGGACTTTAAAACAGGAGGCTGGTATACGTGGCTGATAACCAAGAAACAGAAACCGGGGCTACGCCTGTTGTGGCACCTACGAAGAAAGAGACGGCAGCGTCGTCAGCTTCGGTAGAACCCCGTTTTGCCAAAGAGCAATTCCAAGATTCACAGCAGTTTACACAGATCGAAAAAGATACACTAAGCGTCCTACTAGAGGATGAGCAGGATTACACCATTAGTGAAGCTAGACGGGTTCTCGCTGAATGGTTGAAGAAGGAGGTTAAATAATGGCTGGTACATGGGTTACACAGAACAAGGATCTACCTGGCGTATATACCAACGTTGTTTCTGAGCCTAAACCACTAGGCACGTTAAGTGATCGTGGTACCGTCACCCTGCCGTTGACATTAAGCTGGGGGCCAGCAAAACAAATCATTACCATTGATGCTGGTGATGATATCGCAAAAGCGTTGGGATACGACATTACAGACACAAGCCTCCTGCTGGTTAAGGAGGCTCTTAAGCGTGCCAAAACGTTGCTGGTGTACCGCCTGAACGAAGGGACAAAGGCTACAGCCACAAGCGGCAATCTTGTCGCTACAGCGAAGTATGGCGGTGTGAGAGGAAACGATATTTCTATTGTGATTCAGGCAGATATTGACACGCCATCTAGCTTCAACGTTCGAACTTTGGTTGAGGGCCGGGAAATGGATCTGCAGAAAGTGACTAATATTGACGGTCTGGTAGCTAATGAATGGGTGAGTTTCAAGGCTTCTGCTACTGATAAAACACTGGCAGCCACAGCCGGGGCACCGCTGACTGGCGGGGCAAACGGTACGACAACCAACGCAGACCATTCAGATTATATGGCGACTATTGAGACACAAGATTTCAACACCGTAGGAGTGCCGTATGATGACGCAACGCTGAAGCCATTGTATACCACTTACGTTAACCGCCTGCGTAATGACGAGGGCAAAAATGTACAGGTGGTTCTACCAAACTACAGCGCGGCTGACAGCGAAGGAGTAATAAACGTCACGAACGGCGTTATTCTTTCGGATGGCACAGTGATTGACAAGGTTAAGGCAGTTGCTTGGGTCGCAGCCGCGACAGCAGCGGCCAACGTTAACGAATCCCTCACTTACGCTGACTACGATGACGCAGTAGATGTAGACGTTAGATTTACAAACCGTGAAGCAATTGCAGGTGTGCAAAGCGGCCAATTCTTCTTTATCTATAAAGGCGGCAAAGCCAAGGTACAGCAGGATATCAATACATTCCGAAGCTTTACACCTGAAAAGAATAAAGATTTCCGGAAGAATCGCTTACTTCGTACATTGGATGGTATCAATACTGATTTACAGAGAGTTTATGAAGACTCCTACATCGGTAAGGTGGATAACAATGCTGATGGCCGCAATCTCTTTAAGAAAGAAGCTATCTCGATTTTCGAACTTAACCAAAGCATCAACGCAATCGAGGATTTTAATAGCCAAACGGACGTAACGGTAGTAGCAGGCACTGACAAGGATGCGATTTACGCCGAATACTTTGTTAAGCCTGTGGATAGCATCGAAAAAATCTATCAGAAAGTGCGGGTGAGATAATATGGCATACTTAAAAGCCGGAGATACGATCTCCGGTCAAGAGGGACGAGCTTTTGCCACGATTAACGGCAACGTAGAAGAAATGTTTTACGTTAAAACCCTCGAGGCAACAGCTGAGAAGGAAAAGACAGATGTAAAAACACTCGGTAGGCGCGGTACCCAGCACAAGGCCAACGGCTGGAGCGGTTCGGGAAGCATGACGATCTACTATACAACAACGAGATTCCGACAGTTGATGTTGGATTACATCAAGACAGGTAAGGATACTTACTTTGACATCATGATTGTGAACGAAGACCCTTCATCTTCGATCGGAAAACAAACTGTAGTTCTGAAAAGCGTGAACATAGATAGTGTGATTATGGCAAAAGTCGATACCGACTCCGAAGTTCTGGACGAGGATATCGACTTTACTTTTGATGACGTGGATGTACCTGATAGCTTCAACGCCCCTACATTGGGAGCCTAATTTAAACTAAAAAGGAGATTAATATAATGAGCGACTTGACTTTGTTTTACGCGGAAAACGTGGAAGCTGAACTAACAGAAGAGGTGGCTATTTCTCCACGCTTTAAGGATAAAGAAAAAAAACCTGTAAAGTGGATTATTCGTAGTATTCCAGAGACTGAGAATTCCGTCTTGCGTAAGGAATCGACGAAGAAAGTAAAAGGGAAGAACGGCGTCTATTCCAATGAATTTGATTCAGAGGCATACTTGTCCAAAATGGTAGTGGCGGCAGTTGTTTATCCTAATTTGAAAGATGCAGCATTACAAAAATCGCATGGTGTATTGGGCGCTGAGTCACTCGTCAAGAAGATGTTACTGTCCGGTGAATATTCCACTTTGGTGGATAAAGTACAATCTCTGAGTGGTTATGATCGCGACACCAACGAACTGGTAGATGAAGTAAAAAACTAATTAAGGAGGACGACGGTGATGCTAACTACGCCTACTACGCCCTCCACGAACTCCATATACTGCCGCATGAACTGATGGCAATGAGTCAGCGGGAACGTGCTGCAATCTACGCCATGATCTCTTACCGTATCAACAAAGAGAAGGCAGCACAAAAGAAAGCTAAGAAAAAGTAATAGACGTTCCCTGAATGACTTGGTAGAATGATGGTAAAATCTACCCATTCAGGGAGGGTCATCTGTGAAGAAAGTCCTGACTTTATTTTTGTTGGTTATTTCATTAACGATTGTTTCTGCTTGTTCTTCTGCTAAGGAAGAGGCGGCTACTCCTACGCTTGATAATTATATAAAAGCACTTACGGATGCAGGGGCTAAAGATCAAGGCGAGAACGCATATGCTTTAGTTAATGCCTCTAACGGGAGACTTCTAGCACTAGGTACTACTCCAATACAAATTATCGAGTTTGATTCGGAAGAAGATGCTCAAAAAGCTAAAGAAGAACAAACAAAACTCGAAAAATGGTCAATGCGCGGAAAGGTACTATACAGCACCAAAAGCGACGAAGCCAAAAAGATACTAGATGAACTGAAATAAATTGGTTGAGAAGGCGCCTATGAAGGCGTCTTTTTTTATGCCAGAAAGGAGGAATGATGGCAACAGTATCGGCAAGTCTCCAGCTATTCGATAATTTCTCGCAACGGCTGAATACGGTAAATCAAGCAGTAGAGAATGCAACACGTCATATGGAACGCTTGCAAGTAATTGCACGAAATAACATACGAATCAGCGCAGATGGTAGTAACGCTATTCTACAATTAAACGCTGTACAACGCGCTCTGCAAGCCATTAATGATAGGATATTGATCCATATTGACGCTGCGAATGCTATAAGAGAGCTTGAAGTCGTTAAGAACCACATTAGGCAAATGGGTTCAGGGTCAGTGGTCAATATCATCGTCAATTCGACAGACATATTGCGGGAAATAACACTTATACGTGACCGTATAAGAATGCTGTTTACCCGGTCTGTTGTAGATATAACACTGAATGCTGGGGATGTGATTAGTCAGGCGAGGCGTATACGACAACAAATCGAAAGCCAATTGCGCCATATACACGCCCGTATACAGGTCGAATTACCAATAGCCCTGCAAGCAATGTTCGGAAATCTACAGATGCTTGTGCTAAGGCTGATTAGAGTTGTGCGGCAATTACGGACAACCAGCGGTGCAAATGCCGCTGAACTTCAAAATGCATTGCAACGGATAGCGGATTTGGAAAGAAAAATAGCCCAATTGCAAGAGCAGATAAACGGAAGCCTGAGAAGAGGCGAAGGAGCTTCATCTGGTTTGTTGGCTAACCTGAAAGGTATGGCTGCGGCATACTTGTCGCTTCAAGGACTGAAGGAATTGTTTAGCGCTACTGTGGGTGGTGCGATGGATCAGCAGAAGATGCAGGATATGTTTGTTGCTCGTACAGGTCAGGAAGACGTGGGTAAGGCTATGTTTGACCGATTCAAGAAAAATGCACTGGCGGCTGGTCAGGATGTAAATGAATCCCTTCAGGCCAGTTTATCGTTTTTCTCAGCTACGCAAAACGTCGACAAACTGGATAAACTGAATAATCTCGCCCAGCGATTGAACGCTTTCGATAGTGCAGGCAATGGTATGGAAGGGGCCGCCTTCGCACTTAAGGAGGCATTAAGCGGCGATATTGTATCTTTGGCCGAACGATTCAATATGGGTAAATCCGATATTAGAGCATCCGGCATAGTGGATTTCGCTAAAAAAGGTGATATCGACGGTTTCATCAAAGGTTTTGACAAGCTGTTGGAATCTCAAAAGATGGGGCAAAAAGCGTTTGATACTATGTTGGCTAGTCCTGCTAAACAGTTGGAAATCATGAAAAACAATGTGAGATCCATGTTTGCGGATGCTGGCGGAGCTGCTACCAAGTCACTTCTTCCAATGATACAAATGTTAAACAACGCCTTTAAGCAAGGCAAATTTGACGCATTTTTTGCTAACCTGAGCAAAGGTTTGGATTGGGTAGTACAGAATGCAATTAAAGCTTTTAATGCTATATCTCAGGTATATGGATTCGTATCAAGCAATTGGCAGAACATAGCTCCTATTGTTAAAGGAGTAGCGACAGCGTTTATCGCTTGGAACATTGCAATGAAAGCTGTAGCAGTTACCCAAGGGATTATAGCTTTTGCCACAGGAAGTAGTACAGCCGTGATCTTTGCCCAAACGTTAGCTACTCGTGGGCTCTCTGCGGCCTGGGCAACTCTGAATACGGTTATGAAAGCAAATGTGTTTATTGCCATCTTAACAGTGTTGGTCGCTATAGTGACGTGGATGTATGAAGTTTATACAACTAACGATATGGTAGCGGCGGCAATGTTGCTAAAGTGGAATGAAGTATTGAACTTCTTTGATCAAGTCCCAATCTTTTTTGCAAAAGTTGGTGTGGGTATTGCTCAAGCGTTTATGGATGCTAAAGCTAGTGTTATGCAAACAATGCAAGACATGGCCAATGGTGTTATAGACAAAGTTAACGATATGATTGAGGCTCTAAATAAAACGAGTTTGGTAGAAATTGATTATGTCAGTCAAACTCGGTTTGCAGATGATTCAAAGATAGCTGCTGATAAATTTCGAAACGATTCTGCAGCTAAGATTGCAGCAATGGAAGCCAAGGCAGCAACTAAAGCGAAAAAACGCCAAGACGACACTATGGACTATATCCGTAAACGTGATATGGATCGACGGAAACAAAACGCCGCTGCTAATCCTAAGGCAGATAAGCCTTTTGACTTCACCAAATGGAATGCAGCAGCTGACGCAGCTAAAAAAGCTAATGCTGGCGATGACAAAAAGAAAAACGTTGGTAAGGTAGATAAAGTTGGCAAGATTGAGGACAAGGTAGATATCTCATCAGAGGATTTGAAGGTTATGAGGGATATAGCAGAGATGAAGTCAATCCAAAACTTCGTTACCCTTACGCCTACCGTACAGGTTAAGACTGGCGATATAAACAACGGTGCTGATGTGGATACGATCATCAAAAAGATTGGTGATCATCTGGAAGAACAGTTCGTCTCTACAGCACAGGGGGTATACACCTAATGGAAGAACACGGTATATTCCTGAGTTACAACAATCAGGAGGAAGCTTTTCGTATTCCAGTTAATCCGCCAGAACTGAGTATCAAGGAGGCTGGAGACGGGTCAATGTACAAGATCGTGGGTGGCGATGAAATAAACGCTATACAGTCACGGAAGCTCACGGAAATATCATTCTCCAGCTTCTTTCCTGGTCAGGCATACCCTTTTGTGAACACGGATGAATTGCTTCCAATTCCTGAATATATCGCACTAATCACTAAGTGGATGGACACCAAGCGGCCCATCCGCTTTATTTATTCTGCGATCAGTTTTGAACCTGGAGCACAGAAGAGTCCACAAGAAATAGCTATCAATATGCCAGTGACCATTGAGGAATTCGAGTGGAAGCCAGTAGCGGGTACCTCGGATATTGAATACACCATCACATTTAAGAAATACGTTTTTTACAATGCGGTGCAGGCCAAGGTGAAGCAAACCACAACCAAGACAGGCGCAAAAAAGACGACCACCACCAAGGTGAAGGCCAAACGGCCCAACGAGAAGGTTAAGCCCAAAACGGTCAAGGTCAAGGCCGGGGATACGCTTTGGATTATCGCTAAGAAGAACCTGGGTGACGGGTCCCGTTACAAGGAGATCCAAACGCTCAACAAAATCACGAATGCACAGGCCAAACGGCTAAAGGTTGGGCAAGTGCTAAGACTGCCGGGGTGATGGCATGGATATATTTATCGACAACCGCGATGGTAACGTGTGGCAGGTGTCCGGCGAGGCGATGGCCGGAAAGGAAAACGCCGCCGGGCTGGTGTCTGAGCTTACTTGGAAGACCGAACGCACTGGGAGCCCAGGCAGCGTAGATATCACGCTTGTTAGAGATGGCATCTACCAGAACAAAAAGTTCAAGGTCCAGAATGGGGATATCGTCCGGATTACCAAAGGCAAGTACAAGATATTTTACGGCTATGTCTTCTCGGTAGAACAGTCGGAGAAATCCGACATGAAAATCACGGCATATGACCAAATTCGCTATCTCAATGCCAACGATACCTATGTGTTCAAAAACATAACGGCCGGGGCGGTTATCAAGCGCATTGCGGAGGACTTCAAACTTAAGACCGGGATGATTGCTGATACAGGATATAAGATCCCGGCCATGGTCGAGGACAATCAAAAGCTATTAGATATCATTTACAAGGCCATTGACCAGACGCTAATGTCTACCGGGACAATCTATGTATTCTACGACGACTTTGGCGCTCTGGCCCTTAAACGGGCCGCTGACATGCTTGTATCTGTATCTGTAGGTGATGGCAGTCTAATGACTGGATACGCGCTTAAAAAGTCGATAGACAGCGAGACGTACAACTATGTAAAGCTGGTGCAGGATAACAAAGAGAGCGGTAAACGAGACGCTTACGTCTACCAGGACAGTAACAATATCAAAAAGTGGGGAAAGCTCCAGCTGTACGACAAGGTAGACGAAAAAATGAACGCAGCACAGATTAAGCAAAAGGCGCAAAACTTGCTCACCTTACACAATAGGGAAAGCAAAAGTTTGAGTATAGATGCTATGGGGGATTTGAGTATACGGGCAGGGTGTTATGTGCCTGTGTTTATTGATGATTTGAAGGTGAGTCAAGTGTATTTGGTTGATTCATGCACACATAAATTTTCAGGGCTTGAGCACACGATGAGCCTGGAACTGAAGGTGATCTAATGATAAAGCAACTGCAGAAAATAGCGTTAGGCAGCATGGAAGCATCCAAACCAAGCGAGAGCATGGTAGGGCAGGTGACGGGAGTAGATCCGCTTGAAATTACCGTTGATCAACGACTGGTGCTGGATGCGGATTTGTTGCTTGTCACAGAACGCGTGAAACGGTATGTGGTTAGCCTTACACACAGCCATGTATACAAAGACGAGACTCCAACAGAGACGGCTACCAAGACCACTCAGACGGCGTTACCCGATGTGTTGGTGATTCGTGAAGGGTTGAAAATTGGGGATGCAGTTATCTTGCAACGAATGAAAGGCGGTCAGCAGTTCGCCGTAATGGATAAGTTATGATACCAGAGGGCGGCAGCATTGTAGACGAAGAGATTGAGGAAGAAGAAATGCCTACCAAGACATATGCTTTGGACTTTGTGAATGGACGCGCACGCGGCATTGTGGACGGTCTGGAGGCTATGCGGCAAGTGGTGTATAAGATACTCCAGACACTACGCTACGAAAACCTAATATACTCCGATGATTATGGAGCTGAGATAGACCGGTTGCAAGGGCAGAGCCGGTTATTTGTGCAGACAGAGCTTAAGCGATTAGTACGCGAAGCTTTACTGGCGGATGACCGAATTACAGATGTGCGAGATTTCCAGTTTACCTTCAGTGGCAGTGATGTCCTGGCTGAGTATGAGGTAGTAACGACACAAGGGAATTTTGTTAATGAAACGGGGGTGGGCGGCATTGTATGAGGGTCAAACTGAAGAAGTTATTTTAGAACGTCTGCTGACCCGTATACCAGACACTATGGATAAACGGGAGGGTAGCGTTATTTATGATGCCCTGGCACCGGCTGCAAATGAACTGGCCCAAATGTATGTCGAACTGGATACTAATATAAGTCTGGTTTTTCCGAACGCGGACAATGAGGAATATTTGGACTCGGCCGTGGCATGGTCCGGTATAACTCGTAAGGCAGCGACTAAAGCACAATGGAGAGGCAAGTTTTACAACAACCAGGGCGCGTTGATGGATGTGCCTATTGGCAGCCGCTACAGCATCGAGGATCTAAACTATGTCGTGCTCAGTAGACTGGGCGTTGGACAGTTTGTGGTGGAATGTGAAACAGCTGGTGTCATAGGCAATCAATTTTCGGGGTCGCTCTTGCCTATTGATTTTGTTGATGGGTTGGTCCGAGCGGAACTGGTCGATCTATTGGTATCAGGTGAGGACACAGAAACGGGAGAGGCTCTATATGATCGGTATCAAGACAGAATATCCAAGCCTATTACAAGCGCAAATAAGAACCAGTACGTCAACTGGGCGCGTGAAGTAACTGGAGTTGGAGACGCTAAAGCTTTTGCTCTGTGGAATGGACCTGGCACCGTAAAAGTAGTCGTGTTAGATAATAACAAACGCGCGCCTTCAGCAGCTGTAGTGCAGGCCGTGCAAAACTATATCGATCCTACTCAAGACGGTCACGGGGAAGGCGCTGCACCTATCGGCCCAGTTGTCACAGTTGTCGGAGCGACTGAGGTTGCTATTAATGTAAAGGTTCGCGTTGAACTAGCAAGAGATGCGACTGTAGCTGATGTAACAGAACAATTAAAAGTCAGCATTGCCAAATACCTAGAAGGTTTGGCTTTTTCGGATACAGATTTTTTAGTACGGATAACTAGAATAGCAAACCTCATTTTGGATGTTCCGCAAGTAATTGATTACTTCGATCTAACTATTAATGGTTTAACCAGCAACGTGCAAGTTCCGCTTGATTCGGTTGCGGTGCTCGGGACGGTGGATGTGCATGTCTAAGAAACTAATGTCATACTTACCGGATTACTATGAGGAAATCCAAGAATTCGTTGAGATAATGCAGACGGAAGATATCGAGTTCGACAAGCTGAATGCCGCATTAGTGGATACATTCCGACAGTTTCACCCGGAGACGGCAACTTGGGGAATTGCTTATTGGGAACGCGATTTGAAAATAACTCCGCTCCCATCTAAGCCAATCGAGCAGCGCCGTAGCGTGGTTATCTCTAAAATGCGCGGCAGCGGCAAGGTGTCTGCAAGCATGATAAAAAATGTTGCTGACAGCTATGATCGCGGCAAGGTGGATGTAATTGTATATCCGGCTGAATATCGGTTTGACATTAAATTTATCGGTACTTTAGGCGTGCCACCGAACTTACAGGACCTAAAGGACGCAATAGAGGAAATAAAGCCAGCGCATTTAGAGGTGAGATATCAGTTTCGATATTTGGTTATCCGCGAAATACACCATGTAATGACGATCAATGCAATAAACAGTACTCCATTAAATAATTTTGCGGGAGGTGTGCCGATTGGCTAGTAATACACCTAATTTGAACTTATATATGAAGGACCCTGTGACAGAGGGGAATGATTTTTTTGACATTAAGACGATGATGAACGACAACTGGCGTGCTATAGACACCTTTGCAGGTTCAACAAAAGGAAACTTGGAGAAGGCGACTAAATTTGTGGTCACGTCTGATATGTTTGGAGCCACCGGAAACAACACAGATCAAACACAGGCCATTCAAAATGCGCTCAATTATCTAGAAAGTGTCGGCGGCGGTAAACTTGTCCTAGGTGCAGGCATATTCCTGTTGAGTCTCGCTAAAAGCACACATACCAAAGCTTGTATCCTCATTCCTGAGGGAGTAACGATAGAAGGATCTGGCATGGGCGTGACTATCCTTAAACGGCTGGAAAGCGAACGTATACAAGACGGAGTTTTGTTAGTCAATAAAGATTATGACACAAAGGGCGGATACACTGCGGCGGGTAACATTACGCTACGAAATTTCACGATTACTGATGGCGCTGTTACTGCAAGTCCCAGAACATACGGGGATCTAATCGCACTGGGGCATGCGAATAACGTGTTAATTGAGCGGGTTGGATCTTTAAATCATGATCAGCATTTTGTGGATGTTTGCGGATCGCGAAATATCACCATTCGGGATTGCATGTGTAATAACTTGCAAGATACCTATGGGAGTGCCACTATCCAGATTGACCGGGCGAAAGGGCTTGGCATTTGGGGTCTGTTGCTGGATGATACAAATCCAAGCAATGTGACTATAGAGAATAACAATATCACATCTCTATCTGAGCTCGTGTTGCAACTTGGACATGATCAATCAACTGTAGTGGATTTAAGCATAGTAGACAATGTAATTGTTTGTGCGAGCACAACTAAAGGGCAGATAGCAATCGGGAATGACGAAGATACCTCGATATCAACTGCAGATATTGAAGACAATAAAATAGAACTCAACAATATAAACAGTGCAGGGATCTACCTGGTTGGCGATCCAACAAACAAGTTTGAAAACATATCTATCTCCAGCAATATCGTAACGGGGAAGATGCGTGCAGCAAT
The DNA here is from genome assembly GCF_049319765.1 of Paenibacillus sp. S29. Lineage (NCBI taxonomy): Bacteria > Bacillati > Bacillota > Bacilli > Caryophanales > Paenibacillaceae > Paenibacillus > Paenibacillus sp. S29. The sequence continues at coordinate 19,133 of NZ_JBMOUI010000022.1, read as the reverse complement.
TTTTGTTGGTAGCTCTACAATGCCAAGTACATTTGCTAATTTCAAAAATGTATTGGTATCAGAAAATACCGTTGATATGGACATTAGAGATTCAACTAGCACTCATTACATTTCGGGAATCCGAGTGAGTAACGGCATTAGTGCAGCGCTTTGTAATAATACTGTACGCTTCGCCTGCCAAGGAGGTGGTTATGCAGACGCTAAGATTATAAGGGCAGATAGTTTTAAAGACATCTTAATTAGTGCGAACCAAATTATCATGGCCGACTCAAATTCGCGTACGGATGCTCAACTGTACGGTATCCAACTTGAAATGGATTCGGCAATTGCGAATAGCCTTTATTGCAAAGCAAAGATAATCTCAAATATGGTTCTTGGCACAGGTTATCGTTGGGGGATATCAGAGCGCGGAGGAGTTAATGTTTCAAACTTTCTACAAGCGGTGGTTTCACAAAATAATGTGTACGATGACGCACCGATGCAAGGACACTACCATGAGTCCACGCCATCGTTAGACGGAACCAATAACCTGCAGTTTGTAAACTTTGAATCTTTAGGTTTTGCTGCAACCGGTCCTGTATTGACAATTCAATCCGCAAAGACGTATACGTTTGTTTCGCCAATCAGAAAAAGCGGAATTACCCAGACGGCATACACAACAAGTGGAACAATGTTTTTTAACCCGGTTTCCGCCACGGCATTTGGTACGGATGCAGAGGAGATTGAAACGGCCTATTGGGTGGAAGGATCGACCACGAAATTTGTAGGAACAGTAGTGAGCAAGTCTGTGACAGGAAATGATGCGAATGGTCGAGTGATTAACACTTTAACCATCAACACGGGTAATGCTGGCTGTAACATGGCAATTAATCCAACGGATCATACAGGTTCAATCAGATCCAGTGGCTATTTGATGCTGCGTGTCGGAGTGTAAATACATTATAGGAATTGACTTTACTTCCCATAAAAATGTAAGGTGTTAACATAAACGTTACTAGGGAAGGTTGTTAGATGATGCGTATGAAATTATCTATGTTTTTCCTTATGGTTGTTTGTATTTTCACTCTGGGAATTTTCTTTGCATCAGCAAGTGATTTTAGCATAAGTAATGTTTCTGGCACCAAGCATGACATTTTGCACAAAGGTCGCAATTTTGTAGTTAAAGCTGCTACGTTTGGCGCGATCGGTAACGGGACAGATCAGACTCGGGCTATACAGTCAGCTTTGAACTACCTAGAAAGGGTTGGAGGCGGAAAACTTGTCCTTGGCAAAGGTACGTTTCTATTAAGTCTTGCAAAAAGCATACACGATAAGGCTTGTATTATAATTCCGGCTGGGGTAACGATAGAAGGATCTGGCATGGGTGTGACTATCCTTAAACGGATCAGTAGTGAACGGAAGCAAAACGGAATACTTCTCGTCAATAAGGGTTACGACACAAAAGGTGAATACAAAGCAGCGGGTAATATCACCTTGCGTGATTTCACGATTACTGACGGTGATGTAACCTCAAAACCGAGAACTTACGGAGACTTGATTGCGTTAGGACATACGGATAATGTACTCGTTGAGCGTGTACAATCGTTAAATCACGATCAACATTTCGTAGACATTTGTGGATCACGCAATGTCACCATAAGAGATAGTATCAGTAACAATCTGCAAAACACCTACGGGACGGCTACGATTCAAATTGATCGAGCCAAAAACCTAGGAATATGGGGCTTGCTATTGGATGGAACTAATCCAAAGAATGTCACTATAGAAAATAACAAAATCACTTCAATGTCCGAACTTGTGTTACAACTTGGGCACGATCAATCTACTGCTGAAAGTTTAAATGTAGTAAGTAACATGATTACTGGCGCGAACGCGAATAAAGGTCAGATGGCAATCGGGAAGGACGAAGATACCTCAATATCAACTGCGAATATTAAAGACAACCAAATAAAGCTCAATAATGAAAACAGTATCGGGATTAATCTGGCAACCGACACAGCCAATAGACTCGATAACATTTCAATATCTGGTAATGTTATAACGGGCAAGATGAGAACAGCTACGTTTATAGATAGTGCTGTTGCGTCGACGGATTTTAAGGACATTTTGTATTCGCTTCTCATTGACTTGTCTTCTGGAATGAAGGTACTCTATTAATAACTATTAATAAATACCTTTTGGAAGGCGTTGAGTCAATGTTTCGAAGAAAAATAGGATTGTTACTGGTGGCCTTCTTAATTATGATTACGTCGTCAGCTTATGCGAGTAATTCAGATAAGTCCGCTGCATTCAAAAGCAGTCTAATTTCCACCTACGGTATCCATCTAAATAAGCGACAACTACCAAATGCTCCTGAGATTATTTATGGAGAGAAGAAGCAGGTTCAAGGATTAGACGTCGTCGATCTAACTTTTTCTAGCTTTGATGGGCAGAAGATACCCGGAGAAGTTATTTATCCTAAAGGATTTAAAACAACCAATAAATACCCTACAGTGATGGTGTTTTCTGGACATGGGGAAATGGAAGAGTTAATTTCCAAGCCCGAATCCTATCAGCACGCAGGAGCTGTTGAGCTTGCTAAAAGCGGATATTTAGTGTTCGCTATGGAAAACAGAGGAATGGGCAAATTAGCAAGTATGGGCGATCACCTAGTCCTAGACGCAGTATCGCGTTTGCACGGCGGTTCGTGGTATGGAGATATAACTACGGATGCTTTATATCTCAGCGCAGCAGTAAACAACGTCACTTACGTGGACCAGAAGAAAATCGGAACCGCTGGCGTATCTACTGGCGGAGCGCTGAGTATGTTGGTTGCTGCATTAGATGACCGGGTAAATGCTGCGTATGTACAGGGTTACCTTGGCACCTACGCAAAAACATTCACAGACGGTACACATGATATCTGTAACAATATAAGCGGGATTCTTAACATTGGAGAGATGTGGGATGTTGGTAATCTAATTGCTCCGCGCAGCGCGTTGTATGTTAACGGAGAGATGGACCACTTCCATATCGCGGATGCTCAGGTCTCTTACGCTAAAATAAAAGATCACTATACGCAGTTAGGTGCAGGAGGGAACGTATCTCTACTCTCACCGCGCGGAGTAACACATGAATTTTCCGCTCAACTTGCAGCTGATTTTTTTAATAAGAATTTTAAATAGTTTTTAACGACACGTCTTAAACGGCGTGTTTTTTTATGCCCTCAGAGTGGTTGAGGGCTTATTTTATAGAGAGATGGGGGAAGGGAATGCTGGAAGGAGACGTGATGGCGATTGAACAATTGCACACAAAAACAGAAGAGTTAACAGTTCAACTACAGAATTTGAGTGGTGAATTCGCTCGGTTATCTGCTCAGACCTTATCGGATGAGGCGCGTTTTAAACTGATCGAGCAGACGACAGGGCGGCATGATGATGAGATTCGCCAGTTGAAGGATTCAACACGTATGATGCAACTCCAGTTTGATCAAGTGATGACTAAGATCGACACGCTGGAAATGAAACTGTTTAGCTGGCTCCAGCAAACGCAGCAGGATAGCGTTAAGGAACGAACGACGAATAATAAACAGTGGTTTAATTTCCTGACCTTTGTATTGGGCGGGACCATAATCGCTATCGTTACAGCGGTATTTGTAAAAGGGGGATTGTGATACTTGTTTAATCAAACCAAATACACGATAGAACGGCGCTACATAAACAAGCGCCATAACGTAAGACCGGGTACTCGCCTAACAAGCGGGAATCCGGTCTTTTTAGTTGCTCATGACACGGGTAATCCCGGGGCATCTGCGGATAACCATTTCACCTATTTCAATGGGCTGGTAGACCGATCTTCTTCAGCGCAGACATTCATAGACGATAAAAAGATACTGGAGATTATTCCGACAGGCACCGGACCCGATCCAGCAGAAAAGGCATGGCACGTTTTGTATAACATTAAGCTTGATAACGAACTGTATGGCGACGATGCAAACGATATAGCCCTAGGGGTTGAACTATGCTTCGGCGGCAAGATCGACACGCTGGAGGCTTACAAACGCTTTGTATGGTATCTGGCTTACTGTTGCAACAAATGGACCATAAATCCACGTACACATATTCCATCGCACAAGCAGTTGGACCCAACCCGTAAGAGAGACGTAGACCAAGCGCTTGCGACTATTGGCAAGACGCTAAAGGAATTGGTTTATGACGTGGAAACAGAGCTTAAAGGCGCTTCTGTGGCTCCTGCTGCGCTGGACTTTACGCCGTTACCTGTGTATATCGCTCAGTCGCTTATAGATAACTATGTATCTCCAGCTTGGTTCGCAAGCCAGAAGGCAGCAGACCAGGAAGGCAAGACGCATTTTCATAACCTAGCCAACAACCTTCGGGCGGCGGCCGGGCTTAATGAAAAGAATCTGCCGCTTGCTGGATCTGTGAAGCTGTTTAAATCCAATGCGCAAGAAATTATTTTCCGCTGGCTCCAACCAGCTTGGTTTAAAGCGAAACAAGCGGCTGACAAGGAACAAATGCAACATTTCAACAATCTGGCTAATTATCTGCGCGCTGCCGCAGGTTTGCCCAAACAATAATAGGGGGATTTATCATGCAAAATGTAATCGAAACAATTCAACCAGCTATTAGTACCATTGTTACAGCCATTGTAGGCGTACTGGTGACCTTTGCGTTAGCGGGGATTAATACACTTAAGAATAAGGCTAACGCTTGGATAGACGCACGTACGACAGCGGCACAACGAGATGTAATTCATAAGGTAGCTGGTGAAGCTTTCGCGCTTGCTCAGACTACGTTTAAAGATGTAGGTGGTGTACGTAAGATGCAAGAAGCATTACAATATGCATCTTTGCGATTGACGGAACAGGGTATTGTGGTATCGCCTACGGAGTTGCAAGCGGCGATTGAGAAGGCATACCTTGAATACAAAGCCAAGACAAAGACAGTGCTGACTACCGAAGCTCAGCCAAGTGAAGAGGCGACACAGGCCGCAGCTAAGGAAGCTGTATCATCGTTGGCAGCACAAGTTACAGCAATCCTTTCTCAAGCTACTGGAGCAGATACCACGGCAAGTGCTGCACCTGAAGATCTACAAGATGCGGCTCCAACGCCACAGGCGAATGTATCGGGAGTAGCAGTAGAATAAATGAGAAATGCAAATACCCTGTTGGTGTATGCTAGCAGGGTTATTTTTGTTTGAGCAATCATTCATTGTTTTTTCAGATTATTACCAATATAATGAAAACAACAAGAATTACTAAGAAAGGAGCTTTTTTGTATGAAGAAATGGTACTATAGTCGCAAATTCCTGTTTTCTTTTGCCGCGCTCCTGACTTCAGTGATTGCCGTTTCTGTATATAACAATCTGAATCATATTTTATCCAATTTTTTGGACTTTCTCAAATATGGTTTTGGTATCCTAGGCATTTTAACAACATTATATAATTACTATCATAAGTTTCACTTATTCATATCTAGACTCAAAATAATTTTTCTGAATAGCAATGCTACTTGGAATGTGAGTTCAGTTTTTGATGGAAACTTTGATGAATCAATACTTATTAAAATTAAGAAAAAAATCGAGGATATTGATGAAAAAGCTGAGTTTGTAATGGTTGATAATAATACAATTCAGGCCTTTTCTAAAGGACTGAATGTGTTCTTTGATTATGCAACTATTTATGATGCGGATGAAGATGAGTATAGAGGGCATTTAGTTTTAAGGATTAGAGATTATAACGCATCTTACAGTTTGGCAATGGAAACATTGGATGAAAAAATAATTCCATTAATGACATTGATTACACAAGAAACGAAACCCGAAGATTCAAAATATATTTTTAAGATTGATTTTGGTAAGAGTAACCCGTTCATGGGACTGGTTGTAAAAAACATTGATAAGACTTCTATTGTTGACTTTTCTTTTATGTACAATGAAAGTAAGGGAATCAGCAAGCGGAACGTTAAGGTTGGCAAAAAAGGGATTGAATGCACAACCACCACTCTATCTGATTTTCAAACTGCTTCGGGAAATTTCTTATCATTAGTGGGGGATTAAAGATGCGAGCTTATCACTTTTTAGATGTCGAGAAGCTTGATTTGTTTGGTGAATCTAATGAGGTGATGACTCCGCAGCAATTGTCTATGGATAGTCACCAAGACTCAGAACCTTCATCAAAAATCAAGTTAATAACTACACAGTACTATAGGGGGTTCCAAAAACTTATAATCATTCATGAAGATGTGAAGAGAAAAAGTGGGAGAGCCTACGGTGAAGATGCTTTTTTTGATAGATTTATTGAGAATAAGAGTATCAATGGATATTATAATCCTGAATTAAAAATTTTGATTCTCGAAGGTAATAAAAGCGCAGTCAATGGATCTATAAGACGCTTTAAAAGACATTTCCCAGAAAGTTTTTCTGTCAATAGATCGTTAGTTGATTTCGCTTATGTTGTTAAACATTCAACCAATGTCTGGGGGAGTTGGTTTGGAGGATTGAATACAGGCACTTTGAAAAGTGCCGCCCTTTTCGGCGATCACGTTAATTTAAGTGAAGATTATGATCGTATGAAGGCGGCAGGTAAGCTTTCATCACTAAATTGCGCTTTGAGTTTTGAAAAAGTGAGTTACGATTTCACAATAACAGCTAATAAAACCGTTGTTTTAATGCAGAATAGAACACCAGAGGAAGATATAGACTTGTTACTTGCACTTAAACCTATCCTTTATAAAGAAGAAGTACTTACATCTTAGTTCAATACATAAGTTACACATGCCAAAGCATCGGTGACACCCTACTGACTAAGCTGGTGGGGTGTTTTTTATTTATGAAGTCTTAAATTTATTTTCCAGAAAATTCTTGACAAATTCATCTGTGGTAAATTATAGTAATCCTATATCTGAGAAAAGGGGACTTATTATGAAGAAAATGTTTATTTCATTATTTTTAGGAGTGCTTATAACAACTGGTTTATCTGTATCAAGCTTCTCTTCTTTTACATCAGTTGCTGATGCAAAAGAGCTTAAGTATACAGTTACCCTTCGTCCAAATGAGACTTATCAATTAGGATATGGTTCAGGTTATTGGTACTATGTTCTGGGTGAAAAAAAGGATTTTACAGTATCCTCAAGAGGACTCATTGAAATATCTTCGAACCCAACTAATATTACGTATGATGGGGCAATTGCTGGTGAGATATCGGTTGTTGATAGATTTGGTGATGCAGTGGAAGTAGTAACGCTTAAAATTAAATACTAATATTGTATCTAATAACACTTGTTTTCGATTACAAACAAAGTAGCATGCGAGAACGCATCGTTATGCAATCCGAAAGCATCGGTGATACCCTGCTGGCTAAAGCCGGTGGGGTGTTTTTTACGTTAAGGGGGAATAGTTTCTAAAATCTGAACTTTCTTCGCTTTACTTGCTGGAATATTTGAGTGAATCAGCCAAGGCGGAGAGGGAATACCGATCTCCAATTCAGTGGACACGCCTACATAATGACCAAAGGCTTAACCTTCAACATCGTACAATCTAGGCGGAACAAATTCTCGCCGAAGGAATTCTTCCAATATTAATGATTATTACAACGTGACTTGTTTTTGATTTTATAGGCAAACTAAAATAACATCCTGTTAGTCAGGATTGATTCAACCATAACTTAAAGGAAATGGATGGTGTATTATTATGTTCAAAATGCCAAAGGCTCCTGATATTAAAATGCCTGAGATCAAAGTTCCAGAAATCAAAATGCCAGAAATCAAAATGCCAGAAATCAAAGTTCCTGAAGTGCGCATTGGAAGATCTACAGGATATCGAAGCAATAAAGATGAGCGAAAAGCGCAAGTAGAAGCTGGGCCTCCTCCATGGACCTTGGCTTGGGCAGATGATATTAGTGAAACAGATGCAGCGTTAGGGCTTGTAGCTGCTGGAGTATCTGTTGCATCCGCAAATCCCGGCCCTTTCTTAGCTTGGATAGAGGAACTACTTAGAAGTACACTCGAAACATTAAGAGCAAGTGCAGCAGAAAAATTTCCAGCAGAAATACAAAATGATATGAAGGCGTTTGCGGCAGATGCAATCCGGCTTGCTATTTCGGGAAAAAATCCGAACGAAGCAGCTAAGGCTTATGACACCATTGACTTTAAAGCAGGGGCAATAAAATATGAAGGCAAAAATGTAGCATTAGGTCATGTAATTTCGAGAACCTGGGGGATGAAACCTTATGTTGGTTTCAGGTTGCGTTAAGACAAGTTCAATACAAAATATACAGTATATAGTTTGAACATTAGGGCTTCCGTTAATTTATATATATACTTTACAGAATGTTAAACCCCGGAATACTCCGGGGTTATTTTTATTGAAGGATTACTCAAACTATTCACCGAATACCTATCTTGATGTGATCAGCATGAATCATACATATAAAGTGTTAAAGTCGGATATCGGACTATTTGCAGCTGCATTAAACCAGGTAAGAGTATACGTTGTTCAGTCATTGGGAGAAGACGTGGTATCGGTTGTAGACTATGGCGGAACTATAGAAAAGTTTTCGCCTGATTCGGTCAAGATTGCCGGAGCTTATTACATACGGAATCAATTTGAATTTAGAGTAGATGTGAAAAAGGACTCCGCTGAAATGTAACCAGTATGGAGTCCTTTGTTGTTTATTATTTTATTCCAAACTTAAAGGTATATAGTCTTGTCTTAACGGTTGCTGAATGGTCCTCTATTAATATAGTGGTTGTTGTTATCATAAAACGAGGGCTTATTATATGTATAATTTTATCAAAAATTGAAAAGTTACTTGTTCTTTTGTCTGAAATCCCATTACATACTATATTTATGATACGATTCGTGTGTTACATAAATTCAATAAATTGGAGGCATTTATTATGAAAAAATTATTATTATTATCTGTTGCCGTTACGTCTATTCTAGCTGTTACCATGGTGACCCCAGCTTTTGCTTCTGAAGTTAGTCATGCTGTAGTTCCAACCTCAACAGACGCAACATACAACATAGAATCTGTAACTCCATTTGCTGAGCCGGTAACAAAAGATGTCTACAGAGAAGCAGAATCAAAAGCATCGCTTCAATCAATTTACTATTACACATTAAATGGTGTGAACAGCTATACTATATCAGATGAGGCATTCGATATTTCCGGAGGAAATGTAAATATTACATTAGTTCAATATTTAGAAGATAGTCGTTACAATCCTGTTGTTAGCTACCAATTAGTGGGGTGGGGAAATAATAGTCATGAGCAAATAATTTCAGTTCCAGGGACATTTACTAATCTGAATACAACAAGAACTTTTTACAATGTTAAGCCAGGAACATATAAGTTAAGAATCGGTAATGTGGGAGAACTAAGTCCTTTATGGGGAAATGGATATCTTACTTATTGATTTTTAAGTATATGAAAAATTTCTTTAACTATGAAATACCTCCTGGAACATATCAGAGGCGATTGAAAAATTCCCTTTGTTGCAAAAGGTAAAGTTACTCATGAAAAATGAGGAGTCTGTACCTTTTTTCTGCCAACAGCATAGAACCCTGAGATAAAGACAGGAAGGCGTACAGAGGATATTAAAGCCGGGTTACTAGCTCTTAAGAGGGATAACTATATTGCATGGGATAACAAGAACGATACGCACCACATTATGATTATAGAGGGCTGGGATCGTGATCAAAAGATAGTCACGCCCCCGGGTGCTGCAAATAGGTATTTCACAGAATATTAAAACCCCGGATTGCTCCGGGGTTATTTTTATTTAAGTCATTTTTTGTGTAACTCTGGAAAATCATCGCCGCCCATTAAGATATAAATTTTCTGAGCTGTAGCAAGATTATCTTTTTCTACTGCTTCAGCAAGTTTCGAAGCATTATCTTTTTCGCTAGGTGCTACCTTTTCAGAATATTTGTTTAAAACCTTAATAGCTGATTCATGACGCTCAAATGATAGAGTCCCTTTTACGGTCAATTCAATATATGAAGAAGTTTCATTGAGTAAAATTTGTTTATAACTAGCTTGCCATTCTTCCTGTGTAGGTTCTGTTTTCTCAGCTTTTTCTTCGGTTGTTGATACTGCTTCTTTCTTAGGGACTGGGACAGATACAGCGGTTTCAACCTTTTCCGTTGGTGAAGGTGCCTGTACAGTTTTTGCTTCAGAAACTTGCTTTGAATCTACTTCAGCTACAGTCTGTGTTCCTTCTCTATCTTTTAGACCGCCACTTATTCCCCCAATAACTGCAAACGCCATGATAGCCCAAAACCACCATTTCTTATATACTGGTTTATTCAATATTACTTCCCCCTATTTAACCAACATTTTCATAAAAATAGTATATATGACCTAGGAATATTTTTCTAGTACAAAAGTTTTATAGATGGCAAATAAAACACCTTGTTAGGAACAAATGTTCGTAATATAATCGTTACATAATACATCAGGAGGCTACATACATGTCTAAAAAATTAGAAGGTAACGGATTTTGGGAAAGCAGCCGGATAATCATCCCTGAACACAAAGAAGCTTATTTGCGTTTAATGAAAGACCGTCAGCGGCGCGGTAAACCGGAATTGGATGATCAGGAAGTGCAACTAATCGAGCAGGCGCTAATAGACTCTTACAACACACGTACAGCCGTCACAGTGACCGTATTTAGCCCGTTTGACGATGAGGTTATGACTGGTGGTTACGTCGATTAACACCGCTAGACGCGAAGTAAAACTGTTTCGTGGTGAGGATGATTTTAGTTGGATTAAGCTGGAGGATATTGTTTCAACTGGTTAAAGCGAAAGCCCTGAATTTCTTCAGGGCGATTAATCATTTCAGACCATATTGCGCTTTGTTTGTGAGTTTGCCACCTTGAAACATCAAATTTGCATTTGCTCCAAGGGAACCTTCTCCTTCGTACTGATAAATGATTGTGTGAAATGGTGTACCTTCCGTTTCTCCTTCAGAGAGCACCTCTCCATAACCGCCAATAATGTCAGTCGCCTGATCATATGATATGCCCATTTTCAGACGGTTGAACTCGCTTAAGTTAATCGTTGAAGGGTTTTCGACAATCTCCTTTTTTGGAGGCTCAAGTTGGCCGTTTTGTTGAGTAGCATCTAGCGGGGATGACACTAATGTCAAGGCATTGCTTACAACAAGTGCAATACATATAACAAGCGATCCGATAGATGATAGAAACATCCATTTTGCTTTCCCTGTTTTTTTAAATAAATGCACTATAGATAAGACAATTAAAAGAAGAAAGAGGAGGAAACACAATATTGATAATAAAACCATAAATAACCTCCAGATAGATGACTATATTCACGACCCAGTCTATCAGACCTTGGGATATTTTTCTATAATCACAAAATAAAAAAGGCGGTATGTAGAATGCATATTAATCAATTTCCTCAGGAGACACAGGATTATATCCATGAACTTTGCGCAAAGGCGATTTTGAGGGCAATGCGTAATGGTACATTTATTGAGAATATATCTTCTAAAAAGGAGGGACAGAATGAGGAGTAAACAGGACTTTCTTGAAAAATTACTGAAGGACATTAATCAATACATAGATGAAGAAGTTGAAGTACGTTACAGCGAAAGGATATTAAGCGATAGCGAATACGATATATCGACTGTAGGTAAAGAAAGGAAGACATTAAAAACGCTTCCAGACGTACTTACATCTAATGATATTGCTAAATATATGAGCATCTCCAGACGTACTGTATATGAGTTATTAAAAATAAATGAGGACTACGGTGGTATTCCTAATTTTTCAGTGGGTAACAGCAGAAGAGTCATGAAAAGCGACTTTTTAGATTGGATTGAAAAACGTAAACAAGAACAAAGAAATAGTTATAGTAAAGAATAGATTATACAGCCGCTTTTTGTGCCGTACTAAGAATATTTTGTTCAAACAAAATATTGATCTGGAGGGATACATGTGGAAGCAGGAAAGAAAAAGATTGAAATTGAGAAAGTCAAACTCAAACGCCATGATATACTGGAAAAAATCAAACATCCTGAAGAGTGTTGGAGATTTAAGTCTGAGGATGTTATACAGGAATACGGAGAATTGGATCTTCTATATGTTTTAGATGAGTTATCAATTGATGGCTGGGAACTTTTATGTTATGCAGAAGGTCAATACATTTTAAGAACTGTCGAGTATGTAGAAGATGAAATCAAATATCATCATTTTGAATTTGATGAAGATTAAGAACTGAAGTTAGAGCAAAAAGGCCCTGGAATTCTCCAGGACCAAGTGCAAGAAAGGACATGTAGCTTTTGACCATATTTTGACCATATTTGAACCAGAACAGACCCTAAGATATCTGAATAAAAATTTATTTCTTCCTATTATACTGCGGAAAACCGAATGTATCCGAACGTTATATTTTTGACCCTATAAACTACGTTAACCCTCATTTCTGGAGGGTCAAAATTGAAACCCCCTTATTCACAGTCTGTTTTACACCATAACCAAATTTTAATGTGGCTTTGTGTTCTTTCGTTTTTTAGTGTGTTAAATGAAATGGTTCTTAATATCTCTTTACCTGATATTGCTGATGAATTCAATAAAACACCAGCCGTTACAAATTGGGTAAATACTGCCTTTATGCTAAGTTTTTCTATAGGAACCGCTGTATACGGAAAGCTATCTGATCAGTTAGGTATTAAAAGGTTGCTCCTGTTTGGAATCATAGTGAATTGCATAGGATCATTAATTGGATTTATGGGACATACTTTTTTTCCAACACTTATCTTGGGGCGATTTATACAAGGGATTGGTGCAGCTGCATTTCCTTCACTTGTGATGGTCGTAGTTGCTCGCTATATCCGAAAAGAAAACAGGGGCAAGGCATATGGCCTCATCGGGTCTATCGTAGCAATCGGTGAAGGGATAGGACCGGCTATTGGTGGGATGATTGCTCATTATATTCATTGGTCTCATTTACTGCTTCTTCCTGTTCTAACGTTTGTCACTGTTCCCTTCCTGATAAAATTATTGAAAAAGGAAGTCATATCAAAGGGTTCACTTGACATTGCAGGAATCGTGCTTATATCTCTAGGCATTGTAATGTTTATGTTGTATACAACGTCTTACAGAATTTCTTTTCTGGTGATAAGTATTCTTTTTTTCTTGATCTTTTTAAAACATATCAGACAAGTAACCAATCCTTTTGTTGATCCTTCATTGGGGAAAAATACTGCATTTATGATAGGAATCTTTTGTGGCGGACTTATGTTTGGTACCGTAGCTGGATTTGTTTCTATGGTCCCTTATATGATGAAAGACGTTCATCACTTAAGTACCGCAATGATTGGCAGTGGAATTATTTTTCCTGGAACGATGAGTGTTATTTTCTTTGGTTTCCTTGGAGGAGCACTTGTTGATAAGAAAGGTTCCTTACATGTGCTAGCAGTCGGCGTTGCATTTCTTGCCGTCAGCTTTTTGATAGCTGCTTTCTTTATTGAAATGACACCTTGGCTGATGTCTATTATTCTAGTCTTTGTTTTCGGTGGTCTTTCTTTTATTAAAACAGTAATATCCACTATTGTTTCAAGTAGTTTAAGACAAGAAGAAGCTGGCGCAGGAATGAGCTTGCTTAATTTTATAAGCTTTTTATCAGAAGGAACAGGGATTTCAGTTGTAGGAGGCTTATTATCAATACGTTTTATTCATCAAAAATTTATACCAATCATTAATTTTCCATCTGCTTATTTATATAGCAATATGTTATTGATTTTTACAGTGGTCATTATAATTAGCGGGATTTTAACTGTTATTGTATATAGACGTTCAGTTTCAGATTCCTGATAAGAGCAGAAAAGGTTTACATGCTGAAAATGATCGCATCCTCACGTTTGAAGTAAGTGGATACTCTAAATAATTCAAAAGCTCTGCTAGCCTTAATTGGTTGGCAGAGCTTTGTTTGCTGATCAGTTTGATTTTAGGCTAATTTGAATGCTTAAACTTATAATACCAAAAAATTGCTTTTTCATGGGCTGTGGAAAAGTTAGAATATAGCATAGTATCAACTCCGCCGATTACAAAGTTATTTTTAGCATAGAATCGACAAGCTAAAACATTCACATCCTGTGTTTCAAGCATAAGACCAACAAGGTTATTCTGCTTAGCCCACTCGGTTGCTTTACTCAATAAGGCTGCTCCGATTCCCTTGTGTCTCCAGTCTTTAGCGACGGCAATATCCTCAATTAGAGCATAGCCATTCCAATTAGTACAAAGTTTAATTTGCCCAACACAGTCGTTCTCATCATAATATAAAAAAATAGATTTTCCTTGTTCATCAATATAACTGATGTCAACGTCATCATCCTCATACTGTTTAAAATATGGTTCGGGGAAACTTTCTTCTATATATGTCCAATTATCGTTCTCGTATTTAGGTATTATCCTTCCTGACACAATAAAGCCGTTATTCTCATTTGACTTCTTAAAATCTCCCATATTCGAAAGTGACATTTTAATTATCATGGCTTGTCTCCTCCTGGTTTAATTTCTCTACGCACACTATTCTAAAAGAGAGCCACCATTTCCTGTCTGTTAGATTTATAAAAAGAGCAAAATTGTAGCGACTGTTCAACTATGTCTGATATTCTACGATCTCGTCCGCTTGCTTCAACGATTCATAGCAGTAGTTAGGTGTACCGTTTAACACAAAAAAAGCAGGAAGAATCCTTCCTGCTCAGAGTGTCGAGAAAGTCCAGAGGACTTTTCGACACTTCTATTTTTATATGGGGAGACGCATCTTTTAAAACAAAAATCGATTTAAAACGATCTGAGGACCCTAGTTTTTAGACCACTAAGACAGTTTTAAACCCCCTGCAAAAAAACAGGGGGTTTCTCGACAGCCTGAGCAGGAAGAATCCTTCCTGCTTTTGCTTGAAAACGATTATTAACGTCTGCGTTGTCTATCATTCACGCTAAACAGATTAACAGCCAGTGCGTTACCTCTTGCACGCGCAACGGCTCTTTGATTCGAACGGATGTTTGATCTTCTTCTTCTCAAATCACGTCTGCAATGTCTTCTGCTCATATGATCACCTCCCTTCAAGGAAATGAAGGTACGGATGAATCTTAGTGGTGTTTATGCTTACGCTTGGAAATTTTGATATTCAAGGCATTGGTTGCTAGTGCATTTCCGCTTCCTGTTTTAGCAGCTGCGGCTTGAAAGACTTTAACGACCAGATATCTGTTTTTTCCGATGCGATGCTTATACGTTTTAACTCTATTTCTGATCATCTGCATATCTCCTTTGCTTAGGTCTGCTATATACTATGTCAATTGTGATAGTAATGTATCAGCATAAATCTATTAAAAGCAAAAAGAAGCTGGTACCTATATTACTAATGGTTAACAAAAAACTCATGCGAACCTGTCTTCGCCATTTCAACTTTACGTTGCAGGAGAATGTTACAGGCAGGTCGGCATGAGTCTAATAGTGTAGATAAATAATATGCAGTTTAGTATGAAAATTATTTACTATTAAGAGTGTTAAGTTTTTTCTCGTAGTACGCCTCTTGAGCAAGAATATGATTCAGTTGTTCAGAGAGCAGTTTATATTCTTGGCTGTTTTCTGGGTAATTGTTTCTTTCGGAAATTACAGCTTCGAGTTGCTTTTCTAAATACCTGAAATGGATAAGTATTTGTATGTACTGAATACGATCGTAGGTTGTTATGTGTGATCTCAAGATCAGTGGGTGATTATTTGAGATGAGGAGGCTGATTTTATAGTAGAAACTATAGGAATAGATTGCTGAAATGAAAAAATAGTTGTGAGATACATAGTAAACACAATAACAATACAAAACCGGCTTACCCTAAGCAGCCGGTTTTGTATTAGTGGTTAGAATAACGGGGAAGAAAGAACGAGAAATCAGTGGAAGTCCCGGAAGAGTCCTACAACCTTGCCCAAAATGCTGACGTGTGTCAGGCGAAGCGGTTCAAAGGCTGGATTTTCAGGTTGAAGCCGGATATGATCTTTTTCTTTGTAGAAGGTTTTAACTGTAGCTTCGTCTTCATCTGTCATAGCTACAACAATATCGCCATTATCAGCGGTCTGCTGCTGACGTACGATTACATAGTCTCCGTTAGCAATCCCAGCCTCAATCATGCTTTCGCCTACAACAGATAACATGAATATTTTATCCTCACCAACAAAGTGTTGGGGAAGAGGAAAGTAATCTTCAATATTTTCTGTCGCCGTAATAGGAAGGCCAGCAGTTACTTTGCCGACGACGGGGACACGACTAATGGAGTAATTAATCAAGTTGCTGTTATCCGATTCGTCTTGACCGAGTAACTCAATAGCCCGTGGTTTTGTAGGATCGCGTCGAATGAGTCCTTTTTTCTCTAAACGATCCAAATGACCGTGAACCGTAGAACTGGAGGCCAATCCGACAGCCTCGCCTATTTCGCGTACAGAAGGGGGGTATCCCTTTAGACGCACTTCATTGCGGATAAATTCAAGAATGGCCTGCTGGCGGCTCGAAATCTTAGACATACCGTATCAACCCCATTTAGTAACGTTTGGGAAAATTATAGCATAGAACCTCCGTTCGTACAAACATAAGTTCTAAATAATCCCTAAAAATAATCGCGAACTTTTGTTCTCTTTTCTATTGAACAAAACAAATGTTCGTGTTATATTGTGAAAACATAAGAACAAACGTTTGGAGGTCGCAGCCAATGATGAAATATAGCACTTATCAAAGTATTTTTCCGATGAATTCAGAAAATTTGCAGGAGACCCGAAAAGAGGGTAGAGCGCATTTTATGCAAATTATTACTAATACTCTTTTACTTAAGCTTCTTATTTTAGTGATTGTTGCTTGGATTGCAGGGGCAGGTGTACTTACGGTTTTCGCGGCACCCTCAGCTTCCAAGGGAGAAGTGACTAAACTGACCGTACAACCTGGAGATACGTTGTGGGAGATTGCCGCAAATCATAAACCGGAACGAATGGATACACGGGTATATATAGAAGGAATTGTGCGGATTAACGGTTTAGAGGATCGGGGAGTACAGGTAGGTCAGGTACTCAAGCTTCCTAACTTCTGACCTATAGACTATTAGAGCTTGTCAGGGAGCGTAATGCGGGAGCCTTGACAAGCTCTTTTCTACATGTCAAAGTGTATTATATCTTTGCTTTTATGGAGGGGACACAATTTGGATATAGACAGCTTGGTACAGCGCATCAATGAATTAGCGCGCAAAGCAAAATCCGAGGGTTTGACGGAAGAGGAAGCCACAGAGCGCGCCAATCTTCGGGAAATTTATTTAGGTAACATTCGCCGTAATTTTCGGCAGCAGCTTGAAACAATTGAATTTGTGGACGATGATACATCGAAGGGAAATGACGGGCTGAAGCATTAATGTTGTTAAAGCGCCCAAGCCTGCAATTTGCCTTTTGTTTTAGGTACCGTTCTCGGTATCTATATAGATCAGCTTTGAGGCAATTGTTTTATTGTAATATATCTGGGAAGGAATTGAGAGATGGCCCGATCATTTGAAAGAAAAGTACGCAAAAACACAGCGCATTTAAATAAATCGCGCAAAAAGCAAGGCATTCAAACCATTAACGGCGCAGGTTCTGCAATGGATATTTTCCGTGGTCGTAACATTACTGTGCCAATTATGCTGGCTGGTCTTTCTGTATTGTACATGCTTATGAGTTACTTTTTGACTAAGACTGGCATGCGAGGGATGGATTGGCTTGTATTCGGCCTATACTTGATGCTGGCTGTTATCTTTTTCATCCGTCGTCCTTATTTGAAAGTGGGAAAGGATACTCTCTATATGCTGAAAGGTGGTAGAGAACGTCCAATGACGGCTGGGGACATGAAAGCCATCAAGATTGAAAAGGGTTACGTAACCGTTGAAAGAAAAGGTAAGGGCGGTAATTTCATTTTCACAAAATCATTAGGTCGCTATGACACGGATGCCATTGCAGAGCGACTTGAGAAGTTTGCGCTATCCAATCAGATACAGGTGGACAAGAAATAACTGATTTAGCCTGTAGCTCTTTAACAAAGGCCGTATGATGTTATTTCATATAACATGCTGCGGCCGCTTGCTTAATATGGGCACACATAACGATTCAAATATTTAACCGAGCAAATAGGTGTACATATACTGTGGAAAGAGAGTGGATAATTCAGATGACGATTCAGGCGGTAATGTTTGATCTTGATGATACCCTTTTATGGGATGAACGTAGTGTAGAAGAGGCATTTGATGCAGCGTGCCAAACAGGCTCCCGTGAAGCAGGCGTTGATCCGAAAACTCTGGAGGAAGCGGTACGTAAGGAAGCACGCGCTTTGTATGAATCCTATGAAACCTTTAGTTTTACTCAAATGATCGGCATTAACCCGTTTGAAGGATTGTGGGCGAATTTTACAGCAGGTGAGCAACCTGAATTCCGCCAATTGGAACAGTTGGCCCCTGTTTATCGAAAGGAATCATGGCGTAGAGGACTCCAGCAACTAGGGATAGATAATGAGAAGTTGGCGGAAAAGCTGGCTACCCAATTTGCTTCGGAAAGACGCGCGCGTCCACATGTATATGAAGAAACGTTTGAGATTCTAGAACAATTGAAGGGACATTACAAACTGTTATTGCTGACAAATGGCTCCCCTGATCTACAACAGGAGAAAATGGATGGAGTTCCTCAATTAGCTCCTTTTTTTGATCATGTTGTCATTTCAGGTTCTTTTGGTCGAGGCAAGCCTGATCCGGCTATATTTCAGCATGCTTTGGGGCTTCTTGGTATTGAGCCTGAGCATGCTTTAATGGTAGGAGATAAGCTGACGACTGATATTCAAGGAGCGTTGGCAGCAGGTGTACACTCGGTCTGGGTGAACCGAAACGCTAAAACCAATACCACAGAGATCAAGCCGAAGTTCGAAATCAAGCATCTGTCTGAATTGGACGGAATTATTCAAACGTTAAAGTAAGAAATCCATAGTCTTTAGAAACGAGTATTAAAAAAACTCCCTTCGCTCGATTGTTACAGTGAAGTGCACCCCTTAGAATAGACATTGGAATAAACCCCTGGTTTATCCGATGAATTTCTAGGGGGTGCATTTT
>NZ_JBMOUI010000021.1:0-59105 GCF_049319765.1 Paenibacillus sp. S29 | reverse complement strand
TTGTTTTAAAAGATGCGTCTCCCCATATAAAAATAGAAGTGTCGAAAAGTCCTCTGGACTTTCTCGACACTCTGAAGGCTGGTTTAATAAACCAGCCTTTTTTCTTTATTCAGATTTCGTGTGCAAAATCGTAATCTGAGCAGCAATATCATTGTAAATGGTCCCCGTGGCAGACTCAGATTTATATACAGATGGAGAAAAGTCGGCCTCTGACGGATGGTTATCTGGAATACCCAGCGGAATTTGAGCAAGAAGTTTTGTATGAAGAGTGTCTGCCAGCATAGCCCCCCCTCCTCGCCCAAAAACATAGTCCTTTTCTCCAGTGGAGGACACGTAATAAGACATGTTCTCCACAACGCCGATGATCTTATGATCCGTTTGAAGCGCCATTGCGCCTGCACGTGCAGCTACAAAAGCCGCCGTCGCATGTGGAGTAGTGACAATGATTTCTTCACTCTGCGGAATCATTTGATGTACGTCAAGCGCTACATCGCCAGTGCCTGGTGGTAAATCGAGAATCATATAGTCCAGTTTTCCCCATTCGACATCACTAAAAAACTGTCTGAGCATTCTCCCCAGCATGGGACCTCTCCAGATCACCGGGTTGTTCTCTCTGACAAAGAAGCCCATAGACATGATTTTGATACCAAATCGCTCCACTGGCTGAATGATACCATCTTCGACAGTAGGCACATCCTCTACTCCAATCATATCCGGCACACTGAATCCATAGATATCTGCATCAATTAAACCCACACGCTTCCCCTGCCTAGCTAAAGCAGCCGCCAAATTTACAGCTACTGTCGATTTTCCGACACCACCTTTTCCGCTTGCAATGGCAATAAATCGTACGCCAGATGCTGGGCTAAGCAGCTCATGTTCTTCCATGCCAACAGCATGTCCTTTGGTCAAAACCGGGTCAGCCGCTTCCTCGGCCTCCTCTCCATTTTGAAGGGCAGACTTTTCATGCTCAGATGCCTCACGAATACGAATATGAACGTGACTTAATCCCGCCTCTTCTAATGTCTGCCGTATTTCTTGTTCCAACTCTTTCAGCGTCTCTTCCTGGCTATTCAGGGTAATGGCGGTCAAGGATACCCGATCCTCTTTAACCACCACATCCCGAATAAAATGGAGATCGACTAGACGGCGTCCTGTATGAGGCTCCCGCACTTGTTGAAGTAGCTCTATAACTTGCTCTCTTGATTGCATGAATTATCAGCACCTCTGCTTTAATGAATTACGGAGTGGTAAACACTTACAGTATACCACTATCTGGCTTCAGGTGCTGGTGAGATCCCCTTTTCCCCGGCACTGTAACGCAAAATCCCCTTATATATGGACGCCGCCACCTGCCTTTGATAGTTCACGTCACTAAGTCGTCTAGCTTCCTCAGGATGGGACAAAAATCCTACTTCTACAAGGGCTGATGGCATTTTGAGAGCTTTCAATAAATAAACTGTGTTCACGGTCTTAGCCACTCTGTCCGTATTTTCCAAGTTGCGTTTGATCTCTTCCTGAATTAAAGACGCCAAATTCCCGTTATCTGCATGGTTAGGTACGTAAAAGGTTTGGGCTCCACTCCAACGGCTCGACGGAATACTGTTCATATGGATACTTAGAAAGAGGTCTGCTTTCTGCTCCTCAATTATACGCACACGCTGCTTCAAATCCTCCGTTTTTCTTCTGGAATAACCTTTCGTTTCTTGCTGCGCCAGGTCGCGATCATCCTCACGTGTCATGACAACAACAGCACCTGCTTGCTGTAAATAATCCCGCAAATAAAAAGCGATTGCCAGATTAATATCCTTTTCAATAATCCCTTCTTTGCTAACCGCCCCTCCATCAGGCCCTCCGTGTCCAGCATCTAAGGCAATTACTTTACCAGTAAGGGGTAAACTCCAATGGGTCCAAGCTCTCGAAGCAGGTATCTCATACAATGCCAGTGTAATAAATAGAACGGCGAGACAACAGCCCAACAGCATTTTTTGCAACGTCCGATAGCGAATCCACAGTGTAACCTCGTTTTTACGATTATTTTTTTGCATAACAAAACGCCTCCGTCCTATACAGATACTAATAATCTATATGGGACGAGGCGTGTAGATAGTACAACTCAGGCATGAACAAATTCTTTCATACCTTCAATCAGCACTTGAGCGACTTCCGGTCGTGTAAATTCAGGTGGCGGGCAAACCCCAGAGCGCAACAATTCCCGTACCTTGGTGCCCGAGAGCGTTAAATGATGCTCCTTGGGATGTGGGCATGTTTTACTTGAGGCCATATTTCCACATCGGGTGCAATAAAAGCTGTGTTCAAAGAACAATGGAGTAATCCCCAGCTCTTCAGGTGTAAAGTGCCTGAAAATTTCCTGTGCTTCGTAGGTACCATAATAGTCTCCTACACCAGCATGATCCCTTCCAACAATAAAATGGGTGCAGCCATAGTTTTTTCGCACAATAGCATGGAAAATGGCCTCTCTAGGACCCGCGTATCGCATGGCAGCAGGAAATACCCCCAGAAAAGTCCGATCAGCCGGATAATAATTGTCCAACAGCACCAGATAGCTCTTCATACGCACATCTGCCGGAACGTCATCTGACTTGGTTTCACCAACGAGTGGGTTTAGAAACAAAGCATCCACAATCTCCATCGCGCTTTTTTGAATGTACTCATGTGCCCGGTGTACCGGATTTCGTGTTTGAAATCCGACTACTGTTTTCCAGCCTTTTTCTGCAAAATAGTCGCGTGTCTGTGATGGTGTATAGTAAAACTCACTAAATTGTGTGGGCTCCGGCCGATTCAGCACTTGCACAGATCCACCAACATACGTAGCAGGTCGATCTAACAGTTTTTTTACGCCAGGATGAGCCGGGTCATCCGTCTTGAATACTCGTCTGGCTTCCTCAGCCTGATCTACCTGATAAATACTTTCAATATCAAGTACAGCATAAATAGTACCATCTGTTTCACCCACCAAAGCCACCTGCTGACCTAATTTCAATTCACTGGCTACACTTTCTGCAACTGCAAGAGTAATGGGAATACTCCAGACTGTACCATCGGCAAGACGCATATCTGTTACCACTGACCGATAATCAGATTCATTCATAAACCCCGTCAAAGGAGAGAATGCCCCCACTCCAATCAAATCCAGATCAGAAATGGTCCATGAGTTTACACGGATTGGAAACAATTCCTCTGCGGCCTGCAAAAGTGCTTTTTGCTTCGGTCCTGTAATGATTTTATCAACAAGTGTTCCGCCATGCGGAAGAATTGCAGTCATAATGCACTTCCCTTCTCTTCATAAATATGACTCATAGCTACCTGAATACCATTTTATTGATGGAGCCCGCACTCCGTTTTCTCATTACCTGACCAGCGACCTGCACGAGGATCTTCACCTGGTAGGACCTCACGGGTACATTGCTCACAACCAATACTGGGATAATTGCGGTCATGCAATGGATTATACAGCACTTCATGAGTACGGATATAGTTCCATACATCCTCGGATGTCCAGCTTGCCAAGGGGTTAAATTTAACGAGTCCAAACTTTTCGTCATACTCTACCTTTTTTGAATTCGCACGGGTAGGGGCCTGATCCCGGCGAATACCGGTAATCCATGCATCGTATTGTGACAAAATACGTGTCAGCGGCTCAACTTTGCGTATACCACAACATGTGTTTGGATCTGTTTTCCACAGTTCCTCTCCATGCTCAGCCGCTTGCTCTTCAGGAGTAATTAAGGGAGAGACCCTAACAAAATCCAAGTTATATCTGGCTTTCATCTGATCTCGCGTATCATAAGTTTCTTGAAAATGAAAGTCGGTGTCCAAGTAAAAAATGTCGGTGGAAGGGCTAATTTTTTGAAGCATATCTACTAGTACTACATCTTCTGCTCCGAAGCTACAAGCAAAGGTAAGATTGGGAAATGTAAGAACAGCATACTGGATAATTTCCTCTGGCGTAGCCTCTTCCAGTTCAATTGCCTTGACTCTAATCAACGCTTCTTTCTCCAATAAATTCATTATCAATGCGCCTCCATATGAAGATTCATAAATAAGTGTCACTCCAATACCGACTAAACTAATAAGATTAAATACAGTATAAAACTTTCACAATCATTGTCAATCCACCGCAAAATGCCCTGATGCAAGCATTTATCCACCTAAATTTGCAGGAATGTTGCTCTGTCAGCATTCTTTAATGCTTTCTTGCGTATCCAATCAAGTTCATTGACTTTATATAAAATATTCTTATACCAAACATTTGAAAAATGGCCCATAGGCCCAGTGCGCGGCAGCCATCGGTAATGCTGAACAGCTTTGGGTTGCTTTGATCAAGCAAGAACCATCTGTAGAAGAAAGCAAGCATCGTTTCTAAATCTAAGATTATCGAAGGATGCTAACCGAGGGAATTGAAAATGACTTTAGGTTTCACTCTACTATTCTGGAGCTCTGGCGTCAGCGATGCCTTCATTCTGAAAATTATAAAAGGAATGACTGCGCGCTGAACTCTTAGTATACCTCTATTCAATCCTAAAGCGCTCGTAGCGGCAATTCCCGAGGAATTGATCACTGGACACAAGCAAGACTCTTATCGCTACTAGAAGCCTATTTAAAGCCTGTCATCAATGAGGGGCGATATTATGAGGTTAGACAGTCGGACAATACATGGTGCTCCCAGTTATAGTTTGGAGCGATTGCTGTGTAGACTATTTCTATTACCAGTAACATGTACATCGGCGTTGCAATTGCAGTAGCCTAGGAAGCGGACACTGCTAGGCTAAGGACCGTCCTTCTGCTCCGTGCACACAAATAAAAAGAGGTATTCCTTGCCGTATCCCTAGCTACGCCCAAAACAGCTGTACAAGAGGCATAGACAGTGCCAGCCAGAACATATCAAGGAGGACTTTACATAAACAAGTGAAAGCAAAGTATCCTCGTGAAACAGCACTTAGCAGAGAATATTAAGATGAGGCTATATAGAATAACCGAACATTATATTTTTAGTCACAGGTTATAAACATTACAGAATAAACTGCGTTGAAATAGCAAACTGTATTTGTGTATAACAATATCATCTTCAATTCCATGTTGGATAACTTTTCGTATTCCGTGCATTTGCATGCAGTTATTTATGTATTCGCTGAAACATGCTGAAGCTTGTAACTTTTAGAGCAGGTCTACTTATCCACATGTGGATAATGATCAGGAAATGACTAAATAAAAAAGAACCCTTTCCATAAGGAAAAGGTTCTTCTGTATTCGAAATATTAACGTTTCGAGAACTGTGGTGCACGACGAGCGGCTTTGAGACCGTATTTTTTACGTTCTTTCATACGTGGGTCACGAGTCAAGAAACCTGCTTTTTTCAAAGCTGGACGGAATTCTGGATCTGCTTTCAACAGAGCACGGGAAATACCGTGGCGAATTGCGCCGGCTTGACCAGAGATACCACCACCATGAGCGATAACGAGTACGTCATAGCTACCAACTGTTTCTGTCAGGTTCAGTGGTTGTTTTACGATCAGTTTGAGAGTTTCCAAACCAAAATATTCATTAATATCACGCTTATTGATGACAATGCGTCCTTCACCCGGTACGAGACGAACACGAGCTACCGAATGTTTACGACGACCTGTCCCATAGTATTGTACTTGTGCCATGAAACTGTCCTCCCTTTTAATTATCCGCGAAGTTCGTAAACTTCAGGTTTTTGTGCTGCATGTGGATGCTCAGTGCCTCTGTAAGCTTTAAGTCTCAGCTTCATTTTCTCGCCTTGACGAGTTTTAGGAAGCATACCGTGAACAGCCAATTCCAACATGCGCTCAGGCTTGTTCTTAACCATTTCTTGTGCAACCGTTACTTTCAGACCACCCGGATGCAGGGAGTGACGGTAGTATTTCTTGTTCTCCATTTTTTTACCGGTCAATACGATTTTTTCCGCATTGATTACAACAACAAAATCACCTGTGTCCACATGTGGTGTAAATTGTGGCTTGTGTTTGCCGCGAATCAACGCAGCCGCTTCGCTTGCCAGACGGCCGAGCGTTTTGCCTTCGGCATCAATGATGTGCCAGTTGCGCTCAACTTCATTTGGCTTCGCCATATACGTAGTACGCATGAAAAGTATCCTCCTTAAGTTCGTTAACAGAAATCATCATTTATCTTCGTTCGTTAAGTTGCTGCATTATTGATGGATTAGATGTTAATTTAAAGTGATTATCTTAATTGGGGCTGTGGGAAAGCCATTAAGAAAACACAACTTTTATATTACAGGATAACCATCAATTCCGCAAGCGTAAAATCAATGTTTTTTGATGTTTTCGTCGTACTCTACATTCCAGAGCGTTAAAGCGTGTCCAACGGCCGTAGGTCCAGCCTTTGAACGATTTTTCGCCTCCAAAATGGAAGGAATATCATCCGACGATTTTTTGCCTTCTCCCACTTCCAGCAAAGTACCCATAATAATCCGAACCATGTGCTGTAAAAATCCGCTACCTGTAATATAAGTATGGATAATTCCCTGATCATCCGAGCCCGGACGTGAAAAGGAATGGTCTACTGTCATATAGGCTTCGTAAATAGTGCGAACATGATTCGTCTTTTGGGAACGTCGAGATGCGAACGAAGTATAGTCAAAGGTGCCCACTAAATGAGCCAACCCTTCCTCCATCGCTCTTACATCCAGTCTCGTTGGATGATGGGCCTGTGTACGACGGTGAAAGATGTCCGGAAACCGGTTCGCATTAATGCTGTACCGATATGTCTTCCGCTTCGCCATGCGGCGTGCATGAAAGGACAGTGGCACCTCTCTCGCATCCGTAACGATGATATCACGAGGCAACCAGGCATTAAGTGCCAGACACCAGCGCTGTAACGGAATCGGCGATTCAGTGTGAAAATTGAATACCTGCCCGTATGCATGTACACCTGCATCTGTACGGCCTGAGCCTGTAATTTTAAGACGCTCGCCCGTCAATGAGTAAATAGCATGTTCAAGGCAGTCCTGAATGGTGTTACCGTCAGGCTGCGTCTGAAAGCCATCATAGTGGGTTCCGTCATAGTTCACCTTCATGCACAAGTTCCGCATGTTTCTCACACCTTTATAGGGGTAGTCTCTGGCCTTACAAGGAATAACCGAACATAACAAAGGAGAAGCCCCTCAAGGACTCCTCCAAGAGAAAAAAAGGGTTGTTCAGAATCAAGCCGATTCTGTCCACCCTTCCCTCATCTTCGCCTGTCTACGCGCGGTCAACCAATTCCAGATATACCATTGGAGCGGCGTCGCCACGACGAGGTCCCAATTTCAAGATACGAGTGTATCCACCTGGACGCTCAGTGTAACGTGTAGCCAATTCGCTAAACAGCTTTTGGATTGCATCCTGCTCACCATCCAAAGTTTCACGGCGAACGAACGCAGCCACTTGACGACGTGCGTGCAGATCTCCTTTTTTCGCTTTGGTGATCAGTTTTTCAGCAATAGAACGAACTTCTTTCGCTTTAGCCTCAGTAGTTTGGATACGCTCATACAAGAACAGATCGGTTACCAAATCACGAAACAAAGCTTTACGGGCACTGGAGTTACGGCCCAATTTTTGGTATGCCATGTAATTTCCCCTCCTTCACAAAAACGTTGCTGTACTATTCTTCCGTACGAAGTCCTAAACCAAGTTCCTCAAGCTTCTCTTGTACTTCTTCCAAAGATTTGCGACCCAAGTTACGGACCTTCATCATATCTTCTTCAGATTTAGTCGTGAGTTCTTGTACCGTATTGATACCAGCGCGCTTAAGGCAGTTATAGGAACGGACGGAGAGATCCAGCTCTTCGATCGTCATTTCAAGAACTTTTTCTTTCTTGTCTTCTTCTTTTTCAACCATAATTTCAGCATCTTTTGCCTCGTCCGTGAGACCCACGAACAACATCACATGCTCGGTCAAAATTTTGGCTCCAAGGCTCACTGCTTCCTCGGGACGAATACTTCCGTCAGTCCAAACCTCAAGTGTCAGCTTGTCGTAATTCGTAACCTGGCCGACACGCGTATTTTCTACGCCGTAGTTCACGCGTGCAATCGGAGTGTAGATGGAGTCGACGGGAATGACGCCGATCGGCTGGTCATCACGTTTGTTCCGATCCTGCTTAACGTAACCGCGACCGCGATTGGCAAAAATACGCATGTGAAGTCTCGAACCCGGTCCGAGCGTAGCAATGTGAAGATCCGGATTAAGAATTTCCACATCACTATCCGCACGGATATCTCCTGCCGTTACAACTCCTTCGCCTTCCGCATCGATTTCGAGTACTTTCTCTTCATCCGAGTGGATTTTAAGCGATAAAGCTTTCAAGTTCAGAATGATCTCCGTTACGTCTTCCTTCACACCGGGAACCGTTGCAAACTCGTGCAGAACCCCATCGATCTGAACCGATGTGACTGCTGCCCCCGGTAACGAGGATAACAGAATACGGCGAAGCGAGTTACCCAACGTCGTACCGTATCCGCGTTCCAGCGGTTCTACTACGAATTTTCCATAGGTGCCATCATCATTGACGTCAACCGTCTCAATTTTCGGCTTTTCGATTTCTATCACTGCAATATCCCTCCTTCAAAACGTCGCTCCTATATGAAACATTCACCTTATCCATAGTCTATCATGCAGTATACCTAAACATCCATTCTTGGCAGTTTGTGCCGGATCTATACTACACGCAGAGGAGAAATCTCATTAGACGCGACGACGTTTTGGAGGACGGCATCCGTTATGAGGTACCGGAGTTACGTCTTTAATCAGGTTAACTTCCAAACCAGCAGCTTGCAAAGAGCGAATTGCTGCTTCGCGACCTGCACCAGGTCCTTTAACCATGACTTCGACAGTTTTCATGCCGTGTTCCATAGCAGCTTTAGCAGCAGTTTCTGCGGCCATTTGTGCTGCGAATGGAGTAGATTTACGGGAACCACGGAATCCCATGCCGCCTGAGCTGGCCCAAGAGATTGCGTTACCGTGTGGATCTGTGATCGTAACGATCGTGTTGTTGAACGTGGAACGGATGTGTGCCACGCCAGTCTCGATATTTTTACGGTCACGGCGTTTTGTACGTACAACTTTTTTCGGTTTAGCCATTGAATGTTATCCTCCCTTCTTATTTCTTTTTGTTCGCTACAGTCCGACGAGGACCTTTACGGGTACGAGCATTAGTTTTAGTACGTTGTCCGCGAACAGGCAATCCACGACGGTGACGAACACCACGGTAGCAGCCAATCTCAGTCAGACGTTTAATATTCAAGGAAATTTCACGACGCAGATCGCCTTCTACTTTAACTTCTTTGTCGATCGTTTCACGTAATTTGCTCACTTCATCTTCAGTCAAATCACGAACACGCGTGTTTGCACTGATGCCTGTTTCCTTCAAGATTTTCTGAGAAGTCGTTTTACCGATTCCGAAAATGTAAGTCAAGGCGATCTCAACGCGTTTGTCACGTGGCAAATCCACACCAGCTATACGAGCCATTTTACGCTACACCCCCTTCTATTAACCTTGTTTTTGTTTGTGTTTCGGATTTTCGCAAATAACCATTACATTCCCTTTGCGGCGAATGACTTTGCATTTTTCGCAAATAGGTTTTACAGAAGGTCTTACCTTCATGTTGATTACCTCCTCCAAGCTTTACCCTGGTAAAACTCGCTTCGTGAACATTCACATCGTTTTGCCGAGCAAAACAAGTTTTTTTAAATGACATACGTTTAATAAAAACCTGCATGAATTACTTGCGGTACGTTATACGGCCTTTGGTTAAATCGTAAGGCGATAACTGTACAACCACCTTGTCGCCTGTCAAAATACGGATAAAGTGCATCCGCAGCTTTCCGGAAACATGAGCAAGAATTTGATGACCGTTCTCCAGCTCTACCTTGAACGTAGCGTTCGGTAGTGGCTCGATTACCGTACCTTCAACCTCAATGACATCTTCTTTGGCCAAAGTCAGTCTCCTTTCTCTTCAGCTTGGTATTCGGACGAGTCCAGGAAAGTTTTCACTGCATGGCGCAGCTTTCCGTTCGTCACCCGACCGCTTTCGTTTAAACTGTTTACAATCTCGCTACTAATCTTTGGCTGAGGCACCAAATGAAGAACATTTTTCTTCTTCGCTTGATCAAACTTTCGTTTATCCCCATCCGCAATATATACAAACCTGCTATCTGCTACTGAAACGACAACCGCAATCTGTCCGGCACCTCTGCCCTTCAGAATCTTCACCAGCTGACCGATTTGCAGGTTTCCTTGCTGAATCATTCCAATCACCTACGCACTCAGTTTCGTGAAAATGTCCATGCCGCCCGTTTCGCACGTCACCGCTTGCTCGTTATGAGCACATGAGGTTACGTTCATCGTAACGACCGTCCAGTAGTCTTCCAGCGTCCCTACATGGTGAGAACCTATCTGAATCATAGATTCAATAGCCAGCCCAATGCCGGTTTTCAGCCTCGGCCCCTGCTCAGGAATACCACGGTTTGGATTCTCAATATATTGCCGAATGGCATGCGACATTGTAAACTGGCGAGTTTTCGCGATGATATCGCCTTTGTTTAACTTGCGTTTGCCGGGAAATCCGTGCACCAGTTGTTCGTTGACTGAAGCGCAAATGCTAGCAGGAAAACCGTTATAACCTTTAAAAGACGGCACAGCTCCCTGACTGCGAATATACCGATCAGCTAAATGATCAAGTTCACCGGTCGTAATACCGGGCTCGATGTGTCCTGCCAAGAGATGATCCGTCTCCGTATCTATTCTCTTAGCTTTCCTCATTAAGCTTGATTCCGTCCCCGACTTGCAAATGATCATTACAGCTAACCCCGCAACAAGGACACGATATTTTGGGAAACCACATCAATATCCTGTTCTCCGTCAATATGACGCAGAAGATTCTGGTTCTCATAAAACGTGAGGAGTGGTGCTGTTTTATTACTATATTCTTCAAGTCGTGTTCTTACGCTATCTTCATTATCGTCAGGACGCTGATAGAGTTCCCCACCGTCTTTATCGCAAATGCCTTCAACCTTAGGAGGATTAAAGACAATATGATAGCTAGTTCCGCAGCTTTTACAAACCCGCCGTCCTGTGATTCGTGCCAACAAGTTGTCACTATCCACTTTCAAGTTGATGACGTCATCTAGCTTCGTATTCAAACGACCCAAAATTTGATCCAAGGCTTCAGCTTGAGCCAAAGTTCTTGGAAAACCGTCCAGCAAGAACCCTTTCTTGCAATCTGGCTGTTGTAACCGTTCTTCAACGATACCGATTGTTACGTCATCCGGAACAAGTTCACCCTTGTCGATATATTCTTTAGCTTTAATGCCAATAGGTGTTCCCTGTTTCATCGCTAGGCGAAAAGCATCACCTGTCGAGATATGAGGAATGCCGAATTCCTTCACAATGACATCTGCTTGTGTACCTTTACCAGCCCCCGGAGGGCCCATGATCAAAATATTCACAATCTGTCACTCCTCAAGACGACCCCTACACAAGAAACAGCACAAAAGGTGCCGGTAAGCATGCGAACATCCTAAGCCGGTACCTATTGCCTATTTGTTGATGAAGCCTTTGTAATGGCGTTTGATCAGTTGGCTTTCGATTTGCTTCATTGTATCCAGTGCTACACCAATGATGATGAGCAATGAAGTACCGCCAATTTGCACGGAACGAGGCAAGCCCGAAAGCGAACCGAAGAATACCGGCAAAACGGATATGACTGCCAGAAACAAAGCTCCTGTCATTGTCAAACGTGACATTACTCGTGTCAAGTATTTCTCCGTGGCCTTACCCGGGCGAATTCCCGGAATATAACCGCCGTTCTTCTTCATATTGTCGGCCATTTGCTGCGGATTCATCTGTACAAAGGTATAGAAGAATGTGAAACCGATAATCATTACGACATACAAAACCATGCCCAGCGGCTTGTCATAGTACAAGTAAGTGGTAATCCACTTAGCCCAAGCATGATCTGCCCAGAAACTCGCAATAATTGTCGGGAATTGCAGCAATGATACCGCAAAGATTACCGGAATAACGCCTGCCGCATTAATTTTCATCGGAATATGCGTATTCTGGCCACCGTACATTTTGTTGCCAACTACACGTTTCGCGTATTGTACCGGGATTTTCCGAATACCTTGCTGGATGTAGATAACACCAACAATAATCAGAACAATCACCAGGGCAATTATAATTGCCTTCAGAATATTCATAAACAGCTGATCTGCCTGAATAAACTGAGATTCTACAACCGTCCGAATATGTCTTGGAATACCCGCCGCAATCCCTGCGAAGATAACAATAGAGATACCGTTGCCGATTCCCTTTTCAGTAATTTGCTCACCGAGCCACATAAGGAACGTAGTTCCTGCTGTAAGCACAATGGCAATAACCAGATAATCTGCAAAAGTGGCTCCTGGAATCATCGCTGCACCGTACAGACGATTAAAGCCAATCGACGTTCCGAATGCTTGAATCAGGCCAAGTATTACCGTACCATAACGCGTAATTTGAGCCAACTTCTTTTTACCATGCTCTCCTTGTTTAGCCCATTCCGCAAGTTTCGGAATCACGTCCATTGACAGCAACTGTACAATGATGGACGCTGTAATATATGGCATAATCCCGAGGGCGAAGATCGAAAACTGATACAATGCGCCCCCTGAGAAGGTGTTAAGGAGTCCAAACAACTCGCTTCCTGCCTGATCCTGAGAAGTAAAGACTTGCTTGTTCACGCCGGGAACCGGCACGAAGGAGCCAATACGATATACAAAGAGTATAAACAGGGTAAACAGGATTCGGGTTCTAAGATCCTCAACCCGCCATATATTTTTCAGGGTCTTGAACATTAGATCACCTCGGTTTTACCGCCGGCAGCTTCAATTTTCTCTACCGCAGATTGAGAGAACTTGTTCGCTTTAACTGTCAACTTCACAGTGATTTCACCGTTACCCAGAATTTTAATTCCGGATTTGGCGTTTTTCACAATGCCATTGTTCAGCAAAAACTCAGGGCTTACTTCTGTACCCGCTGCAAAACTGTTCAAATCTTCGATATTCAAAACCGCATACTCTTTACGAGTAGGATTTACGAAACCGCGTTTAGGCAAGCGACGATACAGTGGGTTTTGACCACCCTCGAAGCCCGGACGTACACCACCGCCGGAACGAGCGTTTTGACCTTTATGACCACGACCAGAAGTTTTACCCGTACCGCTACTAGGACCACGACCCAAACGTTTACGTTCTTTGCGGGAGCCTGGAGCTGGGGAAAGCTCATGTAACTTCATCGTTCGTTGCACCTCCTTGATTATTGTTAAAATACTTTATTTCTTAAGCCTCAATTTCTTTAACAGAAACCAAATGGCTAACTTGATTAAT
This sequence comes from Paenibacillus sp. S29, assembly GCF_049319765.1. Classification (NCBI taxonomy): domain Bacteria; kingdom Bacillati; phylum Bacillota; class Bacilli; order Caryophanales; family Paenibacillaceae; genus Paenibacillus; species Paenibacillus sp. S29. The sequence goes on along the minus strand of NZ_JBMOUI010000021.1, from coordinate 45,692 downwards.
CATCCCGCGAATAGCTGCATTGTCGGGTTGAACTACTTTATGGTTGATTTTACGCAAGCCGAGCGTTTTAACAGTCGTTCTCTGATTACCAGGACGGCCGATCAACGAACGAACGAGGGTAATTTCTAATTTCGCCATGATATTCCCTCCTTAGCCCAGCAGCTCTTCGATGGATTTGCCGCGCAATTTTGCAACTTCTTCAGCGCGTTTCAAGCGGGACAAACCTTCCAAAGTCGCATTGACCATATTCATGGAATTCGAAGAACCCAAAGATTTTGTCAAGATATCACCTACACCAGCAAGTTCCAGTACAGCACGAACCGGACCACCAGCGATAACTCCAGTACCTTCCGATGCCGGTTTCAACAGAACCCGGCCAGCACCGAACTTACCTGTAACAAGGTGAGGAATTGTTGTTCCTACGAGTGGAACGTGAACCAGGTTTTTCTTAGCATCTTCAATACCTTTGCGAATTGCATCAGGTACTTCGCCAGCTTTACCGATTCCAGCGCCTACCCAGCCGTTGCCGTCGCCCACTACTACCAGAGCACTGAAGCTGAAACGGCGTCCGCCTTTGACAACTTTAGCTACACGATTAATATTTACTACTCTTTCAGTCAGTTCCAAAGTATTCGGATCTACACGCAAGTCGTTAACCTCCTTTTGAGAAATGTCTTAGAATTCAAGGCCTGCTTCGCGAGCTGCATCAGCCAAAGCTTGAATCCGTCCATGATACAAGTATCCACCACGGTCAAATACGATGTTAGCATGACCTTTTTCTTTCGCACGTTTAGCAACGAGTTCGCCAACTTTACGAGCTGCTTCTACACTACCGCCGTTTTTGATTTCGCTGCTCAGTTCTTTATCCATAGTGGATGCAGATACCAATGTTACACCAGCTACATCATCAATCAGTTGTGCGTAGATATGCTTGGAAGAACGGAACACGTTCAAACGAGGACGTACAGCCGTACCTTCGATTTTCTTACGTACACGCAGATGTCTTCTGACACGTGCTTTATTTTTATCTTGTTTTGTAATCATCTCAAGTTTTCACTCCCTTCAGTTTGCCTTTTAAAACTTTATACTAAGACGCACTGGGTAAAAAAAGAAGTACGAAGTCTTTCCAGCAGAAAGACCGCACAAAGTCGGTAAGAAACTTATTTCTTCTTACCGGCTTTACCTTCTTTACGAATGATGCGCTCGCCTTCGTATTTAATCCCTTTACCTTTGTACGGTTCAGGTTCACGAACGGAACGAATTTTAGCAGCGTAGGCACCTACACGCTCTTTATCAATTCCGCGAACGATGATTTTAGTGTTCGAAGGAACTTCGAATTCGATGCCCGCTTCCGGTGTGATTTCAACCGGGTGAGAGTATCCAACGTTCAGAACGATTTTATCTCCGGATTTGCTTGCACGATATCCGACCCCAACCAGCTCCAGAGATTTTGAAAACCCTTCAGTTACACCACTTACCATGTTGTTGACAACGCTGCGGGTTGTTCCATGCAAAGAGCGGTGAAGTTTGTTGTCCGAAGGACGAACTACATTAATTTCATTGTTTTCCACAGTAACGGACATGTCTTTATGAAGCTCACGAGTCAATGTTCCTTTAGGACCTTTAACTGTGATTGCTGTGTTGTTCAAAGTCACGTCAACACCACTTGGTACTGTGATTGGTTTACGACCAATACGGGACATATCTGTTGCACCTCCTATCTTTTAAACGTTATCTTACCAAACGTAGCAAACAACTTCTCCGCCGGCTTTGGACTGACGCGCTTCTTTGTCAGTCATGATACCTTTGGATGTTGAAATGATTGCGATCCCGAGTCCACCCAGTACGCGTGGAATCTCATTGCTCTTCGTGTAAACGCGAAGACCTGGTTTACTGATTCTTTTCAAACCTGTAATAACACGCTCGTTGTTTGCACCGTATTTCAAGAAAATACGGATGATCCCTTGTTTGCTATCTTCAACAAATTCCGCATCACGAATGAATCCTTCACGTTTCAGGATGTCGGCGATTTGTTTTTTCATTGTAGATGCAGGCATTTCTACTGTTTCGTGACGAACTGTGTTCGCGTTACGAATACGAGTAAGCATATCTGCAATTGGATCAGACATAGTCATTGTGTATAAACCTCCTTCCCAAACAGGACTTTTTACCAGCTTGCTTTTTTCACGCCAGGAATCTGGCCTTTATAAGCTAATTCACGGAAGCAAATTCTGCAGATCTTAAACTTTTGCAGTACCGAATGTGGACGACCACAACGCTCGCAACGAGTGTAAGCACGAACTTTAAACTTTGGTGCGCGTTGTTGTTTGACTTTCATTGAAGTTTTTGCCACTTAGCCTGACACCTCCTAAATAGTTTCGGAGAACAGGGTGTCTTTAAAATCAGACGCCCGAAACGTTATGCCAACATTATTTTGCGAAAGGCATGCCCAGCTGAGTCAGAAGCTCACGGGACTCTTCGTCAGTTTTGGCAGTCGTTACGATAACGATGTCCATACCACGAACTTTATCAACTTGATCATACTCGATTTCCGGGAAGATCAACTGTTCTTTCAGACCAAGCGTGTAGTTACCACGTCCGTCAAAAGCTTTTGTCGATACACCATGGAAGTCACGTACGCGAGGAAGAGTAATGTTGAACAATTTGTCCAAGAAATAATACATACGCTCGCCACGAAGTGTTACCTTTACACCGATCGGCATGTTTTCACGCAATTTAAAACCTGCAATAGATTTTTTTGCGCGAGTGATTACTGGTTTTTGACCAGCGATCAGCTGCATGTCGTTGAGAGCTGAATCAAGCACTTTGGAGTTTTGGACTGCGTCGCCAACACCCATGTTGATTACAACTTTCTCGATTTTAGGCACTTGCATCACTGTTGTATAGTTGAACTTCTGCATCAAAGCAGGAGTGATTTCTTTCAAGAAACGTTCTTTCATTCTTGTTGTAGCCATGAATCATATACCTCCTTTCTTCAAAAAATAATTAGTCGATCACTTCGCCAGAACGTTTTGCAATGCGCACTTTTTTTCCGTTGTCCAAAACTTTGTAACCAACACGGGTTACTTTTCCGCTCTTCGGATCAATGTGCATAACGTTGGAAACGTGAATCGGAGCTTCTTTCTCGATGATGCCGCCTTGTGGATTCAGCTGATTAGGCTTTTGGTGTTTTTTAATCATGTTAACACCTTCCACAAGCACACGGTTTTGACGAGGGTAAGCAGCGATAACGCGACCTTTTTTACCTTTATCTTTACCTGTAATCACCAGAACAGTGTCGTCTTTTTTGACGTGCAGCTTGTTGTTATGGGATTCCAGAACTTTTTTCACTTTTGGCATTTCGTACACCTCCTACGGGCACATTTTAAGGTGAGTTTAGATCACTTCCGGAGCCAAGGAAACGATTTTCATGAAGTCCTTGTCACGAAGTTCGCGAGCAACTGGTCCGAAAATACGAGTACCACGTGGGCTCTTGTCTTCTTTAACGACCACTGCTGCGTTTTCGTCAAATCCGATGTAGGAACCGTCTTTACGGCGGATAGAACGTTTAGTACGAACAACAACCGCTCTTACTACATCACCCTTTTTGACAACGCCGCCTGGTGTTGCTTGTTTTACGGAACAAACGATCAGGTCACCAATTTGAGCTGTACGACGTCCCGTACCACCGAGCACACGGATACACATCAGTTCCTTCGCGCCGGAATTGTCAGCTACAGTCAAACGTGTAAATGGTTGAATCATTTATTTATCCTCCTTTCGGAAAAACTACACTACATTAGATTATAACAGCTTTTTCAACGATTTCGACCAGTCTCCAGTTTTTGTCTTTGGACAAAGGGCGAGTTTCCATGATTTTAACAGTATCACCAATTTGTGCGGTGTTGTTTTCATCATGAGCTTTGAATTTCTTAGTTACTTTAATGCGTTTATGGTAGAGATCATGTTTTTTGTAAGTTTCTACAGCAATCACAATCGTTTTATCCATTTTGTCGCTGACTACTTTACCGACTAATACTTTACGGGCATTACGTTCGCTCATTGTTGGCCTCCTTCCTAATTACAGGCGGATTTTCCACCCGGTCTGATATCTTAGCTAATCCCAAGTTCTCTTTCACGGATCACAGTTTTAGCACGAGCAATTTCCTTACGCACAGCGCCGATCCGAGTCGGGTTATCAAGCTGACCGGTAGCGAGTTGAAAACGAAGGTTGAAAAGTTCTTCTTTAAAACCGGAGATCTTTTGTTCGATTTCAGCAGTGGTTAGGTTGCGGAATTCACTAGCCTTCATTTGCTTCACCACCCAATTCTTCACGTTTCACAAACTTAGTTTTGATTGGCAGTTTGTGAGCGGCAAGACGCATTGCTTCACGAGCAATCTCTTCCGGAACACCAGCAAGTTCGAACATAATCTTGCCTGGTTTCACTACTGCAACCCATTTTTCTACGTTACCTTTACCACTACCCATACGAACCTCAAGAGGCTTCTGAGTAATTGGTTTGTCAGGGAAAATTTTAATCCAAACCTTACCACCACGTTTGATGTAACGAGTCATCGCAATACGAGCAGCTTCGATTTGACGGTTAGTAATCCATGCAGGTTCAGTAGCTTGCAAACCGTACTCACCAAAGTTCAGTGTAGTGCCGCCTTTTGCACGACCCTTCATATGACCACGTTGTTGTTTACGATGTTTTACGCGTTTTGGTACCAACATGATTAGTTGCCTCCTTCCTGAGGAGCTTGTTTCTTAGCTGGAGGAAGAACCTCTCCACGATAGATCCATACTTTTACGCCAAGACGACCGTAAGTAGTATGAGCTTCCGCTGTACCATAGTCAATATCGGCACGAAGCGTATGCAGTGGAACAGTTCCTTCGCTGTACCCTTCGGAACGAGCGATTTCGGCACCGCCAAGACGTCCGCCTACTTGAGTTTTAATTCCTTTTGCTCCGGAACGCATAGTTCTTTGAATTGCTTGTTTCAAAGCACGACGGAAAGAAACACGACGTTCCAATTGTTGTGCAATGCTTTCTGCAACCAGAATTGCATCCAGTTCAGGATTTTTAATTTCAGAAATATTGATGTGTACCTTTTTACCGCCTGCGATTTTAGTAATTTCATTACGCAGATTTTCAACTTCGGAACCACCCTTACCGATAACCATACCTGGTTTCGCAGTGTGAATCGTTACGTTGACACGGTTAGCTGCTCTCTCGATTTCAACACGGGATACAGCGGAGTCTTTCAATCTTTTTTTCAGATGTTCACGAATTCTAACGTCTTCCAGCAAAAGATCACCGAAATCTTTGCCTGCATACCATTTGGATTCCCAATCACGGATAATACCGATTCGGAGTCCGACGGGATTTACCTTTTGGCCCACACGTTTTCCCTCCTTATTTTTCAGATACCACCAGAGTAATATGACTGGTGCGTTTGTTGATGCGACTTGCACGACCCATTGCACGCGGGCGGAATCGTTTCATTGTAGGACCTTGGTTTACAAAAACCTGAGATACTACCAATTTATTTACGTCCAAAGAGTAGTTGTGATCTGCATTTGCAATCGCAGAATTCAACAATTTCTCAACGACTGGAGAAGCGGACTTTGGAGTGTGACGAAGAATTGCGATCGCCTCACCAACCTGCTTACCGCGAATCAAATCGATAACAAGTTTCACTTTGCGAGCAGAAATCCGTACGGACTTAGCATGTGCTTTTGCTTCCATTGAGTTTACCTCCTCTCAAACACTACGCTGTGTTGATTATCTTCTTGTTTTCTTATCGTCATCCGTATGGCCTTTGTACGTACGTGTTGGAGCAAATTCGCCCAATTTGTGTCCGACCATATCTTCCGTTACGTATACTGGCACGTGTTTACGACCATCGTATACACCAAACGTATGTCCGATAAATTGTGGGAAAATCGTAGAGCGACGGGACCAAGTTTTGATTACCACTTTTTTGTCCGACTCGTTCAAAACCTCTACTTTTTTCAACAGGTAACCATCAATGAATGGTCCTTTTTTGAGACTGCGACCCATTTATGAATCCTCCCTTCGTTAAAACGTAGTCGTTCCTTAATATGTTAACGTGCGACTTAAGCGCACGTTTTATTACTTAGTACGACGACGAACGATGTACTTATCAGATGCTTTACCTTTTTTACGCGTCTTGTAACCAAGGGTTGGTTTACCCCATGGAGACATTGGAGATTTACGTCCGATTGGAGCGCGACCTTCACCACCACCGTGTGGGTGATCGTTAGGGTTCATTACAACACCGCGAACTTCAGGACGTTGTCCCAACCAGCGACTACGACCAGCTTTACCGATTTTCACCAGTTCGTGGTCTTCGTTACCTACAGAACCGATTGTAGCGCGGCAAACTTTCAGAATGCGGCGAACTTCACCAGAAGTCAAACGAATTGTAACATACTTTTCTTCTTTACCAAGAAGTTGGGCTTCCGTACCAGCGGCGCGAACGAGTTGACCACCTTTACCCGGTTTCAATTCGATGTTGTGGATAACCGTACCTACTGGAATGTTTTCCAACGGCAAGGAGTTACCGATTTTGATATCGGAACCTGCACCGGATACCACTTCGTCTCCTACTTTCAGACCTTTAGGAGCGATGATGTAACGTTTTTCACCATCCACATAGTGGATAAGTGCGATGTTGGACGTACGGTTTGGATCATATTCGATCGTAGCAACGCGGCCCGGTATTCCATCTTTGTTACGTTTGAAGTCAATAATACGGTATTTACGTTTGTGTCCGCCGCCTTGATGACGAACTGTAATTTTACCTTGGTTATTGCGTCCAGCTTGCTTGCTCAGAGGTGCCAGCAACGATTTCTCGGGCTGATTAGTTGTAATCTCCTCGAAAGTAGATACAGACATAGCACGTCTGGCCGGGGACGTTGGTTTATACTTTTTAATTGGCACTGAGTTTCCCTCCTTACTTTACAGTTTCAATTATACCGTTTCAAAAAACTCAAGCGGCTTACTGTCTTTGCTCAGCGTTACGAACGCTTTTTTCCACTCGCTCGTATAGCCGGAATGACGTCCGTAGCGTTTTGGTTTTGCAGGAACACGAAGCGTATTTACGTTACTTACTTTCACGTTAAAAATGGCTTCGATTGCTTTTTTAACTTCGACTTTGTTAGAACGAATGTCAACCTCGAAAACGTATTTCAAGTCATTCATCATACCAGCCGTACGTTCGGTGATAACCGGACGTTTGATAATATCACGAGGATCCTTCATTACGCGAGCACCTCCTCTACCTTCTGAACTGCTTCCTTCGTAATGATCAGTTTGTCGTGTCCGAGCACATCAAGAACATTAATGCCGTCTGCGGCTACAAACTTCACACCAGGAATATTACGAGCGGACAGTGCTACATTATCATCATAGCTAGGAGCTACGATCAATGCTTTACGATCAGCTTTAAGGTTATTCAAAATGGCTGCGAATTCTTTCGTTTTAGGTCCGTTCAGTGTAAGAGCGTCCAATACGATAATTTCATTCTCAATCACTTTGGATGACAACGCCGATTTGATCGCCAGACGACGAACTTTTTTAGGCAATTTGTAAGCATAGCTGCGTGGAGTCGGACCGAATACAGTACCGCCACCAACCCATTGCGGTGCACGAATCGAACCTTGACGAGCGCGGCCAGTACCTTTTTGTTTCCAAGGTTTACGTCCGCCACCACGTACTTCAGAACGTCCTTTTACTTTGTGAGTACCTTGACGCAGGGAAGCCAATTGCATAACAACAGCGTCATGAAGAACGTGCTTATTCGGCTCGATACCGAACACTGCGTCGTTCAATTCAATTTCACCAACTTGGCTGCCGCTAATATTAAATAGTGCTACTTTTGGCATTTCGTGTTCCTCCTTTCTTCAGTTGTTTATTTTTTCACCGTTTCTAATACTTTAACGAAGCTATTTTTAGGCCCTGGAATGGAACCTTTCACGAGCAATACATTACGTTCTGTATCGATCTTAACAACTTCAAGACGTTGGATCGTTACCGTTTCATGCCCCATGTGTCCTGGAAGGTGTTTACCTTTAGGAACGCGGTTAGCTTGAATGGACCCCATAGAACCTGGACCTCTGTGGTAACGCGATCCGTGTGCCATTGGTCCGCGGCTTTGTCCCCAACGTTTGATAACGCCGGCAAAACCTTTACCTTTAGAAATACCTGTTACGTCAACGAACTCGCCTTCTGTGAAGACATCAGCCTTCAGTTCTTGGCCAACCTCGTACGCAGCAAGGTCGATGCCACGAAGTTCACGAACGTAGCGCTTAGGTGCAGTATTTGCTTTTTTCGCATGTCCTGCTTCAGGTTTGTTGGATCTTTTTTCTTTCTTATCAGAGAAACCGAGTTGGATAGCTTCGTATCCATCGTTTTCCAGATCTTTCTTTTGCAGAACAACACAAGGACCTGCTTCGATAACCGTAACAGCAAGTACGTTACCTTCAGGGGTAAACACTTGAGTCATTCCGAGTTTTTTTCCTAAGATACCTTTCATGTTGACACCTCATTTCTTTTCCTAATTACATATTACAATTTAATTTCGATATCTACACCGGACGGCAGGTCCAAGCGCATCAAGGCATCCACAGTTTGTGGAGTCGGGTTAACAATGTCGATCAAACGCTTGTGTGTGCGCATTTCGAACTGCTCCCGGGAATCCTTGTACTTGTGTACCGCACGGAGAATAGTAATGATTTGTTTTTCAGTTGGCAGCGGAATTGGCCCGGATACACCTGCGCCCGAACGTTTAGCTGTTTCAACAATTTTCTCAGCGGATTGATCAAGAATTCTATGATCGTAAGCTTTCAAACGAATACGAATTTTTTGCTTTGCCATTTTAGTCCCTCCTTCTATCGCCCAATTTGGTATCGGACATACTCCGTGAAAATTTTCCGACAGCCCTCCCATGGCAAAGGGGCCGGGTGTGTCAGTAACCTCTCACATCATCGCACAGTCACAAACAACATTAGTTATTATATCGAATAGTTCTGCCTATTGCAAGCAAAAACGAAAAAACAATGCATCTTATTTTCAAGAGATGCAGTTGTGCTCGCAGCTCGCGATTTTTCCCAAGAGAAAAGCCCCCGCACCAGGGCAGGGGCTCGTTTAGCTTCGTTCCAATACAACGTTACTCGTTCCAGTACACTGTTGCTCTATTTAAAGGCTAAAGCCTTCTTATTTGGAGATTGTTGCTACAGCACCAGCGCCAACTGTACGTCCACCTTCACGAATAGAGAACTTAGTTCCTTCTTCGATAGCGATCGGGTTGATCAGTTGAACAGTAACTGTGATGTTATCACCAGGCATTACCATTTCAGAACCTTCTGGCAAAGTAATGATACCAGTTACGTCAGTTGTACGGAAGTAGAACTGTGGACGGTAACCAGTGAAGAAAGGTTTGTGACGTCCGCCTTCTTCTTTAGTCAAAACGTAGATTTGAGCAGAAAATTCTGTATGTGGGTTAACAGAACCTGGTTTAGCCAATACTTGACCACGCTCGATTTGTGCACGATCTACACCGCGAAGCAGTGCGCCGATGTTGTCACCAGCTTGAGCGGAATCAAGCAATTTACGGAACATTTCTACGCCTGTTACTACGGATTTACGGGATTCTTCTTGAATACCGATGATTTCGATTTCGTCGCCCACTTTAACTGTACCACGCTCTACACGGCCTGTAGCAACTGTACCACGACCAGTGATGGAGAATACGTCCTCGACAGGCATAAGGAAAGGCTTGTCAGTGTCGCGTTCTGGAGTTGGGATGTAAGTGTCGATTGTTTCGAACATTTCAACGATTTTCTTAGCCCAGTCGCCATCTGGGTTTTGCAGTGCTTCACGAGCGGAACCGCGAGTGATTGGAGTGTCGTCGCCTGGGAAGTCATACTCGCTCAGCAAGTCGCGAACTTCCATTTCAACCAATTCCAGCAACTCTTCGTCTTCAACCATGTCGCATTTGTTCAGGAATACAACGATGTAAGGAACACCAACTTGGCGGGACAACAGGATGTGCTCGCGAGTTTGCGGCATTGGGCCGTCAGCTGCGGATACAACCAGGATCGCTCCGTCCATTTGTGCAGCGCCAGTGATCATGTTTTTAACATAGTCGGCGTGACCTGGGCAGTCAACGTGTGCATAGTGACGGTTAGGTGTTTCATATTCCACGTGTGCAGTGGAGATTGTGATACCGCGTTCGCGCTCTTCTGGAGCTTTATCGATTTGATCGAATGCTACAGCAGCACCACCGTAAGTTTTGGACAATACAGTTGTGATTGCAGCAGTCAAAGTAGTTTTACCATGATCGACGTGACCAATAGTACCGATATTAACGTGCGGTTTGTTACGTTCAAACTTAGCCTTTGCCATTTGAACAATTCCTCCTCAATAACTTGTTTTATTTTAGGCTGCCGGATGCCTTTTTGGTAAAACCTTAAGCATGCCGGTCAGCTGATACATTGTATTACTCGCCGCCTTTGGTTTTGGCAACGATCTCTTCAGCAATGCTCTTCGGTACTTCTTCATAATGAGAGAGTTCCATGGAGAACACGCCGCGTCCTTGTGTACCGGAGCGAAGTGTAGTCGAGTATCCGAACATTTCGGACAAAGGCACCTTCGCACGAATGATTTGAGCTCCACTGCGGGAATCCATACCTTCAATCCGACCACGACGGGAGTTCAACATACCCATTACGTCACCCATATATTCCTCAGGAACCGTTACTTCAACTTTCATAATCGGCTCGAGCAATACTGGTTTACATTTGTCTTTCGCTGCTTTCAGCGCCATTGATCCGGCAATTTTAAATGCCATTTCATTGGAATCGACATCATGGTATGATCCGTCCACGATTGTAGCTTTAACGTCCACAAGCGGGAAGCCTGCGATAACACCGTTTTTCATTTGTTCCTCAATACCAGCAAGAGCAGGAGCGATGTACTCTCTAGGAACAGAGCCGCCGACTACCTTACTTTCGAATTGACTACCAGTACCTGGCTCGAGCGGTTCGAACTCAACCCATACGTGACCATATTGACCACGACCACCGGACTGACGAACGAATTTACCTTCGACACGTGCTGGAGCACGGAACGTTTCACGGTAAGCAACCTGTGGTTTACCCACATTTGTTTCTACCTTGAACTCACGACGCATACGGTCAATGATGATGTCCAAGTGAAGCTCACCCATACCCGCCAAGATGGTTTGACCTGTTTCTTCGTTAGTATGAGCGCGAAGAGTTGGATCCTCTTCAGTCAACTTACCGAGAGCTACAGACATTTTATCTTGGTCAGCTTTGGTTTTAGGCTCAACCGCGATTTCGATAACCGGATCAGGGAAGTTCATGGACTCGAGAATAACAGGACTCTTCTCATCACACAGTGTATCACCTGTACCTGTATCTTTCAAACCTACGGCAGCTGCAATATCACCAGAGTAAACTACAGTGATTTCTTGACGACTGTTCGCATGCATTTGAAGAATACGTCCGATACGTTCGCGTTTACCTTTTGTTGCATTCAATACGTAAGAACCGGATTGAAGAACACCGGAGTATACGCGGAAGAATGTCAACTTACCAACGTAAGGATCCGTCATGATTTTGAATGCCAATGCGGAGAATGGCTCTTCATCGGAAGAGTGACGTTCAACTTCCGTACCGTCTTCCAAATGCCCTTGAATACTTGGCACATCAATAGGAGCCGGCAAATAGTCGAGAACAGCATCCAACATCAGCTGAACACCTTTATTGCGGTAAGAAGATCCACAGATAACTGGGAAGATTTTAACTTCTACAACACCTTTACGGAGAGCGGCTTTAATTTCGGCAACCGAAATTTCTTCGCCTTCCAGGTATTTCATTGTCAATTCTTCGTCCAGTTCAGCAACCTTCTCGATCAATTCATTACGAAGTTCTTCAACTTGATCTTTGAATTCCGCAGGAACTTCTACTTCTTCGATATCTTGACCAAGATCATCTTTGTACATATGAGCTTTTTGTTCAACGATATCGATAATACCAGTAAAATCATTTTCTGCGCCGATTGGCAATTGAATCGCAACTGCGTTCGCTTGAAGGCGATCACGCATGTCAGAGACAACATTCAGGAAGTCGGCACCAATGATATCCATTTTGTTTACATATGCGATCCGTGGAACGCCGTAGCGATCAGCCTGTCTCCATACGGTTTCGGACTGAGGCTCAACGCCTTCTTTCGCACTGAAAACACCAACTGCTCCGTCCAATACACGAAGGGAACGTTCAACTTCAACAGTGAAGTCAACGTGCCCCGGGGTGTCGATGATATTGACGCGGTGACCTTTCCAGGCAGCGGTCGTCGCAGCGGAAGTAATCGTGATTCCGCGCTCTTGTTCTTGTTCCATCCAGTCCATTGTCGCAGCGCCTTCGTGAACTTCACCGATTTTGTGCGTACGGCCTGTGTAGAACAATATCCGCTCTGTTGTTGTGGTTTTACCCGCGTCAATATGAGCCATGATCCCGATATTACGTGTATTTTTCAAGGAGAACTCTCTTGCCATGAAATGGGTCTCCCTTCAAAATTGAAGTTATTTTTTTGAGCTGAATCCTACCAACGATAGTGAGCAAACGCTTTGTTCGCTTCAGCCATTTTGTGCGTGTCTTCACGTTTTTTCACGGAAGCGCCTGTGTTGTTGGAAGCATCAATAATTTCAGCCGCCAAACGCTCTTCCATGGTTTTCTCACCGCGGTTGCGGGAGTAGTTTACGAGCCAACGTAATCCCAGGGACGTACGTCTTTCTGGTTTTACCTCGATTGGTACTTGGTAGTTGGCACCGCCGACACGGCGTGCTTTAACTTCCAGGACTGGCATGATATTCTTGATAGCTGCTTCAAAAACTTCCATCGGGTCATTCCCCGTACGTTCTTGGATAAGCTTGAACGCATTGTACAGAATGCTTTGAGCAACGCCTCGTTTTCCGTCGAGCATGATGCGGTTGATCAAGCGGGTAACCAACTTGCTGTTGTATACCGGATCTGGCAACACGTCTCTTTTGGTAACTGGACCTTTGCGTGGCATGGATATCCCCCTTTCTTACATGTTAAACCGACATACGCGGTTTATATTCATTAGGATTTTTTAGCTTTAGGGCGTTTTGCGCCGTATTTGGAACGAGCTTGCATGCGGTTGTTTACGCCTGCAGTATCCAAAGCACCGCGAACGATGTGGTAACGCACACCCGGAAGGTCTTTTACACGACCGCCGCGAATCAGCACTACGCTGTGTTCTTGAAGGTTATGTCCAATACCTGGAATGTAAGCAGTCACCTCTACACGGTTCGTCAAGCGAACACGAGCATATTTACGAAGTGCGGAGTTTGGTTTTTTCGGAGTCATAGTACCTACACGAGTGCACACTCCGCGTTTTTGCGGGGCACTGATGTCGGTAGCTTCACGTTTCAAGGCATTAAAACCTTTTTGCAAAGCCGGTGATTTCGATTTCTCGATTTTGGCTTGACGTCCTTTACGAACCAGTTGGTTAATAGTTGGCATGTTGGTTGCCACCCCCTTCCTCAATTTTTGCTGTTACTTTACAAACCTTATCTAAGCCCACAGACCCAGGCGGTTCATAAAAGAACAAATGAAAAGTCTTTGCCGCCAAGAATAACAATTCCTTAGACAAAAACGTTCCTTACCCTATTGTTTTACGATAGCAGCCATTGCGGCTCCCACTTCAATCCCACATGCAGCTCCGAGATTTTTCATTGTGTCTACGAGAGTCACTTTGACTCCTTGCTTGTTGCACAAAGCAATGATGTTGGAAGTGAGACGCTGATCTGCGTCTTCTGCCACATATACTTCTGAGGCAAAGCCCAATTCTACCATACGAATGGTTTGTTTGGTACCGATTTTGACATGAGCATCTTGCAGTCCTTGTTCTTTAGACATATCTCATTCCTCCGAAAAGACCCAATAGCATATAGGCTGCTCACGCACCTTTGCTATATTAGCATTGACTATAAGTAATGTCAAGACAATTATAAACTATAATTCATTTAAACAGACTAGTACGATTCATTTTTGAAAAGCACCGGAGCACCGTCTGCTGTAGCTTTTATGCAAAGCTTATGTCTACGGTGTTCCGGCAATCATACTATTTTTATATTACTCGGCCGAAATTGGTTCGAGCTCCTCAGATGGAGACTGCCCCTCTTCCGGTTGGGCAAATTTCACGCTACGGTAACGGTTCATACCTGTTCCCGCAGGAATCAATTTACCAATAATTACGTTCTCTTTCAGTCCAAGCAACTGATCGACCTTGCCTTTAATAGCTGCATCAGTCAGGACACGAGTAGTTTCCTGGAAGGATGCTGCTGACAAGAAGGAGTCAGTTTCCAGAGATGCCTTGGTAATACCGAGTAGTACCGGCTTGGCTACCGCTGGTTCTTGGCCGCTGAGAATCGCTATCTTGTTTGCATTTTCATACTCATGGACATCAACAAAGGAGCCTGGAAGTAAGATCGTGTCGCCCGCATCAATGATACGGATTTTACGCAACATTTGACGAATCATAACTTCTACGTGCTTGTCGTTGATTTCTACGCCCTGGTTCCGGTATACGCGTTGAACTTCCTGAAGGATATAGTTCTGTACCCCGCGAATACCTTTAATACGTAGCATTTCTTTAGGATCAATCGAACCATCCGTCAGTTCGTCCCCAGCTTCAACAGTCATACCTTCGCTTACGCGCAGGCGGGAACCATACGTTACTGAGTATGTTTTCGTTTCGGCTTCACCCTGAATGTCGATCTCACGGCGGTCTTTACCTTCACGAACTTCTTTAACTGTACCGTCAATTTCACTAATAGTTGCCTGACCTTTAGGATTACGTGCTTCAAAAAGCTCCTGGATACGAGGCAAACCTTGTGTAATATCGTCACCCGCTACGCCGCCTGTGTGGAACGTACGCATAGTAAGCTGTGTTCCTGGCTCACCAATGGATTGTGCAGCGATGATACCAACTGCTTCACCAATCTCAACGTGTTTACCAGTAGCCAGATTGCGACCGTAACATTTCTTGCAGACGCCATGTTTAGCACGGCAACTTAGTACAGAACGAATCTGAACTTTGTGTACACCAGCTTTAACAATCGCTTCAGCTTTGTCGGAGTCAATCAATTCGTTACGTCTAGCCAAAATCTCGCCAGTCTCAGGATGACGTACCGTTTCAAAGCAATAGCGACCTTCCAGACGGTCATAGAGATCCTCAATTACTTCTTTACCGTCCTGGATACGACTTACTGTGAAGCCTTTATCCGTTCCGCAGTCTTCTTCGCGCACGATAACATCCTGTGCCACATCTACGAGACGACGAGTCAGGTAACCAGAGTCAGCCGTACGAAGGGCTGTATCCGCCAAACCTTTACGCGCTCCGTGAGTGGAGATGAAGTACTCGAGTACTGTCAGACCTTCACGGAAGTTTGATTTGATTGGGAGTTCGATAATACGTCCGGATGGATTGGCCATCAGACCACGCATACCGCCGAGCTGAGTAATCTGTGATTTGTTACCCCGCGCTTTGGAGTCCACCATCATCATGATAGAGTTGTAGCGATCCATGGACTTCATCAATACTTCGGTAATATCATCTTTCGCTTTAGACCAAATATCGATAATCCGGTCATAGCGTTCTTCATTCGTAATCAGACCACGACGGTACTGATTCGTTACAACTTGCGCTTTGTCTTCGGATCCCTTAAGAATCTCTTGTTTTTCCACCGGCACGATTACGTCCGACACAGCAACGGTTACCCCTGCACGAGTGGAATACGTAAAGCCAAGCTGCTTGATTTTATCCAGAATTACAGCTGTTTCTGTTGTATGGTAAGTCTCAAAACAACGGGCAATGATATTACCAAGGTAATCCTTGCCTACCCCGCTAGCTTGCGGAGCGTTTTGAATGGCTTCTGTAAGATTTACACCCTTCTCGTAAACAAAGAACTCCTCTGCAGTACCATAAAGCAGGTTCGCACGGGTAGCATCATTGATGTACGGGAAGCTTGCCGGGAAAATTTCATTAAAGATAATTTTACCAACCGTTGTGATCAACATCGCTTCCTGTTGTTTTTCCGTAAAGCTCGTTTTATTCAAAGCTTTAACCGGAATAGCTACACGAGCATGAAGTCCAGCTGTACCACGTTGGTAGGCCGATATAGCTTCATTCATGTTGCGAAGGATCATATTGCTTCCTTCTTCTTCTTTGTTATCCATAGTCAGATAGAAAGAACCAAGAACCATATCCTGGGAAGGTGTAACAACTGGCTTGCCGTCTTTCGGATTCAAAATGTTGCCGGATGCTAGCATAAGCAAACGAGCTTCAGCTTGGGCTTCCGCAGACAACGGAACGTGAACAGCCATTTGGTCACCGTCAAAGTCGGCATTATATGCAGTACATACGAGCGGATGCAGACGAATCGCACGGCCTTCAACCAAAATCGGTTCGAACGCCTGGATACCGAGTCTATGCAGCGTAGGGGCACGGTTCAGAAGAACTGGATGCTCCTTGATTACTTCTTCCAGCACATCCCATACTTCTGCACTCACACGCTCTACTTTACGCTTCGCGCTCTTGATATTGTGCGCCAAACCTTTGTTCACCAGTTCCTTCATAACAAAAGGTTTGAACAGTTCCAGTGCCATTTCTTTTGGCAAACCGCATTGATACATTTTCAAGTACGGGCCTACAACGATAACGGAACGACCAGAGTAGTCAACACGTTTTCCGAGCAAGTTCTGACGGAAACGTCCTTGTTTACCTTTCAGCATGTGGCTGAGGGATTTCAAAGGACGGTTACCTGGACCTGTAACAGGACGACCACGACGACCATTATCAATCAAGGCGTCAACAGCTTCCTGCAACATCCGTTTTTCATTTTGCACGATAATATCTGGCGCACCTAGATCTAACAACCGTTTCAGACGGTTATTACGGTTAATAACACGACGATACAAGTCGTTAAGGTCAGAGGTAGCGAAACGACCACCATCCAACTGTACCATCGGACGAAGCTCAGGAGGAATAACAGGAAGTACGTCCATGATCATCCAATCCGGTTGGTTGCCGGAGTTACGGAATGCCTCAATAACTTCAAGGCGTTTGATCGCACGGTTACGACGTTGTCCTTGAGCTGTACGCAGCTCTTCTTTCAAGAATTCTAATTCTTTGTCTATATCCAAATCTTGAAGAAGCTTTTTAACCGCTTCAGCACCCATACCTGCCTGGAAGCCATAGCCGTATTTCTCACGGTAGCTACGGTATTCTTTCTCGGACAGGAGTTGCTTTTTCTCCAAAGGCGTATCTCCTGGATCGGTTACAACATAAGATGCGAAGTAAATGATCTCTTCCAGAGATCTTGGAGACATATCAAGAGCAAGACCCATACGACTTGGAATGCCTTTAAAGTACCAAATGTGCGATACAGGAGCAGCCAACTCAATATGGCCCATACGCTCACGGCGAACCTTAGCACGAGTAACTTCTACTCCACAACGGTCACAGACAACACCTTTATAGCGTACACGTTTGTACTTACCGCAATGACATTCCCAGTCTTTCGTAGGTCCGAAAATTTTCTCGCAAAATAGTCCTTCTTTTTCCGGTTTAAGCGTACGATAGTTAATCGTCTCCGGTTTTTTGACTTCTCCGCGGGACCAAGAACGAATCTTTTCGGGGGAAGCAAGCCCGATTTTCATATATTCGAAATTGTTAACGTCCAACAAGGAGCAACCCTCCTTAACCAAATCCTGAGTTTTTAGGTTTGATACCGCCCAGCAGCACCGGGCGGTATCAAGAAACCTGATCCATCCTAGAATGGATCAAGGTATATAACATAGCTGTTATGAGTCAGTCAGCAGTCAAACTACTCTACGCCAACCTCAGAGCCTTCCAGATTCAAACTCAGCTTATCGCCGGTTGTGTCATCCTCATCATCAAGCTCTCTCATTTCGATCTCTTGTTCGTCTTCAGACAGAATCTTCACGTCCATACCCAAGCTTTGCAGCTCTTTGATCAAGACCTTAAATGATTCTGGAACACCCGGTTCAGGTACATTTTCACCTTTGACAATGGATTCGTAAGTTTTAACACGTCCAACCACATCATCAGATTTCACAGTCAAAATTTCCTGAAGCGTGTACGCTGCACCGTAGGCTTCCAATGCCCATACTTCCATCTCCCCGAAGCGCTGTCCACCGAATTGAGCTTTACCACCCAATGGTTGTTGCGTAACGAGAGAGTAAGGACCTGTAGAACGAGCATGGATTTTATCATCGACCATGTGCGCCAGTTTGATCATGTGCATGACACCGACAGTAACTTCACGTTCAAAACGATCACCCGTACGTCCGTCATACAACACAGTCTTACCATTACGCTGCATGCCTGCCTCTTCCATTGTATCGAATACGTCATATTCCTTGGCACCATCGAATACTGGAGTTGCCACATGAATACCAAGACGCATTGCAGCCATACCCAGATGGACTTCAAGCACCTGTCCGATGTTCATCCGTGAAGGTACGCCCAGCGGGTTCAGAACGACCTGTACTGGTGTGCCATCCGGCAGGAACGGCATATCTTCTTCAGGCAAAATACGAGCAACGACACCCTTGTTACCGTGACGTCCAGCCATTTTATCGCCTTCGGAAATTTTACGTTTTTGAGCAATATATACACGAACCAACTGATTTACACCTGGTGGCAGTTCATCGCCATTTTCACGTGTAAATACCTTTACATCTACAACAATCCCGTCTGTTCCGTGAGGAACTCTCAAAGAAGTATCGCGAACCTCGCGTGCCTTCTCACCAAAGATTGCGTGTAAGAGACGTTCTTCAGCTGTCAATTCAGTCACACCTTTAGGTGTTACTTTACCAACGAGAATGTCACCTGCGCCAATTTCAGCACCAATACGTATGATTCCACGCTCATCCAAGTTGCGAAGCGCTTCTTCACCGACATTTGGAATGTCGCGAGTGATTTCTTCCGGTCCAAGCTTCGTGTCACGAGCCTCGGATTCGTATTCCTCAATATGGATCGAGGTGTATACATCTTCCTTAACCAGTTTCTCACTCAGCAAGATCGCATCCTCGTAGTTGTAACCTTCCCAAGTCATGAAGGCAACGACAACGTTACGTCCCAACGCCAACTCACCCATCTCTGTAGATGGACCATCCGCAAGAATATCGCCAACTTTGACAATATCTCCTCTGTTCACAATCGGACGTTGGTTGATGCAAGTTCCTTGGTTAGATCGCATAAATTTGTGTAATTTATACTTAACAATGTCGCCCTTCACTTCAGCGCCATCTACAGTTTCGATACGACGCAACCAAATTTCGTTAGCCGAAGAACGTTCGATAACTCCGTTGTATTTGGATACAACGCAAACACCGGAATCTTTTGCAGACTTGTGCTCCATTCCTGTTCCGACCAATGGAGACTTCGGAATCAGAAGCGGGACAGCCTGACGCTGCATGTTGGAACCCATCAATGCGCGGTTAGAGTCATCATTCTCCAAGAACGGAATCAGTGCAGTCGCGACCGATACGACCTGTTTAGGCGATACGTCCATGTAATCGACACGGCTACTAGCCATCGGAATAATGTTATCAGACTGTTTGTTATAACGGACAATGACAACCTCATCCTTAAAGGTGTTTTCCTCCGTCAATTCCGCATTCGCCTGAGCTACAATGTAGTTATCTTCTTCATCAGCAGTCAGGTAATCAATCTGGTCTGTAACTTTTCCGGTTTTTGGATCTACCCAACGATAAGGAGCTTCGATAAATCCATACTCGTTAATGCGTGCAAAAGTGGACAAAGAGTTGATCAAACCAATGTTTGGTCCCTCTGGTGTCTCGATAGGACACATACGGCCGTAGTGACTCGGATGGACGTCACGCACTTCCATGCCCGCGCGTTCGCGCGTCAAACCGCCGGGTCCGAGTGCGGACAGACGACGTTTGTGCGTTAATTCAGCAAGCGGGTTCGTCTGATCCATAAACTGAGACAGCTGCGAGCTACCAAAGAACTCTTTAATCGAAGCAATTACTGGACGTATGTTAATCAATGCCTGTGGCGTAATTACATTAGCATCCTGAATCGACATTCTTTCGCGCACTACGCGTTCCATACGGGATAAACCGATACGGAACTGGTTTTGGAGCAACTCACCTACAGAACGCAAACGACGGTTACCCAAATGGTCAATATCGTCCGTACTTCCGATTCCGTGAAGCAAGTTAATAAAATAACTGATGGAGGAAATAATATCGGCAGGCGTAATATTCTTAACCGATTTATCAATATTTCCGTTAGCAATCAGTTTTACTACTTTACCATCCTCAATTGGTGAGAACACATCGATTGTTTGAAGTGGAATATCATTGCTTTCTAGCACACCACTCGCAACATGATACGTACGATGGCCTACTGATTCCTCCAGTTGGGCCAAAATCTCGTCCAACAGGCGGCGATCTACCATTTGACCGGCTTCAGCGATGATTTCACCAGTTGTTGTATCAATCAAAGTCTCAGCAAGTCGTTGATTGAACAAACGGTTTTTAATGTGAAGCTTTTTATTGATTTTGTAACGGCCTACGTTGGCCAGATCATAACGTTTAGGATCAAAGAAGCGAGCAACTAGCAAGCTCTTTGCGTTATCCAGTGTAGGCGGCTCACCTGGACGAAGACGCTCATAAATTTCAATCAGCGCTTTCTCGGTGGAATCCGTGTTGTCTTTATCAAGTGTGTTGCGGATATATTCGTCATTGCCGAGCAAATCCAGAATCTCAGCATCAGTGCCAAAGCCCAGCGCACGCAGCAACACCGTAACCGGAATTTTACGGGTACGGTCAATCCGGACATAGATAATATCCTTCGCATCCATCTCCAGTTCGAGCCAAGCCCCCCGGTTAGGAATTACCGTTGCGGTGTATGTTGTTTTCGCATTCTTGTCGACTTTTGTGCTGAAATAGACGCTGGGAGAGCGAACCAACTGGCTGACAATAACCCGTTCCGCACCGTTAATAATAAACGTACCCGTTTCAGTCATCAGCGGGAAGTCTCCCATGAATACTTCCTGCTCTTTCACTTCCCCGGTTTCTTTATTAATAAGCCGGACTTTTACCCGAAGCGGTGCTGCATACGTAACGTCGCGTTCCTTTGCGTCGTCAACGGTATATTTGGGTTCTCCGAGAGAATAGTCGATAAACTCCAGAATCAGATTTCCAGTGAAATCCTGAATTGGAGAAATATCCCGAAACATTTCCCTTAATCCTTCCTCCAAAAACCAATCATAGGATTTTTGTTGGATCTCAATCAGGTTCGGAACCTCGAGTACCTCATTAATACGTGCATAACTGCGCCGAGTGCGTCGACCATATTGAACAAGATGTCCTGCCAACTTAAACTCACCCCTCATGTCTACTCACTTTAAAAATACATTGCGAACCTCTGTTTGTGACCTTATAATAAGACACATACAGAAGATTCAATCTTACAAATACAGAAAAGCCCTTACTCGAATGCATTCGAAAAAAGAGCACCGTATCTGCAGAATCCTCTTACCGGAAGATCTTCATCACTTGTAGATTTGCCCAAAATGGTTGTATTATACGTAATAGAGATAAATACTATACCTACTACGCATAAATCTATTGACATTTCAACAAACTAAAGCCATGGAGGGCATCCTAATACTGACATTTTATAATAATATCACAGACCAGGATTCAAGTCAATGGTCCTATTGCATTTTCTTAAAAACTTTTTTTCAGCCTTCAAAATTCGATAACCTTTATCCTTTGTAACTTCTTCTACATGACCGAAAAGGCTCTCTATCTTAGCACTCGCCGAAGGGGCCCCCTGCTTTTTCTGAATGACTACCCACAAAGCTCCACCTTCGTTTAAATGCTCATAAGCAAGCTCAAAAATGGTATGAACTGTTTCTTTTCCTGCACGTATAGGAGGATTCGTCAAGATAACGTCAAAACGTTCATCCTTCACTTCCGCAAACAAATCGCTTTGCTTAATGGTGACATTCTTAACCCCATTACGTTCCGCATTCTCTATCGCAAGTTGAACGGCTCGCTCATTAATATCAACCATTGTGACGTGTCCCTCTGGGACAAGCGCGGCTGCCGCCAGACCAATCGGGCCGTAACCGCATCCTACATCCAATACCGAGGCTTGTGCAGGAAGCTGCATCGCTTCAATCAGCACACGACTCCCGTAATCAATTCCCTGCTTCGAAAAAACGCCTGAATCGCTGGCAAAACGGTATGACCGCCCCCGCAGCACTGTTTCCAGGCTCCGTCGTTCATGCGCCGTCTCTGGCCGCTTGGAGTAATAATGATCAGCCATTCATGCCCACCTCTTTCGGTTGTACTACCATCATAGCCTTTACAATAACCTTTCAGACATGCTGGTACTACCGTTTTACAGCAACAAACCCCTTGAAGATCACCTCAAGGGGTTTGTTTTAGTCCATTGTCTGCTAGAAAGCAGTCAATTATTTTACTTCTACAGAAGCGCCTGCTTCTTCCAATTTTGCTTTAATGGATTCAGCTTCTTCTTTAGCGATTTTTTCTTTCAGTGGTTTTGGAGCGTTGTCAACCAGTTCTTTTGCTTCTTTCAGGCCAAGACCTGTGATTTCGCGAACTGCTTTGATAACGTTGATTTTGGAAGCGCCAGCGCTTGTCAAGATTACGTCGAACTCGGATTGCTCAGCTTCAGCTGCGCCACCTGCTGCGCCACCTGCTACAGCTACTGGAGCTGCTGCAGTTACGCCGAATTCTTCTTCGATTGCTTTCACGAGATCGTTCAGTTCCAATACGGACATACCTTTAATTGCTTCCAAGATTTGCTCTTTACTCATGGTTGAACCTCCATTTAAATTCGTATTTTTTTGTTCTCAACTGCTATACAGCAGGTTTAATCCCTAACTTATGCGCTTTGCTCTTCTTTTTCTGCAACAGCTTTAACTGCAAGCGCGAAGTTGCGCACAGGAGCTTGAAGCACGCTGAGGAGCATGGAAAGGAGACCTTCGCGGGATGGCAGTTCTGCCAGTGCTTTGATTTCCTCAACACCGATAACGCGACCTTCTACAACTGCACCTTTCAGTTCCAGTGCATTGTTCTTCTTAGCGAAATCGTTCAAGATTTTAGCTGCAGACACTGCATCATCTTTGCCGAACGCGATTGCAGTAGGACCTGTCAATACTGCGTCCAGTTCAGTCAATTCTGCTGCCGCAGTTGCACGGCGGAGCAGTGTGTTTTTCAGCACTTGAAATTCGATTCCGGCTTCGCGAAGCTGCTTACGCAGCTCAGTTACTTGGGCAACATTCAGACCGCGATAGTCTGCAACCACAGTCGTTACGCTCTCGCGCAATTTTGCAGCTACAACTTCAACAGCTTCTTGTTTTGCTTGAATCACCTTTGCATTTGCCAAACTGTACACCTCCTGATCAATTTATCCGCTTTGTTCGAAGCACCCGATCTGGTGATCTTACAAAGCTTGCTTTCATAAGCATGAAAAAAGCCTCCGTAGAGTACGAAGGCTTGATAAATCCACATGGACGGGACAAGCCCGTCACATGAAACGTTCTATCATAACACCTCGGTAGGAAATTAAGCCCAAAGGCACCTACTGTCTACGGTAAGCATATTCAACTTTAATGGTCAGTCACAAGGACTCACAACTTTTATAGAATAACAAATTCGATTGAACATGTCAATCAAAATATTATCTGTAAACAGATGCGTTCACACGTGCACTTGGTCCCATAGTCGAAGAAATAGCGATGTTTTTCAGGTATACACCTTTAGCAGCCGCTGGCTTCGCACGGTTCAAGGCTTCAACCAAGGCTTTAAGATTCTCGTTCAGCTGTTCAGCACTGAAGGAAGCTTTGCCGATTGGCGCGTGAATTTGACCGGCTTTGTCGAGACGGTATTCGATTTTACCGGCTTTAATTTCTTGAACAGCCTTGGCAACGTCGAAAGTAACTGTGCCTGCTTTAGGGTTAGGCATCAAACCTTTACCACCGAGCAAACGACCCAGTTTACCAACCTCACTCATCATATCAGGTGTCGCAACGCAGACGTCGAATTCGAACCAGCCTTGTTGGATTTTGTTGATCATATCTTGATCGCCAACAAAATCAGCGCCAGCCGCTTCCGCTTCTTTCACTTTGTCACCTTTTGCAAATACCAGAACGCGTTGTGTTTTACCCGTACCATGCGGCAGGACAACAACACCACGAACAGCCTGGTCTTGTTTACGGGAATCTACGCCCAGACGAACTGCTGCTTCAACGGTTTCGTCGAATTTAGCAGTCGCAGCCTTTTTCACCAGTTCAACGGCTTCTAAAGGCTCGTAAGTTGCTTCGCTGTCAATCAGCTTAGCAGCTTCCAGGTACTTCTTACCATGTTTAGCCATAATGTTTTCCTCCTTATGTGGTATTAGCGGATATTCCTCCCACACTTGCCGGACAGTCAAACTGCCGGCACACGTAGATTAATAAAATTAATCTACGATGGTGATACCCATGCTGCGAGCAGTACCTTCAACCATACGCATTGCCGATTCTACGGAAGCTGCGTTAAGGTCAGGCATTTTTTGCTCTGCAATTTGACGAACAGCAGCGCGATTTACAGTTGCAACTTTCGTTTTATTCGGTTCACCGGAACCTTTTTCGATTTTAGCAGCAACTTTCAACAGAACAGCAGCCGGTGGAGTTTTGGTGATGAACGTAAAAGAACGATCCTCAAATACCGAAATTTCAACCGGAATAATCAGGCCTGCTTGATCAGCAGTACGAGCATTGAACTCTTTACAGAATGCCATGATGTTGACACCTGCTTGACCCAAAGCCGGACCTACTGGAGGCGCTGGATTAGCTTTCCCTGCAGGAATCTGCAGTTTTACCATTTTAATTACCTTTTTTGCCATGGATGACACCTCCTTGACTCAATAGTGGTAGACGGACCTATCGATCCTCCCACAAGAAACCTGTAAGAAAAATCTATATTTTCTCCACTTGAGTATAATCCAACTCAAGCGGGGTTTCCCGTCCAAACATGTTGACGTGAACCTTAAGCTTGCTCTTCTCAACCAAAATTTCTTCCACGGAGCCCACAAAATTCGCAAAAGGACCAACTTTAATTCGCACGGATTCCTTAACATCGAATTCAATCTTCGGTTTCGGCTCTACCATGCCCATATGCTTCAGAATCTGTTCAACTTCTTCTGGAAGCAATGGCGTCGGTTTGGAACCCGAGCCTGTCGACCCTACAAATCCCGTAACACCTGGTGTATTGCGTACAACATACCAAGAGTCGTCGGTTTGGACCATTTCGACTAAGACATAACCAGGGTAGACTTTACGCATAACGGTTTTTTTCTTACCGTCCTTGGTTACCAGTTCTTCTTCCATAGGAACAAGAACACGGAATATCTTGTCTTCCATGCCCATGGACTCAACGCGTTTTTCCAAATTGGCTTTGACTTTGTTCTCATACCCTGAATAGGTATGAACGACGTACCATCTTTTTTCCATATCAAGCCACCTGGAACCCTTCCTAGATAATCGCTTCGATCACAGCGGAAATGCCGATATCGAGAACCCAAAAATAAATCGTGACGAACGCAATTGTCCCTATGACAATCAACGTATAGTTGGTCAGTTCTTTACGATTGGGCCAGCGAACCTTCTTGAGTTCAGCCCAGCTTTCAGAGAAAAAGGAAAACAGAGACTTGAAACTGCGTTTCACGCCGACTACACCTCCAAAAACTATCTGGTTTCCCGATGAGAAGTCTGTTCGTTACAGGACTTACAGAATTTCTTCATCTCCATGCGGTCGGGGTGATTACGCTTGTTTTTCGTCGTTGTGTAATTTCTTTGTTTGCATGTTGTACAAGCCAAAGTAATAATTACCCGCATGATGTGCACCTCCCGAAGACATCCAACACCGGAAGTCTCATAATTGATCCTAAAAAAAAACCGCGAATTTAGGCCTACCTAAAACACTTTATCACACGGGGTTTTCCATGTCAACGAATGTTTGCATACAATTCGCAGTCCCGGCTGTGGTGCATTTTAACATCTGTGCATCCTTTAAACTGTTCTCTGAAAAGCTGCTTCAAAAATCAAGGCGATATCTATTATTCATCTTTTTTAGTATAAATCATTTGTAACACTTATAAACCTGCATAGCCTACCTATAACGAATAAAAAAAGACTCGGATTCGAGCCTTTTCCCTGTCAGCCTCTACTTTCAACTATCTCTTACTTCCAGATACTTTTCAAGTTTACGCTTGACCCGTTGCAGCGCGTTATCAATGGATTTCACATGGCGGTCAAGATCCTCTGCAATCTCCTGATACGAACGTCCGTCCAGATACAACATAAGTACCTTGCGTTCCAGCTCGCTCAGAATCTCGGACATCTTGTCCTCAAGGCCCACAAACTCTTCCTGATTGATTATCAGCTCTTCGGGGTCACTTACTTGTGTTCCGCAAATCACATCGAGCAACGTGCGATCTGACTCTTCATCATAGATGGGTTTGTCCAGAGATACGTAAGAGTTCAGAGGAATGTGCTTTTGTCGTGTAGCCGTCTTAATTGCCGTAATAATCTGTCGTGTAATGCACAACTCGGCGAAAGCCTTGAACGAAGCAAGCTTGTCTCCCTTAAAATCACGAATGGATTTGTAGAGACCAATCATGCCCTCCTGAATAATATCCTCGCGATCAGCACCAATCAAGAAGTAGGATCTGGCCTTGGCCCGCACAAAGTTCCGGTATTTGTTAATCAGAAACTCCAGCGCTTCCCCATCACCTTCATGGACTGCTCCGACAATGTCTTCATCATTTTTGTAATCAAACTTTGACAACATGATATCCTTGAGGTCCACACTCACTAACAATCCCTCCGGCTGCAACGCAAGGTACCCGTTACTCTCTCAAATATACGACAAGTATACGCGATGTAACCTGATACCGTCAACCACAACAACCTAAAAAAGAAGAGCGCTAACAAAATTGTCAATGGTTTCAAAATGGAGGAGTCCCCAATTATTGGTTTATTCTCTTCTCCATCGTTCAAACAACTTTCGAAGCTCCGGACTCAGTTTGGCATCTAGCGAGTTACGGGACAATTTGGCACTATCCTGCTGGATTCGCTTCTGCACTTCCCTTTCGGACTCCTCAATCTCGATCAGTAATTCCCGCGCCGACACCCTGAGTGCACCTTGTCCAAATGCGACATGTTGCTCTACCTGATCGCTTGTCGCTACGTAAATACTTCTTCTTTTACTGCTCAGCTCCCGAACCAATCGCTCGATGCACTCATCAGCAGTTTCTTTTTCTCTGGTAAAATAAATCTGGACTTTGCTCTGAGCAAAAGTTTTACCTAATCCTGGCACCCTGTAAGCATCAAATACGACGATGACTCTTCTGCCGGAATACGCCTGATGATCCGCCAGTCGTTCAAGAAGTCTGTCCCTCGCTTCCTGCATACCAGATTGTACCAGTGCGGAAAGTTCGGGCCAGGCTCCAATCATGTTGTAACCGTCCACAAGCAGAACATCCCGCGTGTCAGCCATATCGTTAGCCCCGTGCCTGTCGTCCGCGCAATACTTCGTACATGACAACACCCGCAGCTACAGAAGCATTAAGGGAATTAATTTGCCCCGCCATTGGCAGCTTGACGAGTACATCGCATTTTTCACGGATCAAACGGCCCATTCCTTTATTTTCGTTACCGATGACAATAGCTACTGGCCCCGTGAATACTCCATTCCCAAAGACAGGATCTGTCGCTGTAACATCCGTGCCAACTACCCATACACCTTCTTCTTTAAGACGATCAATGGTTTGTCCCAGATTGTTTACACGCGCCACCGGGACGTACTCCACAGCACCTGCCGATGTTTTGGACACTGTTACAGTTACAGCTGCAGAGCGCCTTTTCGGCACAATAACACCATGTGCTCCAGTACAGTCCGCTGTACGAAGGATGGAGCCCAAATTATGAGGATCTTCAATCTCATCCAGCAAAATTAAAAACGGCTCTTCTCCCTTATCACGAGCAGTGGCGAGCAATTCTTCCACTTCAACATAGGCAAAAGGCGCAGCTTGCGCGACCACTCCCTGATGCTGAATGCCCGGAACCATTTGATCCAGCTTACGCTTGTCCACCTGCAAGACAATAATTCCTGCTTTTTTGGCCTCAGCTGTAATCGGCAGCGTCAAATGTTTTTGTGCATTATCCGCAATCCATATTTTATTTATCGTTCTGCCTGAACGCAATGCCTCCGTTACCGAATGCTTACCGGCAATCCATTCTTCTTCCATCTCTAGCTTCCTCCCGGGACACGGCCGATGCTTGTTCCATCCAGTCCGTTCCCATTTATGATTTTTCTGTATTTTCCATCTGTGCAATTCCGTACGTAATCAACTCTCTTAATCTGTCCAAATGTCCATCACAATAAAGAGATCCAATTAACCCTTCCAGTGCAGTGGCATGACGATACTCAAGCACATCAGCATTTTTAGGCAAACTTCCTGATTTAGCATTTCTTCCTTGTCGGACAATATCGCGTTCTTCTTCCGTCAGTACCTTTTCCAATAGCCCCAACATACGACTCTGCGCCTTGGCGGAGACTAGCCCTGTGGCTCGGCGGTGCAGATGATTTGGACGCAGGTTGGGCTGTGCCAACAAATATTGCCGGACAGCTACCTCATACACTGCATCACCAATATAAGCTAGTGCAATGGGAGGCATCAAACGAGCTGGCTTGGACGCAGGGTACGGGAACCAGTTCCCCGTACCTGCCGATGCTCCTGAGTTCAGTGGCTTATCACTCATTTTCGCCGCCACCGCATACCCTGCGCTGTATCTTCAAGCACAATGCCTTTTGCAGCCAACAGATCGCGAATTTCGTCAGCTCTACCCCAGTTTTTGGTCTTACGAGCTTCGACACGTTCTGCAATTAACTGCTCAATTTCGTCATCCAGCAACTCTTCACTCGGTTCCGAATAAATGCGAAGAACGTTATTCATCGATTGAAAGGTATGCAATACAGCTTGTAGTTCCGCCTGATGTACGACATCTCGCTGCAACAAATGGTTTGCTTCGCTAACCCAATCAAATACAGCAGTAATCGCATCAGGTGTATTGAAATCATCATTCATTTTTTCGCCAAACTGCTGCAAAATTCCGTCGAGCTTCGTTTGCAGTTCCGTCGATACTCCCCCATTACCTTCCAGCGCATTAGCTAAACGATGCTTCACATTGGCAACTGCATTGGCGATCCGCTCGACGCTGTTCTCTGCCTGACTCATAGTCTCTTGGTTGTAGTTCAACGGATTCCGGTAATGCGTCGACAACATAAAATAACGTAAAGCCTCCGGCTTGTGATGAGCGCGCAAATCTTTAACCAAAATACCATTACCGAGTGATTTCGACATTTTTTCATTATCTATGCGAATATAGCCGTTATGCATCCAGTAGCGAGATAATGGCTTACCCGTGATCACTTCGGATTGTGCGCATTCACATTCATGATGCGGAAATTGCAGATCCTGTCCGCCCCCATGAATATCCAGTGTATCCCCCAAATAATGGCGAGCCATAGCAGAGCATTCGATATGCCAGCCTGGTCGCCCATCTCCCCAAGGGCTCGACCAATAAATTTCGCCCGGTTTCGCTGCCTTCCAGAGTACAAAGTCCTCAGCATTTTCCTTGCGCTCATCCACATTGATGCGAATACCGAACTGAAGCTCTTCCAGATTTTGACCTGACAGTTGTCCATAATCTTTGAACTTTTTGGTTCGATAGAACACATCGCCATCATTCTCATAGGCATAGTCCTTGTCTACCAATTCCTTAATAAAATCAATAATCAGGTCCATGCTCTCTGTTACACGAGGGTTCATACTGGCAGCAGGAACATTCAATCCTGCCAGATCCTCATGGTAGGCAGCAATAAATTTCTCAGCAACTGCCGAAACCTCCATATCAAGTTCCCGAGCTTTGCGGATTAATTTATCATCGACATCCGTAAAATTCACCACATAGTTTACATCATAGCCCAAGTACTCCAGGTAGCTGCGCACCACGTCAAATACAATTACAGGTCGTGCATTGCCAATATGAATGTAATCATACACGGTAGGTCCGCATACATACATTTTAACCTTTCCAGACTCCAGTGGCACAAAAGGCTCCCGACTCCTCGTCATTGTATTATAAATTTGAAGCGGCATTGTTATGTTCCTCCCTCATGAAAATCATTTTTCTAATTTATTCTCTTGGGTCACCTGATGTTTCTGAGCAGATGCCCCATCCTTCAAATCAGACATTTCTGCACGCAAACGTTCTATTTCCCGTTGAAGTTCTCGCATAGAGTCCACAACCGGATCAGGCAATTGATGACTAAGTCGGTCTGGACGCCTACCATCCTGTCTGACAACTCGCCCCGGGATGCCCACCACCGTACTGTTTGGTGGAACTTCTTTGAGCACAACCGAGTTAGAGCCAATGTTGGATTGTGCCCCAATCGTGAAAGAACCTAATATCTTTGCACCGGAGCCGATAACAACATTATTCCCAATGGTCGGATGGCGCTTCCCTTTCTCTTTCCCAGTCCCACCGAGTGTGACCCCCTGATACAATATGACATCGTCGCCAATCTCACAGGTTTCACCGATGACAACTCCCATGCCATGATCAATGAACAGCCGATCTCCGATACGAGCGCCAGGATGAATTTCAATGCCTGTCATAAACCTTGATACCTGGGATATAACACGGGCTAGAGTACACCAGTTTCGCAAATAAAACCAATGTGCGATTCGATGTGCCCAAAGGGCATGAACGCCGGAATACGTAAAAATGACCTCCAGCTTACTCCGGGCGGCCGGATCATTATCCAAAACAGTCTGAATGTCGGATTTGAAATGTCTGAACATGTCGCCCTCCTATTCCCTTCATATCCTTGCCGCATCATCACTACACTTCACGTTCCGCCAATTTTCGCATCCACCAGCACTCTTCGACATTTTTCAATCTATAACGAGTCTGAGTCTGATAAAAAAGAAAAAGCGTCTCCGCAGCCTAAGCTGCAGAGACGCATGAACGTGGTCCCACTCTGCTTCGAACATATCTGCTGCATAAAAAGCAGACAGTCCGTCTTTGGCGTCCTGTAACGGGAACGACTCGGCACGCCCTTGTCACATCAGCATTTGACGCTAATGAAAGTTCGGGCGCACGGCTCCCAGGCGCATTTCCTCCGCAGGTCATCTGGACGGCTCTCAGCCTGGAGTTTCCCCTCGACCGTCCTCTCTGGCAGATGCCCATATGCAGTGTACTTCTCCTGTTCGCAGCCTTTACACGTAAATATCAATCCGTATCAATGGAGTCATTATAGCGAAAAGACAACAAATTGACAAGAAATATCAGCCTTTAATTTGTGCCTTGAGACGATCCAGTACCTTGTCACGTCCGAGCAAAAAGATGGTTTCATTCAGATCTCGTCCATGCGTTTGGCCTGTAAGAGCCACACGAATCGGCATGAATAGTTGTTTTCCCTTAAAACCCGTTTCCTTTTGAACTTCCTTGATCAGCTTAGCCATTTGTGGAGCTGTAAATTCCTCACTCGTTTCAACTTTACCTGCAAAAGCTCTAAGTACCTCAGGAACCTGCTCTTCGGCCAATACAGCTGCTGCTTCAGCATCCAGCTCCAGATGTGAACGGAAAAACAACTCAGACAACGCTACAATATCGGATGCAGAAGTCATCTGTTCCTGGTATAAACGAACAAGGGCCTTAGCCCAATCCAGTTGTTCCGAAGACAGTTCAGTCGGCAACAGCCCCGCTGCCTGGAGATGTGGAATCGCCATGCTGGCAATTCGCTCAGGATCAGCCTTTTTAATATAGTGATTATTCAGGTAAGCAAGCTTATTGGTATCAAACACAGCTGGACTTTTGGACAAACGATTAGGATCGAAAATCGAAATCAGTTGTTCCCGATCATAGATCTCTTCTTCGCCTTCCGGGGACCAGCCCAGTAGTGCAATGAAGTTGAATATAGCTTCTGGCAAATAGCCCAACTTGTCATACTGCTCCATGAACTGAATAATGGATTCGTTACGCTTACTGAGCTTTTTGTGATCCTCGCCTACAATCAGCGTCATATGACCGAAGCGTGGCGGTTCCCAGCCGAGAGCTTCAAAGATCATCAACTGCCGCGGTGTATTGGAAACATGGTCTTCGCCCCGTAGTACATGCGATATTTTCATCAAATAATCGTCAACCGCTACAGCGAAGTTATATGTCGGAATACCATCCTTTTTGACGATAACAAAATCGCCGCTTTCCTTGGAATTAAACGTAATTTGACCTTTAACGATATCATCAAACGTATATTCACGATCTTCCGGTACGCGAAAACGAATACTTGGTACACGGCCCTCTGCTTCGAATGCCTGGCACTGTTCTTCTGTTAGATCACGATGCTTTCCAGAATAGCGTGGTGTCTCCCCACGTTCTGTCTGTTCTTCACGCTCGCGCTCCAGCTCTTCTTCAGTGCAGTAACAGCGATAAGCCAAACCACGATCCAGCAAATCCTGCCAGTACGTTTTATATATGTCCAAGCGTTCCGTCTGACGATAAGGTCCAAACTCTCCTCCCACGTCTACGCTCTCATCCCAGTCCATACCCAACCATTTCAAATATTTAAGTTGGCTTTCTTCTCCGCCCTCAATATTGCGCTTCACATCTGTGTCTTCAATACGAATAATAAATTTTCCACCTTGATTGCGAGCAAACAAATAATTAAATAATGCCGTTCTGGCATTTCCAATGTGCAGATGCCCTGTAGGGCTTGGTGCATAGCGTACACGAACTTCCGTGCTCATATAATCTCCTCCAAATTGAATTACTCAAGATGATAGCATTTACTTGATAAGACAGACAACCGATTGAGCCGCGATTCCTTCACCCCGTCCGGGAAACCCGAGTTGCTCTGTCGTGGTCGCCTTGACGTTCACCTGGGATAGCTCCTCTGCTTCCAAAGCCCGTGCAATGACTTCATTCATCTGTGGGATATACGATGCCATTTTGGGCTTTTGTGCGATAATCGTAGAATCAATATTCCCCAAGCGATATCCTCGCTCTTTAGCTAGCCCCCACACATGCTCCAGTAGCTTAAGACTGTCGGCATCCTTAAATTCTGGATCATTATCCGGAAAATGCTTTCCGATGTCTCCCAAGCCAAGCGCGCCTAGGATAGCATCACTAATGGCATGCAGCAGCACGTCTGCATCGGAATGGCCCAACAAACCTTTTTCATACGGAATATTCACACCTCCGATGATGCATGGCCTTCCTTCCACCAGCTGGTGGACGTCAAATCCTTGTCCCACTCTGATCAATTGATATCCTCTCCCTCTGTTTTTACCCATAACGCCGCCATATCCAAATCCTCAGGCGTAGTAATTTTGATGTTCTTGTAGCTGCCTTGAACGACAGTAACCGGAATTCCTAGCCGCTCTATCAGCATAGAATCATCTGTTCCCAAGAATCCCGACTGCTCCGCTTCCTCATAGGCTCGCAGCAGATCGGAAAGACGAAAAGTCTGTGGCGTTTGAATACTCCACAGACTTCGGCGATCCGGCGTTGCTGTAATGATACCATCCCCGTTCACTTGCTTGACCGTATCCTTTACAGGTACTGCCGCTACAGAAGCACCAGTACGCTGGGCTGCCTCAAGGCATGAACGTACAAGCTCAGGTTGAATGAGTGGACGCACACCATCATGCACCATCACCCAATCCGCTTGTAAGTGGCGCAGACCGCGATAAACCGAATGCTGGCGTTCATTGCCACCAGCCACCACCCGTACATTTTTACCGATTTTGTATTGATGAATCCAATCTCGGCAGCGTTCCACATCTCCTGTCCCAGTCACCATCACCATTTCATCCACTTCGGGCATAGCTGCGAATATTTCAAGTGTATGTATGAAGATGGGCTTGTCCCGCAAAAGCAGAAATTGCTTGCTCTCCTGCGTCCCCATACGGGAGCCGCGCCCTGCTGCCACAATGACAACTCCTACCCGATTGTTCATTCAAATAACTCCTGCCCTGATCGCTTTGGACGATCCGTATGATAACACATCTACTTCATCATACCGCGTTTATTGAGCTTTTTCCAATAATTTTGGTTTAGCAAAGATCATACGGCCGGCAGAGGTCTGAAGTACACTCGTAACCAGTACCTCCATCAGAGAGCCAATATAGTCACGTCCACCTTCTACAACAATCATCGTGCCATCATCCAGATAGGCTACACCCTGCCCATGCTCCTTGCCGTCTTTAATAATCTGCACCATAATTTCCTCGCCGGGCAATACGACAGGCTTCACTGCATTCGCCAAATCGTTAATATTTAGCACCGATACACCTTGCAGTTCGCATACTTTATTCAGGTTAAAATCATTAGTTACAACTTTACCCTGCAACACCTTTGCCAGCTTGACCAGCTTACTGTCGACCTCTGAAATTTCCTCAAAATCACCTTCGTAAATGAGCACATTCACATCCAGCTCTTTTTGGATTTTATTCAAAATATCCAGACCCCGGCGTCCACGATTACGCTTAAGTAAATCTGATGAATCTGCAATATGCTGAAGCTCCTCCAGCACAAATTCAGGAATCACAATCGTTCCTTCAATAAAACCTGTCTTGCAAATATCTGCAATACGTCCATCTATAATGACGCTGGTGTCCAATATTTTATGCTCCTCCAGCTTGCGTTCTTCTACACCCGTTCCCCGACCAAAAAAACCAGAACTCCAAAAGGAAGACAGCTCGTCCCGCTTTTCTAGTCCAACCATCAATCCTACATATCCGCATATCACGGTAACAGCGGTCTGGATAAGTTGACCCGGGGCCCCCAACCATGAAAAAAGCGGATAAACTGCTAAGGAAAGCGTCAATCCCACCGCTAAACCAATCACACCTGCCATCATCTCGTTCATCGGAATTCGTACCAAGCCTTCAATGCCCTGCTGCAATCGATTTGCCACGGATGCCCCTGCGAATGAACACCCAGCCATAAATAGCACTGCTCCCGCCATCATCCAAACAATCATTCCCGGTAAAGACCCATCACTCAACCATTGTGGCATCCACGATACAATGCCTCCTACCCGCTGGTATAACGTATAGCCAAACCATGCTCCGCACAATCCTGTAAAAGTTAAAATAGCCTTTCTCCACATTGAGTCTCTATACCTCCTTTATTTTCTTTGCATATAGTCTGCTGCTTGTTGGATACATAGCATTTCTCTTACCAGTATGATCCATTTCCCACATAACTAACCCTGTAATTTCACTTTTTATGCATAAAAAAAAGCATTTATCTCCCTAAAATGATTCAAGGAAATAAATGCTTATTCTTGTTCTTGCTTGATACTAGCGCTGTGAATGACGATATTGATCGTCCTGTTCTTCCTGACTGGAACGCTCCCGATCACGTCCACGTCTGCGTGACAGCTTACGAATGTTCAGCTTCATACCATACAATGCATACAGCACCAGCGGCACAAAAATCAGCTTCGACAGCTGGTCAGGGAATTTAACAGCCAACACCACCGCTGCAATTACGACCCATGGAGCAACCCAGATCGCTTTTTTCGGAAGGCCGACCTTTTTAAAATTCGGATATCTCATGGAGCTGACCATCAAATAAGAAACCAGCAACATGGCAATCGACATGTATAACAATGAAATATCGTTATGGAATAAGGACAAAGTGGCTAATACGCCACCTGCTGCCGGAATTGGCAACCCCGTAAAATAACCTGGTACACCAGGACGTACGTTAAATCGAGCCAAACGCAACGCTCCGCACATCGGGAAAATGGCAGTAACCGTCCAAGCGAGAGCCGAATTCGCATCATGAAAAGCAACCATGTACATAATAACTGCGGGAGCAACACCAAAAGATATCATATCTGATAAGGAGTCCAGTTCTTTACCGAATTCGCTTTGGGCATTCAGGACCCGGGCCATCCTACCATCCAGTCCGTCCAACAACATGGCGACAATAACCATAATAGCGGCAAGACTGTATTTTCCGTCTACAGCCAATAAAATGGCGATCATTCCGAGAAACAAGTTACCTAAGGTACACATGTTCGGAATTGATTTGGTAATCATCTCTTCACCTCAATGTATGAATTGTTCCATTATAATCCTTTCACTGTATTACATTTACATTTGCCTGTCAATGAAAACTTGTTCCTGCAAACGTTTAAGACCTTCTTTAATCGTACGCGCACGAACCTCTCCAATACCATCCACTTCATCCAGTTCTTCTATCGTTGCTGTGATGACATGTGGAAAACGTCCAAACCGCTCCACCAGATTATGAATAATCACATTCGGCAAACGCGGTATCTTGTTCAGTACCCGATAGCCACGTGCAGCAATATACTCCTCTGATGTCGCAGCTGAAGAAGGGTAGCCTAGTAAACGTACAATATGATTCACATCCAACAATTCGTCGTCCGTAGAACGTTTGAGTCCCAATATAATTTCACGAATCTTCTCGTCGCTATCGTCTTTGGCATAATCCTTATACAGCAACCAAGCTTCTTCCTCAATGTTGCTGACAAGCTCTTCCATCTGCATACTAATTAGACGGCCCTCATTTCCGAGTTCGTTAATAAATCGTTTGATTTCCATTTTGATGCGCAGCACCATTTCGATCCGCTGGATGACATTAACGACTTCTGGCATGGTAACCAGCTCTTCAAATTCAGATGCTGTCAAATTCGTAGAGGCTTGCCCCAACACGGATCTATATTTTTCTAACGTCTGAATAGCCTGATTGGCTTTCGTTAAAATAACCCCGATTTCCTTGAGCGCATACCGTAATGTCCCCTGATACAAGGTAATAATATTACGCCGCTGGGAAATAGACACAACTAATTTTCCAGTCTGCTTTGCAACTCGTTCTGCTGTCCGGTGCCGAATTCCCGTTTCAATTGAAGAAATAGAGGAGTCCGGAATCAGTTGCGTATTGGCATATAAAATTCGTTTTAAATCCTCGCTCAATATGATTGCGCCGTCCATTTTAGCCAATTCATACAAATAGTTCGGCGAAAAATCACAATTGATGGAGAAACCGCCATCCACGACTTCCATAACTTCTGGGCTATAGCCAACGACCAGAAGAGCACCCGTTTTGGCACGCAAAACGTTTTCCAACCCGTCGCGAAAGGGAGTTCCCGGTGCCACAAGCCGCAGCAAATCGTTCATTTTATCCAGTTGGCTCGCTTCTTTCATTCTCAATGCCCCCTAATCTAATGCGGCTGCCAGTGCATCTGCCACCGTTCCTACTCCTATAATTTGTATCCCTTTCGGATGTGTCCAGCCCTTCAAGCTTTTCTCCGGCATGATCACTCGTTTGAAACCTAGTTTCTCCGCTTCTCGTACTCGCTGTTCTGCTCGGGATACCGCGCGCACCTCACCTGTCAGTCCCACCTCGCCAAAAATCACATCATACGGCTTTGTAGGAGCATCCCTAAAGCTGGAAGCAATACTCACAGCTATAGCCAAATCCACCGCTGGTTCATCCAACTTCACGCCTCCGGCTACGTTGAGATAAGCGTCCTGGTTTTGCAAAAACATGCCCATCCGCTTTTCTAGCACGGCTATGATTAATCCCATTCGATGATGGTCGACTCCTGTGCCCATTCGGCGTGGAGAGGGAAAATGTGTAGCTGCAATCAATGCTTGCAGTTCAACCAATACAGGTCGGGTTCCTTCCATACTGGCTACAACAGTAGAACCTGCCACACCCAGTGGTCGTTCAGACAGGAAAAGTTCAGAAGGATTCGACACCTCACGCAAACCGCTTTCAGCCATTTCAAAAATACCAATTTCATTTGTAGAACCGAAACGATTTTTAACTGCACGCAAAAGCCGATACGTATGGTGACGCTCTCCTTCAAAGTAAAGTACACAATCAACCATATGCTCCAACAAACGCGGACCTGCAATGGCCCCTTCCTTGGTCACATGTCCTACCAATACCGTAGCAATACCTAGCCCCTTGGCAATTCGCATAAAGCGTGAAGTACACTCCCGCACCTGAGCCACACTACCTGGTGCACTCGTCACCTCAGGCAAATATACAGTCTGTATCGAGTCGATGACCAAAAACTCCGGCTTCAAGCTGTCCACCGCTTCTTCAATCGTCTCCAAATTCGTCTCACATAATACGTATAGGCTGGGGGACAAGGCACCGAGCCGATCTGCACGGAGTTTCGTTTGACGGACAGATTCCTCACCAGACACGTACAGCACCTTTAAACCAGTTAAAGCCAGTTCATTAGATGTTTGCAGCATAAGCGTAGATTTACCGATTCCCGGATCACCGCCCACCAAAACGAGTGAACCCGGCACCACACCTCCACCGAGTACTCGATTCAATTCGCCAATTCCCGTCAAAATTCGTGTTTCTTTGCCACTCTCCACCTCTATAATAGGAAGTGGCTTGTCTTTTGTGCTATGAGTAAGAAGGGAAGACCCCATTCCTTGAGTTTTTACAACGCTTTCCGTTTCTTCGACCATGGAATTCCATGCCTGGCATCCAGGACATTTTCCGTACCATTTGGGCGATTCATAACCACATTCCGTACAGGAAAATTTAGTTTTCACTTTAGCCATACTTTGTTCCCTGGCTCCTTATTGACGACGATGATGTCAAATTTATGTTCATACAGCCCAGAAAGAGCTGTAACAATAAAAGTTTACCATTGAAGCTTGGCGGACGTAAAGCAATATCACAAACTTTCCCAAAGCATTTACCCAACCTTTTCACCGTGTTTTATACACAAAAAGGGTGTCTTCGCAATAGCTTTCCAGCTTGCGAGACACCCTTTTCTACTATTTATTTAGTAAACTGCTTTAGGACTTGGCAGATACATTATCCTTTTTGGTTACAGTCAATGCACCGTTCTCCTCATCAATGAAGAGTGAGTCACCTTTAGTAATGTTGCCAGTCAACAGTTCCTCGGACAGGCGATCTTCAATATGCTTCTGGATTGCACGACGCAATGGACGCGCACCATACGCTGGATCAAAGCCTTCCTTGGCAAGGAATTTTTTAGCGTTGTCTGTCAACTCGAAGTCCACCTCATACTCATTCAGGCGCTTACGCAGCTCCTCAGACATGAGTGATACAATTTCGGCAATATGTTTTTCTTCGAGAGAATGGAAAACGATAATTTCATCAATCCGGTTCAAGAACTCAGGACGGAAGCTTTTCTTCAGTTCATCCATCACTTTGCCCTTCATATTATCGTAATCCGCTCCAGCGTCCACTACAGCTGTAAAACCAAGCGTGGAGTTACGTTTAATCGCCTGTGCACCAACATTAGATGTTAGGATGATGAGTGTATTACGGAAATCAACGACACGACCTTTGGAATCTGTCAGACGCCCATCTTCCAGCACTTGCAGAAGAATATTGAATACTTCTGGGTGTGCTTTTTCAATTTCATCCAGCAACACAACAGAGTATGGCTTACGACGTACCTTCTCAGTCAGTTGACCGCCTTCTTCATATCCAACGTACCCTGGAGGCGCTCCTACCAGACGGGACGTGGAGTGTTTCTCCATATATTCGGACATATCGATACGGATAACCGCATTTTCATCTCCAAACATGGATTCAGCCAAGGCGCGTGCCAGCTCTGTTTTACCAACCCCAGTTGGACCGAGGAAAATAAAGGAACCAATTGGACGCTTCGGATCTTTCAGTCCGGCACGTGCCCGGCGAATCGCCCGGCTTACTGCCTTAACTGCTTCATCCTGTCCAATTACCCGCTCATGCAGCAACTCTTCCATATTCAACAAGCGGTGTGTTTCTTCCTCTTTCAGCTTGCTGACTGGAACACCTGTCCAGATTGCAACGACTTGAGCGATATCCTCTGGGGTAACTTCGGAATCTGTACGACCCTGTTGTTCTTTCCATTGGTTTTTCGTTACGTCTAACTCTTCACGGATTTTTTGCTCTGTATCACGCAGCGCTGCCGCTTTTTCAAACTCCTGACTTTGTACCGCTGAATCCTTTTCCTTACGAATATCTTCCAGACGGTTTTCCAGCTGTTTCAGGTTTGGCGGTACAGTGTAAGAATTCAGCCTTACTTTGGAGCCCGCCTCATCAATAAGGTCAATAGCCTTATCTGGCAGGAAGCGGTCGGTGATATAACGATCTGACAATTTTACGGCTGCTTCAATAGCCTCATCAGTGATCTTTACACGGTGATGCGCTTCGTAACGGTCACGCAGACCATACAAGATTTGAATCGCCTCTTCTGGAGAAGGTTGATCCACTGTAATTGGTTGAAAACGACGCTCCAAAGCAGCATCTTTCTCAATATATTTGCGGTATTCATCCAGCGTGGTCGCACCGATGCATTGCAGCTCGCCACGTGCCAGAGCAGGTTTCAGGATGTTGGACGCATCAATTGCGCCTTCCGCTCCACCAGCACCAATCAGCGTATGCAGCTCATCAATGAACAAAACGATATTACCCGCTTGACGAATCTCGTCCATAATTTTTTTCAAACGATCCTCGAATTCACCACGATACTTGGTGCCTGCTACCACAGAACCCATATCCAGTGTCATTACGCGCTTGTCGCGCAACGTTTCGGGAATCTCATTCGCTATGATTTTTTGGGCCAATCCTTCGGCAATCGCCGTTTTACCTACCCCAGGCTCACCAATCAGAACCGGATTGTTCTTTGTACGGCGGCTGAGCACCTGAATTACGCGTTCAATTTCCTTGCTACGCCCAATAACAGGGTCCAGGTTGTTTTCCTTCGCAGATGCCGTCAGATCGCGTGCCAGACTGTCCAGAGTTGGCGTGCTGACATTAGCGGGAGCACCGTGATGGCTGGAAACAGCCTCGCTGCTACCGAGTAATTGAAGCACTTGCTGACGCGCTTTGTTCAGACTAATGCCCAGGTTATTCAGTACACGTGCTGCTACGCCTTCGCCTTCACGAATAAGACCAAGCAAAATATGTTCTGTACCTACATAGGTATGGCCCAGTTTGCGGGCTTCATCCATAGACAGTTCGATGACTTTTTTGGCGCGTGGAGTATAGGCAATGTTCGTCGGTTGCTCTTGACCGCGTCCAATCAGCGTTTCCACTTCATCCTGGATTTTTTCCAGTCCCAGTCCTAAACCGATTAAGGCTTTCGCTGCTATTCCTTCACCTTCACGA
Source organism: Paenibacillus sp. S29 (assembly GCF_049319765.1). NCBI lineage: Bacteria > Bacillati > Bacillota > Bacilli > Caryophanales > Paenibacillaceae > Paenibacillus > Paenibacillus sp. S29. Next base: position 4,275 of record NZ_JBMOUI010000021.1, on the reverse strand, counting down.
ATGAGGCCTAGCAAAATGTGCTCTGTGCCAATGTTGTTGTGTCCCAATCGAACTGCTTCTTCCTGAGCCAAAGCAAGCACTTTCTGTGCACGTTCCGTAAATCTTCCAAACATCATATATCCTGCACCTCCACAGTGTGTATTTCAGATCATTCTATATATTAAAGGGTTGTGCCTAATTTTTGCCGGATCAGCTTCGCCCGGTACATATCGCGCTCTTCGGTATTCATTTTATCCCCAAAGCTTTTTTGCAGGAACCCGGGTTGTGTCATCACATTCAGCTCATTCATCGCTGCGGTGGAAGGACGCTCCAAAATTCCTAAATCTACGCCAAGACGCACATCGGACAGCCGCTGTGCAGCCTCCTTGGAATCCAATACTGCTGCATATGACAAAATACCGAATGAACGCATCACCCGATCTGTAATTCGCAGCATTGATTCATTCATTAGCCTTTCTCTGGCAGAACGCTCGTGCTCAATAATTTGTAGCACCACGCCATGTAGATTCTCAATAATCTCCGCTTCGGTTTGTCCCAGTGTAATCTGATTAGACACCTGAAACAAATTTCCGACCGCTTCGCTGCCTTCACCGTAAATGCCGCGAACCGTAAGACCTACCTGTGAAACAGCAGACAATATACGATTGATTTGATGAGTCATGACTAATGCGGGCAAATGCATCATCACCGAAGCTCTCATACCTGTGCCGACATTCGTCGGACAACTGGTCAGAAAACCTCTTCGATCATCAAATGCATAATCAACATGCGCTTCAAATGCATCATCAATAATCATAGCGCGTTCCCAAGCTTCCCTAACCTGACATCCCGGATATAAGCACTGGATACGCAGATGATCCTCTTCGTTTATCATAACACTAACCGATTCATCATCGCTAATTAAAACAGCACCGTTACGAGATTCGTTCGCCAAATTAGGACTAATCAAATGCTTCTCAACCAGCACTCGCTTGTCGATCTCATCCAACTCGGATATTTTCAACGTATGAAAAGTACCAAAACCACCTAAATCATCATACTGAAGGATATCCGTCAAGCGTTGAAGTGCTTCTTCCGACTGCTGATTGGTAGCAAGCATGGGAAAAGGCAGATGCTGCAAGTTACGCGCAATTCTCACCCGGCTGCTAATGACAATCTCCGAATCCGCAGCATCACCACGCATCCAGTCACTTAGCGGCTTCTCCGTAAACCGAATATTGGGCATTACGCATCCCTCCTACTCTTCACAAACTTTACTCTTCAGTCATTTCTTTTTCAAGCTCTCTGATTTGATCCCTAAGCTCAGCAGCTGATTCAAATTCTTCCTGTACAATATGCTGTTGCATCTCTTTTTTCAAATCGTCAATTTGCCGTTTAACCTTCAGGCGGCCTCCAGTGCGAACCGGAACTTTACCAACATGATTCGTACTGCCATGCACACGCTTGAACAGAGGGTCCAGACGACTATCAAAGTATTGATAGCACGACGGGCATCCGAAACGTCCCAGCTTACTAAACTGTGCATAGGTCATGCCACAATCCTTGCATTGCAGGTTTTGCGGACCACTGTGGCCTGGAGACTGGCTCTTTGTACTGGAGTCAAAATCCAGCATCCCCGACAACAAGCTATGAATCGAAAAGCCGTTAGGTGTTCCAGGGATCATCTCCCCTTTTTCCTTGGCACACGTCTCACAAATATGAAACTCTGTCTTTTCGCCATTCACAATTTTGGTGAAATGCAAAGTTGCCGGCCGCATATTACATTCTTGGCACAGCATAAAAGCACCTCCTTTAATGTCAGGATTTATACCAATCCCTACATCCAAACGTTAGTCTCTATTCACACACTATTTGGTCGCCAGCAACGAGATCAGCATAGCCTTAAGCAATCTTGCTCGCAGTTGATCACGATAGGGAAGCTTCAGTAATAATGTATCCCTCGATAAGGCAGCCTTCATTAGATTAGCTTCCCTTTTGCTTAAAAAATGGGCCTCCTCTAACTGATAAATCAGTCCTTCTGCTGCCGATTGGCTTATTTCCTCCCCGATGCTCTGATGAAGATGTGTATGGATGGCATGCTGTGCAGGCAGCTGAATTCGCTGAATACGAATGTAGCCCCCGCCACCGCGTTTACTTTCCACCACATAGCCTTTTTCCAGCGTAAACCGGGTGCTAATTACATAATTAATTTGCGACGGCACGCAGGAAAAGCGGTCAGCCAGATCATTGCGCTGAATCTCCACTAAACCTTGGGGACTTTCCAGCAATATACTCTTTAAATATTGTTCAATAATATCGGAAACATTGCGCATTTCATCATCCTCCACTAACGGAAACGCAAGTATTCAAGTACATTTCACGCTCCACAGAGTCCGCCGTATATTGAACTTAACCAAACGGTAAAGTCACGAATCTAAGCTGTATTCAGGCTGTTGCCTATTCTACACTCATTGGAATTGTACCGTTTTGTCTCTAGTGTGGCCTTTATTTGCGATTAGTCATACACTTCTCTTATTTTCATAAAAGGCAGTTCCTAACTATACGCAAATCATTTCGATCCTCGTTTGCTTCTTTGCTATTAAAATTACTTTATACGGCCAATCCACCAAAATACTTCTACAGAACCTCACGAGGTTTGATTGACTTTGACTTTCTTTGACTATACTCATATTATAGCACATTATTCATTTTTGCCAAGGGGTCAATACCATTTTTCGCAATCTAATTATGTTTTATACAATACCATAAAAAAACTCTTCCCAATTACAGAAAGAGTTTTGAAAATTATAATAATCACACAAGTTATATTCCCTGAAAAACGAAGCATAAGAAGACCTAAATGGGCCTTTATCAGAAAAAATCCAATAAGAACGTTTGTTTTACTGGTATTACACGTTTAAGTGCAGACACAGATTCACTGTCCCCTTCAATACGCCCCCACTTATACAGATCATCAGCCTGCTGGTAGCCAAGCATCAGAGTCGTCAATGACTGAATCCCAAGTTTCAAGTTAGCTACCATAGCGTTTTCAGATGAATTGCTTGTACCCACTCTCTCCAGATGTCCTTTCCCTTCCGTAGTAATTGTTAATCTCCATACTCCTTCATTCCATGGTGCATACCGATCTGTCAGATTTAAGGTTAAACGTGTTTCCTCTCCAACCTGCTCAAAAGGGTATCTTTCTACAAAAGCAGCTGCATCCACAATACGGCCCATAAAATAAGGCACGGTCTCCTGTTGAATTCGCGGATCATCAAGTAAAAATGGCAGATTGTCATCTGCTGGAACGTAAATAAATTTACCATGGGTTATCATGGAGTCATGATTTGCAAAATAAGTCCATAAAGCCCGACGGGCCGTCTCATTTTCATAAACCAACTCATCACAATTCAACTGTTTATTTTCAATTTTGTACAGTGCATATCCCTGAGGATCGCCTGTTTCTGAGTAATATACCGCAGTTCGATAATTCTCATTTAAAATCCGCTCTTGCCACCATTCCTTATCTCGTACCAGCGTGCCATTATAACGAGATGCATACGCTTGATACACTTGGTCCAATTCTAAAATATCGTTGACATCGCGTTTGACTGTACCCTCTGTTTTAAGTTTTGCAGGGAATTTTTCAATGGGAATGACGTACTTTTTGTATTCAATATACGTTTCCCATCCAAATTTACGATAGAAGGCAAAGGAGAAGGGATGCAGAAAAGAAAGGCTTTGTCCCGCAGACTTCATCTCTTCAAGCGCATGCGTCAACAAACGTGAAACCATGCCTCCGCGACGCTTTTCTGGCCATGTTGCCACACCAGCAATGCCTCCCATATCAAAAACCTGACCGTTTATGTATACCTGTAGCGGTAACAAAGTCAGTTTAGCATTCAAGTCATGTCCGTCGAATATTCCCCATGTTTGCTCTGGTTTGAACTTCTTCCTAGCTTTCTCCAGATCCTCCATGGACATTGTAAACTGAAAAGCATATTGAGATAATTCAATAGCCGCTTCAAATTCCTTACGTTGTAATTGTCTGATCTCCATAACTTCGTCACCTCGCTTGTATACTTGGACATCCATAAAAAGATTACACACTTAGAGTGTGGCAAACCCCATTCTCTCTGTCAACCTTAGAAACAGGTGGTCATCTAAAAACGCATAAAAAAGGATGATAATCTCATTGAGATTATCATCCTTTTCACTTTTGCTTGGCGACGTCCTACTCTCCCAGGACCCTGCGGTCCAAGTACCATCGGCGCTGGAGGGCTTAACGGTCGTGTT
>NZ_JBMOUI010000020.1:0-63587 GCF_049319765.1 Paenibacillus sp. S29 | reverse complement strand
CTGCCTCCGAAAGAGTATCGGAAGCAGCTTATAGCCTAGGGTCTTTTTTTAGTGTCTATAAAATGGGGTCTTGACCACAGGAGGGGTGGTCTTCGCTTTTACAAGTCGCGGTAACTGGGCACATACCATTTCGGTATATAGGTTTGAAAGTAATCATACGCTTCCAAAACCTCTTCAGCTCGTTGCACCATATCGTCCACCTCTTTTTTGCCAAATGGAATGGCCCAGTGAACCGATGAAAGCTGATTGCTTGCAATATACAGAGCCATTAATCTAAAAAATAAATCAGGTACATGGTTATTAAAATAACCGTGGATACGGCCCGAAGCGAATAAAGGACTTAACGCTGCACACCAGGTAATTCTATTGAATTCCTCCCAAGGATCACCATAATCCATTCTATTAAAATCGATGATACCCAGTTCACCGGATGGGGTAACCACCATATTGCCCACATGATAATCCCCATGCTGAAAAGTCTGGGGACGATTTTCTAATAGCTGACGATTTTGCTCAATAAAGCTTATGGCTTGATCTGCTCCCTTTAGGGGAATACCGCATGACTTATAGTTTGAAATATATCTGTTTATTTTGCCATTATAATGTTCAGCCCATGGGACTCGATCTTGCTCCGCATGAATCTCATGCATTTTTTTCAATGCATCTCCTGCTTGAACCCCGAGTTGATACTGTTGTGCTGCGGTCAACGTAGGGATAATCTCTTCAGCATCTTTCCCTTCGATCCAGGTGAACAGGGAATATACAGATTGACCATCATGACAAATCCCAAATTCAAGCGGCCGGGACATGAACAGATTCTCCACGTGGTTCAGCTTTGTTACAGCTTCAAACTCGCGCTTCTTTTTATCATAATGAACCATATCCGCCATTCTTAGCAGCAAGTCCCTACCGTCAGTGGTTTGAATATAATATTTCTTGTCACTGGACCAGCCTCTATGAATTTCTTCCACGTGGCTCCACCTGCTGGCACCCGGTATTTCACTAAAGAGTTGATTCACGTTCATCCCCCCCCCAAGTTAAGATAGCCTTACTTACTATATATGCTTTCCATAGTTTACCTTCGTAATGACAGAGGAATCAATCCTCTTCCCGGAAAAACCTCAAATAAAAAAGGCTGAAAAGACAAGCCGTCTCTTCAACCTCAATATTCACTGAGTTGCCATCGTGAAAACCCATCACTTGTATTTTCAAATCAGTAAGAATAAGAAAACTCATGTTTAAATTCGTCTACCCGTTGAATGGTTTTCAGAATATTTCGACCTTCACGTGTGCCGTCAATAATACGACGAGCTTGTTTACTATCCCCGATATTAATAACTTCTACTTGATGTTCTTTACCATATTGGAGCAAGCTGTCCATCAGCGGACTGTGTGAATGCATACCCAAGCATACGAATCCAAGATCAAAAGGAATCTCAAACTCCTGTTTTCCATGCTTTACTTTGAAGCGGTCGCTACACACTTCTGTCAATGCTGTTTCCGTATGGACGTTCACTTCCCGCTCCTCTACCATTTTCATCATGGAAATCCGAGTAATCATATCCAGATCTTTACCCAGTAACGGCATCATCTCAATAATAGAAACCTCTTGTGCTCCACGCTCTGCATAATATTCGACGACATCCAGTCCCACGGCTCCGCCGCCAACTACAGCAATGCGTTTACCTTCAAATTCCTGGAATTTCTCCATGTTGTGCAAAAGATCAAAGATGGAGAACACTTTTGTACCTGGTTTACCGAGTTGCTCATGTAAACCTGCAATGGGCGGAAGAAGTGGTGTGGCCCCCGTCGCATTGACAATAATATCAGGATTCAGAGCACTAATCATCGCCAAATCGGCTCGGGTCCCTGTTACAATGTTCAGATTGGTTAACTGTTTGGTGCGCTGAATCAGATAATCAGGGAAATCATTGATGCGTGTTTTGTCTGGCAGGCGGGCAATATCACGAGCCAAGCCGCCCAACTCTAGTTTTTCCTCAAAAAGGGTTACTTTACAGCCTACTTCGGCTGCCGTACATGCAGCTTCCATACCAGCGGTCCCACCACCAATAACAACAACCTGAACATTGTTCTTAACTCGTTGTTTCCGGTATTCAGCTTCTTTGAACAGATCCGGATTTACCGTACAGCAAATCGGTTTACTTTTGGAGATACGGTGATCCGCACAACCAATGTTGCAAGAGATACATTTTCTAAGCAAATGTTCGTAGCCGTTTTGCACTTTAAGCACCCAGTTCGGTTCTGCAATCAAGCCTCTACCCATAGCCAGAAGATCAGCGTCATCTCTCTCCAAAATATCCTGCGCAACCTGTGGGCTCCGAATATTACCTGAGGTCATCGTGACCTTCCCGAATTTTTCTTTTACTGCTTTGGCCATATAAGAGCGCCAACCATCTGGCAAGTTCATCCCGTCAATCTGGAACTGGATGGAATCATTCAGAGCAGCAGAAACGTTCAGAATATCTACCTCATCATTAAGATACTCCAATAACTCGAGTGTATCTTCCAGTGTGTTCCCACCTTCTGTGAACTCTTCCGCGCTAAATCGTAAGCAAATAGGGAAAAATGGGCCCACCACTGAACGAATTTCATCAATGACTAATCTGGCAAAACGGGTACGGTTTTCTGCGCTGCCGCCAAATTCATCCGTGCGTTTATTATACATCGGCGAAAGAAACTGACTCAGCAAGTAGGAGTGTCCCGCATGAATTTCAACACAGTCAAATCCTGCTCGTTGCGCTCTTCCCGCTGCTTCTCCGTATTTGCGCACAATGGCGTAAATTTCTTCTTTTTGCAAAGGTCTTGGAATCACTCCGCCCTTTTTAGAAGGAATATTCGAAGAAGATACAGGCTGAACTCCGTTCAGTCGTCCCACATAAGCCGAAGCACCCGCATGGTTAATTTGTATAGAAACACAAGCTCCATAAGAGTGCAGGGCTTCTGTTAATCTAAATAGTCCGGGAATAAACTGATCGTTATCCATACGCAACTGGGTTGTTCCGTTCGTACCCATTGGGAAATCCAGACAAACATTTTCTACTGTTATCAAGCCGGTACCACCTTTGGCCCGTTGCACGTAATAGTCAATATGATCCTGAACAAAGCTTCCGTCCATGGCAGCAAAGTTAGTTCCCATCGGGGGCATAACAATCCGATTTTTCAAGGTCATGCGTCGTATGGTTAGAGGTTCAAAGATAGCAGGATAGTGGTTCATTGTTCTTCCTCCTTGCGAGTTTACAAATTTCATGTTCAAGCTTCCATTAAAGCATTCATATATGTGATTTTTTTCACTTTTGGGAATATCGAGATGTTATTGAGTACGATCATTCCTTATGGTTTGATTTTATATCATCTAATTCATAAATTCTAATGCTATTTTATGTAATGAATCATAGTTTCAGTCTATGGATTAACTGGATTGAGACATAAAAAAGGAACAAACCTGTGAGGAATGTCCCTTTTGTGTGAAAAAATCATGCTTATATTCCGGACCACCTACCGATCCGTTCTTTTGAAACCGTTGGGTACACGCTCCAAAATCCCCTGCCCGAAAAGCCGGGTGAGTCCAATGAAAGGAAACACCTCAGCTTGACGTCAAGGGAGACTTGTCTATCCGTATACAGATTATACTTTTAAATCACCATCATAGGTGGCAATCATATTGTACAGTTCAGGACGACGGTCACGGAAAATGCCCCATTCAATCCGTCCTACTTCCAGCTCATCCAGATCAAATTCAGCAGTAAGCACTTCCTCATCGGTACGACCCGCTTCTGCGATCTTGTTACCTTGATGCCCGGCAATAAAGGAAGAACCGTAGAATGTAATACTGGAATCCTCGTCCGTTTCAGTTCCGATCCGATTGGAAGCAATGACTGGAATCAGATTGGAAGCCGCATGACCCAGCATGCAGGTCTGCCAGTGATCTTTGGAATCAATGGCAGAATCCTGTGGTTCTGAGCCAATTGCTGTCGGATAGAACAAAAGTTCTGCGCCCATGAGCGCCATACAGCGGGCCGCCTCAGGGTACCATTGATCCCAGCACACGCCTACCCCAATTTTGGCATAACGTGTATTCCATACTTTAAAACCGGTATCGCCCGGATTAAAATAAAATTTTTCCTCATACCCAGGACCGTCAGGGATATGGCTTTTGCGGTATTTACCCAACACTTCACCGTCTGCGTCAATGACAGCAAGACTGTTGTAGCGCGCGTAGTTTTTCTTTTCATAAAAACTGATGGGCAGCACAACCTGTAATTCTTTGGCGATCTTCTTAAAATGGTTAACCGCCTTGTTGTGCTCCAGCTCAGTTGCATATGAATAATAATCAGACTTTTCCTTCTGACAGAAATATGGAGTCTCGAACAACTCCTGCAGCAAAATAATTTGTGCGCCCTGCGCAGCCGCTTCACGTACTAGCTTCTCTGCTTTACTAATATTTTCTTCGATATTGGTAGAGCAGCTCATTTGAGTTGCTGCCACTTTTACTTTTCTCACGTTAGTCCTCCTTTTAGATGTTGTATCGTTCAACGATTTACAGCAGGCATCTGCTGGGTCGTACAGTGTACGTTACCGCCTTCACGGATGACCGCCATACCGTCTACAGTACGAATGGTGCGATCTGGAAATACATTTGCCAGCACTTGCTCAGCTGCAAGATCGCTCTCAGCGGCAGTGCCGCCAAACACCGGCAAAATAATGCCGCCATTCACAAAGTAGAAGTTAATATAGCTCAGTGTCAATCGGCTATCTTCATAATCCACGCGCGGTGGCTGGCCGATCCGAATCACTTCCAGCTTACGGCCTTGGGCATCCGTTGCTTGCTCCAAAATACGCAGATTTTCCTGCGTGATTTCGTAATTTTCATCCTCAGGATCATCACATACTTGCATAATGACCTTGCCAGGAGCTGCAAAGCAAGCAATATTGTCCACATGGCCATCTGTTTCGTCGCCACTAAGACCACGTTTTAGCCATATTATTTTCTCTACACCTGTATACTCACATACATACCGTTCAATTTCTTCTCTGCTTAATTCCGGATTTCGGTTGGGATTGAGCAAACACTCTTCGGTTGTAATCAGTGTGCCTTCGCCGTCTACGTGCAGTGAGCCGCCTTCCATCACAAGCGGTGCATCAAACCGTGGAACTCCAAGTTGGTCCAAAATTTGCGGCGCAACCTGGTCATCTAGATCCCATGGAGCGTATTTGCCGCCCCAGGCGTTAAACTTCCAGTTTACACCTGCCAATTGACCATGCTCGTCTGTGAGAAAAGTAGGGCCGTTGTCACGCAGCCACGCATCGCTGTGCTCAATCGGCAGGAGTTCTACCCGTTCCCCAAGTTCAAGCGCCTTAACGCTCTCCAGATCATCCGGATTTACGACCACAGTAACTGGTTCAAATTCCGCCATGGCGCGTACAATTCCGGCATACCCCTTGCATACATCAGCATGCATATTCGGGTAAACCATTGAAGATTTTACAGGCCAAGAAATATACGTGCGTTCATGTGGCGCCCATTCAGGCGGCATCTTATAATGTGAATCCTTAATTTGCATGTATTGAAGCTCTCTTTCTTTTTCATAATGTAGACTCCGCTCCTATCATACAATAATATGATCTTTGTCTCAATCGAAGCGGAAAAGTTTTAATAATTTACAGTCACATTGGAATAAATTACTTTGAAAACGTGATTGCTTTCACCGTATTCCCATCAAAATCCTTCACAGTGAATTGTGCTCCCTCCAGCACACCGTAAGAGGATGGATAGTTTTCTTTGGGCAGCGAGATCGAACCGGGGTTCAGTATAAAGACCCCATTTTCCACATCTGCTACCGGAATATGAGTATGTCCCTGGATGAACACATCTCCCGCTTCCAGTGGTGGTAAATTTCCGATACTAAAGCCATGTCCGTGCGTGACATAGATTCTCCGTCCTTCATGGTGCAACAAAGCATAATCACCCATCATAGGAAACTCCAGTAGCATCTGGTCCACCTCTGCATCACAATTTCCGCGCACAGAAACCGCAATATGGGACTTGTACTTATTCAGCAGAGCTGCCACTTCTGCCGGATTATACCCTTCTGGTAACGGATTACGTGGTCCGTGGTACATATAATCTCCGAGCAGAACAAGACGATCGGCTTTCTCCTCCCTGTACTTTTCCAGTGCCAATTGCAACCAGTGTAATGAGCCGTGAATATCTGATATAAACATCAACTTCATGATTGTTCTTTCCTTTCTGAATAGGCTAAAAATATTCCACTTAAGTACATTATTGCATTATTCCCTGAACAAATCTGTGCAAAAATGTTCTTTTGTTTGGTAACACTCTTTTAAGACAATAAACTACAGCTCCGAGTGAGCTGTAGTTTATTATTAGTTCCCTTTGTACTTGGTCTTATCATCTTCGGTGATTTCACGGATTACCTTACATGGGTTTCCAGCAGCGATCACACCAGAAGGGATATCTTTGGTAACAACACTTCCTGCACCGATACGTTGTTCTACATCAAGAGGATGACCCGCAGTATAAAATCCGCAGTTAGGAGCAATAAACACATGATCACCGAAAACGATTTTGCCCCATCAAGCATGATCGTATTATGGTTACTATAGAAATTTTCACCGATTTCAATGTTATAGCCATAGTCACACACAAAAGGTTGCTCAATCAAGAATCTATCAGTTGTCTTCCCAAGTAAAGTTTTGATGAGTGTTTCTCGTTCTTCGATATTTCTAGGATGAAGCTGATTATATTCGTGGCAGAGACTTTTGGCGTATAAACGTTCTTCAATCAACTCTTCAGAACTGGAAAGCTACTCACATTGAAATTTCCACCAAATTACCTTCTGGATCTTTAATTACGCTTTCATAATAGCCGTCACCTGTCAATCTTGGCTGACCCACAACTTCATATCCTGCATGCATGAGCTGCTCTGTCTTTTCATTCACCCGTGCTTTACTTCCAACGGAAAATGCCACATGAGCCCAGCCCGTAATATTTATCTGTGGTGAATGATCTACTCCCGTTTTACGCATAACCTCTAACCTTGCTCCATCCTCAAAGGTGATAAAATAGGACTCAAATCCTTTTGTAGCGTTATAATATTTATCGTTAGATTTTCCATCAAAATATTGCTCGTAAAAGCTTTTCATCTTTTCTAAGTCTCTCACCCAGATCGCTACATGCTCAATCTTCATTATTTTCCTCCTTCTGCAGCCCTCATCATTAAAAAATCATTAATTTATACTGGACTCAATTTTTAGCATAGTTATTATTAACGTTTTAATAAGTCTCAATATATCTCAGTAATTCATTTTTGTCCAATCTATTTATCATCAAATATCAATAAATAACGCTTACGAATCATTCATGAAAGCCCTTTCGTCTTCAGCTTGTAACTCGGTTGCTAATACCCCTTAAAAAATTAGCGACCGCTTCGTAAAAGAGAAGAAGCGGTCGCTATCTTTAAGCCTTGATTGTATATTTAATACTTAATCACAGGTTTATTTATAAATTAACGTTTCAAGCTTTCACCGTTCGTAGCAATAACTTCTTTGTACCAATGGAACGATTTCTTCGGATATCTCTCAAGTGTACCGCTGCCATCATCATGACGGTCTACGTAAATGTAGCCATAACGTTTTTTAAGCTGAGCGGTCGAAGCGCTGACAAGGTCAATACATCCCCAAGACGTATAGCCCAAAACCTCTACTCCGTCCTCAATAGCTTCTCCAACTTGAACCAAATGATCATTCAGGTAGTTGATTCGGTAGTCATCCTCAACCGTTTTTTCGCCTTTTTCATTCGTGATTAGTTCATCAACGGCGCCCAGGCCATTTTCAACGATGAACAGTGGTTTTTGGAAGCGATCATAGAACGTATTCAGTACATAACGCAGACCTTGCGGATCAATTTGCCAGCCCCACTCACTTGCCTCGAGATGCGGATTGCTGACACCACCAAGGATGTTACCTTCACCTTTGACTTTTTTAGCTTCGTCAGCTGTCTCACAAGTACTCATATAATAGCTGAACGAGATAAAATCAACGGTATGCTTCAAATCTTCGGCATCACCTGGTTCAAAGTGAATAGAAATTCCGTTTTCTTTAAAGAATCGTTTCATGTAACCAGGGTATTGACCTCTTGCGTGAATATCGGCAAATGCCATGTTTCTGTGATCAAATTCCATCGCAGCAATCACATCGTCTGGATTAGGTGTCAGCGGATAAGTAGGCATACTCAGCACCATACAGCCAATTTTGAAATCAGGGTTGATCTGATGACCGATTTTTACCGCTCTTGCACTCGCTACAAGCTCATGGTGAATAGCTTGATAAAGATCTTGCTCACTAAGTTGATCTTTTGGTGTGCTAATTCCTCCACTCATGAATGGTGCTTCAAGAATGGAATTGATTTCATTGAAAGTCAACCAGTATTTAACTTTATCTTTGTAGCGATTAAATACAGTTGTAGCATAGCGCTCATAAAAATCAACAAGCTTACGGTTTACCCAACCATCGTATTCTCTGGACAAATGTAAAGGTGTTTCATAGTGAGATAATGTAACGAGTGGCTCAATTCCATATTTGTGAAGTTCATCAAACAAATCATCATAAAATTGCAAGCCCTTTTCGTTAGGCTCCAGTTCGTCACCTTTTGGGAAGATACGTGACCATGCAATAGAAGTACGGAATACTTTGAAGCCCATTTCCGCAAAAAGTTTGATATCTTCTTTATAATGATGATAAAAATCAATACCGATCAACTTCATGTTATCTTCTGTTGGTACATCCGTAACGGGCCCCCAGCCACCACGAGGAGTTACATCCTGAATGGACCAGCCTTTTCCATCTTCTTGATAAGCGCCTTCGAGCTGATTAGCAGCAACTGCTCCGCCCCACAGGAAATCTTTTGGAAACTGTGTACTCATATTTTCTCCGCCTTTGCTGATGTTTTTCATTAACTAGATAGAAATACGTTACCTCTATGCTAATGTGTTATAAGTACTTCTAAATGAATCTTAAGGTTTGTAACGCGTTTCATGTCAAGTATTATTTTAAAAACTTCTATAACTGTATTATTTCCAATAAGTACTCCCATATTTATAACTCTTCTATTATTGAGTAAAATGACTATTCTTTAATTGGCGGATCTACATGAATATCTCTATCTGGTTCAGTGCTTACCCAACGTGTAAAGATAACCTGAAAGCCGGCTCGAGTCGGCGCGCAGGCAAAAGGACCCGCCTGTTGTCCCGTTTCATAAGGAAAGCGTGCTACACGTACGGTGCGCCAGTTTTGATTTTCGGTTCGAGCTCTAATGATAACTGCATCCTGTAGCTGTGAAGCACGAATCGTGACATTTTTCCCTACCCATTCAGGTACAGGAGCTAATGACCAATCGGAATAGCCATCTGTGACTACGACAGCTAATTGAGGAATTCCGTCATTTAATTCAATCCCAGCTTTAATCCACTTTTGCTGTCCTTGATACAGCATAATACCGGCCTGATCATAGAGCTCCGTAAATGAGCCTAATTGAAACGTGACTTCGATGGCTGAGCCTTCTTCCCAGTCTGTAAGCAGGGAATGTCCGCTACTGCGTTCAAATCCATACAAAGTTTTTTCCCAGTAGTCGCTTCCTTCTCTGGTTTCAACTTTAAGAAACTGGTCTTCTTCTATGGATGATACAGGGTGATTAGTCCATGTTCCTGTAGTCCATGCAATTGATTTTTGAGTCATTGATCTCATCCTCTCATGCTTTATTGAACGATGTCCTATTTCCTTTTCTCCACCAATTGCAAATTGTACGTCAGACTTTCAAGGGTCACCGAAATCAACCCATACATGTATTCATCATGCGTATCGTTTTTCACAAAAATCTCGGGCATATGTTCTTTGGGTACATCTTTTAGACAGCCGTTATAAATATCATCCAACAGAGTCGGCTTGGATAACTCTCCAGTCAAAGCGATAGATACAGGGTCTATAATTGCAATAATGGAAGTAATCGTTTGGATCGCCAGAGGAACAAATCCCTCTGTGCTATTTAACTGTTTAAGCTGTTCCTCTCTTGTTAAATCAAAGGGTAAGAAGGACACCTCCCCCGCAAACTTGGTATTTCCTTTTAACAAATGTCCGTCGACAATAAAACCCGCTCCGGGGAAATTGTCTTTGGGAAACGAAACAATAGCAAAGGTTTTATCCTCATCATAATTCTGCATGTTATAAAATCCGTAGACTGTCAAATGCATATCATTTTCAATGGTAACTTCTAATCCGTATTTATCTTGAAGCCGTGGACCTACAGGGACTCCTATGAGCAGGTCGAGATCGCAAACATCGATAATCCCTTGATGAACAACCCCAGGGATGCCAATCCCAATGGCTTTGACGTTTCCATAGTTATTAATCAGCTCTCCAATTTGGGTTTCTATGACCTCATAATCAATATGGGGCACTATGGAAGTATTCTCGATGATGATATCACCAAGCAAATTAGCAACAGCATAAGTAAGAGAATGTATACCGCCTTCCGTTTTCACATTTAAACAGATAATATATGAATAATCAGCGTTATATTTGTACCGTCTAGCCGGACGTCCGCCGTTCGATTCTTCCAATTCCGTCTCTAATACTTCCCCGGTTTGAAGAAGCTCATTCAGAATATTTCCGCAGGTTGCCACACTAAGACCTGTGATACTGGCTATGGATGACTTGGTTGCATATTCCTTGGATTTCAGTGTGTTTTTAACTAACTCTACATTAATTTGTTTAACCCGAATGGTATTATTGGAGACTGGTTGTATTTGAATACACTCCTTTTCCAGTATTTATTAAAAGGTTTATAATAAGTTGTAATATACCGCTCTGCCTGCAAAAAGTCAATTTGAACGCGTCTTCCTCTTCTCCTCCATCATCATGCTATACTATAAATAAGAAACAAATTTTTAGTGCGGTATCTTTGCGATGAAACTAAGTGAAATAGGAGGGATTCTGTTGTCAACTATTGAGTATATAGCAATAATCGCGTTGCTCCTCTCCGTCATACTTTTAATTAAGGTCTATAGCCTTCAATCGCGTCTTAATGACCTGAAATCCGACGTGGAGCGTCTTGAAAATCGTTCAGGAATACAAGGAACATCACTGTCAGGTACCATCGCTGCCACTCCTTCACATGTTCTAGATGCAGGAGCTTCAGAAGATATCAATGAAAAGTTGCTCCTGCTAATTAGGGAAGGAAAAAAGATTCAAGCCATAAAAGAGCTGAGAACTGCTAAGGATCTTTCCCTTAAGGATGCAAAAGATTATGTCGATCAATTGGAAAAACTCTAAGAAAGGAAGAAATAAGATGAGTGCCAGCAAAACAAACGCCATGCGCATATTGGATGGGCAACACATACAATACAATATTTTGAGTTATGATCATCAAGACGGAAAAATAGACGGGATGAATGTGGCTGAGAAAATAGAGAGAGCCCCAGAAATGGTTTTCAAAACTTTGATTGCACACAGCAAACAAAATCTGTTTGTTTTTGTAATCCCTGTACATAAAGAGCTTGATCTCAAAAAAGCAGCCAAATGCGCGGGAGAGAAAAAAATTGAAATGCTTCCAGTTAAGGATTTGCAAAAGTATACGGGATATATTCGCGGTGGCTGCTCCCCCATAGGAATGAAAAAGCTCTACCCCACTTTTATCGACCAGCCTGCATTGGAACTGGAAGCCATCGTTGTGAGCGGTGGGAAAATTGGGACCCAACTGGAGTTGAGTCCACACGATTTAGCTCAAATCATTCAAGCACAGTTTGCAGATCTGACGCATACAGCATAAAACTCACCACATGATCATAAAATCTTTATGCATATTTTCTCTAATTCCTTGCTTCATCAAGCTTCAACCTGGAAAGGAAGATCTAATGATGCATAATGATTGCCCGAAAAATGTAAGAATCCCCCAACCCATCAGAAGCGATGGTGCTGGGGGCATCGACAAGGGCCCACGTGATGTGATGAGGGATCTACAAAATCCCGATATGCTGGTTCCCCCCGTAACGGACAATGGTCTCATTCCGAATATGAGATTTTCTTTTTCTGACGCCCATATGCAGCTTAATCATGGTGGGTGGTCAAGAGAAGTAACGGTAAGAGAATTACCTATTGCCACAACCCTTGCCGGGGTGAATATGAGTTTGACGCCGGGAGGTGTACGTGAGCTTCACTGGCATCAGCAGGCGGAATGGTCTTATATGCTGTTGGGAAGTGCTCGTATTACGGCAGTTGACCAAAATGGACGTAATTTTATTGCTGATGTGGGTCCCGGGGATCTCTGGTACTTTCCTCCTGGCATTCCCCACTCTATACAGGGGCTTGAGGATGGCTGTGAATTTTTGCTGGTTTTTGATGATGGCAGCTTTTCCGATCTGAACACCCTATCCATCTCGGATTGGTTCGCACATACTCCCAAAGACGTACTTTCTGCAAATTTTGGTGTATCAGAAGCTGATTTTGCAGCAATTCCTCAAGAACAAGTATACATCTATCAGGATTCAATTCCTGGTTCAATTCAAAGCCAAGCGGTTCCCTCTCCTTACGGGACGTTGCCCCAATCCTTCAAGCATGAATTACTAGCCCAGCCCCCAATCAAAACACCGGGCGGAAGCGTACGCATCGTTGACTCCTCTAATTTTCCGATTTCCAAAACCATCGCAGCCGCCCTTGTTGAGATTGAGCCCGGAGCCATGCGAGAAATGCACTGGCATCCCAATAATGACGAATGGCAATACTATCTTACAGGGCAAGGACGGATGACTGTCTTTGGTGGTAATGGCGCTGCCCGCACATTTGATTTTAGAGCCGGAGATGTCGGATATGTGCCCTTTGCTTATGGTCATTACATTCAAAATACTGGCTCTAGCTCATTATGGTTTCTTGAAATGTTTAAGAGTGACCGTTTTGCGGATGTTTCACTAAATCAATGGATGGCTCTTACCCCCACAGAACTGATTCAGAGTAATTTACATGTAGGTGTTGATGTAATCTCTAATTTACGAAAGGTAAAATGGCCCGTCGTCAAATATCCTGGTTATTCTTATGACCCTAAAAAGAAATAACGGGAACAACTTTGTCATGATTATTTCCAGCTATCCCCATGGCTCAGAACAAACTGCTCGAATGATATCGGACGGCGCCCAGTGACACGCTCTACGGTATGAGTAACTTGATCTTCACTTCCATTTTCACGTATCCTTCTATCCAATCCCGCCAGCATATCTGCATATTCTTCAGGCATTCCAGCTCGAACCATGCCCGCTTTTAGCTCTTCATCAGGCAACGAGATATGCTGGATTGCTTGGCCTGTTAACTTCCCAATAATCTTACCGACTTCGCCATAGGTTAGTGACTGAGGTCCAGTGATGACATGAGCTATGTTATGTGGTTTATCGTCAATCAGAGCTCGTACTCCCACTTCTGCAATGTCATCTGCACTGACAAAACCTACTCTCCCTTCTCCTGTCGCACTATAAATCGTGCTGGTGTTTTTGATGGTACTTACATGCTGACCTTCTGTAAAATTCTCCATAAAGTAGGATGGCTGCAATACAGCCCACTCTGGAGCTAATCTACGTAGTGCTTGATGCACAGGTCCAAATACTGGTCCGTCCTCAGGCACAGATGCGCTCCCTAACAGCACAAACCTTTGCACTCCTTCTCTCAAGGCCCTCTCAATAAAAGGAATCATCACTTTGGCGGGATTGACATCCAGCACAGGTACTACCAAATAAATTTTATCTACATTCATCAGCGCCTGTGCATGTGTTGATTCATCATACCAATCAAAATATACATAATCTTTCCCTTCCCATTCGGCAGGATGAGCACGTCCTGCCAAACGTACCGGATGCTGAAGTTGCGTAAGTCTGGCGGCTACACGGCTACCTGTTTTGCCGTTTGCTCCTGTAATCAACGCTATATTTCTGTCTTTCATGAAATTCAACTCCTATTTAAATTTTTTGTTTTCCCCTAGATATCCATATCCCTATGAGGCTTGAACTCTTTCATTTATGATTCTAGGGCTTCAAGAGCTACTAAAGGGTTCCAGTAATCTTTGTAGTGAATAATTTTTCCGTTCTTCAGCTTAATAACAGAAATGTAGGTTTGATTATACGGTTTACCTGTGCTCACAGCCTGCGCCTCACAGGCGAACTCGGCCACGAATAAATCCCGGTCCGTTGTCGTATGGATAATTGGTGAAGAGAAATGCTGAATCCGAAGTATATTAGGAAACTCCTTAATGTACTCGTAAATTGCTGCTTTGCCCTGAAGCATTTGTGCAAAATGCTTAGGTGCATAAGGGAACTCGAAAACAGCGTTATCATCAAATAATGAAATCCATTGCTCCATATTTTCTTCTAACAGGTTGTTCGTAAATTTATGCATGACTGCTTGCGCTTGCTGTTTTACTTCGTCAGTATTCGGATTGATTGTCATGGTAGACACCTCGCAAATATATTTTTAGTTCCTGCTTAAAAAACGAATTCAAGACGCTAAAATAAACATAAGCATTCTAGATTGAACAGTCTATAATACTCAAAAAAATTTGACCAATCAGTCTGGAATGTTCAAAAAATAAACGCTATTAAGCGTTCATAAAGATCAATTTAAAATCGACAGCGTTGTACGCACAATATCTCTAAGCACCTCAGTGCTCGCGCCTGTCTTGGCGGTAAATGTCAACGATAGTCGGGCATGATTTAGAAATCTGGCGATTGACAATAGCTCAGATTCCGTAGCATGAATCTCCCCCTCTTTTTGGGCGCGGACTAGGGCGTCGTAAAAAGCAAGTTCAAGCTTTTCAGTGTTTTCAGAAATAAAAGCTTTGATCTCATGATGATGCGGAGCCTGTTCAATAGCACTGTTCATAATAAAGCATTCCTTGGACAGCCTCTTATCCGTCAACACTCTAACAGATTCATTAAAAATCATCGCTATTGCATCCTTAATGCTCCCAGGTTGACTGAGCAGATGAACTACAGCTTCGGTCTTGTCACGTATATAAAGCTGAATAGCCGAAAAAAACAAATCATATTTCGTTCCGTAGGTATCATAAAGACTCTGCCGCGCTATACCCAGCTGATCCAGTAAAATTGTCAGAGAAGTTCCCTCATAGCCATGCTCTCCAAATACAGCCATAGCTTTTCGTAGAACACTTTCAGTATCAAATTCTTTAGCTCTTCCCAAACCTTATGTTCACCTCCTTGCCTATGATTATAATTTTTGCAGACTGATCAGTCAAGAAAATAAAATTGATTTTTTATAAGTTTATTTACAAAAAAACCATCGTACCGAAATACGATGGTTTAGGAATGTTTATTTTATACAAACGCTCAGATGTAAATGATGCAATCCGACTATTCCTCAGAGTCTACATTGTGGTAAACCTGCTGAACATCCTCCAAATCTTCTAATGCATCAATCAATTTATCGAATTGAACTTGTGCATCTTCTGGAAGTGAAATATCATTTTGGGCAAGCATGGTGAGCTCCGCAACGGTAAACTCAGTCACTCCTGCTTGTTTGAAAGCTTCCTGCACAGCATGGAATTGATCAGGCTCTGCATATACGATGACGGCTTCATCTTCTTCAATGATGTCACGCACCTCTACATCTGCCTCCATCAGCAGCTCCAGCACTTCATCTGCGGTTTTACCCACCAGACCAATAACTGCTGTGGAATCAAACATGTAGGCTACAGATCCGCTCACGCCCAGGCTACCGCCATTTTTAGTAAAAGCAGAACGCACATCCGATGCTGTACGATTAACGTTATTGGTCAGTGCATCTACAATGACCATGGAACCGTTCGGTCCGAAACCTTCATAACGAAGCTCTACGTAGTTTTCATCGCCAGCACCTTTTGCTTTTTCAATAGCACGGTCAATGATTGCTTTGGGTACATTGTACGTTTTTGCACGTTCTAAAACGACTCTTAATACCCGATTGGATTCAGGATCAGGTTCGCCCTGTTTGGCTGCCACATAAATTTCCACGCCAAATTTAGCATATATACGACTCGTATTAGCATCCTTGGATGCCTTCTTTTCTTTAATGTTATTCCACTTACGTCCCATAATATCCCGCTCTCTTCCTGTATGAATATACACAACGAACTTCATTATATCCTTGTATATTATATCTCCTAAAGGACATACGAACAAGTTCAAACAACTCCGTTATGGAAAAATAAACAATTCTACCTAATTAGGGATGCTTGGAAATATGAACTTCCAATTCTCCTCATCTATGGACAATCCCCCTATCCATGTCTAAGATGAGGAGGAAGTCTGACTTGAAGGAGATCATTTAATTGGATGTCTTGTACAAAAAGTTGAGCCATAATCATGAAATCACAGTATACGAAACCACCGAGCTGTACGGTGAAAAAGGCTTATTTCGAGTGATGCAGTTTTCAAATACAGCCATCCAAGGCGCGGTGGATTTGAATCATCCGCAACGCATTTTGTTCGAATATCCTAGAGCAATCATCCATCTCATGGAACTGAACGATCCGTCATTTGAAGACGTGTTTGTTATTGGGCACGGTATAGGTACAATAGCGGGTCATTTTACAGATAAACGCTTTAAGATTGCCGAGCTGGATGCACAAGTCGTAGAGTTCAGCCGAACATTCTTTGGATACGATCAGGATAATGTAACTGTTGGCGATGGACGACGCATTCTGGAGAAGGAAGCGTCTGATGCTTATGACTATATTATTCTGGACGCCTTTACAGAGCAGGGTACACCTTTGCATTTAGTATCCTGGGAATTTTTCAAGATGGCCAAAGAAAAGCTGGATTCCGAAGGCTCCCTGATCATGAATTTAATGGGTAAAAGTGAACACGACCACCTGATCAATGCCATTCACACAACGTTGCGTGAAGAATTCGCCTATGTCACAACTTTCTCGCTCCCCTCGGATGGTGCTGCCGACATTCAAAATATCATTATGGTAGGTCGGGACAAGCCAATCCGGTTTCAGGCACGTCAGATGGCGGACTTTCATGAGACTACACTTGGAGAAGGCCATATTCTACGGGATACAGATGCTTAGCGTAGTTCCAATATCCGTCTCTCTACATCTTCGATATGAATCGTCTCTTTGTTGCAGCTTTTTCGTTCCACTAACTCTACTTTCCCGTGTTCGGCATCTTTACCAACGACGATGCGCACGGGAATACCTACTAAATCAGAGTCTTTGAATTTAACCCCGGGCCGTTCCTCCCGATCGTCCAGCAGCACCTCCACACCGTGATCCTGCAGTTGGTTGTATAATTTCTCGGCTAATTGCATCTGAAGCCTGTCTTTCACAGAAATCGGAATGATATGAACTTGAAACGGGGCCAGCGCATGAGGCCATATCATTCCGTTCTGATCATGATTTTGCTCTACAATGGCAGAAAGGATTCGGGAAACCCCAATACCGTAGCAGCCCATAATCATCGTTTGCTCCGTTCCAGATGTATCCAGAAAAGTCGCACCCAGCTTCTCACTATATTTGGTGCCCAGTTTAAATACGTGTCCGATCTCAATCCCACGATAAAGTTTCAATTCCCCTTCGTCACATCGAGGACATCTATCCCCTTCTATGACATTCCGCAAGTCAGCCACATGCCGAAGATCTATATCGCGCCTTGGATTCACATGTCGATAATGATAATCCAGCTCGTTCGCGCCTGCGATACCGCTGGACATTTGGACAACGGCGTAATCTACCCACACAGGGATCGTCAATCCGCATGGGCCTATGAACCCCGAGGGGGTTCCGGTCGCCTTTGACACGGTGTCTGCACTTGCTATTTCGAATTTTTC
The DNA here is from genome assembly GCF_049319765.1 of Paenibacillus sp. S29. Lineage (NCBI taxonomy): Bacteria > Bacillati > Bacillota > Bacilli > Caryophanales > Paenibacillaceae > Paenibacillus > Paenibacillus sp. S29. The sequence continues at coordinate 45,686 of NZ_JBMOUI010000020.1, read as the reverse complement.
ACTACCTAAAATATGTTTAAATTTCACTTCGTTAACCTCATGATCACCCCTGACAACTACAGCAACAGGTTGATCGTCAGCCATATAAATCAGTGTTTTGATGATTTCTTCAGGTTCTATGTGAAGCGATTCAACCAGTTGATCTATTGTACGTAGGCCAGGAGTATGGAATTTTTCCATTTTAGCTGTATCAAAAGAAGGATGGCTGACATGTTCATTTTCATCTGAGACTGGAGCTATTTCTATTTTCTCCGTCGACCGCGCCACGGCTTTTTCAAGATTAGCTGCATATTCACAGCAGGTGCATGCTACAATGGTGTCCTCTCCAATATCAGCTAGAGCCATAAATTCATGAGTTTCACCTTCGCCACCAATGGCACCCGCATCTGCTTCTACTGCACGAAAATTCAGACCACAGCGGGTAAAAATGCGCTGATATGTCTGGAACATAGTCCAATAGGTATGATCTAGTCCTTCCCAATGTGCATCAAACGAATAGGCATCCTTCATCAAGAATTCTCTGCTGCGAAGCAGGCCAAATCGAGGACGTCGTTCATCCCGAAATTTGGTTTGAATTTGATACAGGGTTACAGGCAATTTGCGATAAGAATTCACTTCATTTTGTATTAAAGACGTAATGACCTCTTCATGTGTAGGCCCCAATGCAAACTCTCGACCATGTCGATCTTGCAGACGCATCAGCTCAGGACCGTAAACATCGTATCTCCCTGATTCTTGCCATAGCTCCATTGGCTGCAATACAGGCATCAGCAGCTCCCCAGCCCCTGCGCGATCCATTTCATCTCGTATGATTTGCTCTACTTTTCTGAGCACCCGTCTGCCCAATGGCATGTAGGTGTACATTCCAGCCGCCAGTTGGCGGATAAATCCTCCCCGCAGCATAAGCTGATGACTGATCACTTCGGCATCTGCGGGTGCTTCACGCAAGGTTGTCAGTAATAATTGGCTTTGGCGCATGTGTAGCTACCTCCTTGTATGGACGATAAAATGTACGCAAAAAGACACATCCGTCAGGGACGAATGTGTCGTGGTACCACCCTTAATTTGACCGTAGCCATACACGGAACGGTCCTTCATCAGATAACGGCGTCTAGCCGGTAACGGTTTATCTTACAAACCGCTACAGCTCGCAAGGCAGGGAAACGTTCATTCGCGGCGAGAAACCTTTCAGCCCATGAGTTTCTTCTCTGTACAGCGGGTATTGAACCTTTGATCCTTGGTCTACACTATTCCTATATATTACAATTTTCACCACTTTACACGAAATGTAATTTCTAGTCAAGGAGATAATCGTCTATCTGAGATCAGCCAGGGACATAAACGGTATTTAGATTTCAAGATAATCAAATTCCGTTGGTTACCCTATTGCATAATGAGCGGCCAGACTTTAGGACAGATACGCCTACGAAAACCCAGAACAAAGCGGATACTACCAAAGAACCTCCCTTTAAAAGCAAATAAAGGAGGCACTGTGGCAGAAAAACAATTACGTATTTCACGCTGTCCATCAGACAACATGCTCCTTTTACCAATTAATTGATTGAGGCCATTACGTACGTGAAGCTCCCAATACGCGCTGTTGTAGGGTAGAGTTCTCTTGATTACTTATGTATCTTCCTTTTTAAAATACACACCCTTGAAAAACACAAAATTTTGCGAATGTGTGCCATACAGCTCTTGAAACCTAGAATGGAGTTTATTCATAGAAAGGATCTCTGAAACCGTCCGATCCGTTTGCAGGGTCAAGTCGACACAGCTAATTCCAAATTGGCACACTTGCTCCATAGGATAACCTTGGGTGATTCCATAAATCATCCCGGCAATAAAAGCATCATCTGCGCCTGTGACATCAATGACCTCTTGAACGGGATGCATAGGAATTTGTCCATGAGTTCCATCCTGAGAGGCGTACAAAACTCGATCAGCACCGCAGATAAAAATGACATTTTGAACCCCAAGTTTGTGAAAAATCCGGGTGGCATCCAACATATGCTGATCATCTGTAAGTTCTAGCCCCAAATAAGCTTCAGCCTCCACCGGTTTACATACCAGCCATTCCACCCCATGCAAATTCCGGGGAAGCTTTCTCATCTTGGAGGCCGATACCGAAGAAACGATAATCGGAACCCGATGTTCATGGCAGACATGTATGGTGGCTGCAATTACGTTCATAGAGAAATTAGTGTCCAGCAGAACGAGTCGGGACGAGGCGATTAAAGGAGTATTTTCATAAATTACTGAAGGACGAATCTGATCATAAATCTCCATTTCTGCTGTCGCTACAATCAGTTCACCACGCTCATTCAGCAAGGCAGTATAAACCCCAGTTGACGGCTCACCTTTGACTTGCAGAGGAACCACGTGCATGTAACGGCCGGACTGTTCAATAATAAATTCACCTTCCGCATCGTCCCCAACCGCAGTTAGCAGGCTGACCCGTTGGCTCAACCTCCCTAAATTTTCGGCTACATTTCGTGCTACCCCACCGCAAGATTGCAGCCTTGTACTGCTTGGATTGGAGGTATGAAGCTGAAATGTACCTTTAATCATGATTTTACGATCCAGATTGGCCCCCCCGATACATAGTATTGGTTTGCTAGAGGGCCAAGGCTCGTCCTGTTCATTATTGTGGATTTTTTTTAATTTCATGATTTGACTCCTTTCTCGAGTCTATTCGCTAGAATGATTTAAATTTGTATAGAAATAGGCACCCTATAAAATTAACACGTTCCAAATGTCAAATTCCCAAGAATCATGTCGAGTTCGTTAAAATATCCTAAAGTGACACATGCAAAAAAATCACCCTATCGTAAAGTTTACCTTCCACTTTTACGATAGGGTGATTGGGTTGGAATTGCAGCATAGTTCTTCCTTACATTATGTTATTCAGGATTTTGCAAAATCCTCTATTTCAAAATAAATAGAGCTGCTCCGTGAGGAGGTAAATCTGCGGACAGTTCTTGTGTTAAAACACCTAAATTCACATGGTTCCACAAATCTCTGGCATTTGCCTGTCCTTCAATACCAAGGTCTTTTAAGGATACACGCACCTTTGAAGCTTCATCTCCAGCATTAAACAAAGCTGCGTATACATGACCTTCCCCGTTATGTGAAGTCCAAACGATATGTTCATCCTTTCTGTACACCTGCCGCGCATTCAAACCGTTGCGATGAGCATTTAATACTTCTTCATTCGTTAGCAAGGAAAGGGTCCATGCATCATTATCCCGCAGTTCTCCCCCGAACATCAGTGGAGACCGGAAAATGCTCCACAAGGTCATCATCGTTAGCTGCTCATCCTTCGTAAAACGTGTCCATCGGTCATGGCTGCCGGAATTCACCGAATCTACCGAACGAATACCCAGATGACCTAGTGGCAGCATGTCGCAATCCGGCCAGTGACCCGGACCTACATGTTCCGCCCATTTCTCGCAGCGCTCAAACATACCATACAGTAAAGGCCATACATCCCAGAAGTCATCAGTCATACGCCACATATTCGCGTTTGCGATTAAATCAGATGCATGCTCCAGCGGCGCAGGGCCAGGTGATAGACTCAGCACCATCGGACGTCTGCATTGGGCGATAGCCCGCCTAATCAATTCAATTTCCGCCAAATGAATACCATAGAGACGTGATGCAGCAATGTCATCTACTTTGACAAAATCCACACCCCATTCCGCATACAGGTCAAACAACGAATTATAGTACTCCTGTGCGCCTTCCTTGGATGCATCTACCCCATACATATCTGTGTTCCAGGGACAAATAGAGTTGGGATGCGCAATTTGTCTCGCCGTGGCTGTGGTTCCCAAAATCGGGGTATCCTGGTGCACTGCCTGACGGGAGATGCCTCTCATCATATGTATACCAAATTTCAATCCTAGACCGTGTACATATTCCGCAAGAGCTTGGAAGCCTCGTCCATCTGCTGCCGAAGGAAAACGATTCACCGCTGGAATAAGACGTGAAAATGAATCCATTTCCAATGGGACGAACGGGCGATACTGTGAAGAAACTGCTCCTGACTCATACCACTGAATATCCACCACGACATATTCCCAACCATATTCCTTCAGGTGCTCCGCCATATATTGAGCATTTCCCCGTACTTCCTCTTCCCGTACTGCTGCACCGTAGCAATCCCAGCTATTCCACCCCATAGGTGGTGTATGCGCTGTCAAATGATGTTTCATTTCATTCATCCTTTCACCTAGTAAAACTCATCCTGCTACCAGAAATCCCCTCATTACTACGTTACTATTATAATGTAAACCCTTACTTTTGTCGCTCGTCATCTTTTCCATTTCCACTTTTTATACATTTAAGTTGACTAACTTAAAGAATGTGGTACATTTAAAATTGCTTGTTAAAAAACTTTGACTTGAATCAGAGGGTGATTTTACGTGTGTGAACATGCTTATCGAATTTTGTTGTTTTACAAATATGTCAACATAGAAGACCCTGCCACCTTTACGGCAGAGCATCTGGCTTACTGCAAGGAGCTGGGCGTCAAGGGAAGAATCTTGATTGCTGCAGAAGGAATCAACGGAACACTGTCTGGTACAGTAGAGCAAACGGAGCAATATATGCGTGATTTGCGCGCCAATCCGAAATTCCACGATATTGTTATTAAAATAGATGAGTCTGACGGTCATGCGTTCAAGAAAATATTTGTACGCCATCGTCAGGAGCTAGTTACGCTGCGTCATGAGGATGAACTGGACCCTAATGTAATTAGCGGTAAGCGGCTGTCACCAAAGGAGTTTTATGAACAGCTTCAAGATGAAGATGTAGTTGTTCTGGACGGACGTAATGATTATGAATATGACATCGGTCATTTCCGCGGGGCTATTCGCCCTGAAGTCGAATCGTTCCGTGAATTTCCACAATGGATTCGCGACAATATGACTCAGTTCAAAGACAAAAAAATCCTGACATACTGCACCGGAGGTATCCGTTGCGAAAAGTTGTCCGGTCTTCTGATCAAAGAAGGGTTTAACGATGTAGGCCAGTTGGATGGCGGCATTGTGACTTACAGCAAGGACCCGGAAGTACAAGGACGTTTGTTTGACGGTAAATGCTACGTATTTGACGAACGAATCTCCATTCCGATCAATCATACGGATGAAGACGTCATTGTCGGCAAGTGCTTTCATTGTGAAACGTCAAGCGATCATTATATCAACTGCCCGGTGTGCAATCTCCAGCATATCGTATGTCCGGATTGCGAAGAACAGCATCAGCACTATTGCTCTGATGATTGCCGAACCAAAGCGGAAACCGTCGCTACTGCATAAATCGGCAGTATCATTGGTTCATTATAATAAAAGGGATGCCCACAGCCATGATAAACGGCTAATAGGGCATCCCTTTTATTGTTTTCATAATAAGTGTCGAAGGCTTCATAGTATATACCTATGACCTTGATTGTGTTTTCATCTTGGACGGGCTCGAAAGTAGCGCCTTATAATGGAAAATGTCATTACAGAAAGGATGGGTGGAATTCATGATACAAATCGTACTTTCAACTCTATTATCCGTTATCGTTCCGCTGTCCATTCCAGTGATCGCCGGATTTTTACTCGGAAAATTCATGAAGCTGGAAACGAAACCGCTCTCGACTTTGTATTTATATTTTTTAAGCCCCGCCATGATTCTGGACACGCTACTCAAAGCACAGCTTTCTTGGCATGATGTAGCGCAGACTGCCGCTTTTTCAATACTGAACCTGCTGCTGTTGTGGGGAATTGCACAATTAGCGGGGAAAATCTTTAGACTGAGCACTCCGGAAACGGCTGGACTTACCTTAATCTCCACGCTGACCAATAGTGCAAATTATGGCCTGCCCCTTATTTTACTTGCCTTTGGGCAGCTCGGTCTGGATAAAGCCTCCGTGTATGTCGTCATCCAGATAATCATGGTCAATACCATTGGCGTTTACTTTGCAGCCCGCTCTGAATTTTCTGTTCAAAGTGCTGTTAATTCGGTGTTTTCACTTCCTGCGATCTATGCAGCTCTACTCGCCATGGGACTGCGGCTGCTGGACTGGCATCTTCCCTCTGGCATTCAGTCGGGCGTCTCGATGATTGCTGCCGCCTATTCTCCAGTCGTGCTGGCGATCCTTGGTACCCAGATGGCTTATGTAAAAATATTCAAACTGGAGTCGTCTATTAAAAAAGCCAGCTACGCCGGACTAACAATTCGCCTTTTGCTCTCTCCGCTTGCGGCTTGTCTTGCTATGCTGATACTGGGAATTTCAGGCCTTTTGTTCTCCGTTCTCTTCATTCTGGCCTCGATGCCGGTTGCTGTGAATGCTGTCATTTTAGCAGAAAAATTTAATGCATCGCCAAAACTGGTTTCCACCTGCATCCTGTGGAGCACGCTTGCCTCATTCCTGATATTGCCTATTCTGATTATGTTGGTAGCAGGTTAGCGAGAAAAAAAAGACTCTCTACACCATAGAGAGCCATGCACGATCCTGTCTCCATTCTACTTGTACAGGCGTTTCAAAAAAAGCACTAAGTGTGTCACTGCTCAGAATATCAGTCGTTTTACCTTTGGCAAATACCGTGCCCCGGCGGATTAAAATCGTATGCGTGTACATCGGTAGAATTTCTTCGATATGATGTGTAACATACAGTAAATTCGGCGAAGCCTGCGACTCCGATAACTGGCGAATGCTATCTAGCAATGCTTCCCGGGAGAAAAAGTCCAAACCATTACACGCCTCGTCCAAAATCAGTAGCTTGGGCGAGGCCATTAATGCGCGGGCGATAAGCACTTTTTGCTTTTCTCCCTGTGAGCATCCCTGATACAACCGATCCACGAGATGAGCACACCCCAGTTGCGTCATAAGCTGAACGGCCTGTTCATACTCTGTATCCGTCGTCTGATCATAAAGTCCAATGGAGGCAAATTTGCCGCTAATGACAACATCCTGCGTACGATGACTCCCATTAATTCTTTCCTGTAAAGAGGAACTGACCCAACCAATAGATTTGCGCAGCTCCCTCAGATCCACATCCCCAAAGGTATGACCCAATACACCGACACTACCTGTGGTTGGCCATATATAACCGTTAATCATATTGAGCATCGTTGTTTTACCTGACCCATTCAAGCCGAGTACAGCCCAGTGCTCTCCCTCAGCTACCTGCCAATTGATTTGGTCCAATATGGTGCGGTTATCTCTCTTCCAGCTTACATTATTAAGTTCAATGACAGAATTCATGGCTGTACATCCTTTCTATTCGTCGTATCATCAGATGTTTATACGCATAGTAAAGATCATCGTTAGTACGTCTAGCTTCTCTTTCATGTAAGCATAGCACAGGGTCACAGGTTGTTCAATTTTAAATAACCCACTCCATTGTTCATATAGGAGTGGGCTCAACATGTACTGCTCATGTAAATTCTCTTGCTACATCTAATTTTTCTTACGCTCGCGAAAACGGCGTACCTTCATCAAATTACCACACATCTTATCGTCGCAAAATCGCTTTGACCGATTTCGGGTATCATCGTAAAATACCCATCGACAATCGGTATTATCGCAAATACGAATTCTGGAGCCGCCGCTATTGACAAGTGCCTGGGCAAAATCGGCTACAACCTCTGCCAGCACTTTTTTCCAACCATTTGCCACGGGTTCCAGCACAATGCTGAAATGCTCATCCTGTTGCTTTAATAAGCGAGTGACCGGCCCCCCTTCCATCATCTTTCGGTTAATCATATCCACCAGATCAGTTGTCATTTGTCCGCCAGAAGTCAGGTGCTCAGCGAAGCTACGTAATTCCCGCCGGAGAATTTGCATTTCTTCAATATCTTCCGCACTGGCTGGGACCGAAGCGGTAAATTGCCACCGCATAAGAAATTCATTTTGCCATTCGGGCTTCAACAAACGATCTTCTGAACGTCCGCTCCCTCTCCAATCGTGCCATTCGCTGTTTACAAGATCAGTCCAAAGTGTATTCAAAAGAGTTCCTCCACCGTCTGTAACCACTAAAATCATTTTAACTGGTTGCAAATCTTAATTTGTCATGCTACATTGTTAATTGTAACGATTTATCCTATATTTAGCTAGTTACATCCCTACAAAAGGAGTTGGGTTAGGTGAGCCGAGATCGAGTAAATATGCTGGTATTGCAAAGAGAAAATTCATGGGATAAGGAAGAATGGATTGTTCCTCTTGCCGCAGCACTTCACGGTGTGAATACACAGGAGGCCACTTGGACACCACCAGGTGGAGGAAACACGATTTGGCAAACGGTTCATCACATTAATTATTACAATGAGCGTATTTTGAGACGTTTAACTGACCGCCCTATAAGTTCAACTGGAATAAGCAATGATGAGACATTCGGCCCGCCAGGGGATGCTGAAGACCATGAAGGATGGCAGGAGACGCTGAAAGAAGCGGAAGCTCTTGTAAACCAACTGCTTGTCGCCATTACTGCTCTGAATGATGCTGATCTGGATAAGCCTCTCGGCTCCGACACTCTCGGTGCTGAATTATCGCGGTGGACGCTGCACGATGCATATCATAGTGGACAAATCGTACTTATACGCAAACAATTGGGGACTTGGCGAGTTTAAAATGTAATCCTAAATAAAAAGGATGAATTATGAAAAATTCATCCTCAGAGTGTCGAGAAAGTCCAGAGGACTTTTCGACACTTCTATTTTTATATGGGGAGACGCATATTTTAAAACAAAAATCGATTTAAAACGATCTGAGGACCCTAGTTTTTAGACCACTAAGACAGTTTTAAACCCCCTGCAAAAAAACAGGGGGTTTCTCGACAGCCTGAGGATGAATTATGAAAAATTCATCCTTTTTTCTGTATTAGCTGCTGGCAATGAAGCAATCTACTGGTCAAGATATTTTTTGTTTTTTAGAATCTTTAATTACATTCTTATCTTTATTTTTACCTTTATTCTTGTCTTTATTTTTATCTTTATTTGTATCTTTGCTTGGGACGGTGACCTTCCTTTTTTCATTAGCTAGTCGCCAATAGCTTAACACTTTACGGTACATGGACTTATCTGTTAATTGGTTAAAAATATATGGGTCCGGCTTCGTATTCACCTCAATAATCCACGGGATAAAGCGATGATCCAGTCCAATGTCCACACCAATTTGCCGGAATTTCGGATATGTTTTTTGCAGTTGTTTGGCGATAGTAAGACCCAGTTCATTTAGTTTCTTAACCAGCTCCGCCTGCTTGCTTTGCGATAAATGGGATTTTAGTAACTGCTCCAAGGCCATCGGCTTACCACCACTATGATAGTTGGTCACGATTTTACGGGGATGACCAAGACGTCCAATAATTCCGGTAGACTCCCATAGCCCTTTTTCATTACGCTGCACCATGACCCGAATATCAAAATAACGCATTTGATGGCGTAGTAAATGGATTCCCTTTTGAATGAGATAACTTTTCTTCCCCGTATGTTTCGATAGGCTGATATATAGTGCATCCAAATGTTTAAATTCTTGACGCGTTTCCTCATATTGATAGGCGAAACGCTGGCCGGCCTCCTGCTCTACTCTCATTACACCTTTACCAAAGGTACCTCGCTCGGGTTTTACATAGACCATACCGTACTTCTCCAGCATTGATTTCAAATTTGCTTTATTATATTTGCGAGTTTCTGGTACATAAGGTTTGATGCTGCCGTGCTGGAGCAACAATTGGGTTTTATGCCACTTGCTGCGCAACGCCTGCGCTTGTGAAGAATTCACTTGCCCCTCTCCTCTCTACTCTCAGGTAGAACGCTCCTGTTAAAAAAGATCAATCTATCGTATGCGCTAACTCCCCTTTCGAAGCTTCATCAGCCCTGTCCTGCATAGAAATGGACGTTTGACCTTGCCCGGTCGAAAGCGCCTGTCCAAGCATACGATATTGAGAGACGCTGGGAGCGTATATTTGCACATATAGGGAGTGAATGACATGTCAGCGCAATCGGATGGGCCACGGAAGGGTTCCCTTACAATCGATGTTCTGATTCCAGCAATTGATAAAGATATTGCCACACTACCGCTGGTGATTGACAGTCTGCGCCGTCACGTGCAGCACCGAATTGGAACTATTTATATCATCTCACCGCAAAGCACCGGGATTCGCCGTCTGTGCGCAAACAAGAAATGTACATTTATTGACGAAAAAACGGTGCTGCCCATCACCAAAAAACATATTCATTACGGGACAACGCGCTGGGACCGCTCAGGCTGGCTGTATCAACAATTACTCAAAATGAATGGCGACAAAATCAGTAAAGCCTCTTTTTTTCTCGTCATTGACGCGGACACGATTTTGATTCGTCCACATACGTTCCGTAAAGACGGAAAAACGATTTTTTACTACCGCAGCTGGAGCCAGCCTGAGTATTTTCGCACCTATCACAAGTTGATGGGCGTTAAAGCGCCCTCACCAAAGTCCTTTGTTACTCACTATATGCTTTTTGAAAAAGCGCGGCTTACCCAGCTCAAGCAAGTTATCGAGGCACGACATGGGAAACCTTGGTACAACGCAATTATCCACAGCATAGACCGGACAAAGCAGTTTGGTTTTTCCGAATATGAAACGTATGCCAACTATTTATACAGCAATCAACCCTCTCGGATGATTTTGCGCAAGTCATTGAATAAAGCGCTTCATAGTCGGGCTTCTTCCCTGTCGCAAAAACAATTGGATGTCTTGGCCAAGAGCTATCGTTCCTTATCTTTTCATCAACGCAAGGTGTACCAGCTTGCTCCAAAAACAAAGATTGAATCATCGCTAAAATAGTTCTTAAAATCCTGCAAAATGATGCAGTCAAAAATGGATCTGCATTGAAGGAGGAAACGTCCGTGCGCATCGTATTGTTATGCGGTGGTGCTGGAAAACGGCTATGGCCACTATCCAACGAAATCCGGTCGAAGCTGTTTCTCCAGTTGTTGCCCGCCCCTGACGGGCGAAAGGAATCTATGCTCGGCCGGGTGTACCGTCAGCTTACCTTAGCCGGGCTGGATTCCTCTGCCCTGCTTCTGGCTCATCGAAGCCAGGTAAATCTAGCCTTTAGCCATACAGAAGGTCGTCTGCCCGTTCTGGGTGAGCCTGCCAAACGGGGAACCTTCACCGCTGCTGCACTGGCGGCTGCTTATTTTCACACCAGAGGCATGGGGCTGGATGAAGTTCTCTGCATTGCTCCAGCGGACATGTTTGCAGGGGAGGATTTCTTCCATAGCATAGCAGCGCTCTCCGGCTTATTGCTTGAGAGCGGAGCCGATTTGGCTATGCTTGGGACAAGGCCCACTCATCCCTCCGACCAATACGGCTATGTCGTTCCGGGTCTGCAAATGATACGGGAAGGGAAACCTTCTTATGCGCAAGTTGCTCGCTTCACAGAAAAGCCGGATCATTCCGGGGCACAGCAGCTTATTCATCAGGGTGCGCTGTGGAACTGTGGTATTTACGCTTTTACATTACGGTATATGCTCTCCTGTATGGAGCGAAGTTATTTGCCGCTGAACGATAAAGCATTATGCGCAATGTATGATGGCCTCCCGGTTCGCAGTTTCGACGAGGAGATTGCAGAGCGTGCCGAACATGCCATCGTCCTGCCATACGATGGCGAATGGCACGACATCGGCAACTGGCAGGCTCTAACAGAGCAGCTAAATAGCCAAGTGATCGGACGTGGACAGATCAGTGGCCAAACTCATGGCACGTACATCGTCAATGAGTTGCCCTATCCACTTCATGTCATTGGTGTAGAAGATATTATTGCAGCTGCGAGCCCCGACGGCATTCTCATCGCTTCCAAGAGCCATGCTCACGCGATCAAGGACCAGCTAGGTAAACTTCAACTTCACCCCAAGCATGGCGAAACCTCTTGGGGCAGTTACCGGGTGTTGGACGAATTTGATCATCGGAGTCTGAACGATATACTGGCCATACGGCTGACGGTACTGCCAGATCACCGCTTGAATGGCCGTATTCACGGCAGTGGACTTAAAGTATGGACGATCGTGTCCGGCCGAGGAGAGGTCATGCTGAACGGAGAACGTTTTGCTGCGGCAAGCGGTTCTGTATTTAGCATTCCGGTCGATACGTATCACACGATCCGTGCCGATCTGGATACATCACTGGAGCTAATTGAGGTACGTCTGGGGAACAGCTTAGTGAACGCCTTCTATAAATCCGAAGCCTGACAACACATAGATATAATATCAGCACGCCACGGATTCTGAACGAAGGTCGCACATAAAAAATCGCTCCTGAGCAAGGTGCAAAAATCCTTGCTCCAGAAGCGATTTTATTTTGTGGTGCCATATTTTCTTGAGGTAACCGTTCTAACCTTGGCAGATAAATAAACCTCGTTGCCTTTGACTATTCCGGCTTCTTTTAAAAAATGCTGGACGATCTCCAACTGATAGTGTATGCGTACTTTCTTGGGCAGGCTCCAACCCGTTTCCACGGTAACCGCGCGTGCACCTAAAATACGGGCTGCAGCAGTGCGGGAGGAACCTGGAAGCTCATGCAACCGAATGTTGAAATGTCGGTCGCTCATCTGGATGGAGCGATTCATTCGCTTAATAATCCGACGAACCGTAGGTACCACCGGATTGGCCTTATTGGAGATTAGCGTTTGACCAAGCACCTTGGCATCCTTTTGTGACAATCCGTTGGCCTCATGCAAGTCGAGATACCATTCAGGTTGATGCTTTTGTGTTAATTTGAATAGAGCAGCGGAAAGTGGTTGTGTTGCCAGCTGCTTTTTTTTGCGCGGAAAGGTTCGATTAAGATCAGGTATTCCTCTAATCCGTTTGCGGTAAGCCTCTTGATTTACAATCGGTACAATTATAAGCTTACCATGGCTAAATCGCAGTTTTTGCTGATTCAAAAGCTTTACCAATTTCTCAGCAGCTCGTATGCTTGCTATTTCTTTACCATGTATTCCCGCCACTACCATCACACACGGACCTTTCTGTCCCCCTGTAGCTATATAATAAGGAGTTGCCCAAGAGCCCTTTCCGAGCATATATCGTTTGACCTGCATCTCCTTCACCTCCGTATAGGCTGCCGTTGTCCTCTCTTCTGTTCTCGCCGACGGATGATTTCACGGTATAGTCTTAAGTAGTTACTGGTCATCTGTTTGTTGGTAAATCTTTGAGTCACATACAAACGTAGCTGCGCTGGTGACGGGTAATTTTTTTGCTGTGCTTTTCGTGCCATTTGGCTAACCGATTTGCAGATCAACTGTGGAAAGCCCGATAGTACCTCGGGAACGGAGCCATTTTTTAATGCCAGCACCGGTGTTCCACAAGCCATGGCCTCAACCATGACAAGTCCGAATGGCTCTTCCCACAGTGTCGGAAACAACAGACACTCTGCATGTTTCAGCAACTTCTGTTTCTGATCGCCTCCAACTGCGCCTACATAGCGTATATTCGGATTGCGCTGAATTCGTTTCTGAATCTCTTTACGGAAAAATTCTGGTGCTTTGATAGGACCTGCAATAAGCAGTCTTTTTCCTGTTCGTTCTGCAACCTGAATGGCCTCCAATACACCTTTATCTCGTATGATTCTGCCCATGAACAGCAAATAGCCACGCTTCTCACTGCTGAACTCGTATTCATGTGTGTTGATACCGTTATAGATATAAAAACCTTTGCCCCTGCCCATCAGCTGGCGCGCTCGTTTACTTACATATACTGGGTTTTTACCATGTCTCTTCACTGGAAGATGAACGGTGCATACCGATGGACAAGGCAGCTTCCTACGCCCCACAGCAGAACGAAAGGTATGATCATGAATGATATGTGTGTCGGAAGGCATATGCCGGAGTACATATTGGGGGATCTGACTATGTTTCAAACCCTTGGGATAGGGAATCAACCGCGCGCTGCTCCTGCTCCCACGGGCGGCAAAAAGAGATACATGATGCCCTCGTCTCACCAATTCCTCCGTTAATTCATACACGACCTTTTCCGTTCCGCCCTTGTTGGAGGGTACCGGCTGTGCATCGGGATAGTTGGAAATGACCTGAACAATGGTTAAACGTGGTTTTTTGAGTGCTTTATTCTGCTTTGAAGCCATACAAATTCCCCTTCCTGACCGGAAATACGGTGTGATCCTTACGATGTAAACGGGAATCAGAGCATACTCCCGTACAGGTTATAAATTGTAGTATATAGGTATGTATATTTTGCGTGATTGCTTGTGCCAATCGACTGCAAGTCGATTTTTATCATACGAGCCTATCTATAAGTGGAATCTATACATTTTGTCAAGCCAAAATTAAGGAGGAAATTCTCATCGTTTTCTAATAAATGAGGACAAAGCGTTGGGGTAACAGGTTTGTAACCACGAGTGGTAAATTCCGGACATTTTATTTGTGTTATTGTCATTTCAGGACATCAACACAATACGAATAACGGAGGAATTTATATATGAAACGTACTTCTAAAAAATTGTGGATGGGTATTTGCTTTACTATGACTTTGGCATTGAGCGCGGGGAGCTTCGTCGTTGGACCAGCCACCACTCATGCCGCTTCGGCAAGTAAAGCTGATCGGATTATTTCTAAAGGCTCCCAGTATATGGGCGTGCGTTATCAACATGGAGCCCCAGCTGGCAGTACAAGCTCTTTTGACTGCTCTTCATTCACTCAATATGTATTTGCACAAAATGGCATCAAGCTTCCGCGATCTTCCAGACAGCAATCAACTGTTGGCACTTTCGTACCGCGTAGCCAGCTGAAAAAAGGCGATTTGGTCTTTTTCTATGCGCCAATTCATCATGTAGCCATTTACATGGGGAACGGCAAAATTCTGCATACGTATGGTAAAGGCGGCGTAACGGTTACAGATCTAAATTCGGGATGGTGGAGTCGCAATTACACAACAGCACGTCGTGTCCTTTAGCATAAATTTTAGATGATTTCCATCCACCGAATGCTTAACTTACAAGTAACAATAAAAAGGCTGTTCCGCGAGTAGATATTCTACTGGAGGGACAGCCTTTCCTGTTGTCTTTGGGGCAGCGTGACGATGACTACCGTTCCTTCTCCTTCTACGCTCTCCATACGTATCGTACCCTGATGGGCGTCTGTAATTGCCTTGGCAATCGGCAACCCCAGCCCGGTTCCTCCGGTTTTACGATGTCTGGAGCTATCTACCCGATAAAATCGTTCAAAGACCCGCTTGATCTCGCCCTCAGGTATTCCGATCCCATAATCCTTAACCTGGATATAGACATCCTTTTCATCAGTAGATAACCCTATTTCGATCTCATCCGAACTGTATTTTAATGCATTATCCAGCAGGATCACTAGCAACTGCTTCATTTTTGTCAGGTTGGCATCCAGCCAAATTTCGTTCTCTTCTGTTAAAATAGAAATTTGACGATCATGTACAGGCTTGAGATGCGCTACTACCTGTTGACAACAACCGATCATTTCGATCCGCTCATGCGGCTCAGGGTCTTTCTGCTGTGAGGAGGCAAGAGTCAGCAACTGCTGTGTCATCGTACGCATTCGCTGAGTTTCTTCATAGATCGACTCAATGGATTCCTTACGAATCTCCTCATCACGCGTACCCCACCGCCGCAGCATGTTGGCATAGCCCTCAATAATCATAAGTGTCGTATTCAGCTCATGTGAGGCATCTGAAACAAACTGCTGCTGACTCTGAAAGCTTTCTTCTAATCTCTCCATCATTCGGTTAAAAGTAGCGGTCATTTGGGACAATTCATCTTGATTGTGACCACCAACGGGGATTTTTTTGAATTTCAAGCTTCTTTCAATTTCCTGCATCGTTTGAATACTACTTGAAATCGGCAGCAATATCGCATTCGCCAAAATCGTGCTCCCTACCAAACTTAGCAACATAGCCCCTACAGTGGATGTGATGAGGATCGTATTTAAAATATCGAGATTGGTTTCGAGTGCATCCCATTTTTCTACAATCTCCAGGGTCCCCTTCTGATTACCCTCTGGAGAAAGCACAGGGAGATGGATTACCAGAATTTTATGACCCTGTACATCTGTCAGTTGAGAACTTTGTGAAGTGTTAAAACGTATACCGCCCAGCTTAAATCGGGACTGGCGACTTACTTCATACAGAAGTCGGGATTGCTGATCAAACACTCTCAGAGCGGTGTCTCCAGAAAGCTCATCTTTTAGTTTGGAGCCCCATGCATTCTTTAGAATCATCGTGGGTCCTGTTTCGGCAATGATTTCAGTCCATTTATTTTGCAGCACTTCTCTTTCGTTTCGCGTAGCGATTTTGACGAACAATAGGTGAACTGTAACATCCACAAACAGGAGTATCGACATCACTAAAATAGAACTGAGCAGGGTGATTTTGGTCCGAAGCTTCACTAGTCTTCCTCCCGGATGCAGTACCCAACGCCGCGCACGGTTTTTATCAATTTCTTTTTGTATCCATGATCAATTTTTTTGCGAACATACCGGATATACACATCTACGACATTCGTATCACCGACAAAATCAAATCCCCACACGTCCTGAATCATTTGATCCCGCTGCAATACCTGATTTTTGTGCTCCATCAGATAGAGAAGCAGATCATATTCTTTTGGCGTCAGTTCGATTCGATTGCCCTCCCGCACCACTAACCGTGTCTTGCGTTCCAACACCAAGCTGTCCACTTGGAGCCTAGACGGCGGCTTATCCTCTTCTTGTAAAGCGGTAGCTGTTGGCTCCATTTGATGCCTCATACTGGCCCGCATCCGCGCTAATAACTCCTCGATCTCAAAAGGCTTCGTAATGTAATCATTGGCACCTTCATCCAGACCTGAAACCTTATCAGGAGTCGTGTTACGTGCAGTGACCATAATTACTGGTGTATGATTGTCCACTTTTCGAATCTGCTTTAGCACCTCGACCCCGTTCATCTCCGGCAGCATTACATCCAGAATGATGATATCCCATTTACCAGCTAGAGCTTTTTCCAATCCTTCTCTGCCCGTCTGTGCGATTTCAACTGCATATCCTTCATGGGATAACTCCAACTGAAGCAATCTGGATATCTTCTCTTCATCATCAATAACCAGCACCGACTTTTCCATTGCAAAACCACCTATTTTCTATAGAAAAAACAAATGAGTAATGGAAATGACATTCATTTTTTATTTGATTTTAAGCTTTTATCCGTGTAGTCGCTCTATAATATAACTTTGTTATTCAATTTTTTGATGTTAAGGAGTAATTTATTCATGATAATTAATGTAGACTATGCTTTATTTCACTGGATCAATGAACTGGCTAATTCCCTCGCCTTTTTGAATGGAACCATGCTTTTCTTGGCGCAATATGCACCGTATTTATTCGGAGTGGCTTTGCTGATGTACTGGTTCACTTTTAAAATGCCGCATCGGATGATGGTTTTAGAAGCCGTCATAACGGTTTGTATCGGCTTTGTAATTAGTTGGTGCCTTGGACATTTGTTTTACAGAGATCGGCCTTTTGTCGGACATTCAGTCATTCAGCTTATTCATCATGATCCTAATGCTTCATTCCCGAGTAACCATGCCCTTGGATCGTTTGCTCTGGCTACAATTTTATGGCTTCATCATCAAAAATTTCGTGTTCTCTGGGTTATCTTGGCTGTACTCATCGCAGTATCCCGCGTGTGGACCGGAGTGCATTATCCCTCGGATATTTTGGCAGGTGCGCTTATTGGTGCAGTTTGTGCCGTCGGCGTTCATCATTTCATTCGTAGCCGGAAGCTTCCTGGCATCTTCATGCAGGCGGCTATTATATTTTATGAAAAATGGGAGCAGAAGCTGGGGCTCAAGCCTGGTGAACAGGCCAGAACTAAGATGACTGAGCACACTTCCTCTGTCCAAATGAAAAGCAGACGCTAAAGCGTCTGCTCAGGCTGTCGAGAAACCCCCTGTTTTTTTGCAGGGGGTTTAAAACTGTCTTAGTGGTCTAAAAACTAGGGTCCTCAGATCGTTTTAAATCGATTTTTGTTTTAAAAGATGCGTCTCCCCATATAAAAATAGAAGTGTCGAAAAGTCCTCTAGACTTTCTCGACACTCTGAGCAGACGCTAAAGCGTCTGCTTTTTTATAAGCTTTATTATTTCTGCTACCCGTTATGCTGTCGATTTGGAGCGAAGTGGCAGCATTCGTCGTTCTTCGTACCGCTGATAAAACCAAATACAAGCCGCCATCCAGCAGCCACTCATAAAATAGCCACCCACAACGTCGCTCGGATAATGTACGCCCAAATAAATGCGGCTCGTCCCGATTGCTACAATCAGCAGGCTGCTGAGTACAATAAGAAGGATACGCCCCAGCCTAGAAGGAACATGCTTCCACACTAAAAATGTCAGCGCCGCATACATGCTGAAAGCTGTCATGGAATGCCCGCTTGGAAAGCTGTATCCATTCTCTTCAATAATACGGTTAATCTCCGGTCTCGCACGCTGAAAAAGCAATTTAGTATCGTATTCAGCATTACCGATCCCAATACACCAGCCGCCAAAAAAAGCAGTTCTCTGCGGTGTCCCAATACTCTATAGAGCACGAACATGGCAATTAAAATGATGATCACAACTGGAATCCCACTGCCGATCATGGTAAAAAATTTCATTAGACGGGTCATGGCGGGCGACTCTAGTTGTCCAATAGCCGAAATAATTTCCTGGTCAAAATGCCGAACTTGATGGTCACTCACCCATAATGCGACCAAGCCAAAACCGAATGCACATACTATACATGTGAGCAGAGCCAAGGAAATGGGCAGCTTTGTTGATGTTTGCTTCATTTTCTATAGTTCCTCCATAATATTCATTGCGTGATAAAACAAAGTTCAGCATTAGCTTACATATAGGTCTTACTTTGCCCACTTTTCTCTTATCATTTCATTAAAAGAATTAGGTGCGTCACTTTATAATATAAGGATTTCATATTGACTACAAAATCGCAAGCGGAGTGTATCGAAAAAAAGCAGCATCAAAAAAGGACGCCATTCAAGCCTTATAAACGGCTCGAATGACATCCTATGATTACACGTGGCATACTACAAGTGCAATTCCCAAGTTAAACAAACGTCATCTTCTATTTAGGTTGGTGTGACTTCTCCAAGTTTAACCTTACTCTCTGCTTCCTCTATTGGATAGCGTCTGCGGAACCACAGCGACTGAAGCAGCAAAAAGGTGCCGCTTACTGTCCAATATAATGGCATGGCAGCAGGGGCATTAAAGGAAAAGATCGCCATCATAATCGGTGAAAGATAGCCCATGATCGCAAATTGCTTGCGCTGGTCAGGCGTCATCTGAAGCTGAGAAAGCTTGGCCTGTGCCAAGTATACGACTGCGACGACGATTGCCAAAATCCAGTCCGGCTGTCCGAGCCGGAACCATAGGAAGGAGTGAGACGCCAGCTCCGGGGTTAAGCGGATTGCAGTGTACATACCGCTCAAGATCGGGAGCTGAATGAGAATAGGCAGACAACCGATATTAAGCGGATTGAATTGATGCTCTTTGTAAAGCGACATCATTTCCTGCTGCATACTCTGCTGACTGGTGGTATCTTTTTTGTTTTCATACTTCTTCTTAATTCGGTCCAAATCGGGCTGCATGGCGCTCATCTTGCGCTTCATCCCCTGCTGGGCACGCGTTTGACGCATCATAAGAGGAAGTAAGGCCAGCCGAACAATAAATGTCAAAGTCATAATCGCCAGCCCAAAGCTTCCACCAAACCATTGCGCCAATTGCTGAATAAGCCAAGAAAGCGGGAACACCACGTAATGATTAAAAAATCCCGGTGTCTGTGCATTTATCTCCGCAGCATTCGCACCACAACCAGACAGCAGCATGACCACCGCCAACGCTACCATTAATCCAAATATCCGTTCTTTTTTACCCCAAAAGGTGAATCCCTTGAATCGTTTCATATGTTCCTCCTCGTTGATTGGCTGTGCCATCGTTCAACGAGGGAGAACAATCGGATGCATCTTCATCCGGCGCTTCCTTACGCCGGATATGTCGGGCCAGCCGGACAGGCATG
Source organism: Paenibacillus sp. S29 (assembly GCF_049319765.1). Classification (NCBI taxonomy): domain Bacteria; kingdom Bacillati; phylum Bacillota; class Bacilli; order Caryophanales; family Paenibacillaceae; genus Paenibacillus; species Paenibacillus sp. S29. The sequence goes on along the minus strand of NZ_JBMOUI010000020.1, from coordinate 25,636 downwards.
TCCTGTCCACGGGCAGACATCGGCATCTGTGGAGAAGCATGAGACCTTACGGGCCCGCCTTCGACCCAGCATTCGGGTACATTGCCATGCAAATGAGCGAGATACGTATAAGTCACTGTGCACAGTAAGCCGATTGTAAATAAATAAGGGAGTAGGTCCTGAAGCTCAAACAAGGGATTCACCTCCTTCGGTTTGTTGCCACAATTATAGCACGAAAACCGGACAAGCGACTAATCTTTAATTAGAGATACAGGTTCGACACAAGCAACTGAATTTAAATATTTATGCTCAAAACAACCAAAATGCAAATACAACATGAAACTTTTGGTTTTTTTACAGTCTAATCAAAGGTGACTTTCTGAAATCCTTACTCCCCTATTAACCATTAAAGGAGCCAGCGCGTATGAGAAAAACGATACATAACACTTTGTTTACAGGATTGGCGGTAGCCAGCATTGGGTTGCCCTTGATCAGCGGTGGATTCGCTGAAAAGGCAAGTGCAGAGCCGTCTGCGGTCTCTATGAGTAACGGCGCTTATAGCACCTCAATCCAAGCACCTGTGATCAAACCTTCCTGGTCTTTTCCCGTTATCCCAATCGATAGAAACCAGTATTCAAATCAGGCGGTTGCAGTAGCAGAAAACGGTAAGGTGTTCGCTGTTGATCCTAACCACAGACTGGTTGCCCTTGAGGCCAACTCGGGACGGAAATTGTGGCAATATGGTGATCAGCTAACCCCTATTTTGATTCATAGCAACGGCATCATTTACGGGATGACACAAAGCGGCTCTATCTATGCTGTTACAGAATCAGGCAAGAAAGTATGGACCACACCGTTAGGATTTACGAAGGCAGATCAAATTCATCGAATCGGCTCAACAGTATACATTACACAGTCGGAGCAGACCGCTGCCATTGATGCTGCTAGCGGCAAACTCAAATGGAAAATTAGTGAGGATAAGAACTCATACAGTGGTTTGGGCGAAATAATGGAAACTGACGGTGTGCTTATCCGCAACTATAATGTACAAGGCAGCCTGACCTTTGAACAGATCAATGCCTATGACGCTAAAACCGGCAAAAAGCTTTGGGACAGCTTTAGAACTTCCTTTCCACTGGCGGTTAAAGACGGAATCGTATACTCTGTAGCCAACACGTTTATGATTGATGATGACCCGGTAAACCATAAAGTTACGATCGCACAGTACGACCTCAAGACAGGTAAATCCAAAGGAGATCGTCAGTATCGCTGGACCGAGCCTGAAAATAAAGACGGTGTCTACCGATCTGGAGGTGTATATGGTTCTGCTTTTTTGTACGGCAAAGATCTTTCAGGGAGAGACACTAGCTTCCTATGATTTTTGGAACTACAAGCCAGACAGCAAACCTGCTCGCAAGTGGGCGCAAAATGGCTATGATCAACTTGTTCCTTTATTGTCTATTCATGAAGGTCGCATGTTCTACCAAGATTTTAGTACATCCAGACTGACTGCTATGAAGCTGTCCTCAGGTCAATTCATTCATTACGACGGCGATAATCCGACCGTTCAAGCTGACGTATTCGGTAAAGGAGTCTATGTCGGGCAATCAGATGGCGTATTTCATGGCTATGATTTGATGAGCTTAAAGCCCGTGTTTGCTGACAACACAGGCTCACGCTCCTTCGGTCCAACGCTCAAATCCGGTGGAATGATATTTATTCAAAGCGGAAACCGTCTGCTTGGCGTCAAGCTCCCTGCTTCTTTAAAATAAGGCCAAAGATTTCAAGCAGCATTCTCGCTGGAACAGCAAAAGGTTAACGGATAGCAAGCATACGATTCAATGCTAGTACAGCATCCTGTCTGATCTGAGCATCCACACGAATCACACCCACAGGCTCACCCCGATCAAACTGCTCCATTGCCCACAGCAAATGGGGAAGATCGATCCGGTTCATGGTCAGACAGGGACACATATCGGGATTGAGCGATTCAATCTGCTGTTCAGGGTACTGCTGTTTGATTCGTTGCACGAGATTCATTTCTGTGCCAACAGCCCATTGGGTTCCCGGCTCTGCCGCGCAAATGGTATCGATGATGAATTTTGTGGAGCCCGCGCAATCTGCGAGCTGTACGACCTCATAAGAGCATTCGGGGTGAACGATGACCCGGATGTTCTTATCACGCTCGCGGACATTGCGAATGTGATCTACTGTAAACTTTTCATGAACAGAGCAATGTCCTTTCCATAAAATAATTTTTACAGTTGCCGGGTCCTGTTCAGTCTCAAGCTGATCGGTCATTGGATTCCACACGGCCATTTCATTTAGCGGAATTCCAAGATCGTAAGCTGTATTGCGACCTAAATGCTGATCCGGCAGAAACAAAATACGTTCCTTTTGCTTCAGCGCCCACTCCAGCACTTGCTTAGCATTCGAAGAAGTCACAGTAGCCCCGCCATGCCGTCCTACAAAGGCTTTGATCTCTGCTGTGGAATTTACATACGTTAACGGAATGATCGTATCTCCTACCAACTCCTGTAAATTCTTCCATGCTCGTTCTGTCTGCTCCACATTCGCCATATCTGCCATCGAGCAGCCTGCACGCATATCCGGCAGGACAACAGTCTGTCGATCAGTAGTCAGCATATCCGCTGTCTCCGCCATAAAATGTACCCCACAAAATACAATAAACTCCGCTTCCTGATTTTGTGCAGCCAATTGAGCAAGCTGTAGAGAATCTCCTGTTATATCAGCAAACTGAATAACCTCGTCCTTCTGATAGTGATGGCCCGGTATGAGCAGCTTGGGTCCCCATTTTTGTTTCAGCTCGGCCACTCGCTGCTCCATGTCAGCAACCGTCAGTGTCTTATAATGCTCTGGCATAAGCCCTCGATTTCCTTGTAAAACGTCAAGCATAGACATTAGAATCCCTCCATATCGATGCGGCTGATCGTTCCCGCTCTCACGAACAGATAACCGCTCTGTGTACATACATGTTTACAAGTGTCTTGACACTTATATTTACACATGCCTACAATAATCTCAAGAGTTTTTGAATGGAATTATTTTTAAGTAGGGAGGATTTGGTGTGATTTATCTGGACTATGCCGCTTCCACACCTATGTGTGGCGAAGCTCTAAATATGTATAACGTATTAAATAAGGAAATGTTCGGAAATGCCAGCAGTCTCCATGATGCGGGCGGTCAAGCAGCCTATACGCTAGATTACAGCAGGCAACGAATAGCAAATATGATTGGCGGGCAAAAGGAAGGCATCTATTTTACAACAGGGGGAACAGAATCCAATATGTTGGTTGTGCAATCGATCCTGAACGGGTTGCCGCAGCATAAAAAGCATTGGATCATGAGCGCTTTGGAACACCACTCGATGTACAACCTCGCTACTTTGCTGGAACGTCAGGGCTATGAACTGACCATTGTGCAACCGGATCGGGAAGGACGGATGACTCGCGAAACTCTTTTACCTCACCTGAGAGAAGACACCGGACTTGTCTCCGTACAACACGCTAATTCGGAAACGGGACTGGTTCAGGACCTTGCTGCCTTATCTCCCCTGCTACGCGAACGGGGTATTTTGCTGCACAGTGATGCGGTACAGACATTTGGGAATATTCGCGTAGATGTAGAATCCATGGGAGTAGATGCACTCTCTGTATCAAGCCATAAAGTGTATGGCCCCAAAGGTGTCGGTGCTGCATATCTCAAACCCGGAACCCCGTGGCGTCCCGTGTACCCTGATACACTACATGAAAACGGATTTCGTCCTGGAACGGTTAATGTTCCCGGGATTGCAGCCTTTGTCGCGGCGGCAGAAATGATGACCGAACAGATGGAGTCGCATCAGGAGCGATATACTACCCTGAGAAGACACTTTATTACGAAAATCCAGGAAAGATCCATTCCGTTACGTTGGGCCGTACAGGAAAGCGAGAATAAAGCAGTGCTTCATCATATAGTAGGATGTTTTTTTCACGGTTACGAGGGACAATATGTTATGCTGGAATGTAATCGCAAAGGTGTCTGTATATCAACTGGAAGCGCATGTGCTGCCGGACACCACGATCCTTCGCCTGCTTTACAGGCGCTTGGAGCATCCGGCCGTGAAGCGTTACAATTTATCCGTGTTTCTTTCGGAAGAACGACCACCATCGAGGAATTGAATGTATTGGTAGATATTTTGACAGACCTGACGCATCGAAAAGAAAGGAGCTTATCCCGTTGACTGAATCTTTAAAACGGTCAGGTACGGATCGTCGCGAACAGCTACTGTTGTGGCTCAAGAGCGAATCACCACTGACCGGGAGCGAACTGGCGCGCAGATCCTCCGTCTCCCGACAAGTAATTGTACAGGATATTTCCCTGTTAAAAGCAAGCCAAGAGCCTATCCTTGCAACAAGTCAAGGATACATTTATATGGAGCCTGCGAGTCAGGCAACTCCTTTAGCCTCACGTATTATTGTGTGTAAACATCGACCTGAACAGACAGAAGAGGAACTAAAGCTGATTGTGGACTACGGTGTAAGTGTGCAGGATGTTATTGTTGAGCATCCGGTATACGGAGATCTGACTGCTCCGATACGGGTTGGAACTCGCAAGGAAGTGGACGATTTTATCCGTAAAATCAGCTCCACCCAGGCCACTTATTTGTCCCAGCTGACGGGAGGCATCCACCTGCACACCTTGAATGCCTCGGACGAAGATAAAATTAATGATGCCTGCGCTGCATTGGAGCAAGCAGGCTTCCTAATGACGGACTAACTTAGTGCGCTAGCGGAGTAAAGAAAATCCTGTCCAGTATGTGGAGTGCAACTGTGCTCCACATGGACGGTATTGTAGGCAGCGAGAAATAAAAAATCCCGGCCCCCTCATATAAGGGAATCGGGAATGAACTATGTGAGCTTAATTTCAAGCAGCTCATATTTAATTACAGCCATGGGTGCATCCACATGAATGATACTGCCCACTTCTTTTCCCAAAAGTGCCTTGCCTAAAGGACTTTCATAGGAAATTTTGTTATCAAGAACATCCGCCTCAGCAGGACTTACAATTTTGTATTCCATCTTCTCTGAAAATTCGATGTCATTCAGAATGACAGTCGATCCGATACTAACGGTTCTAAGGTCTAAATTACTCTCATCCACGACCCGGGCTTTGGTCAGCATCTTCTCCAATATGAGAATACGGGTTTCCATAAACGCTTGGTCGTCCTTGGCTGAGTGATACTCACTATTTTCTTTCAAATCGCCGTAGCTGATAGCCAACTTAAGGCGTTCGGCTAGCTCCTTGCGTTTTACGGTCTTCAGTTCCTTAAGCTCATCCTCCAGCTTGGCCAATCCCTCTTTAGTTAACAATACTTCTTCATTCGACATATTTTATCTACAACTCCTATTTCAGCATTTTGCTTAAGTCCAATTCAACGCTCAAAAATACAATAAACGAACTAAACCGTTTCAGTCTAAACATTGCTGATTGAAAACGCTCCTGGGATTTATGCAAATGCTCATTTGGCTTGCTTTATTGTAGTTTACTCTAAATCGGACCAACATGCGAAATAAATTACTGGATAACAGTAGCCAACTGCCTTCAGCCAGAGTGATTCTTATAGTAACCAATGCTCTCTTATTCGCATATCGTATGATCATAACGTATATTGATGAGCACATGGAGTGCCGCTGTCCTTGTCTCGAATTTTGTGAAAACCAGGCAGGAGCAGTATATGGCGGGAGGAAGATTCAATGGCTTCCTTAGGAAAGAATGGTAATGGGAACGGGAATCGTAAATCCAAATCCCCCCTCAACGGTCAAAAGAAAAATGGATTAAACAGTAATTCGGCTATCTTTTCTGCGCTTCAAGGAAAAAATGTGGAGGTCCTCGTGGCAGCCCTCCTACTAACAGGAAAACTAAACGTCGATTCCGTGACTTTATACAGACAAGCAACATTGTTTTTAGGACTCACAGGAAAATACAAAACACTAGCATCCACTCCATCCAATGTCGATAATATGGTGAAATTTTTAAATGATAACGGGAATATGACACTGGACCAGGTGATACAAGCCTTTTCACAGAAAATAAATAATTAACAAGTGGCGAAAGGAGACTTATGCGGTGAGTGAGTTTGATGGAGAATATTTTGCAGAGGTTGTCATTATTGTGATTCTAGTTGCCATGTTCTTCTATGGCTCCTCAGATATAGATGGACTTTCCGCTTCGCCAACCCAATCCTAAAATGATAATTCCCGCTTCGAAAAAAATAAAAAAACATCTATAGACTCTCACGAGGTCAATAGATGCTCTTACTTTTTAACGGCCCATCATTCCTACTTAATGGCCCTTTACTTCTACACTTATCGTTTGACTAGAAACTTTTCCTGAAGCATTGACTAACTCGGCCCGATACTCATATGTACCCGGCTTTTGATTTTGGATGTTGGTGACTGCACTTTGGGCCTGCGGGCTTTGGCTTGGAAAATCCTGGGCATCGATCAGTTCTCCATTTTCATATAAGTTGTATTTTGTCGCATTCGTGCCCCACCACATGTTCATTGTAAGGGTGTAGGTGCCGTCACCGTCCCAATTGTCATGAGACAGCACTGGAATGCCAGGGGAAGCATCGGTCACTTCGACAGTTAACGGATCGCTGGTCGTTTTACCAGAAGCGTTGATCAGTTCTGCAGTATACGTGTAGATACCATTGGTCTTGCCTGTAACAGGAATGACTGCATGCTGTGCTCCAGGGGAAGCGGCTTGCAACGATTGGGTGCCAATCAGCTTGTCGTTTTCGTACAACTTGAGTTCATCACCATTCGTACCCCACCACAGATTCATGGTGATGTTGTAGTTGCCATCCTTCAGCCCGGTGTCCTGCCCGTTATCATGCGACAGCACAGGCTTACCCGGCACTTCACCTACAGCAGTCTTTTCGACTCTAACGGTTACAGGATTGGATACGACCGTTTTACCGTCCAAGGTGACGCTGGCTGTAATCTCCGCGCTCCCCTCTTTTAGGGCCTTAAGTTCTCCATACGTATCCAGCGAAACGGATTCATGACTGCTGATATACTGAACAGAAGCGGGGCTTAAATCAGCTTCGCTGCCATCTGTCAGCGTACCCTTGAGATGTGTCGCTGCCGTATCCCCAATGTTGAGGGTCGTTTGATCCATTGAAAGCTCTACTTCCTGCAAAGCTGCGCCTGCCTGAGCTGAAAAATCATCCAGTCCACGCGGTTTTAACTGATAAATCCCTTTGAAAATCGCCGAAATTCCCTTTAGCTTCACTTGCTGTCCTTCTTGATATGGAAAAGATGTTCGAGTTAAGCCTGTCCGTGCATCGACGCGCACATGGTGACTTACTTCACCAGATACTGCATCAAATTCAAACGAACCTACGGGAGTGGCGTCTATCACATTACGAATCATTGCCGTAGGAAGCTCAACCAACTGCCCTTGGTTCGCATCACTGAGTTCGGTGACTTGTACAGCTTCCGGAAGTTGTCCTTCTCCCGTTTTTTCAATTGCCACTGGATCGGTTAACTCTAGCTCACTATTATACAGTGCCAAGCTTGCTGTAAGCTTTACTCGATCCCCTTGGTGAAAGCCGCTTTGGTTCTGATATACATAAATACCGCCACTTTCATCCTGCATGTAAAAGGCTTGACCACCGAATGCACCTGGTTCTGTCGTCACAACACCCTCTAAGGTCACGACTTTGCCAGCCGGGAGATTCCGTGCTTCTGCGACACTGATACGAGCTGGAACCGTATTGCCTTCCTCAGGCAACGGCTGGGCCGGGACATCAGCCAGCACGACGGATTGGGTCAGCAGATTGCTGCCGTTTTGCCTCAGTCTAAGATTAGCTGAACCACTGGTTCCCGGCTTGATCCGCACCGTCAAGTCCTTATAGGCATGGCCTTTGCCGTTGGACTCCAGGCTAAATGTTCCGCTATAGCCGTAAGAGGTTGGCCAGCTTCCATCCGGATTTTGAATTTGAGCTACTTGATTGCCGCCTGCAACATAAATACCTGTGCTGAATCCGCTAATCGTGCTGTTAGGAGCCAGTTGGTCGGCAGTAACCCGAATTTGAAAAGGCTGTGCATTGGGCAGCTGCTCTTGACGAACGATGCTGTACACTGGTTGCGCACTGGCTGTAGATCCGCCATAGGACCCTGCTTTGAATGTTCGCTGATCCCACCATTTGTAGCCGGCTGCGGGAGCGGACCAAGGCTCGGCTTGTGGTTCCGTGGAAGTCTGCGGCTCTTCAAAAGGCAGTAATGCCGTCGGCTGGTCCAGCTGTAAGCTTTTCACTTCCGTCAGGCTGGTATACTCCTCCTTCTTGGACAACCAGTCTACGATATTAACCAATAACACAGCGTCATCCTGCTCCTTAAAGCCGTCATACGTTGTCTTCTTGGTTCCTGTCTCTTCGCGCAAATATTTTGGCGTTGCATCTTCGACAGGAGACGAGTCCCCAATGAAAGCAGCTTTGCCTTGCCCTAATTTCGATACAGCTGCATAAGGTCCTTCCGGAATGCCGCCTCCGTTATAAACGCCCTGATCTACCGCGTTGCCCCAAGCCTGATTGGTTTTAGGAAGATATACGATTCCCTTGGCTTTCGCTGGGTCGATAATCGCGAGTGTTGATCCTGCATGCATTGCCACATTGCTCACTCCAGCTGTAATGCCGAACGCCTGCGCTGGCTCGACAATCTGATTGGCCGTGATATCGCCTAATGCATTGTAGCGAAAGCGCACACCAAACTGGCTGCCCAGCCAATCTGAGCTGACTACGCCCTGCATTGCTGCCGAGCTTTTTTCTTCCGCACTCATTCCCTTCGCAGGGTCTTCCCATGCACCACGACGATAGCCATTAATGCTCTCCGATCCGTCCCAGCGATTCTTGTTGCGGTCCGCGTTATAATGATCTCCAATGAAAAAAATACTATTGCCTGCTTTTACATACTGCTCCATTGCAGCCTGTTCGCTCTGTTTAAAAGGAATATTCGGCTCTGCCGTAACAAATACATCATAATTTTTTAGATCATTGTAAGTAATAGGCGTAGATTGGCGAAGCTCGTGTACATCATAGCCATTACTCGCGAGGGCTTGGCCGAAGTCTGAAAATCCACCATCAATCACCCAATCTGCTGCGCCAGCTGTCTGTCCATGTGTATTATCAAACAGCACTTTTTTACCAGCGTTCTCATTGACCACTTTCGCTGCAATGAAGGGGGCTGGGTCCGCCGGACCTTCTGCCCGTGCCGGTTGCATGCTGCCCGCAACACCAGCGTACAACGATAAAGTGAAAACCATAGCAGTTGCGTATTTGAAGCTACGGGATGTAAAACGACGAAAGATTCCCATTCTTTTCCTCCTGTTTGTTGGTTTAAAGCCCTTCTGGGGGGCATCAGATACAAATTTTAGCATTCATTTATGTTCGAATATGCATTGTTTTGTAAATCTTTAGGAATAATGAATAGGAAGGAAATTCCAATAAAAAAGATACACCGTATGCAGCAATGTGAGTACCGCAAATAGGACTTTCCCGGCAGCCCGGGTTCTTCTTTCCCCTGTAATCAGCTTTGCGCCATTCACGATTAATACCCACACGGCAATGAGTGCTGAAATGAGTGGCAGCGTGCAAATTCCCCAGATATACCACGCGGAATAGCCATACACGATCTGATTGTTACCATAGATGACCTGCACCCCGAGAAAAATCGTATTTAGTGACGCAATGAATGCAAGGTTGGACGAAATGTGACTATTCGTTTTACGGATATCTCTGATCACATATCTTACGATCCAAATCAGCAAGGTCGTGATGAAAAATAAGGAGGCGGCAGCGTAGCTGACAAGCAGAGTCCAGGTACGGTGCCAAAGTGTCGTCTGCTTCATGGTCTTACTATCCGGGGCAACCATCATCCACGTACCGTTTTCCTGATACAGCAAAATTTTAAGCTGGCCCCCCTTTTCCACAAACAATCCATCGCCTGCTGCTTGAAAAACTTTGTCTGTTGCTTCATTCTCATTTGGGTATTTCCCTTTAACAATTAACGTATGATCATCTTGAATTCGCACGGTGTATGTAATGTTTCCCAGTATCCGAATCCATTTTCCCCACCCATGAACAGGATTAGAATCCACCTGATATACGCCCTCAATCTCTGGCGAAAGCTTCACTTGGGTGGAAGAACGAGCTAGTGACTGCGAAACGGCCTGCGGCTCTGAGGGCAGCATTTGGGCTATCGCATGGATAACTTTTCCATGAAGCAGGGTGTCCGTGTCAGCTGAATTAATGATCACAAAAATACCGATCTTTTGCGACGGAATCAGTACCATTTCCGAAATAAAATCATCAATTTCCCCGGTAGCCCACAGCATAGGTACTCCCGTCTCCAAATGACCACGGAAAAATCCGTAGCCTACGCCATCCAGGCGTGCATCGACTGCAAATTGCTGCGCATGCATCACTTTTACCGTATGTGGCTGGAGCACCACTTTGCCCTCATACTTGCCCTGGTTTAAATGAGTGATCAGATAATGGGAAAACTCGTTGGGTGTGACGTTCAACGCTCCTGCTCCCGGCAGATTGATATATGACAAAGGTTGTTTCAAATACCCTCCATCCTTCCACTGATACGATTGGGCCAGTGCCGGATGATTTAACGGCAATTCCAGCGTCGCGCTGGGCATATTCATCGGCTGGAACAGATGTGTACGGAGGTAATCGTTCAGTCTCTGACCGCTTACTTGCTCCACGATATTACCGATCAGACCGTAGGCGACATTGCTGTAATCATACTGAATTCCAGGTTTGCGGATGGGAGGCTGATTTTGAAAATACGTGCTGAGATACTGCTCTGTGGGCAAAACGTCTGCCCGTGTCGAGCTGTTAATGTCGTACAGCGCTTCATCCAATCCTGAGGTATGTGTCAAAAGCTGATGCAAATTGAAAGGCTGATTTTGGTATTGCGTAGTTTTATAGCTGTGGAGATAGCTGTTCACGTCTTCATTCAAATCAAGCTTGTTTTGCTCAACCAGCTGCATCGTGGCGCTTGCACTAAATGATTTGGTTAGAGAGCCGACACGAACAATGGTCTTCGCTGGATCGAATGCCACTTTCCGCTCCAGATTTGCATATCCATAGCCTTTACTAAAAAGGATTTGGTTTTCTTGGGTCACGACGACCGCAGCCCCCGGAATATGCAATTTTTCCAATTCTGTACCCATGATATCGTCCACTGTTTTTTCCAATGAATCAGGTGTTATGCTGTCTGTTGCCCATGCCGAAGCAATGAGCAGGTTCCAGAGAAACAACGCTGCTAAAAATGCGGATAGGTAGCAAATGCCTTTATTCTTCATATGAAGTACCATCCTTACGTATGAAGTTGATTTAATGATTTGAACCGTGCGGTGATTGCATAGCGAGCAGATATTTATACTCCGTATGGAAGCCATCAGCATGGCGCTATGGAATCATCGCACTTCCCATCGCGGGAGTGCACATGATAAAGCGAATCCTGATCGAATCGTGTAAGCAGAAGGCTTCTTACCTGTCGATCAGGATTCATGTGTTACAGATTAAAAATTAGTGATTCCGTTCGTTACATCACCGACCATAGATTTTCAAGATTTATGTTGTGCCAAATCTTGTGTCATGTCTTTGTCCGTGTTCCGAGTTATCTTTTGTATTGTGGCACGGATACTTTTTACATTTTCCTCGATAAATCCGGGTTCCAATAGTTCATAATGATTACCAATCAAGCTATGCTCTTCATAGCTACCTTGTGTAGCGTCTTTCCATAAAAGTCGATTATCTCCTGTACCCCTCACCGTTTCCGATCCAACGGCGACAAAGCCGTGAATATTCGCCTGAACGCTCTCTGTATTCACAAGCTGGTTGCCATACACCGCGTAAGCGATCATTTTACGTTGGTACGTTTCATTCAACAGCTCACGGTAGGAGTCGGGAACCTGTTCCAGCATGTCATGAATTTCATGCTCTGTTTCTTCAGCTGTGAAGGGCAGGGCTTCCGCCCTTTTGACCGAATCGAGCATAAAAATATCGGATACAGCATGGCCTTGACGTTCCAGTATGTCAGCAACCTTATGCGCCAGATTACCACCTATGGAATAACCAAGCAGCACATACGGACCTTGCGCTTGCGTGCTGACGATCAAATCAACGTAACGTGCCAGCATGGCCTGCTCATCCGCAGCATCATCCACGAACTCCAATCCATACACGACTGCGTCCTGATCCAGTTGTTTCGCCAGCTCCGCGAACGACAGCCCGTATCCAAGCATAGGAGGAAAGCAGAAGATGGAGATCGGACCGTGTTCATTCAACCGAATGATTGGACTATCGGCCTTGTATTCCAGATCGGCTTTCAATAATGTGAGCGCCTGCTCTTCTATAGTCGGGAAGTCCATTACACTACGGATGGGAAGCTCAATGTCTGTGGCAAGGTGAACTTTGCGTATAAGCTCTAGTACTTTCAAGGAATGTCCACCCAACGTGAAAAAGTCATCATGGATACCCACTTGTGGAATTTCAAGCACTTCCTGCCAAATGGATGCCAGCAACTGCTCCACATCGGTTCGCGGTGCGACATATTCTATACCCGTGTGCAGCCCTTTGTCCGGCACAGGTAAAGCTTTGCGGTCGATTTTGCCGTTTGTCGTCAGCGGAAACCGATCCAGCTGTACAAATGCGGATGGAATCATATAGCTCGGCAGACTGGCCGACATCGCAGCTCGAATCTCACGGATGGTCAGCTGTTCATCAGCAGTAAAGTAAGCACATAATTGCTGCTGACCTGCTCCATCCCGCAAAGCAATAACCACGCTATCCCGCACGGACGGTACACTTGCCAGCCGCGCCTCCACCTCACCCAGCTCAATCCGGTAACCGCGAATTTTAACCTGTTGATCAATCCGTCCAGCGTATTCCAGTATGCCGTCTTCACGCCAGCGAACAAGGTCTCCCGTGCAGTACAGGCGATCTCCGTCCCTCCACGGGTTAGTAAGAAATCTCTCAGCCGTCAGCTCAGGACGATTTAGATAACCACGTGCAACTCCGTCTCCGCCGACGACCAGCTCACCCCAAGCTCCGACCGGTTGCAGGTTAAATGATGAATCTACAACATACGCCGTCGAATTGCAGATGGGCCGTCCGATCGGCACAGAATCCAGCTGTTCTTCCGTAATGTGATACGTCGTCGAAAAGGTTGTGTTTTCCGTTGGCCCATAGCCGTTAATGATGTTCATGTCCGGATTATCGCGCAGGACCCGGTTAATATGGGGTGCAGACAAAACATCACCACCAACCAACAAATACTTCACATCGCCGAAAAGTTTACTATCCTGCTGTGAAAGCTGATTAAACAACGGTGTGGTCAGCCACATCATGGTGACGCGATGATCCCGTATCGTCTCTTTAAGCTTGGCCGCGTCCAATAGATCATCCTTATGCACAAGAACAAGCTGACCACCATTCAGTAGCGCACCCCAAATTTCAAACGTAGATACATCAAATACAAACGCGCAAGTCTGCAGCATTCGGGTCGATTCATCAAATGGCACATAATCCGTATTGCGGACAAGGCGCACGACACTTTGATGCTCAACTACGACACCCTTAGGCTTACCTGTTGAACCTGAGGTATAAATGACATAAGCAGCATGATTACCCGCTCCATCTATACCCAGATTGGAAGCATCTGCACTGTAGGACGTATCCTCATTCAGATTGACAATCTGTCCGTCGAAATAGCAACGATCCAGTAAATCCTGCTGAGCCAGCAGCAGCTTAGCTCCCGAGTCCTCCAGCATATAACGGATACGGTCCTCCGGATATTGAGGGTCTACCGGCACATACGCGCCTCCAGCCTTCAAAATAGCGAGTGTTCCCGTAATCATGTCCAGTGAGCGCTCCGTCAAAATGCCAACAGGTTCATCGGATTTCACCCCTGCATCACGTAGCGTATGCGCTAAACGGTTGGCTGTCTCATTGAGTTCCCGATAGGTCAATGATTGATGACCCAAAGCTACAGCAATATGATCCGGCGTGCGCTGTGCCTGCTCCTCAAACAGTTTTTGGATCGTGTGATTGCTTGGATATGCAGAGACAGTGTCATTAAACTCTCCTGTAATTTGTTGTTTTTCCGCCGCTGTAACCAGTTCCAGCTCTTCTACGCAAACATTCGGGTTAAGCAAAACTTGCTCCAACAGATTCACAAAATGCCCATGCAGACGCTTAATGCCTGTTTGATCATAACTTAACGCATTATACATAAAACGAATCTTGATGCATTCTCCCGGCATAACGACTAAGCTCAGATCATAGTTAGTCTGCTCTGCAGCCACCACGTTGGAAATCGGGAAAGTATCCTGCCCGTCACTTCCCAGTTCTTCGACCTGCTCATCTACCGGATAATTTTCAAACACCATAATATGGTTAATTAAATCCTGTTTCTGGTCGGTCAATGCCTGAATCTCAAACAGTGGATACGTATCATACGCATGAGAAGCCAGCGCCTGCTCCTGTGTTTTCTTCATAACTTCTGCAAAAGATTCCCCTGCCTCACTAAGAATGCGAACTGGAATGGTATTAATGAACAAGCCGATAATATCCTCTACCCCGATAATATCCGATGGACGGCCTGAGACGACACTACCAAATACGACATCACTGTGGTTGTTATATTTTTGCAGCACGATCCCCCAGACGGTTTGTAATAACGTATTCATGGTCACCTGATATCGCTTAGCCGTCTCCTCCACCCGGAGGGTCAACTCACGTTCCAAAACCGTCACCCAATCACTAGCCGTGTTGCCTCCACTCTTGCGACCGGATTTTACAGCTGGTAATGCTGTTTGCTGCTCATATCCGGATAAATAGCTGCTCCAGTAGTCGGTTGCCGCCTTGGCATCCTGTGCTTCCAGCCATTCAATAAAGCGGCTGTACGGCACTGCCGGTGCCAGCTCTGGTACTCTGCCCTCCTGAAGTGCTGCATAGCTTTCAAACACTTCTTTATTTATAAGGGACAGGCACCAGCCGTCCATGACGATATGATGGAAGCTCCATACAAAATGATAGCTGTCTTCTCCGGTACGTAAAATCGCTACACGCAGCAGGACATCCCGACGCAGATCAAAGCCCCGTGCTTTATCTTGTAGCTTGAAATTTTTCACCCTGGTATCTATTTCTTCCTCATCCAGATGGTGTAAATCTTCATATTGAAAGCCGCAATCCCGATTTCGATACACCACCTGCAACGGTTCCGTATCTCTGCCAAAATAAAAATGTGTACGCAGCGCCTCATGTCGCCGAACCAGAATATTCAGGCTTTCTGCAAAAGCCCGAATGTCCATCTGACCTCGCATATCATAAGAAACCTGCTCAAAATATGCGTCATTCGCAGCTGCTTGACTATCTAGCTGGCTGTGAAACAGCATCCCTTTCTGCATGGGGGTCAGTGCATATACATTGTCGATCTCACCTGCAGCACCCATTTCAGATAAGAGGCTGTTCAAGCCCTCCACACTCATTCCTTTATAAGAAATATCACTTGGGGTAAGCTCCGGGAGTTCTTTATGGATGCAATGCGCCAAAATTTCACGCAGGCTCGATTCCAGGAATTTCGCCAATCGCTCGATGGTCTCCGGTCTATAGCTGGTACGACTATAGCTAATCGTCAGACCCAGTTGGCCTCCCGAAATAATGCCGCCAAAATCCAGCGTATACGTTCGAGCCATGGTCGGGCTCAGCGGCATCCCACCCTCATATGAGGATGATTGCAAGTCGTTCCCTTTCATATCCTGATCGAACTGTCCCAAATAGTTAAAGCTGATTTCGGGATCTGTCGTAAATATGGCTGGAGATGCCTCCGGTGCCTGTGTCTGACGGTCGGATAAATATTTCAGTACACCGTAGCCAATCCCTTTTTGCGGAATGCCGCGCAGTCCTTCCTTCACACGCTTAATCCGTTGAGAAAGTGCCAGTTCTTCCGGCATATCGAGCAAAACAGGATATTGGCTTGTAAACCACCCTATCGTTCGAGTAATGTCCACCTCTGGTAAAATGGCTTCACGTCCATGTCCCTCTAGATTTATCAGGAAACGATCATTTCCACTCCATGCTTGCAATGCCATTCCTACCGCCGTCAACAACAGGTCATTAATTTCTGTACGGTAGGCACGATTGGCCTGCTTGAGCAACTGCTCTGTCTCTGCATGTGTCCACAAAGCAGTAACCGACTCACTATCGCCAATCGATGGCTTTTCGTGCTCGTTATGCCCATAATCCTGCGGCAAAGAAGCCAGTTCCGCTTGTGCAAGTTTCCCCCAATACGCTCGCTCATGTTCCATAGCTGGACTGTTGGCATAAGCGTGCAGCTGCTCGGCCCATGTTTGGAACGAATCTGTTTTATGAGGCAGCTGAATCACCTGTTCACCCTTGGAGGCTTGATCATAAGCAGTCGCCAAATCCTCGAATAAAATGCGCCAGGATACCCCGTCCACCGCCAAATGATGAATCACGATCAGCAGATGATCTCCATCCGGGCAACGGAACAGCCCCAGTCTCATCAGCGGACCTTCGCTTAGGGAAATACCAGATTGAATTTCATTGCATTTCGCTTCAATTATCTTCGCCAAATCTTGCTTGTTTACATCGCTGTCATTATAGTCAAAGCATTCCAGATGGTACGGTTCGCCTTCCTCTACACTGCGGTTCCATGCTGTACATCCGTTCTCCGACAAACTAAAAACCATACGCAATGCATCATGGTGCGAAGTAATCTGATGGAGCGCCCGCCGTAGTGCCTGTTCGTCATAGCCTTCCTGACGATAGAGCATGACAGATTGGTTAAAATAGTGTGGTTCTTCCGTTGGCTGTTCAAAAAACCAGCGCTGAATCGGTGTAAGCACTACATTTCCTGTAACCTCGCCCTGCTCGGCTATTCGGTTAACAGGCTGAATATGTGTGCTTAGTCCCGCAATTGTCGGGTATTTGAACAAATCCTTCATTTCCAGCTTGTATCCAGCCTGAAACAAGCGGGACGATACTTGGATGGCCTTGATGGAGTCACCACCCAAATGGAAAAAGTTATCCTGTATTCCGACTTTCGGGATACCAAGAATGGCTCCCCAAGCCGTAGCCAGTGCCTGTTGGACATCCGTCTCGGGTGCCACATAATCCATACCTGTATCGAGATTGTGCTCAGGTGCGGGCAGTGCCCTGCGGTCTACTTTGCCATTCAGCGTCAAAGGCAGTCTGGAGAGCTGCACAAAGTAAGACGGCACCATATAGCCAGGCAGATCCTGCGACAAAATGTTACGTAAGTCGCTGGCGCTCAATTCACTGTCTGTTGCAAAATAGGCACACAGCTGTTTTTGTCCGTGATCGTCCTGCCGCACGGTAACAACCGATTCCTTCACACCTGGAATCGTGGACAAACGGGTTTCAATTTCACCCAGTTCGATGCGGTAGCCGCGAATTTTGACCTGTTCATCCATTCTTCCCTTGTACTCCAGTACACCATCAGCACGCCAACGCACTAAATCCCCTGTACGATAGCAATATTCTCCAGACCGGAATGGACTTTCAATAAATTTTTCCGCCGTAAGCTCGGGCCGATTCAGATATCCTCGCCCAACACCGTCGCCACCGACGATCAGCTCTCCCCAGGCTCCGATAGGTTGCAGCTTCAACGAACGATTGACCACATAAGCGGTCGAGTGATCAATTGGACGTCCAATGGGAATAGCCTGGGTTTGCGGTTCTGTAATGTCATAGATGGTGGAAAAGGTGGTGTTCTCCGTCGGACCATAAATATTGGCCAGGCGAAGCTGCGGGTACTCCTTCAACACACGATTGACGTGTGGTACAGACAACACATCACCACCCACGAGCAACTCCTTCAGGGACGCAAACACTCCGATTTCTTGCTGCGAATACTGATTGAATAAAGCCGTGGTCATGAACATCGTATTAACACGATACTTGTCAATTGCCTGTTTGAGCTTGGAGGCATCGAGAATAGTGTCATGGCTTACCACATACAGTTGTCCCCCGTTCAGCAGCGTTCCCCAGATTTCAAATGTGGAGGCATCGAACACAACTGCGCCCAATTGCAGCATACGTGTATTTTCATCAAGCATGGCATAGCTTTTGTTTTTCACTAGGCGCACGACATTACGGTGCTCAATCATCACGCCCTTCGGCTTGCCTGTCGTACCAGAGGTGTAGATCACATACGCAAGATCGGAGGAAGATCCCCCTGTTGTAATCGCAATTGTTCCATCCGTCTGAGCGTCACATTCAGATTTGCTATCGCATCGCTGTTCATCACTCAAATCGATGACCGGAATGCCGGGTTCAAAAGGCATCTGCTCACGTCGCTGTAACAGTAACAGCCCCGCACTGGAATCCTCCAGTAAATAACGGATACGCTCCTCAGGATAATCGGGATCAATGGGAACGTAAGCCCCTCCGACCTTCAAAATCGCCAGCATACCGACGACCATTTCAATGGAGCGTTCAGCCATAATCCCTACTCGCTGTGTCTCTGGCTCGGACCCGCGCTGTATCCCATGGGAAGCGAGTATGCGTGCCAGACGGTCGGCACGTTCATTCAGCTCGCGGTAGGTAAGCTGCATGTCCGCAAAGGTGATGGCCAGCCGATCTGGTGATTGCGCTACCTGTTCCTCGAACAGCACATGCAGTGCTTGATCTCGTGGATACGGATAGTCTGCTACCGTATCATTGAATCTCTGCACAAGCAGCTCTTTTTCTTGGGCCGAAACCATTTCTATAGCCGAAAGAGCGATATCCGGCTGTTTTATAACCGCATTGATAAGCTGCTGCAAATGTTCAGTCAGTCGTTCAATGGTTTCCCGTTTGTACAGCCGAGTTCCATATTGAAGAGCACAGGAAATTTGTTCTCCATCCTCCACTGCGAACAGACTCAAATCAAATTTGGCCGTCGTTTGCTCACTTGGATAAGATGCCAATTGCAGCCCCGCCAGTTGCTGCTCTTTTTGCTCTATGTTTTGTAGTGCAAACATGGTATCAAATAACGGATTACGGCTTAAATCTCGATCTACGCCCAGCTTCTCCACCAGCTCTTCAAACGGATAATCCTGATGTTCAAAAGCCTTTAACGCGTTTTCCTTGACCTCCAACACATAATCGCGGAACGTTTTCCCGCCTTCTGGATAATTACGGATTGCCAGTGTATTCACGAACATCCCGATCAGACTGCCAAGATCCGCATGGGGCCGCCCTGCAATTGGCGAACCGACAATAATATCTTCCTGCCCGCTATAGTGGCTAAGCAAAGCCGAATAGGCAGCCAACAGCACCATATATAATGTCGATTCCGTCTGCACCGCAATGCTTTTTAAGCCTTCGCTTTGTCGTTGGTCAAGCGTAAATTCCAGCACATCTCCTTCAAAGCTTCTCACCGCTGGGCGTGGATAATCAGTCGGTAGATCAAGCACAGGTAGCTCTCCTGCGAAGGTATTGAGCCAGTAGTTTTCCTGTTCCCGGTAGCGTTCACTTTGCTGCTGCTTCTGTTGCCAAGCGGCGTAGTCTTTATACTGAATGCGTAGCGATGGCAGCGTGTCGCCTGCATATAAATGAATGAAGTCCTGAATTAGTACATTTATAGAGGTGCCGTCCGAAATGATATGATGCATGTCCATGAGCAAAATATGATGCTCTGGGTCTGTTTCAATCAAACCAACTCGGAATAACGGGGCCTGCCCCAGATCGAATGGTTTGACAAAGTTACGTACCAGCTCATCCGTTTCCTTTGGGGCAGCTCCGTGAGCATAGGTCAATTCCATGCAAAAAGGAACCTCGTCATGTACTCGCTGGACAGGTTCACCGTTCATGGTCTCAAAACTTGTGCGCAATGTTTCATGGCGGTCAATAAGCTGACGGAACGCGTTATCCAGTGCCTTGTGATCAAGTGAACCGGTCAGAGTCAGGGCACCAGGTATGTTATAGCTAATTCCCGCTCCATCAAGCTGATTGAGGATATACATCCGTTTCTGAGCTGAAGAAACCGCATAAAATGGCTTATTCTCCGTAACAGGGATGGATTCATAGGTGGTTTGCTCCAGTGCTTCAATAACCTGCGCCAGCTGTTCAATTGTCGGATGCTGGAACAGATCCTTTAGCTGCACATTTTTATGCAATTCCTTATAGATGAGTGATATGACATGTGTCGCCCGCAGGGAATGTCCTCCTGCCTCAAAAAAGTTATCCTTAATCCCAATGCGCTCAAGCTCCAGCACATCT
Source organism: Paenibacillus sp. S29 (assembly GCF_049319765.1). Lineage (NCBI taxonomy): Bacteria > Bacillati > Bacillota > Bacilli > Caryophanales > Paenibacillaceae > Paenibacillus > Paenibacillus sp. S29. The sequence continues at coordinate 5,325 of NZ_JBMOUI010000020.1, read as the reverse complement.
TTCCAGATGCTAGCCAATTGTGCTTGTAATTGATTTTGAGGAGGTACATATTCTGCGCCTGAGCTTACACCTCCCTCTGGTTGTGGCAACGCTCGGCGATCCACCTTGCCATTGGGCGTCAGTGGCAATTGCTCCAGCTGCACAAAATACGACGGTACCATGTAGCCCGGTAGCTCCTGGCTCAAAGCACTACGCAGCTCACTTGTCGCTACTTCCGCATGGGTGACCACATATGCGCAGAGCAGCTTTTGCCCCTGCTCATCTTCATGTGCAATTACAACAGCTTCTCGGACTGCCTCCAGCTTCAACAGCTGTGCTTCCACCTCGCCCAGCTCAATCCGGTAGCCTCGAATTTTCACCTGCGCGTCGATTCGTCCCTTATATTCCAGCGTCCCGTCCGCATTCCAACGCACCAGGTCCCCTGTTCGATAGCAGCGTTCGCCGCCACGGAACGGACTGTCAATGAACTTTTCGGTCGTCAGTTCTGGGCGGTTGCGGTATCCGCGAGCCACCCCGTCACCACCGACGATCAGTTCTCCCCACGCGCCAACAGGCTGGAGCTGCATCGAACCGTCCACGACATATGCCGTCGAGTTATGGATCGGGCTACCAATGGGCACAGATGCCGATTGAACGCCGGTAATGGCATGTGTGGTGGAAAAGGTCGTATTTTCCGTCGGACCGTAGCCGTTAATGATATGTAGATTCGGATGGGCCTCCAATACCCGGTTAATATGCGGTACGGACAGCACATCACCACCAACCAATAGCTCCCGCATCCCCTCAAATAGTTCCAAGTCCTGCTGGGATACCTGATTAAAGAGTGGTGCGGTCAGCCACATCGTGGTAATGCCGTGATTGCGAACAACTTCCTTGAGCTTGGGCGCGTCCAAAATAACATCCTGACTCACCAGCACCAGCTGTCCACCGTTCAATAACGCACCCCAAATTTCGAAGGTGGACGCGTCAAAGACAACAGACCCGGTCTGCAAAATGCGCGTGTCGGCATTCAAGCGTGCATAATTTGTGTTTGTCACCAAACGCACGACATTACGGTGCTCCACCATAACCCCTTTGGGCTGGCCTGTAGTCCCTGAGGTGTACATAATATAGGCCAAGCGACCAGCTGCGCTCGCTTTCGGTTGTTCTTCAGCAGCATTAGCGTGCTGTATTTGTTTTGCTTGTTCTGATTGCGTAGCTTTGGGTTGCATGTTTTCTGGTTGTATGGTTGTCGTAGAAGCAAGTTCGGGACTGGCGGAAATGGAGTAGAACGGATCTAGGCAGTCCACGTATCCCGGATCAGTATTCGTTCCGTGATCATTCGGCAAAATGGGATCGTAACGATCAGCATCATCCGTTCCATAAATTACAGCATCGCTAAGGTCAAGCACCCTTCCCTTAAAATCAGTGGGCCGATGTTCCATTCGCTGCACGAGCAGTATGTCCGCACCGGAATCCTTCAACAAATAGCGTACACGCTCATCCGGGTAATCAGAATCAATGGGTACATATGCTCCACCTGCTTTGAGAATTCCGAGCATACCGACAATCATCTCAATCGAGCGTTCAGCTACAATGCCGACCGTCTGCTCGGTGCGGATTCCCTGCTTACGTAAAGAATGAGCCAGTCGGTTGGCCTTTTCATTCAATTCTGCATAGGTTAGGCTATCTTGCCCACACACTACCGCCACCTGCTGTGGTGTCTGCTTCACCTGTTTCTCGAACAATTCATGAATAGACGCATGACGTGGATAATCCACATTTGTATCGTTGAACGTATGGACCAGCTGCTCTACTTCTTGCTCTGACAGCACTTGTGCTGTGGAAATCGCCAACTCTGGCTGCTGCAAAACAATAGTGTACAGCCGCAGAAGCTGCTCAACAAAGTGCTCAATCGTCGTCTCGCTATAACGGTCGCTATTATACTTTACGTTCAGGGAGACCGCTTCATGTTCCCATTGAAACTGGAAATCTAGTTCAGATTGTAGGTGACTCAAAAAATCAGAAATATGAATGTTTTGCAAGGATACTGTGGTGTGAATAAGAGGCTTTCCATCCTCATTACGTTGAATGTCAAGTAATTCAGAATAGTTCCAAAAAGGAATGTTTTGATGTTCAATTGCTTCGCCGACAGAGGTTTTGATTTGAGACAGCAAGGCTTTGAAGGTTGTGCTGGAATCCAGCGTATTTTTCAATAAAAGCAGATGGTTGATCGGCTTTGTAGCACCGTTGCTAGACTTGGCTACCGGAATGCCCAGCAGCACGCGTTCCTCACATGTGTATTTATGCAATAAGCTCTCTACTCCAGCAAGCAGGACCATAAACACAGCCCATGGAGCGCCACCTGTTATAGATGATATTCTTTGGGAAATTTCAGTTGGAAATGTGAGCGTGTACGTATGGGAATTTAAACTCGTTACAGTTGTACTTCTGGACACATGGTTGGTGTATGGTAGGCAGATGATATGATCCTCAGATTCCAATTTATGACTCCAGTAATTTTTTTCCTTCTCAAATAAGGCTTTCAATGACATCCCTCCTGCTTCTCGGGGCCTGTTCCCCCGGTTGGATGGTGCGTTGTTACGTACATGAGCGTTGTGTCAGAAAAAGAATACTTTGCAGGCAAGGGCAGTCGGACAAGCCGCCGCCCTCTGCACACGCAAAGTGAATTCATTGCATTTAGAAAACGGATTTAGAAAACAAAGTCGATGGAATCCGGCGAGAAGCCTTCCGGTTGCTCGTCCGAGTTCACCTGAATATCGCTTAACAGCAAATCTGGATTGATCCCAACCTGGGACAGGATCGCTATCAAATCTCTGGTTAATCTCTCAATAGCGTCGGCTCCAAACAGCTTCGTGCAATATTCAAAGGAACCCTTGATTTCCCCGTCTTCATCACTCATAGACAAGGTCAAATCGAATTTGGAGATGCTGTGCTCCTGAACATATGGACTGAAGGACAGCGTTTCTAGCTTCGCTTCCTGTGACTCCGTATTTTGCAGTACAAACATAGTGTCAAATAATGGGTTACGGCTTGCATCCCGTGCTACATCCAGCTTTTCCACCAACTCTTCCAGTGGATAATCCTGATGCTCGAAGGCTTGCAGCGTACGATCTCTGGCTTCTAGCAAGTAGTTGTGGAACGTTTGGTTGCCCTTCGGCTGATGCCGGATGGCTAGCGTATTGACGAACATTCCGATCAGTGGCTCCAGCTCCGGCAACAAGCGGCCTGCTACCGGCGTACCGATGATCAAATCGTCCTGACCGCTGTATTTGGACAGCAGAACGGTGTAGGCGCTCAACAGCACCATGTACAGCGTGCTTCCGGTCTGTGCCGCAATTCGGTGCAGTTGCTCGGATACATTCGTGTCCACTGTAAATTCATACATCGCACCCTCGAAGCTGCGAACAGCAGGTCTAGGATAAGCAATTGGCAAATCCAGTACCGGTAATTCTCCGGCTAAATGCTCCAGCCAGAAGTGTTCCCGGCGTTGGTATGATTCACGCTGCATCTCCTGCTGCTGCCACACGGCGTAGTCTTTGTACTGAATTTGCAACGGCTCCAATTCCTGTCCCTCGTACAGTTGTACCAGCTCCTGCACGATATTGTTAGACGATACACCGTCTGAAATAATATGGTGCATGTCGTACATCAGGAGATGGCGCTCTGGTTCAGTTTGAATGAGACGGACACGCAGCAGTGGTGCCTGGCGAAGATCAAAGCTGCCTACAAAGGACTCGATATAGGCTTCGGCTTCGGACCCCCTGGCCTGCAGGCGCTCTACTGCAAACTCCACTTGATCGTAAACCCGCTGAACGACCTCGCCTTCCACCATTTCAAAGGAAGTCCGCAGCGTTTCATGGCGGGCTATTAACTGACGGAACGCATCTTCCAGCCGATCGGCCTGAAGCGGCCCCTCCACGGTTAATACACCCGGCATATTGTAGCTGAGATCCCCACCTTCCAGATGGCTCAAAATGTACAGTCGTTTTTGAGCCGAGGAAACCGGGTAGTACGCCTGTTGCGCCGCCGCAGGGATCACCGTATAGGTGTCTGTACCGTGCGTAGCTATGAGCTGGGCTTGCTGCTCAATCGTAAAGTGTTGGAACACCTCACGCAGCGTAATCCGGCTGTCCAGTTCCTGATGGATTTTGGCCACCAGCGTCGTTGCCCGCAGGGAGTGCCCACCCACGTCAAAGAATGAGTCGGTGACTCCTACGCTGGACAGTTTCAAGACATCCTGCCAGATTTGGGCTAGTTTAGCTTCCAGCGGCGTCCGCGGTGCAACGTACTCCAGGCCTCCTTCGAGACGTGCTTCTGGTGCCGGCAACGCCTTGCGGTCGATTTTCCCGTTCGGTGTCAGCGGGAAACGATCCAGTTGTACCACATACGTCGGGATCATGTAATCCGGCAGCTTCGGCTGCAGCGCATTGCGCAGCTCCGGCAAACTCAGGGACTCTGAAGCTATGATGTAGGCACACAGGTCCTTGTGTCCGTCTTCGTTTTCCCATGCTGTGACCACGGCTTTCTGAATGCCATCCACGGTCAGCAGCTGTGCTTCCACCTCGCCCAGCTCGATCCGGTAACCCCGGATTTTCACCTGGTGGTCGATCCGGCCCAAATACTCAATGCTGCCGTCTGGCAACCACCGGGCCAGATCGCCCGTCCGGTACATCCGGTTTGCGTGAGTGCTGTCCGCTTGATCGGCTGCTGCCGCATCTGCGAACGGATTTGGGACGAACTTCTCTGCCGTCAGCTCCGGCAGGTTCAGGTATCCTCGTCCGACACCTGCACCTCCGATATAAAGCTCACCTGCGATCCCGATCGGCACCAGCTGTTGCTGGCTGTTCAAGATGTACACGGACTGGTTCGCTATCGGCGTTCCGATGGATACCGTATGCTCCCCTTTTTCCAGCAGTGCGTTCAGGGACTCTACATCTTCAATCGTATAAGCAGTCGCATCTACCGTGGTTTCGGTCGGACCGTACACGTTGGTAATGACCGGACGATACCCGGACCACTTGTGCAGGAACACATTTACCAGCTGCACGGATAATGCTTCGCCACCGATCAGGTAATGCTTCACCTCCGGCGCTTCCGTCACATTGACGCTTTCGTTCAAAATATGCAGATGCGCAGGTGTGCCGTCCGACAGATCAATCCGGTGCGTGCGGTAGTAGGCGATCAAATGCTCTCCGCTCAGACTGACGTCACGGGACACCACGTGCAGGGTGTGGCCTAACAGCAGGCTGGCAAAGATTTGCTTCACTGAAGCGTCAAATACAAATGCCGACAGCCATGCGACATGAAGCGGCTGTTCATAAC